>NCHB01000002.1 GCA_002281755.1 Sulfurovum sp. 16-42-52
TCAACGTTCTCTTATGCTGGGTGATGAACATGTAGGCAAAGAGATTTATGTTACAGCAACCTATACCGATACTTTTGGACAATCGATTGTTGTGAGTACAAGGGTAATAGTTGTAGATACGGTTGCGCCATATCAACCCATAGTCTTGGTGCCAGAAGCCACAGACGGTATCAATGCTACTGAAGCATCTAATGGTGTTGATGTTGAAGTGATCCTTCCAAGTAATGCAATAGCAGGTGATGTCATCACGGTTTCTATTGATGGAAGTACACCAGTAAGTCATACGGTGACTCAAGATGACATTGATGCAGGCACTCCTATTACTGTTACGCTTCCAAAAATAGATATTGATGCTGCCGGACAAGGAACGGCAACGATTACCACAACCTATACAGATCCCTCAGGCAATGCAAGTACACCAGTCACTACACTTGTGAACATTGATACTGTTATTCCTGGTATAGGAGTAGGAGCGACACCTCCAAGTGTTTCAGTTCCAGAAGCCACAGACGGTATCAATGCCACAGAAGCATCTGATGGTATAGCCGTTCTTGTTACCCTTCCAAGTGATGCGGTTGAAGGTGATGTGATTACGGTTTCTATTGATGGAAGTACACCCGTAACCCATACGGTTACCCAAGGTGACATCGATGCAGGTACGCCCCTTACCGTTACCCTTCCACAAGCAGACATCACTGGAGCAGGGCAAGGTGATGCAACGATTACTACAACTTACACAGACCCTTCAGGCAATGCCATCACACCGATTAAAACCAATGTAACGATTGATACGGTTGTACCTTCTTCTGTGCTATCAGATTTAATAATCCAGTCTGTGCTTGATGATCAAGGTGATGTAACGGGACAACTTGTAAGCGGAGACACCACTGATGACGCCAAACCGGAGTTTAGCGGTATCGCAGAAGCCAATTCTACTGTTAGCGTGTATGATAATGGTACAAAGATAGGCGAAACAGGGGCTGATGTCAATGGTAATTGGAGTTTTATCCCAACGAATCCTTTACTTTTGGGTAGTCACTCTGTCACGATAACAGCAACGGATGCATCAGGTAATATTTCTAACCCCTCATCGGCATTTGACTTCACACTTTTGGGTACAGCTTCACCTTCAGCGCCTGCAATTACTCGTGCTGATGATAATGTGGATCCAATTCAAGGTACTATTGTTAAAGATACGGGAGTGACCAATGATACAATGCCATCGTTTAGTGGTACAGCGCAAGCAGGTTTGACAGTCAAGCTCTATGATGGTGCAACGCTTATTGGTACAGATATTGCTGATGGTAATGGCGATTGGAATATTGTATCGACTGTGCTACTTGGTGATGGTGTACATAACATTGTGGCAACGGCTTCCAATGCTGCAGGGAATGTCTCTCCCCAATCCGGTGCTTATACATTCAGAGTTGATACACTTGCACCCAATGTAGTGGGAACAGCAGGAACAAGCTTTGAGCTTATTGACAATGTTGCACCTGTTATTGGCTCGATTGGTGATGGTTCTATCACAGATGATGCAACACCAACCATAACAGGTACGGCAGAAGCAGGGGCTATCATACAAGCATTTGATGGTATTGGTAATCCAATCGGCTCACCAGTAGTAGCTGCAGGCAACGGAACATGGACTATCAATCTTTCAACACCACTTGCTGATGGTTCACACGCTATTTCTGTGACTGCAACCGATGCAGCAGGGAACACCTCTGCACCATCAACGCCGATAGCATTCATTGTGGATACTTCAGGTGTAACCGCACCTATCATTATAAAATATGCCGATGATGTCTCTCCTGTAACAGGTGATTTTGCATCGGGTTCAACCACCAATGATACTATCCCAACATTTAGCGGTACGGGTGAAAGTGGTACAACCGTACAACTTTTCATTAATGGCTTATCTGCAGGTACTCCTGTGCTAGTCAGCGGCGGTGTTTGGACGGTGACTGATGCCATGCTTCCAAGTGAAGGGACGCATTCCGTTGTAGCGGTTTCTACCAATGCAGCAGGTGCTAACACCTCTTCGTCTGCGTTCATCGTCACGCTTGATACACAAGCTCCAGGGTTTGGTGGTGTAGGTGCACCGG
The DNA here is from genome assembly GCA_002281755.1 of Sulfurovum sp. 16-42-52. Lineage (GTDB taxonomy): Bacteria > Campylobacterota > Campylobacteria > Campylobacterales > Sulfurovaceae > Sulfurovum. The sequence continues at coordinate 2,109 of NCHB01000002.1, forward strand.
TAATTACAAATATTATTGATGATGTTGGAATCTATCAGGGGTCTACGGCAAGTGGTGCACGTTCTGATGATACAACACCAACACTAAGGGGTACGGCTGAAGCACTCTCAGTCATCACGGTGACTGATTCGGTTGGTGGCACACTGGGTACAACCACAACAGATGCTTCGGGTAACTGGACATTTACCCCTGCAACACCCCTTACTGCAAATACAACCCATAACTTTACAGTGACCGCAAGTGATAGTGCAGGAAATGTTAGTGGTGTATCGAATACCTATAGTTTGATCATCGATACCATTGCACCTTCTTCACTGCTTTCAGAGCTTTCTATCACCTCTGTTCTTGACGATCAAGGGTCAGTACAAGGTGCTTTGGATAGCGGAGATACCACTGATGATGCAAAACCAGAATTTAGTGGTAAAGCAGAAGCCAATGCGCTTGTTACTGTGTTTGATAATGGTATTGAGATTGGTACAGCCCAAGCAGATAGCAATGGAGATTGGAGCTTTACACCAGCCACACCACTGATTGCAGGTGATCACTCGATTCAGATTAAAGCAACCGATGCTGCAGGGAATGTCTCTAATCCTTCTACACCTCCCTTTGCTTTTACACTTATCGGTGCAGCAGCTCCTGCAGCTCCTGCCATCGTCTCCGTGGAAGACAATGTAGGCGCGATACAAACACCCGTAGTCAAAGATGGCAGTACTGATGACACCACACCAACTTTTAACGGTACAGCTGAAGCAGGTGCAACAGTCACATTATTTGAGGGGACTACTCAACTGGGACAAACGGTTGCCAATGCAGATGGAGAGTGGACTATTACTACAAGCACATTAGCTCACGGTGACCATGCGATATATGCTACGGCAACCAATGCTGCAGGCAATGTCTCACCACAAACTGGTACTTATGATTTTACTGTAGATACACTTGCACCTACTACACCCCTAATCAATGTGATTGAAACAGATGATGTTATTAATGCAGCAGAAGCAAGTGATGGTGTAACGATTAGTGGTATAGCTGAAGCATTTAGTACGGTGAAGTTGTATGATGGAGTAAACTTTCTTACTTCAGTGACCGCTGATGTAAATGGAGATTGGAGTGTATCATTTTCTTCTTCACAAGTACCAGTGGACGGAACGCGTAATGTCAGAGCCACAGCTACAGACGAGGCAGGAAATGTGAGTACGGCTGCAGTAAGAGTGGTGACCATAGAGACGCAAGCTCCAAATCCTCCAACTATCAATATTATCGAAGGTGATGATATTATTAATTTTGCAGAGAGGAGTGATGGTGTTGTGCTAAGCGGTACGGCTGAAGCAGGGACAAGCGTGAAGCTTACCTATAATGGAGCAGATTTAGGTACGGCACCTGTGAATGCAAGTGGCAACTGGAGTCTCTCTTTTACAGCAGGGCAAGTTCCGGCAGATGGTTTTGCTACCGTAGTGGCGACTGCAACAGATGCTGCAGGAAATGTCAGTTTACCGACTTCCAGAACAGTGCGTATTGACACAGTAGCACCAGTAACACCAACTTTGATAGCCTATGATAATGTAGATGGCGGTTCTAGTGATATAGGATATATTGCAAATAGCGATACAACCAATGATGCTTTCCCAACACTTTCAGGAACTGGTGAAGCCGGCTCAACCATTAAAATCTTTGATGGTGCTACTCAGATAGGTCAGACTACGGTTGCGACAAATGGAACATGGACGCTTGAGCTTTCGGATCCACTTTCTAATGCAACACACACACTTACTGTAAGTTCAACCGATTCAGCAGGAAACAGCGCTACCTCATTGCCGTTAAACTTTACTGTAGATGCTTCAACTGTCACAGCACCAACTATTTCAAGTTATTTTGATGATGTGCCAACCACTACGGGTGATTTTGGTACCGGAAGTGCTACAAACGATACGCGACCAACTTTTAGTGGTACAACGCCAGCAGGAACTAGTGTAGAAGTTTTTGTAGATACTATATTTATTGGTTCGGCACTTGTTGCTACAGATGGAACATGGAGTATTACTCCTGCTTTACCACTTGGTGCAGGTGCTCATACTGTTTATGCTGTGGCAACTAATTCAGCAAATAGTACATCACAATCGGCTAACTTTACCTTCTCCATCGACAACGCTGCACCAGCTGCAACAACGATTGATGACATCGAAACCGATAATGTCATTGATGCGGCTGAAAAAGAAGATGGCGTGACCATCTCTGGAACGGCAGAAGCAGGCTCTATTGTGAAGCTCTATAACAACACTGTGTATCTGGGTGAAGTGGTTGCAAATGGAAGTGGTATTTGGTCTGTCACTTTTGATGCAGGGCAAGTTCCTGTAGATGGTAATTATCGTGTTGTCGCTACGGCTACTGATAGTGTGGGCAATGTGAGTCTAGAGACTGAAAAATTTGTGCGTATTGATACGCTTGCGCCGACGCAACCGACTATCAATACGGTTGAGGGTGACAATATCATCAATGCAGTAGAAAAAAGTGATGGCGTGGTGATAAGTGGAACGGCTGAGGCTGGAAGTTCCGTGGCAGTCACCTTTGGTGGCGTGACCAAGACTGTAGTTGCTACAGGTGGTGTATGGAGTGCTTCGTATGCTGTAGGTGAAGTACCTGCAGATGGAACACATACTGTGAGTGTTGTAGCAACTGATAGTGCGGGAAATGCGAGCATCCCTGCGACACAAATTGTTCGTGTTGATACTGCAGTACCAACTGTGCCTGAGATTAGCGATATTATTGATGATGTTGGCTCCATTCAAGGCTCAACACCAAGTGGTGCAAGTTCGGATGATACGACACCAACACTAGTTGGTACAGCTGAGGCAGGCTCAACAGTTCGTATCTTTGATGGCATCAATTTACTGGGGATTACAACAGCAAACAGCAGTGGTGATTGGACATTTACCCCTGCGACCGCCTTAAATAATGGTACCCATTCTTTTGTGGTAACTGCTACGGATACAGCAGGCAATGTCAGTGATCCTTCTAACAATTATGTTCTAACCATCGATACCATCGCGCCATCAACCCCAACGGGATCGTTATCATATGAAGATAACATTGGTACTATACAGAGCACCACAAGTACGGCACCAACAACAGACGATACACGCCCTGGGGTAAATGTCGGCACATCACTGAGTGGTACACCAAAACTCTATGTGGACGGTGTTTTTGTAGCAGCTGACTATGACTCTGTTCGCGGTACGCTCACCCCTGTAACCCCTCTCGTAAATGGTCAAACCTATAGCTTGACTTATACGCTGACTGACGCTGCAGGCAATGAATCGGGTAAAAGTCCTGCACTGGTACTTACGATAGATACCTCTGCACCTGCACAACCAACTGCACCACTTGATTATGAAGATAATATTGGAGCGATACAAAATGCCACAAGCACGGCACCCATGACCGATGATAACCAACCGGGTATCAATGTAGGTACGGGTCTTAGTGATACACCTAAACTTTATGTTGACGGCGTGGCGGTTGCTGCAAATTATAATGCTACAACGGGCACTTTGACGCCAACAACCCCTTTAGTAGAAGGTCTGCATACTTTTAGTTACACACTCACAGATGCTGCTGGTAATGAATCACTTCAAAGTCCAGCACTGCCAATCACTATCGACACCAGTATCCCAGCTCAACCACTCATTACAACTTTGAGTGACAATGACCCTGATAAAGTAGGTGACTTTACTTCTGGTGTCATCACGGATGATGTGACACCGTTGATTAACGGTACAACAGTGGCAGGGACTACAGTACAAGTGTATGATAACGGCATATTTCTTGGCAATGCAACCGTTACGGGGTCGACATGGAGCTATGCGATGTCAGGTCTTGCAGATGCATCCAGTCATACCATAACAGCTACTGCTACCAACGCAGCCGGTACGGTGAGTACACTTTCTGATGCATTTAGCTTTTTGGTAGATACCACTGCACCAGGTGAGGGTGGCAGTGTAGGGATGCCTGTCATTACAAGTGTGGAGGATGATGTGGCTCCCCTAACAGGAACGGTTTCCAATAATGGATTTACTAATGACACTACGCCAACACTCAAAGGAACTGCAGAGGCTGGGAGTATTATTAAGGTGTATGATGGCTCAACGCTTTTGGGGCAAACCACCACAAACGGTACAGGGTCATGGAGTTTTACCCATACGGGTGCAAGCAATGGAACAACTTACACCTATCATGTCACGGCAACAGACCAAGCTGGGAATGTGAGTGCCAATTCCAATATTTATGCAATAACCATCGATACTATAGCACCCTCATCACTGCCCGCTAACCTGGCGATTACTGGCATCTTTGATGACATAGGAGATATCCAAGGTCCTATCAACATTGCTGATGCAAACCCAGATACGACTGATGATGCAAAACCGACACTGAGCGGTATCGCTGAAGCAGGAAGTACTGTGACGGTGTATGACGGCATTACAGTGCTGGGGACAACAACAGCAACTGAGACAGGAACTTGGACATTTACCCCTTCTACACCACTTATTGCAGGTACGCATAGCTTTACTATCACAGCAACCGATAGTGCAGGGAATGTTTCTAGCCCATCATCACCTGCTGTTGTATTGGAGACCATAGGCAGTGGTGCACCCGTTGCACCAGTTATTCTCAATGCGATTGATGATTTTGGTGTGATTGTTGGTAATATTGCCAAAGATACAGGTGTCACAGATGATACAAACCCAGAGATCAAAGGAACGGCAGAAGCGGGCGCAACAGTCAGTGTGTTTGCGGATGCTTCTCTTGTGGCAACAGTCGTTGCCGATTCAGCTGGCAATTGGAGTGTAAGCACTTCAACCTTGGGTACGGGTGTACACGCTATCACTGCCACAGCTACCAATGCTGCAGGCAATACAAGTGTTCCAACAGGTCCTTATAGCTTTACAGTAGATACCAGTGCGCTTGCACCATCTTTTACACTACAAGACAACTCTGGTACAACGATTGGTGCCGGTACGGATGATGCTACACCAACCCTTGTCGGTGCAGCAGGAAGTGCAGAAGCAGGTGCAACCGTCATCGCATATGATGACACCGATGGTGTTGGCGGATCTGCGCCTGTTGAAATTGGCAGAACAACAGCTGCAGCGGATGGTTCTTGGAGCATCACACCGACTGTTTCTTTAGCAAACGGTACTCACAGCATCACCGCAACACAGACTGACATAGCAGGCAATACCAGTGTACCATCGTCTGCATCAAGCTTTACACTCATAACAAACTTAGCAGTCCCTGTTATCAATACACTTACAGACAATGTTGCACCACTTGAGGGAACCTTTGCTTCAGGCGTCAGTACAAACGATGCGCAACCGACACTTAACGGTACAGCACCTTCAGGTGCACTTGTGACGATTTATGAAGGGGCAATTGTTCTGGGTACCGTAACGGCTGATGGTTCAGGCAATTGGAGTCTTGAACTCCCTGCGGTATTGGCTGTTGGTGCCCATTCGTTGACTGCAACCGCTACGGTAGTCACAGTTGAGAGTCCGCGTTCAGGCGCATTTAATCTCACTATCGACACTGCTGCTCCTAGTGGAGCAGGTGCACCGGTTATTGCTTCTATTATTGATGATGTTGGCTCTATTCAAGGAACGCGTAGCAGTGGTGAGACAACAGATGACATCACCCCAACGCTTGTCGGTACGGCAGAGGCAGGCTCAACGGTTCACATCTATGACAGTGTTGGAGGACTATTAGGCACAACTTCAGCAAACAGCAGTGGCGCATGGACATTTACGCCTGCATCTGCTCTTACTGAAGTAACCCATACGTTACATGTTACAGCTACTGATGCAGCTGGCAATGTGAGCAGTGATTCTAATGATTACAGCATCACCATCGATGTCACACCGCCTACACTCACAGTCAATGCGCCTGATGCCATTTATGATGATACACCTACTATCTCCGGTACAACTGATGCGGCCAATGGAACAACAGTCAGCATCACCGTCACACAAGGTGCTTCGACACAAACCTTCAATGCAACAGTATCAGGTGGAATGTATAGTGCTGATGTGGGTACAGCACTCGTTGAGGGCACTTATACGGTCAGTGCAACAGTTTCAGATGTCGCGGGCAATCCAACGACTGTATCAGATACCGGGAGTGTCCTCATCAACATCGCTCCAGATGCAGTCAATGATACCAATTTGGTTGCCAATGATGCCCCTTATAGCATCTACTCAGGTTTATTCCGTTTTTATGACACGATGTTGGGTCGTGAACCTGATATAGGTGGATATAATTATTATATCAATCAATTGCAAGCAGGCACGATAACACCTGAGGGAGTTGCGCAAGCTTTCTTAGATGGCAGTGAAATTGATTTTGCATCTATGAGTGATGCAACATTTGTCACAGTATTGGTTACCAATGCCTATGACAGAGCACCTACACCAACCGAACAAAGTGCTTTTGAAGCTCAGCTAGCGAGTATGGGACGGGTAAATTTTTCGATGATGATTTCTGAGTCACCTGAGTCTGTTTTGGTACATTCAGATGCATTTTATCAATTTGCAGTAGCAAACTCTCCGTCGAATCCTACAACATTGCCTGCAAGTGAAGTATTTGTCAGTGCTGAGGATAACGATGTAACCATCCCTGTGGGTAGATTACTTGCCAATGATACGGATGTGGATGGTGATACACTGACACTCGTCAGTGTGCAAGGTGCTTTTGGTGGCACTGTCTCACTTGCCGGTGGGGTGATTACCTTTGTACCGACTCTGAACTATTCGGGGGCTGCAAGTTTTACTTACACAGTGAGTGATGGACAAGGTGGAAGCGATACGGCTTCGTTTGCATGGACGATCGCAGCGGTCAATGATGCTCCTTCTATAGTTTTTGCTGACATTAACGGCAGTGTAGCTGGAGAGATAACCGTAGATGAAGCGGCTATGCCAAGCGGAAACAACAGTACTTCAACAGAAGAGAGTACGACGGGTACTTTTGTCATCTCTGATGTAGAAGGTTTGGCGTCTATCACTTTGGGTGGGACATTGGTTACAGCTGCCAATGTGGGAAATGGAACACAGTATGCTGTGGCAAACGGATATATGACGATTGACAGTTTTAATGCCTCAACGGGTGTTGTGGGCTATACATACACTTTAACATCAGGTGCGTCCGGAGACAATGCTGTTGTACCGGTTGTTGTTACGGTAACCGATAGTGATGGACTCAGCACAACAGGGACGCTCGATGTACGCGTGTTGGATGATGCACCTGTAATCAGTGCATCAACACTGACATTTACCCCTTCAGCAATCAATACCAACCTTATGGTAACACTCGATCTCTCCGGTAGTATGGCATGGACACCAAACGATGGAAATCCTCCGAATTCTGAAGGTGAAGTGACGAATCTTGAGTTGGCAAAACAAGCACTCTTTAATCTCATCAGTAAGTATGATTCACTCGGTGATGTCAAAGTCATGCTGGTTATCTTCGGAGATAATGCGAGTAGTCTAAGTGCGTGGGTAACACCTGATGAAGCCAAGCAAATCATGGCAACGCTTGAAGCCAACATGGGTGGTACAAATTATGATACCGCGCTCTCTGAAGCAATGGCAACGTTTGGAGACCCCGGTAAACTAACAGGATCTGACGTACAAAATGTCTCTTACTTCCTCTCTGATGGAGTACCAAATGGAGGAAATGCCAACTATGCAACCGATACAGGAAGCACATGGACTAATTTCCTCTCTGCAAACAACATTCTCTCCCACGCTATCGGTATCAATGCTGCTGCGATGAATAACATTGCTTACGATGGCATCACCGATACGAACATTAATGCAACGCAGATTAGCTCTTTGGCTGATTTGGACTCAACATTGGCTGCGACCGTACCATTGCTGCCTTTGGTGGGCAATGTTTCAGGTTCATTTAGCAGTACTTACGGCGGAGATGGTGGGTATGTCAAATCGTTTGTAGCTGATGGTATTACTTATACCTACAATTATCAGGCTGATGGAACGGGAACGATTACAGTAACAGGAGGAGCACCTATTAATTATAGTTTTAATGATGCAACCAATACCATCTCCTTTGTAACGACACTAGGCTCAAATGTGAGTGTAGATATGGACTCCGGAGCAGCCAGTTTTGCAGCACCTGCAGTGGTATCAACTGCATACACTGAGTCATTCACCTACACCACAACGGATATGGACGGCGATACAGCAAGCTCCACCGCTACCATCAATGTCCCTGTCACTGCAGCACCGATAGAAGTCAATCTTATCGGCGGATTTGGCAATCAGGCGCTCACAGGCGGTTCTTCCAATGACCTGCTTCAAGGCTCAGCAGGCAATGATTCACTCAGTGGGAGTGGCGGAAATGACATTCTCATTGGAGCTGCAGGTTCAGATGCACTTACAGGTGGTACAGGGCAAGACATCTTTGTCTATTCACCGATTGATACTTCCAGCACAGGCGGAATCGCTACCGATACGATAACCGATTTTTATACGGATAAAGATACCATTTTTGAAGCAAACGAAGATGTAATCGATCTCTCAGGCTTCTTTTCAAATCAAGGTATTGCCGTGAATGCCAGCAATATAGGTGACTATGTCAATATGAATGGTACAAGTTTGCAGATTGATTATAACGGTCCAGGTTTTTTTGGTTCACATTCTTGGTCGACCATTGCAACACTCAGCGGATCAAGCACAACCTTTAGTGATGCCGATTTAGCCAATATGATAGCGGCGGGACAGATTGTCCTGTAGAAGAGATGATGTTTAGGCATAATTGACTATAATTGTTTTATGATTCAAACCAAAGGGTGCCAAGCGGTGTATTGTAGATTTTTTCTTGTGTGTTCTTTTCTTTTTACTGCTTGTGCACAAGCACAAACGTACGATATCTACGCCAAAGCAGGAGAGAGCAGCGCCTGCACCAAAGAAGTAGGACAACTACTCAGTGCAGCGTATAAACACTACCCCAGCATACGTGCCTCTGAACAGTTGCTTCTTGGTGCAAAAGCAGAGGTGGAGAGTGCAAAATGGAACTATTTTCCTACACCCTCTGTAGATTTTAGTAGAGGTTCTCAGGGGCGTACGGGCGGTAATTTCCGCCTTGATCAGCCGCTTTGGACGGGTGGAAAACTAGACGCACTCAATGAAGCAGCACACTCTAAAGAACGCCAAGCCCATGCGATGCTCGATGAGAGTGCTTATGGTGTGGCAAATACCTTGCTCAATGTCGTAGAGCAGTTTGTACAGGCTGATGGTGAGATTAAAAGTTTTACCAAAGGTAAAGAACAGCTTCAGAGTCTCTTAGAGATGTTGGGACGCCGTGTTGAAGCAGGTGTTTCCTCTGAGTCTGATAGAGAACTGCTTTTATCACGTCTTTCGCAAATCGATGCCGATCTCATCACCGCACAATCCAGATACCAGATGGCAAAATCACAACTTGAAGTCTTAACAGGCGAACCGCTTGAGTGTAGCATCAGCTTTAAGCAAGATGCTTTACTCAAACATGCATTCTCTTTTGGAAAGTTAAAAGATGAGATGCTCTCCACGCACCCCACCCTTAAAACCTATGAAGCCCAAATCGCCATCGCTCAGGCTGAAAAAAAGGGAACCGACGCGGTAATCATGCCCAATGTCTCTTTGCGTGCAGAACATCAACGGGGTACGGTTTTTGTTGATGGTATAGAAAGTGACACTTTGGTGTATGCTGCGGTCACCTATTCTCCTGGAGCAGGACTTTCTGCACTTTCAAACATGGAAAGCGCCAAATACAAAGTACTTCAAGCCCAAAATGAACTCCAAACCAAAGAAGCAGAGTTAGTCGATGGCTTAATCTCTGATTACGCAGATTATCAGTCAGCATTGGGTCGTAAAGCAAGCATAGAAGAGACCATTAAGTCTTCTCAAAAAGTGTTGGACTCTTATACGCGACTCTTCATAGCCGGAAAACGACAGTGGCTTGATTTGGTCAACACATCAAGAGAAGTGACACAAAATTATCTCTCGCTGGCAACACTCAGAGCAGTACTCATCGCTTCATCTTACAGACTATCACTGCAAGCAGGACGCATAGACTTTGAACATAAGGGAGCACGATGATATACTTGAACACACAAGAGGTACAGCAAGACATCACATGGTTGACCCAAGAGTGTTCACTGGGCGTTCTGGCAACCTCACGGCTTTCACTCTATGAACTTGAAATACTCCAAGAGAGCATCGAGTCTGTGGAAGATAAAGCCGTACTTCATTTTTATGAGAGTTTTTTTGAGTTGTACGGGTTGCAAAAAGCACAGTGGCGTTCCAAGCTTGAGCACCAGAGTCTGCCTGTTTTGGCACTGGTTCCAGGTCAGGGTGTGCGTGTCATTGTCGAGCATGAGGCAGATGGAAGCTGGAAGAGTGAAAGCCCACAAGGGGTAAATACCACTAAAGGTTTTCCAAAAGGCACGATGTTTACCCCACTCAAATCAGAGAGAATGGCTTCAGAGGTTCACTCAGCTAAAGCATTGTTCAAACGCGTTGCCCTGCGACAAAAGCCCATTGTCATCTATGCGGCGATTGCCTCTTTTGGCATCAACTTTTTGGCACTTGGTACATCGCTCTTTAGCATGCAGGTCTATGACAGAGTGATTCCTACTGAGGGCATCTCAACGCTCGTAGCACTGAGCATAGGAGTATTCATCGCCATTTTTTTAGAGTTAATCGTCAAGCTGTCACGCTCCAGCATTCTAGATCATGCTATGAAAAATATGGATATGGTCTTTTCCCATGACATTTTTAACCGTTTTTTAAAGATTCGCCTAGATATGCTGCCTAAAAGCGTGGGAACACTCTCGGGACAGTTGCAAAGTTATGTTTCCATCCGTGCGTTTATCTCTACGGCTGCTTTGTATCTACTGATAGACTTTCCTTTTTCGATGATTTTTTTGGCGGTGATTGTCTTGCTTTCAGGCTGGAAGATGGGTCTGATTGTGGTCGCATTTTTGCTGCTTTCTATCGTAGCCGGGCTCTTTTTTCGTAAAAAAATAGAAGTGCTCACCACCTCCTCTTCGATGGCATCACATCGTAAACTGGGACTACTCGTGGAGAGTGTAGAAAATGCTGAAAACATTAAAGCTACAGGGGCAGGGTGGAGTCTGTTGAGCCGCTGGAACAGTCTGACTGAAGATGCCATCCATGATGATATAGAGATTCGTCACTACAGCGAGATGGCGACCTATTTTTCTGCGTTTTTACAGCAGTTTAGTTATATCGCACTGGTAGCCATGGGGGCCTATCTGGTGGCTACGACCACTGATCTAACGATGGGGGGACTCATCGCGGTCACCATACTTTCAGGCAGAGTGCTCTCTCCAATTTCGATGCTTCCCAATCTTTTGGTGCAGTGGGGAAAAACCAAAATAGCCCTTGCAGACCTTGATCGCGTGTATGCCCTAGAGCGTGACAATGAAGGAGTGGAATCACCGTTGACACCTGCAACGCAAGTGCCCCATTTTCAGTGTAAAAATGCTGCTTTTGCCTATGGCGAAAATGCACCGGCGATTTCTGTGGCAAACTTGAGTATTGCTCCGGGTGAAAGGGTAGCGATTGTAGGGGTGATCGGTTCAGGGAAATCGACTTTACTTAAACTCTTAGCGGGGCTCTACAAACCCCAATCAGGCAAAGTACTCATGGGTGGCATCGATATGCAGCATATCTCACGTAACAAACTCAGTGAACGTATAGGATACTTGCCCCAAAATGTCAAACTCATCTCAGGAACTTTGCGTGACAATCTGTTGTTGGGACTCATAGGGGTAGATGATGAAAAAATCATCCAAGCTGCACATAAAACCAATCTGATTCATTTGCTAAACACCCTACCGCAAGGTCTTGATACGCCCATTCCTGAAGGTGGAGAGAGTGTTTCCGGTGGACAAAAACAGATGATAGCGCTCACCAGACTGATGCTGATGCAGTCACTCGCTCTATTTTTGGATGAACCTACCGCCAATATGGATGACCAAACCGAACGTAAGATATTGCAGGCGATTGCCGGACATTTGGCGCCAAATCATACATTAGTCGTTGTGACCCATAAGCCTGCTTTACTTGCTTTGGTCAACCGCATCATCGTTGTGGGTCCACAGGGGATTGTGTTGGATGGGGCTAAAGATGCGGTGCTTGCTCAGCTGAATGCAGGTGCAAAAAACAAAGTGCAAGGATGAGCATGAAACAAGAAAAATTGCCGTATAAGTCACTGATTAATCCTGTTTGGATTGTACTGGGCGTTTTGGGACTGATTATTATCCCTTTTTCTGTATGGGCTTCTTATGCGCATCTTGATCAGATTTCCCATGCCAGCGGACAAGTCATCGCGACTGCTAAAACACAGGAGATTCAGTCTGCCATCGACGGTGTCATAGAAGAGATATTTGTAGATGAAGGGCATCAGGTGAAGCAAGGGCAGGAGCTGGTTGTTTTGGAAAAAGAACAGGCACAGGCAGCATTTGATGAGAGTAAATCAAAAGTGGCAGCACTCGAAGCAGCACTTGTGCGGCTCAATGCTGAAGTATATGAAAAACCCTTATCTTTTTCGCCATCGATTAAAGAGTATCCTGAATTTGTTGAGAATCAAACGGCACTTTTTCATAGAAGACAACGCACACTGAATGATGAACTTTCCGCACTGAACGAGTCTTTGGATTTGGCAAAAGAAGAGCTAGGTATGAACTTGCCTTTGCTAAAAAGCGGTGATATCGGCGCGATTGAAATCATCCGTCTGAAGCGTCAAATCGCTGAACTCAAGGGTAAAATGTCTAATGTAAAAAATACTTATTTTAAAGAATCTCAAACCGATATGACCAAAGTGGAAGAGGAACTCTCTACCAAAAAACAAGAACTTGCCGATAAAGAGATTACCCTTGAGCGCACAACGATTTACGCACCTATGGATGCCATCGTTAAAAATATCATCATCACCACGCAGGGTGCTAAAGTACGCGCAGGTGATGTGATACTTGAGCTGGTACCTTTTGGAGACAAGCTTATTATTGAAGCCAAGATGTCTCCATCGGACATCTCTTTTGTAAAGAAAGGGCAGCTTGCTGCTATCAAGCTTGATGCCTATGATTACAGTATTTACGGTATTTTTCATGGAAAAGTAGAGTATATCAGCCCTGACACCATACTCGAAAAAACGCAAGAAGGCGATAAATACTATTTTAGAGTTTTGATTGTGTTGGATAAAACAGAGCTTGTCTCTAAAGACCATAAAAAGATAGAACTGACCCCAGGGATGACAGCTCAGATAGACATCATCACCGGAAACAGAAGTGTGTTAACGTATCTTACAAAGCCGATTATTAAGACATTCTCTGAAGCGTTTCACGAAAGATAAGGTAACAAAACAAATGCCACTATTTGTGGCTTTTGTCTGCTGCTAGATTTTCGATGAGTTTGACCATCATTCTTACCCCTGCGCCTGAAGCACCATGCGGGTTTTCACCCCAAATATGTTCTACAAAAGCTGGTCCTGCGATATCGATGTGTGCCCATTTTTCAGCATGGTCTTCGTCTATAAATTCAGACAAAAACATCCCCGCAGTAATGGCGCCACCGTAACGTGTGTTTGAAATGTTGCAGATGTCAGCTATTTCAGACTTGATGGTCTTTCTGAGGTAGCGGTTGAAGTCCAGTGCTGTGGCAAGCTCTCCTGCATTGTGCGCTTCTTTGACCACTAAAGCTTGCATCTCTTTGTTGTTTCCCATCACTGAAGAGGTGTAGTTTCCTACTGCTACCACTGAAGCCCCTGTAAGTGTGGCAAAGTCAAAGATGTAGTCTGCTTTGACTTCTTGTTGTGCGTAACACAGCGTATCGGCAAGCACCAAACGCCCTTCTGCATCCGTGTTGCGTATCTCGATGGTCTTACCGTTTTTGGCAACGAGCACATCATCAGGTTTATAGGCATCGCCGCCTATCATGTTTTCTACTGCTCCTACAAAACCGTGTACTTCGACGGGAAGATTCATCTCAGCTACGGCTTTCATGATGCCGATGACCGCAGAACCGCCGCTTTTATCCGACTTCATGGTCACCATGAAATCAGCTGGTTTTAGGCTTAGTCCACCACTATCGTAGGTAAGACCTTTGCCTACAAGAGTCACCACACATTTGGCATCTTTTGGTTTGTGTGAGAGATGAATGACGCGAGGTTTATGGCGGCTTGCACGTGCAACAGCCAGAAGGGTTTGCATCTTTTCTTTGCGCAGTTCTTTTGGTTTGAGTACTTTGCAGTGCAGTCCTGTCTGCTGGGCCATCTCTTCAGCGATGGTTGCCATCACTTCTGGGTAACAGTCATCGGGAGTAGTATTGACGATGTCGCGTGTGAAGTTGGTCGCATCAGCGATGATCTGCGCTTTGTGTATGGCTTCAGAAGCTTTTTCGATCTCAAGGGTAAAATCTGCATACTCTTCAAGTGATACGGTAATGTGTTTGATAGGATTTTTCTTTTTTTTGCTTTTATAGGTGTTAAAACTATAGGCACCCAAAATAAACCCTTCTACCATGGCACGCAAGGTGTAGGAGCATCCTTTGTTGGTGTAGGTAGCCACTTTAAGCGACTTGTACGCTGTGCCTTTGAGTGCTCTGATGGCTGATGCAGCAGCGGTTCTGATGGCAGTGCTCGTTAAAGTGTCTGCTCCGACATACAGTCGGTCTTCTCCCACAAGTAGACAGGTTTCATCCTGCCCGGCTTCAAACCCTGCTTTTTTGAGCAGAAGTGTATCTTGTACAAAGTGGTGGCTGTCATCTTTGTTGATGACAAACACGATTTCCAAGTCAGAGTTGATGTCACTGAGGGGGAGTGCGGTTAATTCAAAGTTCATTCTGGTTCCTTTTGGTATTAATTGAATTGTTCTTTTAAGATCTCTTTTGCCTGCATCATATCTTTATCGCCACGTCCTGAGAGGTTGATGAGGATCGTTTTGCCTTTGATGGCTTCAGGTTTCATCTTCTTTAGATAGGCAATCGCATGTGAACTCTCAAATGCAGGGATGATGCCTTCAGCTTGAGAGAGCCATACAAAAGCTTCTAATGCCTCGTCATCGGTGACATGATCATACGTGACTTTGCCTGCATCTTTTAAAAAGGCATGCTCAGGTCCGATGCCTGGGTAGTCCAGTCCAGCGGAGATGGAGTGTGCTTCTTGTATCTGCCCGTCTTCATCTTGGAGCAGGTAAGAGAGTTGTCCGTGTAACACACCGGGGCTTCCTTTTTCAAGGGAACAGCCGTGTTTGCCATCCAGACCTTCTCCTCCAGCTTCAATGCCGATACATTCCACACTTTCATCTTCTAAAAAGTGGCTAAAAATACCCATCGCGTTGGAGCCGCCACCGATGCAGGCGATGACTTTGTCCGGCAGACAGCCTTTGACTTCTTGCAATTGGGCTTTGGCTTCCCAGCCGATGATAGACTGTATATCTCGTATCATCATCGGATAGGGGTGAGGCCCTGCTACGGTTCCGATGATGTAGTAGGTGTCACGCGCGTTGGTGACCCAGTGGCGTATGGCTTCATTCATCGCATCTTTGAGGGTACGGCTGCCTGACTCCACTGCATGTACTTTGGCACCCATCAGTTTCATCCGAAAAACATTGAGCTCTTGACGCGCTACATCTTTAGCACCCATAAACACTTCACACTCCAGTCCAAACAGTGCAGCAACCGTTGCTGTGGCTACGCCGTGTTGACCTGCACCAGTTTCTGCGATGACCTTTTTCTTGCCAAGTCGCTTTGCCAATATCGCCTGAGCAATCGTGTGGTTGATTTTGTGTGCGCCTGTATGGTTAAGGTCTTCTCTTTTGAGATACACATTTGCACCGACTTCCTTGGAGATGTTTTGTGCAAAGTAAAGCGCAGAGGGTCTGCCCACATAGTTTTTGTAGTAGTAGTCCACCTCTTTCCAGTACTCTGCATCAAAACGCACTGCTTCATAGTCCAGTCTCAGTTGCTCAAGTGCGGGCATCAGTGTCTCTGGTACATAACGACCGCCAAATTTACCAAAATGCCCTAGCGCATCAGGGTCGTTTTTGCTTGGTTTTGGGATATATATTTCTTTATTTAAATTCATGTTTTACTCTTCGTGTGGTGGTATGGTCTGGATTATATCCAATGAGAGGTTATAATTCATTAAACCTGAATTAAACGATATACGCTATTTCTGCCTGAGAAGCCAGCCGCATAGGCGGCCCCCAAAATCCAATACCGCTGTTGACGTAAATAGTGCTGCCGTTTTCCAGTTTGTGCAGGCCTTTGACATAAGGTTGTTGCAGTCTGACCAAGTATCCAAAAGGCCAAATCTGACCGCCGTGGGTGTGACCGCTGAGTATCAGATCGGGTGTGTATGTTCCCAATTCTTCTATAAATTTTGGCTGGTGTGCCAAGAGTATCGTTTTGTACTCAGGATTGATACCTGCAAAAGCTTGATGGATATCGGGTTCAAGCAGACCCACTCGGTAGCCAATGAGGTCTGTTACCCCAACGATGTTGAGCTTCAATGCATCGATTTGAACACTCTCGTTGAGAAGCAAAGTAAGTTTAGTGGTTTTGATGAATGTGATAATGCTAAGAGGGTCGTGAAAATACTCATGATTGCCTAAAATATAATAGATGCCGTGTTTGGCATCAATCTTATCTAGTTCCATGATACCGGGTTGTATGGTATCAAGTGCTGTGTCGATGAGATCTCCGGTGATAAAAACGATGTCTGGTTTGAGTGCGTTTATTGTTTCAACAGCCTCTTTGATGAAGTTCTGGTCTATCAGCCCTCCGATATGCAGATCAGAAATTTGAACGATGGAAAAATCAAAGAGCTTGCACGGCACTACATTGACCGCAGGTTCTTTGCTTCCCTCATAGGCACTGGCGCTGACATACGAAGTAGAGAGAGCAAACAAAGCTGTATCGCCACTTTTTTTGATAAATGCTCTTTTGGAGATATCGACATTCTTGAGTGTTTTGTGGAAAAGGTGAAGCACTTCATGGACTATCAGATACAAAAGCAGCACAAAAGACAAGCCGATAGAGAGTGAAAAAAGATAATAGGCTTCATTGCCCATGCCCTGTGTGTATCGCCCCACCACATAGAGAATGTTGCCTATGAAGTTGAGTGCCAAAAGAAAGCTAAAGGTGTGTTTTGCGCTTTTTGGCACTAAAAGTTTTTTGATGACTCTGGAGTAAAAAAGCGCATGCAGCGCAAAGAAAAACGCCAAAAAGATAAAGAAAAAAAGTGTGACTCTCATGTTGTGTTAGTCTATTTCTAAAACAGAGTACACGGGTGCACTAAAGCCTTCACGACCTCTGAGGAAACCTAGCTCCATCACAAAACACGCTTCAACACAGTGTGCACCCACTTTGTCAATGAGAGTCGCTGCTGCTTTAGCAGTACCGCCTGTGGCGATGAGGTCATCCATGAGCAACACTCTTGCGCCTTTTTGTTCACCAAAAGCATCGATGTGTATCTCCACTTCATCAAACCCATACTCCAAAGAGTATTTCTCTGCTACGGTTGTGTAGGGAAGTTTGCCCTTTTTGCGAACAGGTACAAAGCCAACTCCCAGTCTGTCTGCCAAGATACTCCCAAAGATAAACCCTCTGGCATCAATCCCAGCCACATAGTCAAGCCCATAACTTTTATATCTATTTTCCAAGTGTGTCATAAGGGTATCTAAGGCTTTGGGATTGGAGAGCAGGGTAGAGATATCTTTAAAGAGGATACCCGGTTTTGGAAAATCAGGGATATTTCTGATACTGCTTAAGATAATCTCTTTTTCACCCAGTGTAAGTGACATGATAACTCCTTGATTGCCTTGAGGCATTATAGTGGAGCTATTGTAACATAGGATTAGAAATTATAAGTAAACTGTGCCACAAATCCAAAGGCATTGTCATCGGTGATGTATTGATTTTTAGTCGCCGCTTCAACCACATATTCACCGGCGATGAAGTAGCCAACTCCCAAGAGAATGTTAAAATCTTTTGAGTAAGCATAGGTACCAAACAGATCAACCTCGTCTCCATAGTGGTCATTTTGAATGGAAGGAACGGTGTAGCTGAGCCATTTGTTGCTGGGTTCATCTGCATAAAAGGTATGGTACTCCAGTTTGATGCGGGTATTTTCGTAGGAGTCAACTATGACATTTATCTCACTGTCTTTGATATTTGTCCACTGAAAAAGGTTTAATCTGCCATAGTATTTATCACTGAGTCCAAAGACGGTATCAAAATTTTCGTTTTCTTTTGTGTTTGGGTTGTCTCCGGTTGCATAGGTGTAACCAACTCGGAGTTTGGTATGAATCGGCTTAAAATGGTAACCTGCATCTGCATGATAACCAATTCCATCGATGTCAACTGTTTGTGCATCTAGCCTTGTGTAGTCCCCCAATGATTTGACATAGGTCGCATCATAAAAGAAACCATGGAAGTCTTTATCATAGACTCTTACTCCGGCATAATAGCTCTCTAGTTTTCTGTAAATAGCATTGATTTCATCATTGAGTTTAAATGCCAAGATGGGTTCGATTGCCGCTTTTTCTTTGTAGACATAGTGCCCGTACATCCCTGCACCATAGTAGCCGTGACGGTCGTTTAAACTAAACTCATCTGGGTCATGCAACATCATCGCACCATAAAAAAAGTCTAAAAAGTTTTTACCGTCTTTATACGATGTTTTTACTGCATCCCATATCCATTTACCAGAGTTTTTCCACTCTCCAGGTCCAAAAACTCTCATATCTCCGTAGGGTAATTTTTGTCGTCCTGCTGTCACAGTGAACCCATTGCTTGAGTATCTTAGATAGGTTTCATAGAGCTCAAAGTAGTCGGTTTGGGTACTGTGTACTTGATTGAACTCGCTGTTGTACCAGTCAGTATTGTCAAAACCCCAGCCAAAAACTCTTGCATCCTGCATGGAGATTCTCGCATCCCACTCTTCGTTAAACCTGTAAAAAAGTCCTACTTGTATTCTGCTCATCAGATAGCTATCTTTTGCCTCTCCAAGCTTAGGGTTTGTGCCATAGTATTTTTCGTTCATGTTGTCAAATGTCTCAAAGCGAAGTCTTACCTGCCCATCAACCCCGACCTCATTTGCGTAGAGTACACTGCTGGTAAACAGTAATAACGAGAGGTATTTTGGATTGAAACGCACGAAGATGTCCTTGATTTTTTCGTAGTATACTAAAGTATATAATGAAAGTCAAGTGCATCAAAAGAGTGTAGTTAATTGCTTCCTTAAAATGGGTTATTCTATGATGTTGCCTGAAATTTCAACAACACAACGCCGAAAATGATAGAGATAACACCGGCGATTTTGTACACATTCATCTCCTCTTTAAAAATCAACCAACCGAGAACGACAATAAGGGCAGTTCCCATCCCAGCCCAAATTGCATAGACTGTTCCAATTTCAATTGATTTTGTAGCATAATAGACAAAACTAAACGATATGATATACAAAATAGTGATAATGGTGCTCCAGACATAGGTATTGCCTAGAGTGGCCTGTTTAATAGAGAGCGTTGCCATCACCTCAAAGCAAATGGCAAGTAGTAAATATATCCAGTGCATCTCTATCCTTTATTGATATTAATGTATATCAGCCCCAAAACTACACCCTTCTATCTTTGCCACGCGACCTGCGTGTCTGCCACCTTCAAACTCAGTGGTGGCAAAGGCTTCTATCATCTCTTCGATGACACCTTTACCTACGACACGCTCACCAAAACAAAGGATGTTCGCATCATTGTGTTGGCGTGTGAGCTTGGCGGTGTAGTGGTCGTGGCAGAGTGCTGCTCTGATACCGGGTACTTTGTTGGCCGCGATGCTGATGCCGATGCCTGTACCGCAGATGAGTATGCCAAAACTGCCTTTGTCGCCAAGTACGGCATGGGCGCATTTTTGTGCGTAGTCAGGATAGTCTACACGGTCAGCAGAATCTGGTCCGAGGTCTATGATTTCATGACCCAGCCCTAAGACAAACTCTTTGATGTACGCTTTGAGTGCATAGCCTGCATGGTCTGTGGCAATGTAAAACTTTTTACTCATTTTCTTTTTCCTTTAGCGCTTATTGGATAGGTTGTTCATTTTGTATGGTCTGCACACGTCTTCCCACACGTCCCCAACGTACGGTGAAACGCTGTGCATCCCAAAGCTGCTCGCACTCTTGTGATTGTATATCAATATCGCCACAGACGCGTCTAAGCCCTTCGTTGTCTTTTCCGCCACCATTGACATCACCTTTGAGTACCTCTTCATAAGAGCGGTGTTCCAAGCTCATATAGATAAGCCATGGTTTACCAACGATGAGGCTATACGGTACAGACCCCCAAAAGCGGCTGTCATTGGAGTTGTCACGGTTGTCACCTATCATATAGAAATGATCCTCTTCCACTTTTGCATACAAGGCATTCACGGGTTTGCCGGCTATCTCGTAAGCAGGTACATCAAAACCCTCCACATAAAGAGGCAGCATGTCTATCTCTTTATGGTATTCGTAGTAGCGCAAAAGTACTTCAAAGATGGTAGGTCCTTCAGGCGCGTACTGGATACCCGGATATTTATCCATATAGGGATTTTCTACCCAGAGTTTATCTCGAAGAGAGACTATTTTATCTTCAGGGTAGTTGGCTTTGATATACTCATCGCCTTCATGAAAGTGAATGAGCAGTTTTTTATCAGCATAGAGCAATTCATCACCGCCGACAGCGACACAACGTTTGACATAGTGTATTTTGTTGTTCGGCGGATAACGAAAGATGACAATGTCTTCTCTTTGGGGTCTTGGGCCTTCTATGAGGTGACCGTTGCCATTGAAGTCAGGCAAAAGAGGTATCTCAA
This sequence comes from Sulfurovum sp. 16-42-52, assembly GCA_002281755.1. GTDB lineage: Bacteria > Campylobacterota > Campylobacteria > Campylobacterales > Sulfurovaceae > Sulfurovum. The sequence goes on from NCHB01000002.1 coordinate 23,030, forward strand.
GCCAAGGAAGATGAGGGGTAGGGATGCCATATGAGAACTTTTTGGCAAATAAAAAATCCCCAATCAGCTGTGTGCGTTTCATCGATCCTGAGGGGATGACAAAAGATTGTGCAACAAAAAAGATAAGAAAAAGTACGATGATGATCGTACCCGTCCATGAGCTTGCAAAACGGCCAAGTGTCTGTAAAAATGCTTTCATTATACTCTCGCTTTGGCTGATTTGAGTGTGTTGCTTAAAAGCATGGCGATGGTCATAGGTCCCACACCGCCTGGAACGGGAGTAATGTAAGAGCATTTGGGGCTGACGTGCTCAAAGTCCACGTCTCCAACGAGTGAGCCATCAGCGATGCGGTTGATACCGATGTCTATGAGAATCGCTCCCTCTTTGACCATGTCTTCTTTGATGAGCCCCGGTACACCTACACCTACGACTACGATGTCTGCTCTGCTTGTGTGTGCCTTAAGGTCTTTAGTGTGTATGTGTGTGATGGTCACCGTGGCTTCTGCATTGAGAAGCAGAGATGCCATCGGTTTTCCTACGATGTTGCTCGCACCCACCACGCAGACATCTTTACCTCTAAGTTCTATGTTGTACTCTTCAAACATTTTCATCACACCAAGCGGTGTGCAGGCGACAAAACAGTCCAATCCTGTCACCAAACGTCCGACATTGTAGGCATGAAATCCATCGACATCTTTTTTGGGGTTGATGACTTCAAGGATTTTGTTGGTATCGATGTGTTTGGGCAGTGGAAGTTGTACCAAGATACCGTCTATGCGTGGGTTGGTGTTCATCATCTCAATCGTTGCGATGATCTCATCTTGAGAGATGGTATCAGGCATACTGTGGGTAATGGAGTAAAATCCTACATTTTCACACGCTTTTGCTTTCATCTTCACATAGGCATGACTTGCTGCGTCGTCACCCACAAGGATAACGGCAAGTCCGGGAACGATGTTTTTTTCTTGTTTGAGCTGTGCAACTTCCTGCGCTACAGTTGCCTGCACTTTTTTTGCCAAGGATTGACCATCGATACGTTGCATTGAGTGCCCTTATAGTTTTTTGGCTATTATATCAAAAATACTTTATGCATCAGGAATAGTGTGATGAAGCGATTATGGATACTATTGCCTATACTGCTGTGGGGACAGGAAGATTTTATCTCACACTTTGAGTATGGTGAGATGCTCTATGCAAATCCCAGGGGAGTAAGCTGTGCAGAGTGTCACGGCACAAGCGGTGAAGGTCAAATCATCGTAGAGTACAGGGATGAAAAAGGCAAGCAGGTGCTCAAAGGCTCCGACATACGCCAAAACACCATGTCTGACATGGTACGTGCACTCAATAGCTACCATCAGGTGATGCCGCGTTATTATCTTACCCAAGAAGAGATTCAAGCGATTTATGACTATCTGCAAAAGAAAAACAAGATGAATGTGGCGCAAAATGCCAAGAGTGACAGTTTGGAATAAGTCGCTATAATTATCCTTAAACTACAAGAAGGATTTTTATGAGACCGATTGGCTTATTTGGCACATTTTTTTTAAGTGGAAGTTTGAGTGTGGCTTCTTCGCTCGCAGTCTATCAAGACAGTACTTTTTACTCTTTTTCTCCCCAAAATACCTTTATCGGCTTTACGCAGGGTGTAGAAGCAAAATGCGAAGGTAGAGCATTACAAGTTGAAGCAAAGAGTGATTGTCCTAAAGTTGAGAGACTCTGTGGGCTTTTAACATCGCTCGAAGAGAAAAAAGAGGATTTGCAAGAGCTTGAGGCAAATACCAATATTTTAAACCAACTCATCTTACTTCCGCGTCCTTCTGCTCTTGATGCTTCTGCATCCATTGAGTCTGCCAAAACACTCTCACAAGAGCAGTCAAGACTGCAGGTAGAGCAGAAACAATTGGGTGAAGAGGTTTTGATCGCACAGGGTGCATTTGAACAGCAGGCACCCTCTATGCAGGCGCAGTATATCGCAGCCTCATGCACTAAGGATTTGGAGCTACGGATACCGTATGGGTATGTGACTTTTTCTAGCGAATATGAAGCAAAACTGGAAAATGAAAAAGAAGTAAGCGTAACGCAGTATCTGCAGATTACCAATAAAAGCGGTATAGACATCCAAGCCGATACGGCACTGTTTTATTATCGTTCGGCGAATCAATATGTCCAACCGATAGACTTTAATCCTTGGATCGTAAGCAAATATGAGCCAAGAGCTAAAGCAGTTTACACAGAAGCCATGGCAGCACCAATGGTTGCCATGGTTGCAGACCAGAGTGTGAGTGCCAAGAGGCATCCTACACCCTATGCTAGCTATGAAGATGCCAGAGAGTACAAGATAAACGCACTTGATTTGCCTTCAACCGGCGTACCTCTCATCGTGCCCGTACTGAGCTGGAAAGCGCCTTTAGAGTGTCAAATATTTGTATACCCTTATGTCAATACCAAAGCATTTCAGGTCTGTTCTTTTACCCCCAAATACCAAATCGATACCCATGAATGGAAAGTAATATCCAACGAGAAGATCATCAACGAAAGTGCAAGAGGGGAGTACAAAAAAGACAAGTATGATTTGTACACAAAAGTAGAAGAAGATATACAGATAGAGCGAAAACCGATTGTCAAAAAAGAGGGCGAAGAAGGCATCTTTGGAGGCACGATCCATAAAAAGGATGGTTTTACGCTGGAGATAGTCAATAAATCCGACAAGCCAAAAACACTTAAGCTCATAGAGCGCATACCAAGCTCAACAACAGAAGATATACACTCAAAGCTGCTTAGTGTTAAAGCAGAGACAAAGGTCGACTATATGCTGCTAGATGAAGGAAAGATAGAGATAAATCTTACTTTAGTAGCACATGAAAACAAAAAAATAGAAGTATTGTTTGAGTTGTCTTACGATAAAGATGTAAAAGTGACTTATTAAAAAAGAGGGGTGTATTTGCAGGCTTAAAGCCTGCAAGCCACTATTAGAGTGGTGTTACGTTTTCAGCCTGTGGGCCTTTTTGACCTTGACCTACTTCAAATGTTACTGCTTGACCTTCAGCCAATGTTACACGACCGCCATTGTTATTGTTTACTTGACGAAAGTGTACAAATACATCATCTCCACCATTTTCTTGTTGGATAAATCCGTAACCTTTTTCGTCGTTAAACCATTTAACTGTACCTTTGACTAGTTCTGCCATTGTTATACCTTTGGGTAAAATTTACACTTCTAGGGTTTCCCTATTCAAGCGGAATCTAAAATCGGAGAGAGTCTTTCGGGGGTCTAGCAATAACACTTAACACACGACAGATGAACTCGAACCTCATCTTTCTTCAAATATATTGTAGCCTATTTTCCAAGATATAACCTTACTTGAAAAGAATATATTTTTTTCAATTCAATTTCACAATTTTATTACATGATTTGGGTTAATTTAAGAAAGATATCATTGATCTCTTTTCCTGCTTTTTTGGCCATTTTTTCCACTTCCACTTTAGATTCAGCGTACATATGAGAAAGTGTTTCTCGTTTTTCGTTCCACAGGTCTTCGCTTTCCATCTTTGCAAGATGTGCTTTGAGAGATACTGTATCAAGCTCTTGCTGTGCTTTAGTATTGGCTTTCTGAGCGAACTTTTCTGTACTCTCTTTAATCATTTCCAATTTGTCGCGCGCTTCCATCATTGCCAAATGACCTTTGAGTTCTGCCTTCTCTTCGAAGTTGGTGTAGGCATCTTTAAGTTTCTCTTCCACATTTGATAGACGCTTTTTCAACTCACTCCACAGTTCGCCTGCTTCTTCTGAAAAATCTTCACTCATCTCTTCTATCTTTTCTTCAGCTTTTTTAAGCGATTTTCTTGACTCTTCTATGATCTCTTTAAACTCTTTTTCCATAAAACAACTCCTTTTTTTGATTATAACACGTTTTTTACTTGATTGTTTTTATGTACTTCCAACCAGTTGCTTAGCGGCACAAGTTCATCCAAAGTTTTGGCTTCTGTCTTTAAAATGTCTGCAAAACTTTTCACTCCCATTGAAAGAAGGTATTGCAAGTTGTCATCAAAAGTGGCTCTATCTATGACATAGATATTGTTTTGATGTACTTCAAACATAAAACCACCATTGGGGATGGGTGACATCGAAAGTGTCACTGTATAGTGGTCTTTGATGATACTTTCTTTTTGTGAATACATGAGTCCTATGTTGTAACCCTCAACACCAAACCCGCGAATGGCAACAACGAGAACCCTGTTTTCTCCTTCTTTGGAAGAGTTGAAGATGTTGATAATCTCTTTAATGGTCTGATAACCCGGGATTTTTTTCAGAAGAGACTCAAAGAAGCCGATAAGCCTTGTTTGCATTAGATGACCCATAAGGTACAACATAAAAGTAAAGAGAAATAAAGCCAGTAAGAACCATAAAAATTGGTGATTTTCAGGTGTAAAACCGACCATTTTGAACATCCACCCCGTGAGCTGGTCTATCTTGGCATATAACCAAAACAAAATGATAGCAGTAACAAGGATGGGAAGCAGTCCAAAAAGCCCTTGGAGTGCAGTATGTAAGAAGTGTTTGACGGGATTAAAGTTCATCGGTGACACTCCTTGTAAAAGAGCATTTAGCTCTTATCCTTCATACGGTGCTTCATAATAACCGTTTTTCCAGTACTTCGCAAACCACATCGCAGTTTTGCCTTTACCCATAGGAAGCTGTGATGCAAATGTCCACTCCAAAGAAACATCTCCGAAGTAGTATGTCTCATGCGCATTAAAGAGCGCCTCAGCTTCACCTCTGTCTAAATCATCACAATACTGTAACGGTTCGCTAAGATCTTTTTTAAGAAATGCTGCGCCATGACCCTGGTAGTTGATGCTCGCTTCTGGGTTGTTTTCATCATACAGCGTATGTTCTTTTTTTAAATCGATAATTGCCATTGGATGTCCTTATGTATTGAAAAGGCTAAAAGCCTCGTTGATTGTGGCTGCATTCTAATATATTTTTAATTAAGTTCTTCCAACCACGTTGAAAAATCCACATCACTTGCCATCTTCCAGTCTGCTCTGGGACTGAGAGAAATCGTACCGACTTTTGGGCCGTCTGGCATACAGCTTCGTTTGAACTGTTGGGTAAAAAAACGCCTGAGAAAAACAGAGAGCCACCTTGTGATTGTTTCTTTATCGTATTTAGTATCAAACGCTATGGTCGCTAAGTGTATGATTTTAGATGGTTTGGCTCCGTACTTGATAAAGTGGTATAAAAAGAAGTCATGAAGTTCGTAGGGTCCTACGATGCTCTCCGTTTCCTGTACGATTTCATCTTCTTTATGGGGTAACAGTTCAGGACTGATGGGCGTAGCCAAAATGTCGTCCAGTATGCTCGCTATGGAAACATCAGATTTAAAATACCCGATGACATACTGTATAAGCGTTTTAGGGATACCGGAGTTCAGCGCATACATACTCATGTGGTCACCATTGTAGGTACTCCAACCCAGTGCTATCTCACTGAGGTCACCTGTACCGATGACCAACCCCCCTTCTTTGTTTGCCATATTCATGAGTAAAGAAGTGCGCGCACGTGCTTGTACATTTTCATAGGTGACACTGTGGTCTTCTTTGTCATGTCCTATGGCTTCAAACTCTTTGAGAGAAAGTTCTGTGATATCGACATCTAAAAGCTTAACCTTTAAAGCCTCACAGAGTTTTACAGCATTGCTTTTGGTGCGCGAAGTTGTGCCAAATCCGGGCATGGTGAGGGCCAAAATGTTTTGTGTATCCCATCCCATCAGCATAAAAGCTTTGTGCGTTGAAAGCAGGGCAAGTGTGGAGTCTAGCCCGCCGCTGATGCCTATGACAGCTTTTTGGATTTGTGTATGGCGCATGCGTTTGATGAGTCCGTGTGCTTGTATCTGGATTATCTCATCACAGCGTTGTTCTTTGTCTTTGGTGCGTGAGGGAACAAAAGGCATGGGGCTAAAGCAGCGTTCTATCTTGGAGAGCTTAGGCAGTTGGCTAAGTGTGATGCGTCTAGCCACTGTGCGTTTTGCATCACCAAAGCTTGATTCGTTCAGTCTGAGCCAGCTCAGACGCTCCAAGTCCACATCTGCTGTGATGAGGTTGGAATCTAGGCTAAAACGTTCATTTTGGGCAAGGGTAGAGCCGTACTCACTGATGATGCAGTGTCCGCCAAAAACGGTGTCCGTGCTTGACTCACCCACACCCGCTGAAGCATACACATACGCAGCCATACAACGCGCACTTTGTGTGCGTACCAACTCTTCCCTGTAGAGATGTTTACCTATGAGTTCGTTGCTGGCACTGAGATTAAATAAAAGATTTGCACCGTTGCTTGCCATTTGAAGTGAGGGTGGGGTGACCGCCCAAAGGTCTTCGCAGATCTCTACCCCGAAAGTCATATCGGCTCTATCAGTAAAGAGCAGATCAACCCCAAAAGGTACTTGGCTCTCTAGGAAGTCTATGTGGTGGTTTGTGATGTCACGCCCTGAAGCGAAGTGCCGTTTCTCGTAAAACTCTTTTTTGTTCGGCAGATAGGTTTTGGGTATGAGTCCGAGTATCTTTCCCTGTTGAAGTACAGCAGCGCAATTGTACAGCCTGTCTGCATCAAGAACGGCTACACCGATGATGACAACGATGGATTTCTGTTGAATATTTTTTAATATATAACCCAAAGATTCGTTTTGTGCAGCAAGAAGCGTTTGATTAAGTAAAAGATCACTGGCAGTGTATCCGGTGAGGGTAAGCTCTGGAAATACAATGGCACAAACCTCTTTTTGCTCGGCTTGACAGATAAGTTTTAAGATTTCTTCGGCATTTTTAGCAGGATTGCCTACGACGGTTGTGTTGACTGCGGCTGCAACGCGGTAGTGTCCGAACATGCATTTTCCTTGAGGTCTGTCAGGAGGGTATCCTGACGTTGAGATGGATTAGGCTCTTGAAGCGACTACTTCAATCGATTCGATCACATCGTTTTGTTTGATGCTGTCAAGTACCATAAAAGACTCTGTATCATCTGCTTCAATCGCACCAAATGCCGTATGCACACCATCGAGGTGAGGAGTTGGTACAAAAGTGATGAAAAACTGGCTTCCGCCTGTGTTTGGTCCTGCGTGTGCCATTGAGAGTGTTCCTCTTCTGTGTGCATGTTTGCTGGTGTCTGTTTCACAGTCGATTGCCCAATCAGGTCCACCTGTACCTGCCATAGCCGGATTGTCTTTAGAATGAGGACAGCCGCCTTGTGCCATAAATCCTGCGATCACTCTATGAAATTTAAGGTCATTGTAAAATCCTGTCTCTGCCAAATGTGCAAAGTTTGCTACGGTGTTGGGTGCATCCTGCGTGTAGAGCTTGACCCAAATGACGCCTTTTGATGTGGTAAATTTGGCATAATTGTAGGTATCCATAACGCTTTGAACGATGTCATATCTTTTTGTTTTTTTTCCAAACATGTGTCTGAGTCCTTATGTTGGGGCTAGAGAAGCCCTTTATTGATTTTAAAGTATAATTATACCACTAAAAGATAAGAGGCTTGAACGATGGAATTATGTGTTGCGCTGGATTTGCCCTCGAGCGAAGAAAATTTGGCATTGGCAAGGTTGCTTCAACCGTACAATCTCTGGATGAAAGTAGGCTTTAGGACTTATATCCGTGATGGAAAACCGTTTATAGAAGCCTTAAAAGCCCTTAACCCAGAGTTTAAGATATTTCTTGATCTTAAACTCTACGACATCCCCAACACGATGGCAGATGCGGCTGAAGAGATAGCCAAACTGGGTGTGGATATGTTCAACATCCATGCTTCAGCCGGAGAAGTGGCAATGCAAACCGTGATGCAAAGACTCGCAAACTACGAAAAACGACCGCTGGTTCTTGCTGTGACGGCTCTGACTTCTTTTGATGAAACACATTTTCAAGCGGTGTATGAAAAAAGCATTGCCCAAAAAGCTGAGCAGTTTGCAAAAATGAGTTATGCCAACGGTTTAGACGGTGTGGTCTGTTCTGCCCATGAAAGCAGAGCCATCAAAAATGTTACAAGCCAAACTTTTTTGACACTTTGCCCGGGTATCAGACCGTTTGGTGAAGATGCGGGTGATCAGCAGCGTGTCGCTACACTTGAGCTTGCACAACAAGAAGGGGTTGACTTTCCGGTAGTAGGCCGTCCCATTTATAAAGCGGACAATCCCCAAAAAAAAGTGGAAGAGATACTCAACGTGATGGCTACTTTTTAGTCTCTTTGTCGGGTTGGCTCATAGAGACTGCGTTATCCATACCTTTTATCATGAGGTATGCACCTGCAGCAAAAAGCGCCAGAACGATCAGTGGTGTAAGTTTTTTCAGCATCGTAAACCTTTTGTGTCAATGTAGAGTGAAATCATAATCAATTTTTTATCAATTTTCCTAAAAATACGCATAACAATAAAAAAACGATGTTTTTTAAGCTTTTATTTAAAGCAATCTTATTATAATCTCATCCACAAAAACATGGACAGTTGGGTGAGTGGCTGAAACCACATCCCTGCTAAGGATGCGTGCTCGTAAGGGCACCCTGAGTTCGAATCTCAGACTGTCCGCCACTTTTTATCCCCTTATTTATCCACCCTCTAAAACTCAATTTTTTGTACCTTTAACCATAAACTTCTAAAATGTCTGTTTGGATTTTCTTTCCCAAGTTCTTTGCACGGTGTATTCCCCTCTCTGAGCACGGTACCATCATCACTCAGCAGATGCAGGCGGTGAGGAAATGCGGGGTAAAACAATACACTTTCAGGTCTGAAACCTTCTGGCATACCCATCACTTCAAGCACGGTTGGCTTTTGATTTGCTGCGCCAGACCATTCATAAAGTCTAAAGGCATCACTTCCATCATATGCACCTGCGATGATGATGTAGCGATGTTGACTTTCCCAGTACTCGATGCTTCTGATCCCAAGACCGCCCAAGTCAAGTAACAAAGCTTTACCGAATTTTGCCCGTTTTTTTGCATCTCCCAGTAAGGCTTTTGGGTTTTTGAGCGGTAGGATGAGTGCTTTTTGATTAGGGATGGGATTTCTAAAGCCAATCAGCAGCGTTTTATTTGGTGCGACGGTGAGCCCTTCGATGTTGAGACCACCTTTTTCTTTGGGTGGCAGTGTGCTTGCTGCTTTAAGGTCAAACTGATTGAGTCGTTTGTCTTTGAGCATGTCTTTAAAAAGGTTGGTGTAAGCCTTTCCGCTTTGCCTGAACTCTGTTTTGCCTTTTTTTACTTTGAGTGTCGTGCCGAAAAACTGTTGGCGTTCTTTTCTTTTTTTGCCTTTGGAGTCTGCGCCGTGAGAGGTGATCCAGTAGGTTGTTTTCCCCAGTTTCGCTGCTGCCTCTATGTCGACCTCTGCGTGTTCGGGATTGTTTTCAAAAGCATCATTGAGGTCTCTGCCTTCGATACCCCGAATCATCTCGCCTGAGTCTTGGGCATGGTAGACCTTGAGGATATTGTCTTCATCGTTGGCAACCACAAAAGTTGCTTCATCCATCGCCATCGCAGCCGAAGCATCACAGGTACCCAAGTGTTGAAACTCTTTTTCTACAAACAATGCAAGTTTTTTCATCACAAACACTCCTTTTTGACTAAGGATAACATGTTTTGAGAATTTTGAGGTAAAACTATCTCATTAAAATTTTGACATGAATTTGTGTTTTATTGTCGTAAATATAAGTGCATAAGATAAGCTCTTTTCAATATGCTCAGGATGATCTTTGAGTAGATGCTCAAGTCTTGGCAATTCAGTTCTTTCTACAAATTCTTTGTATCCAAGTAACTCTTTGTATGTTTTTAGTCCTTTGCCAGTTAGATGACTGATTTTACGATAAAAGTAGGAGATCGTTAGCGATATGACAGGCAATGCAAACATAGGTCCAACCAACAGCACCTTTAGAGAACCTGCCAATACTATAAATGGAAAGAGTAGCATAAAATATAAAGCGTAAACTCCCATCTTTGCATCTTTGCCTCCCAATGCAGCACCAATGGCATAAATAATAAAAAATAGCATAAATGCAATCATTATGCCCGCAAACTTATAGTCATAGAAAATAAAAGTAGTATATGTGAAAAAAGCAAAAACAGGCAGTGCGGCTAAATAGGATTTGACGATAAATGACCGTTGTGCTATTTTAATGTCAAAATGTAAAATCCCTTTCAGCTTCAATCCGTCTCTTAGTTGGCTATTGAGTGCTTGAAACTTTCCAAAAAAAGTTTTTTTTGCAGATGATACCTGTGTAACATCACCTTCTAAGAATAGTATTCTGTTTAAAAGATAGTTTTGATCAACGGTTAAAGGGTCTGGATCTTTATCAGTTTTTTCAAGATACATGAGATCTTTTGCATAGCTTTCATTCATCATTTTTATATGAAGATAACCCATACTGGCAAGTTCAATGACAGCTGCAAGAAAATCTTGAGCATTATTTTTCTCATCGATAATGTAGCCTGATTGAAGCAAGCTAATTCCTTCTGGAGGCTCATATCTTACCGGAATGGATCCTATTGCCGCAAAAGAACCATACTGCCGTGCAGTGTAGTATAAAAAAACTATATAGAGGCATAAAATCACAAATTGCCAATATATTAAACTATCAAGTTTTTCAGACCCTGCAAATGGTTTTGTATTTTTTGCAGTGAGTGCAGGATTGTTTGTTTGTCCCATTAAACCTTTTGGATATGAGAGAGTCAAGATTTGGTCTGTGATGTAAAAATCATCCGCGTTAAAAGTAAAGTATTGGTCATTGATCCACTTTACTTCAGGGTGTCCAGAACTGAAACTTACTTGAATGTTTGTTTTATTGAGCTGTTCAGGAAGATGAATATGTGCTTCAAAATGTTGCACATTGTTAAATTGTTGATTGTTTAGCAGATCCCATTTTATTGTATCTGTATGTTCATTGACATATTGAGGGATTAACGTTTCTTTATAATTGATGATGTATCTGTAGTGATGATCTGATTGATACACGGAATTCAAAATGAGTTGATTTTGAACATCTATTTTATGCCATTCAATATTATTCTTATTGAAAAACACTTCAAAATCATACAAATATTTTTGATAGGGTAAATCTATTCTAAAGATTGGACTATTGGACGATATGTTTAGACCATCCGTATCTTCGTAGCTCTGGCGATAATTCTTATCATACTTGGCATAGAAGTGTATAGTTTCACTTTTTCTCATTTCATTATCAGCAAGTATAGTATTATGAGTTTGATAATGTGTGATAAATGTTTCTTGCGCATAAATATGCATCACTAAAATAAAATATAATTTCATAAAACGTAGCAATTTTTTCCTTGTTTCTATGGATTGATACCTTATCTCTCATAAAATTTATTGTGAATGATAATATAATATTATGTGAAATACCCTAGTATTATTTATAGTGTTACTGAATTATATCTTTGATGCGATGGTATTTAGGCGTGTAATTCTCCTTCTTTTTTCTTACTTTTGATCAAAATGGTTAAGAGGCTCAACAGTGCACCTAAAAATACAATCGCATACCCTGTCGGCAGATCATAATAAAAGCCGATGCTGATGGCAAGAACCGAAAAAAACCATCCGTATATAAAAGCAACCAAAAGTACAGGAAAGCGTTTTTGCATGCTTGCCACCATGGCTGGGGCGATGAGCAGGGTGAAGACGACAAAAACACCTGCAAGTTGTACGGAAGAGGTTACGGTAAGTGCAAGCAAGGAGAAAAAAAGCAGTTCTTTGGCAAAACCACTTGTTTTGGGGTAAACGAAGTAGAGTATGAGTGCTATCAAGGCATAGATTGCCGTGCTTTCATAAAGATCTTGCGGTGTGGTAAAGAGTATATCATTAGCAAGAAGAGACTTGAAATGCTCCATGCCTTCAGCACTTTGAGCCAATACCATCATGATACCGCTGGCTCCTAGTACATACAGGAGTCCGATATAAGCTTCAAGATGTAGGCTCAGTCGTGCACCATAAGCGATGAGTAGTGCTCCCAAAAGGGCAAAGCCTAGTGTCCAAATGTAAAGATTTTCTCCATGAAACAAACCAAAGCTCACAGCAGCCCCTAGGGCTGCTAGTTGTCCGATGGCGAGGTCGGTAAAGATGATGCCGCGCTCCAAGATGCGGATGCCAAACCACGCATGTATCATCACCAGCACAACAATAAGCCCAATAGGCACTAAGAAAATATCACTCATTTTGCCTGAACCGTTGTGAGATAATCAAAGAGTGCCACCAATGAGTCTATGGACTCGAGTGCACCGATGTCATGGGGCATGAGGATGACAGGAATACCGGTTTTATCACTGATGTATTGCGCTGTTTTGGTGGAGTGGTAAACATCGTGAAAAATGCAATACGGTTTTTGCCGTTTGATGCGTTCTATGATTTCCATCGTGTGGCGGGATGAGGGCGGTATGCCTGGTAGCGGTTCGAGGGTACCGATGTTTTCAAGACCATAGGCTTGGTTAAAGTAGGCAAGGTTGTCATGAAACTGAATGACTTTCATCCCTTTTTTGGAAGCCATATTTTTTTGCCACTGGGTAAGATGTGCGCGCCAATCCTGTTCAAATTGTTTTAAGTTTGTGGCATAAATCGCTTGATGTTCACTGTCTATGGAGCTTAAAAACGTGGCAATGGTTTGGGCTAAAATCAGGATGTTGTTCGGGTTGAGGTGAAAATGCGGGTTGCCATCAGGATGCACATCACCTTGAGCTCTGTCAAGGGATTTTGGCTTTTGTAAAAAGCTTATGTGACGGGAAAGATCCAAAAAAGTGGGTGCGCTGGGTATGGTTTTTGGATTGTTGGCACGTTTGATGAGTGGGGGAAGCCAGCCGATTTCGAGTTGTCCACCGTTCATGATGAGCGCATCTGCGCTGCGAAGTTTGGAGATGAGTGAGGGGCGTGGCACAATAAAATGCGGATCCCAGTTTCCCTGAGCCAAGACAATCGTGTCTACATGGTCTTTACCGATGGCTTTGGTGATAGCCCCGATGTAGGGATAGCTCACCACGATATTAAGATGGGCAAAAAGCGAAAGCGGCAACAAAAGAAGCATTAAAAGAGGTTTCATCTTCATCCTTTAGAGAAGTATATAAGCTAGAGTGCCACAAAAGATGTGACACGAGAAAAGATTAAAAATCATGGGCAGCATGCGCACCGATTGAGAGGTTGAACTGTAACATAACGGTATCTAGGTTTTGACGATCTCCATCTTCACTGTAGAGCGCCGTGTTGTGATTGTACTCAAGACGGATACGGCTAAACTCGCTGAGGTGATACTCACTCATCACACTATAACGGTCAAAATCTTCAGATGTGCTTACTGGGTTCGCTGCTTCAGGATCGACCACTGTTTGCGAGATGCCATCCAAAGTAAGATCATTAAGATAGATGCTGTCATACCGTACGCCAAATCGCCAGTTTTGATCATACGCATACACTAACTGCGCATAGTAGCCTGCCTGCTCTTTTTCCAAAGGGCTGCCTTGGAGCGTTCCTGCATCGTTATGATAGCCTGTTCCGTCCATGTTGCGCATGATCCATTCACTTTGCCATGAGAGAAAGCTGTATGAGTTGAAGAAATGTTTCACCGTCAGATCTGCGCCATACACAGAGCTGTCTCCTGCAAAAGCATTCGCGTGTTCTGCGTCTTCAAAGTGATCAAGACGGCTTGAGCCTTGGGCAAGAGAAAGACCTGGCAGAATGGTAGTACTGCCCACATCAAATGAGCTTTTGACATATCCGACAAACAATGACGGCGCGGTTATTTCCTCACCCAAAATCGTAGGATCTTCAGGATCAGGACTGTTGGGATCGCTTATTTGTGCATTGCCAAACATCGCTTCATTGGTGCCTTGCAGTGCTTCTGCACCTAGCATGAGGTACATCGGTGTCGGTGCGACCCATTGGAGTTGCATACCCAGTTCATTGATGCCTTGTGTACCAAAAAAGGCTTCATTGACAAGCGGTGCATTGCCAAAATCCCAAAAATGGTGGTGCTGCTGGTTGATACGTCCAAACTCTGAGAGTAGTTTTCCGCCGCGAATTCTAAACCCATTTTCCAGTGCAGTGGTAGTGAAGTAGCCTTCTTCAACTTCAACCCCTTCAGGACTGAAGTGAAAAACCGCATCCACACTGAAATAAGGGTCAACATTGCTGCTGAGTACCAACTCGACATAGTTCAGGTTGAAGCCATTATTGGCGTTGTAGGTGGATTCAGAATTGCCGCCATGATCGTGAGAGCCGTAAAAGCCTTCGGTGACACCCGGAATACTCAGATGTTGAAGGTCAGCATCGCTGATACTGTGATTGACATACGAAAAATCGACGATTGCCGACATATCAGGCATAAATTGAGACTGTGAAAAGGTTCGTTCTTGAGCGGGTTTCACCACAGGGGCAACGGCAAAAAGCGCTGCTGAGGTAAGGGTTGATAGTAATAGTATTTTGTTCATAAATTCTCCAATATAAGACCTGCAATAGCGTGCAGGTTAGGTTTTTAGATATAAAATCAGTGTTATGATGATGGGTGTAGCGGGAGATTATGAAAAAGATGGCGGTGCGCGAGGATTGTTACTTAAAAGTAATAAAACAGGTGTTTCGACAAGCGTATAAGTAATAGTCTGATAATAGCTGTCAATTTTAGGTAGTGCCGTGAAAGAGACAGGGAGCAGTCCGCTGTCGTGCTGTACCAGGATACAGATTTCACAACTGCTCTCATCGTGATCTGGCAGCATCTCATGCAGGGATGTTGTGAAGATGGAGAGTATAAATAGAAATGCAAAAATAGTTTTAATCTGTCGTTTCATCGTCCGCATTGTAATGAGTTTTGCTTTAAGTTTCTTTTGTTACAGTTTGCTTAGGTGTATGAAACATTACAGCATTTAAAAGATGATTGATAAGAGGAATAATAATGCAGTGTTATTGTAAAAGCGGATTAACATTTTCGCACTGTTGTGAACCACTCTTGAGTGTACTTGAAGTGGCACCCAGCGCTGAGGCTTTGATGCGTTCACGCTACAGTGCATACTGTGTGGGAGATGTACTTTATCTTCAGGCGACAACACATGATCACAGCTGGAGTGATGAAGAGCTGAAGTTTATACAAGATTGGGCAGATAACAGTATTTGGCAGCATTTGGAGATTATAGATTTTAGTGAAAAGATGGTTGAGTTTAAGGCGTATTATATCTTTGATGGCAAACAGCATGTGCATCATGAGAAGTCCTCATTTTTAAAGGTCAATGACATGTGGAAATATGTTGACAGTGTAGTCTTTGAAGATAAAGTCAGTTTTTTGCGTAATGAAAAGTGTATCTGCGGCTCAGGTGAAAAATATAAACGCTGTTGTTTTAAAAAACTGAATACTTCTGCAAAAGGAGTCAATGATGCTGTACTATAGTGTGAAACTCATTATCACGGCACTACTAATTGTGCTCATTTCTGAGGTGGGAAAACGAAGCAGTTTGATGGGCGCACTTTTGGCAGCCATTCCATTGGTTTCCATTTTGGCGATGACATGGATGTATATCGACACAAATGACTCTAAAAGTGCCGTGGAGTTTTCGCAGCGTATCGTGTGGCTGATTGCGCCGTCCATGACCTTATTTATCGCTTTTCCTCTGCTGATAAAAAACGGTTTTGGATTTTATGTGAGTATGGCAGTTTCGATTGCCTTGACGGTTGCAGCCTATTATGCAGTGATCTTTGTGTTGGGGAAGTTGGGCATTACGCTTTAAGAGCCCAACTTCATTTTGTTTTCACCTAGCCACATTTGTGGTGTTTTTGGTGCTTGTTGTACTGTTTGTATTCTTGATGTCTCATCTTTTCATAGTGTTTGTACTCTTTGTGTCGCATCTTGTTATAGTGTTTAAACTCTTGATTACTTCGATAATAGCCGTAATTTCCAACTCTTGGTTTATAACGGTGTCCATCGTAGTAACGGTATCCGCGGTCATAATAGTGTCCGTTTCTAAATCGCTTCCCGTTGTAGATATAGTACCCGTTACGATACACCCCACCATAATAATACCTGCCACCATGATAATAATACGGTCGGTCGTAATAATGTGGGGCATCATACACCCCTACGACAGAGCCCAAAGCAGCACCTACGGCTACACCGGCTGCGAAGTCCTGACTGTTGGCGCTGCTACTTGTAAAAAGCAATGTATAGCTCAGTGTAGCGATAAAGCCTAATTGTTTGAGTTTTCTTCGAATCATTTTAAATTCCTTTTAGTGGTATGATTGAAGTTTATATCATAATACTGTGCGATAATTGTGTTTTGCCTTCACGAAAGCATTCAGTACTGTAGATTATCCTTGAAAATGACAATATCTGTCACACTCTTTATGACCTGATGTATTTTATCAGATGATTGCCATAGGGGGGCAACTGTTTATGAAGTCCATAGATATTTGAGTTAATATGGAAACACATTCTATAGATACATACTACAGAAATAAAGCAATAGTAGTACATAATATTCCACAAATAAGTTTATAGATATGAAGGATTACTATGCAAAAAATATTACTTTTGACTGCTCTTTTCACACTTTCGCTTGTTGCGAATGAAATTAAATGGCTAGATAGCTACAAGGAAGCAGCGATAGTTGCAAAAGCTCAAAATAAGCCGATGCTTCTTTTTATCAATAAGGCAACCTGCGGTGCGTGTCAAACGATGAAAGAAGTTGTTTTTGCAGATAAGATTATCTATCCATATATTAATGAACATTTTGTGCCGGTTGCACTCGATATCAATAAAAATGATGCGCCTAAAGATTTGCAGGCTGAGGTGACACCTACATTTCATTTTGTAAAGTATGACGGTACCAAAATAAGAGAAACTCTTATAGGAGGCAAGACAGGTAATTTTTACCTCAATATACTCAAAGAAGCTGTTGCAAACTATAAATAATGAAAATCGTTCTTCCTCTATCTCTTCTTTTACAGACACTGCTTTTTGCTGAGCCGATCCCAACCGCACCTCCCATAAAAGAAGAGTCTGATAAGTTTAACTTCAACTTTCAGTATAGGGGACGATTTGATATTTACAATGGAGTCAACAAACTGACATACGGTGATGACACTATGGACGCCAAAGGCAATATCCTTGGAGAATCCGATGATACTATCTATCTTCAGCAGATCATTGCCGCAATAGGGTATAAGCCAAATGATGACTGGGCATTAAAGGCCTCTATGTATGATGCACGTTCATGCGGTTCTTCTTTGGATGCCGATAATTTTGTCAAAAATTCTGGTACACCCGATGCCTATCTAATGAGTTATTATGATGACCATTTAGAACTTTATGAGACGTACATCAGACGTCACAATCTCTTCAATAGGAATTTTGCTTTTACATTAGGACGGCAGCAAATTGCCTATGGAGATCGTCGTATCTTTGGTCCTGGCTTATGGGGCAATACGATGGGGTGGTTATGGGATGCGTCGCATCTCTCCTATAAAGAGGGTAAGAATTTCATCGATGTATGGTACGGGCAGACACGGACCAAAGAGCCCAATGACTTTAGTATTAAGCATAAACATCAATTTCAGGGTACTGGGCTTTATGGTCATTATGTATTTTCAGATATGAGGATGGAACCTTTTGCTGCATGGAGAAATAACCTTCATCATCAGGTAATCAATGAAGATAATTTTTATTATGCAGGTATGCGTGTTTATGATAATGAAAATCCAGGTGTTATCTATGATGCAACCCTGGTGAAACAAGAGGGTGGTGCGGGATCACTTGATGTTGATGCTTGTGCCTGTGCAGCGAAAGCAGGGTATTTTTTTGAAAATGAGTATAAGATGAAATGGATAGCAGGTTTCATCTATGCTTCAGGAGACAAAAATCCTCATGACAATACGATGCAAACATTTTCTACTCCCTTTGGTATGAATGATGGAGAATGGTATGGACGTATGGATATTATGGTATGGTCAAATATGCAAGATATTGAGGCAAGCTTTTCTTTTGAACCGGCACAGGGGATTTTCATAGAGACTGCATACCATTATTTCGATCTTGCCGAAGCAAATGACAAATGGTACCTTTTTGGCTATCAAAACAAACCGGGAAATAGTTATACACATATCGGTGATGAAATAGATCTTACCGTTAAATACAAATTGACATCATCTATAAATCTCTTAGGGATTTACGGTTATTTATATGCCGGTGATTTTATTACCAAAAATGATATCGCACAAAATGATGCCTCTAAGACATTTCTTCAGTTTATCTACAAATGGTAGCGTAAATTGCATTCTTTGATATGAAATAAATTTTTTATTTTCCATTACCGGCTTTTTAAAAAATGTCAAAACAATCTTTTAGACTTATCTTCTTATTTTATGAATTCGACTACTTGTTCAAAAGGCAGCCTTAGTTGTGTCGGTTGCTCGTTGATCCTATAGCCAAAGGGTACTAGAGCAGCTACTTGGTATTTGCTGGTATCTAAACCTAAAACAGTTTCCACCTTTTCTTTTTCAAATCCCTCTATAGGGCAGGAGTCTATCCCTATATACGCTGCTGCGGTCATCATGTTTCCTAATGCAATGTAGCTTTGTTTGGCTGTCCATGCATAAATATTCTCGTTACTGCTTAGGGTTTTTTCTAAGTGTTTGGCATAGATATCCATATAAAAATCAAGACTTTCCTGTGGCATTTGGCGTCTTTTGAAGCGTTTTTCCACTTCACCGCTTTGTACTTTAACTGAGTCTATGCCTGCAAGTATCACCACCAAATGTGAGCAGGAAGTGATTTGAACCTGATCCCAGCAAAAAGGTCTCAGTTTGGCTTTCAGTTCTTCGTTGGTAATGACAACAAATTTCCACGCCTCCATCCCGAAAGAAGAAGGTGATTTTCTGCCTGCTTCAAGGATGTACTCCATCGCATCATCGCTTATCTTTTTGTCTGCATCAAATATTTTGCAGGCATGTCTAAAATCCATTGCTTGACTAAACGCATTATTCATGATTTGTCCTTGTGTTGTTTTGTAGAGTACAATATCAAAATTTTATTTCAGTTTCATTAAACAACGAAAGAGTACCTATGAAAATAAATGTCATTATTATCGACAAAAAAGGAAAAGATGCACTCTATGCAGGACTTATAGAGCATTATCAAAAAATCGCAAAACCATTTGCAAAAGTAGAAGTGATTGAAGTGTTTGATAAAGAGATAGCCAAAGCGCAGGACATTTCAGCCCAGGCAGCACAAAAAGCATACTCAAAGGCTTTGGAGAAATATTTGGTCAATGGAATATCTATCGCTTTAGACCCCTCTTCCAAAGAAGTAGACAGCTTCCAGTTTGCCAATCTGTTTAAGGATAACCTTGAAGTGAATCTCTTCATTGGCGGTGCATACGGGTTTGAAAGGGCATTTATAGATAAATGTAATACTGCAGTATCATTGGGTAAAATTACGCTTTCACATAAACTTGTGAAAGTTGTTTTGATGGAACAGATCTTTAGGGCTTTGACCATCAACAATAATCACCCATATCATAAATAGGATAATTTGAATGTTGACACAAACAGAGCTACACAATTTTGAAGACAAACTAAAAGTTAGAAAAGTACAGATAGAAAAAAATCTCAGAGGAACAACGCTTGAACTCGAAGAGATGAGAGAACTTGAACTCAATGATGAGGGTGATTTTGCTGCTGCATCGGCAGAAACGATTGTAGATAGTGCTATTTTGACACAACAACGAAAAGAATTATCGGAAATTGAACTTGCTTTAGATAAAATAAAAAAAGGAACTTTTGGTGTATGCGAAATGTGTGAGGAACCTATCGGTTTGGCACGTCTTAAAGTGAAAAACTTTGCACGTTTTTGTATTACTTGTCGGGAGATCAGCGAAAAAAAACAAAAGTAAGGAGAAACAATGAGACTGGGGCTATATAGTTTTGCTGCGTTAGCGCTCATGGGGATTGTTGCTGCGATGACGTACGCAATCAATTCGAGCTATTACATCGTGGGAGTAATGGGAATCAATTTGAATTTTCCCATTGCCATATGGATAGTCCTGCCTATGTTTATCTTATTTGTTTTCACTTTGGTGCATATGTTTTTTTATGGCTTAAAAAGTTATTTTATGCTTAAAAAATGGCAAAAAGATGCTACCACACTAGAAGATGCCCTCTATTGGTCTTTGGTGGGTGAACCAAAACAGCAAAAGTATGCTACGGAAACTTTAGGTAACTCTGCATCCTTGCTGGCTCATGCATCATTGAATGTTTCAGGTACACCTGAAGGGTTGACACCTAGACTCATGCGTGTCATCGGGATGATACAAAAAATCAAAAATGGCGAATACATAGACCTCAAAGAAGAAAAGATGTCAAAAGTCTTTCAATCAGATAATCCTATAGTCGTGCAGAACAGACTAAACCGCCTTGATGTAGATGGCAAATTTGTTGAAGAAGTGATGAAATCAGCAGCTGAGTACCCCACTGAGATACGTACAAAAGCACTCACGCTTTTTGCAACAACACAAAATTTTGAAAAAGCACGCAAATATGTCAAAGTGTTTGATTTAGAGCATTTTTTCTTGATGCTCAATCGTGTTGATGCCCAAAACAGACTGGAGTTGACTCCTGCTGTACTGAGTGAATTTGTAGCGGCTTTAAAACCAGGTTGTGAGGCGTTTGTACAAATTGCACTAATCTGTAAAAAGTATTTTACTCCGGATGAATCATTGGCACTCTTTAAAGCGTTCCGTGCTGACAATGAAAATGCAGAAGCAGCCTATCTGTACCTTTTGTTTGAGTATGAGCTTTTAGACCAGGTAGCCATCTTCCTTGATGAACAGGGCGAAGATGAGTTTATCAAGTTTAGAGTTCTGTATGACCTTAGAAAAGAACACCACAGATACAAACTTGAAGACATTATCGACATACGTGCTGTGTGTCAATAATACGCTTCTAAGAGCTTAAATGGCGACACTTGATTTTTCTACACCTGTGTACGCGTTAGCGCCACTTGCAGGTTTTACCGATCTTCCTTTTCGTTCAGTCGTAAAGAAATTTGGGGTTGATCTGACTATCTCAGAGATGATTAGCTCCAACGCTTTGATGCACCAGTCTGCCAAAACCTACCGTATGCTTGAAAAAAGTCCCATTGAAAATCCCTACTCCATACAAATCGCAGGTTCAGACTTGGGTGTCATCAGGCGCGCGGTGGAAATCATCAACGAACGAGAAGATGTCACCGCCATCGATTTAAACTGCGGTTGTCCTGCACCCAAAGTGGTCAATAACCTTCAAGGCTCTTCTTTGCTCACG
Source organism: Sulfurovum sp. 16-42-52 (assembly GCA_002281755.1). Lineage (GTDB taxonomy): Bacteria > Campylobacterota > Campylobacteria > Campylobacterales > Sulfurovaceae > Sulfurovum. The sequence goes on from NCHB01000002.1 coordinate 44,345, forward strand.
GATCTTGTCCAGATGGGAAAGGTGATTGAGACCATTAAAAAATACTCCAACAAAGAGTACACTTCAGTCAAATTTCGTTTGGGATTTAATGAAAAAAACCATGAAGAGATTGCCCGTATCTGCGAAGAGAGCGGAGCAGATTATATCGCAGTGCACGGAAGAACCAGAGCAGGCAGATATAAAGCGGCCGTGGACTATGATGCCATTGCTCAGATCAAACAAAGCGTCAGCATCCCTGTTTTGGCTAATGGTGACATTGACTCTCCTGCAAAAGCAAAATGGGTGCTTGAGCATACCCGTGCAGATGGGGTGATGATAGGTCGTGCAGCCGTAGGTAAACCCTGGATCTTTAAACAAATCAAAGAGGGGATGGATGAACCTAGCAGCGCACTCATCAAAGAGGTTGTCTTGGAGCATTTTGATCAGATGATCGCACATTATGACAGGTATGGCGCCATACTGTTTAGAAAAAACCTTCACTCCTACTCTAAAGTAGGCTACGAAGGTGCATCTGCCTTTAGAAATGAGATCAACCGCATTGAAGATGTCAAAGCGATGCGCGATGCAATCGAGGCATTTTTTACGCAAGAACCACTTGTTTAACCATGTTTGCGTATGAGTCCCACTAGACTCTCTTCATCAAAAAGGCTATGCCAAAAGATTAATTTTGCACAAAATATTTGACATATATGTCTTAATTAACTATAATAACTAATATTTTATACAAGAAGTGGACAATGGACTTTCAAGAACTGGCGATAGAACTGGCAAATTTACGAAAAAATAAAAATATTTCACAACAGATGATGGCAGAGGCATTGCACCTTTCAAGAGCTACCATTAGCAACTTTGAAAATGGCAGTGGCAATGATATAGGACTGAAAAAAGTTATTCAGATAGCTGACTACCTTGGTTTAGAATTTCAACTGAAAGAAAAATCACCTTTCCCTGTTTTTGAGGACATCATCAATGGCTAGTCTAAAGGTCATAGTAGATGAAAATCCTGCAGGTAGGCTCATAAACGAGAATGATGAATTTATATTTTCCTATGACACAGAGAGTCAAGATAAATTTGTATCCTTAACGATGCCTGTGAGACAAAAACCCTATGTGCACAAAAAACTACACCCTCTGTTTGAGATGCACTTGCCTGAGGGGTATTTGCTTTCAATCATCAAAAAACATTTTGCAAAAATAACTAAAATGGATGATTTTGGACTTTTGAAAGTAATGGCTCCTTCCATCCATGGACGCGTTACTTATGAAAATAAAAAACAAACCATCAAAGACAACTTAAGCCTCGATGAACTCATAAAACCCAAAAATGAACATCTATTTGATGAGTTGGTTAGCAGATTTGCTTTGCATTCGGCATTGAGTGGTGTTCAGCCAAAGGTGCTTGCGGTCGTAGAAGACAAAGCGACATTAAAATGTGAAGAGTATATCGTCAAGTCTTGGGGAGACGAGTATAAAGAGCTTGCCATCAATGAGTATTATTGTATGCAAATAGTCCGTTTGTCTGGCGTGGTTGTACCAGAGTTTTACATCTCTGATGATGAAAAGCTTTTAATTATGAAGCGGTTTGATAAACAAGAAGACAAACACTTGGGTTTTGAAGATATGTGTGTACTGATGGGAAAACAAAGAGAGGACAAATACGAAGGCTCTTATGAGCAAATAGCTAAAGTGATCCAAACATTTGTATCACCAAACCATAAAAAAAGCTCCATGCTGCACTTTTTCAAGATGATTTACATAAGCTATAAGCTTGAAAATGGTGATGCACACTTAAAAAACTTTGGTCTGCTTTATGATGGGGTGGATAACATCAGATTAGCACCTGCTTATGATGTGGTTTGCACGACTGTTTACATCAAAAATGACATCCCTGCCCTACTACTGCTTGGGAGTAAAAAATGGTGGGATGAAAAGTATCTCATAAAGTTCGGGATGCAGAGTTGTGGTTTGAGTAAAAAAGAGGTAGATGATGCTTTAAAAGAGTGTAAAAGCGCTTTTGAAACTGTAGAAAAACAGATAAGCCAAAGACTAGAAGTTGAAAACAATGAAGACAAAGTGAAAGTGCTTGAGAGGCTGAAGAAACATTGTAATATTGTATCATAAATCTAAAGCGTCATCAAGCCGTCCCTCAAAGTGGATGGCTAACTGAGAGATTGTAAGACTCAAGTTTCGTATTTAAAATGCCATTGCTAATTCACCTGTTATGTCTATGATGACAATGACCAGCTCATAGAACAAAACAGTACAACACTCACCTATGACAGTAACGGTAACCTTGTCAATAGTGGTGCCAATAGCTATGAGTATGATAGCAAAAACAGACTCACCAAAACCACCACACCAACCGACACCATAGGGTACATCTATGATGCCAACGACAACTAGAGTAGCCAAAAAAACAAACAATGGCACTAAGACATATCTCATCGATACCAATACCACAATGCCAAAACATAGAATTATTTACAGTCCTTTTTTACCCAAGAGCCACTTGTTTAGCCATGTTTGCGTATGAGTCCCACGAGGCTTTCACCGTCAATCAGCGTGATTTTTTTTTCGTTGATGAAGCTGTAACACTCTTTGGTGAAGCGGCTGGTGGTTATGATATAGACTTCATCGGCGTCGTGTTCAAACATCAGTCCGTACATCTCTCTGATGACCTTGATGGTTACCAGTGCATCATCATAGCGTTTACACTGTACGATAGCGGAGCGTTTTTTTTGCATCAAAGCGTTTTTGTGCATCCAAATATCTACCCCGCCATCTGCACCTTTTTTGTCATTGCCCAACACTTCCCACCCCATGTTTGCAAAGAGTTCCATACATAGGCGCTCAAATTCATCCCAACTGAGACGTTTTAGTTTTTTCAGTGTCCTGTTTTTTTTCAGCAGGCTTTTTGTTTTGAACTGCTGCCACAGCATGATCGCTTTATAGGCAAACAGTAGAAAAAAGAGTATCAACAGAGCCAGTGACTCAAGCTGTAGGTTTGTAAAGTATGTCATAAGCGTATTATAATCGTGGAAGCAAAAAATGGGATGAGAGTTGTCAAATTGTCATATTTTTACGCTTGTACAAAAGATTTGGGAAAGATGTTATAATCCCCACTTAATTTTTAAAACCAAAGAGTATAAACATGGCAGAGAGTACTAAAGAGATGATTCATGTGTATGGCGCAAGAGAAAACAATCTAAAAAATATCGATATCAGTATCCCTAAGAACAAATTGGTTGTGGTGACAGGAATATCCGGTTCAGGTAAATCAACCTTGGCATTTTCTACCTTGTATGCAGAAGGGCAGAGACGCTACATCGAGTCTTTGTCGAGTTATGCCAGACAGTTTTTGGGACGTGTGGGAAAACCTGATGTCGATAAGATAGAGGGGCTTACCCCTGCGATTGCGATCGATCAGAAAACGACTTCAAAAAATCCGCGTTCAACAGTTGGTACGATTACAGAGATTTATGACTATCTTAGACTGCTGTTTGCACGTGTGGGTGAGCAGCATTGTCATGAGTGCGGCAAGGCTATCTCTTCTATGTCGGCTTCAGACATCATCGAAGAGGTGCTTAAATTGCCCGAGGGTTCTAAGCTTGTCATCATGGCACCTTTGGTCAATGAAAAAAAAGGAAGTTTTGCTGATATGTTGGAGTCTTTACGTCACAAAGGCTATGTGCGCGCGATGATAGACGGGGTGATGGTACGTCTGGATGAAGAGATAGAGCTTAGTAAGACCAAAAAACACAGCATCAAAGTCGTCATCGATAGGGTGGTAGTCAAAGAGGAGAGCCGTGACCGTATCGGACAGGATGTGGAAAAGGCACTCAAAGAGAGCTATGGCGAACTGGAGATAGAAGTTTCAAACTACGAAGAAGTCGGGCTTGAGCAGCAACATTTTCACTACTCGGAACACTTGGCGTGTTTTGACTGCAAGATAAGTTTTGAGCCCTTAGAACCGGTGAGTTTTTCTTTCAACTCGCCTAAGGGTGCCTGTCCTGTGTGTGATGGACTGGGTATTCGGTATGCGATAGACCTCAAAAAAGTGATAGACTCCGAGCTTTCCATTGACAAAGGGGCAGTGAAAATCATGTATGGCTTCAACAAGGGCTACTATACGAAGTTTCTCACTGCTTTTTGTGAGCAAAACGATATCAGTATCCACACCCCTTACGGTGAACTTGAAACGCATCAGCAAAAAGCAATACTCTACGGAAATAACACATCAGTTGATTTTTTATGGAAACGTCACAAGCTCAAACGTGAGTGGCCTGGTGTGGTAAAATTTGCGCATGATATGTTCAATGAAGAGAAAGACCTTGCTGAGTATATGACAGAAAAAGTCTGTGATAAGTGTAATGGACACAGACTCAAACCACAATCTTTGGCTGTTAAAATCGCCGGGTTGAATATCGCTACGATTATCGATATGCCCATCGAAAAATCCTACGCCTATTTTTCAGATGCAGAGAGTTTTTCTCACTTAAGCGAACAGCAAAAGATGATAGCAGCATCCATACTCAAAGAGTTGGATGAGCGGCTCTATTTTCTCTATGATGTAGGGCTGGGGTATCTTACTTTGAGTCGTGATGCACGAAGTATTTCAGGTGGTGAAGCCCAGCGTATCCGTATCGCGTCTCAGATAGGCTCCGGACTTACGGGGGTGATGTATGTACTTGATGAGCCCAGTATCGGACTACATGAGCGCGATACCATGAAGCTTATACGCACACTCAATTCGCTTAGGGACAAAGGAAACTCGGTCATCGTGGTAGAACATGACAAAGAGACGATTTTGGCTGCAGACTACATCATCGACATCGGACCTGGGGCAGGGGCATTTGGGGGAGAGGTCGTATTTGCAGGAGATGCGCAAAAGCTTGCCAAAACAAAAACGTTGACAGCATCATACTTGTATGGTAAAAAAGAGATAGCCTATACACATGACAAGCCTCAAAAAGAGTGGATAGAGATCAAGAATGTCACACTCAATAACATTGAAAATCTTGATGTCAAAATCCCTTTGCGAAACTTTGTCTGCATCACAGGTGTCAGCGGTTCAGGTAAATCTTCACTCATCCTTCAAACCCTTCTTCCTGTAGCAAGAGAGCTGCTCAACCATGCCAGAAAGGTTACTAAGATAGACGGGGTAGAGATCACTGGACTTGAAAAACTCGATAAAGTCATCTACCTTGACCAAAGCCCCATCGGACGTACGCCACGCTCGAACCCTGCTACCTACACCGGTATTATGGATGAGATACGTAAACTTTTTGCGATGACAAAAGAGGCAGAGCTGCGCGGCTACAAAATAGGGCGTTTTTCCTTCAATGTCAAAGGCGGACGCTGCGAAAAATGTCAGGGTGACGGGCAGATCAAGATAGAGATGCACTTCTTGCCTGATGTACTGGTGAGCTGTGATGCCTGTGACGGTACACGCTACAATGCGCAAACACGTGAAATCCTCTATAAAGGCAAATCGATCTCTGATGTACTGGATATGAGCGTAGAAGAGGCACTGAAGTTTTTTAAAGCCATCCCCGCCATTGCAGTGAAGCTTAAAACGCTCACCGATGTAGGACTGGGTTACATTACGCTTGGACAAAATGCGACGACACTTTCGGGCGGTGAGGCACAGCGTATCAAGCTGAGCAAAGAGTTGAGCCGAAAAGATACGGGTCAGACGCTGTATATCTTGGATGAACCGACCACTGGACTGCATTTTGCAGATGTGGACAGGCTTACGGGGGTATTGCATCACTTAGTTGAGCTGGGGAATTCACTGGTTGTCATCGAACACAATCTTGATATGATTAAAAATGCGGATTATATCATCGATATGGGACCAGAAGGGGGAAATAAAGGCGGACTCATCATCGCTGAAGGAAGTCCAGAAAAAGTTGCACAAGAGTACAAAACAACCGGTTCTTATACCGGTGAGTATCTCGCCAAAGAGCTTAAACTGAATCTTTAGACTTTTTAGGGTCTACGAAACGGCTTTTGGCTGCGGAGCAAATCCTGTTTTCCAAATCCAATTGCCATTTTTGCAATCCAAAGCAGGGCAAGGGCGGCGATAATCTCATACCCTATCGCCCATGTCAAAATAAAAAATGAATTTTTATAGACAGCAAGAAATACGTCAATATTTGCCTTGGATACATACAAAAACAAAAACATAAATCCTGCAATATAGGGCAGAATGGCAATATAGAGAAGTAAAAAGATAGTTTCATATCCTTCAGGAAAAAAAAGAGGTACGTCATTATAGGCTAGATTCTTTTGGGAAAATTTATAGGTTACGATAGGCTCAACTTTTGCTGCTTGATTGATTTGCGGATGAATGATGCGTTGGGTTACCATTGCTCGCCCTTTGATTGAGGTTTTAATCACAGTACGTTGTGACTCAATTGAGCAACCCGGCGGTCTTTTGTAAGATCCGTGGCTTTCCGTCCTATCTTCACAGATAGTTTGGCTTTTTCTTGTTTATATGAAATGATAACAAAAAAATGTCATATTTTTATAAGAAAATTTGATATTTTGAAAAATACCTTTGTGGAACTTCTAACACTTAATAGGCTAGAATACACAAAAACTAGGCTTGTCTTTGAAAACCATCACGATTATTGATACGTTCGGCTTCTTCTTTCGCTCTTATTTTGCACTTCCTCCTTTACGCAACAGTGAGGGATTTCCAACAGGACTACTTACAGGTTTTGTCAACCTTGTGGACTCTTTACACCGTGACCACAGTACGGACTATCTGGTGTTTGCCCTTGATGCCAAAGGTAAAACATTCCGCAGTGATTTGTATGATGCCTATAAAGCACACAGAGAAGCACCACCTGAAGATCTCATCAAACAACTTCCCATTGCCATAGAATGGATAGAGCAAATGGGTTTTGCCAATCTTTCACGGGAAGGCTTTGAAGCTGATGATATCATCGCAACGGTGACGAAGTTTGCCAAAGAACAAGGCATCAAAGTGCGCATTGTCTCACATGACAAAGATCTCTATCAGCTCATCGATGACGGAGTGGTGGTGATGTATGACTCAGTCAAGCGAAAAGAGGTCGATGAAGATGCCTGTGTCGAGAAGTTTGGGGTGAGTCCGAAGGATTTTATCAACTTTCAGGCACTTTTGGGTGACAGTTCAGACAATGTACCCGGTGTGAAAGGCATCGGACAAAAAGGTGCAAGCGCGCTCATCAACAAGTACCATACCCTTGAAGCCATCTATGCCGATATCGAAAATGCAGGCACGCCACGCATCCAGAAACTTCTGCTTGAGGGAAAAGAAAATGCGTTTTTGTCGCGCGAACTGGTTACCATGAGTGAAGCCGTGTATGAGGATTTGGACATCGAGAGTTATGTGTTTGAGGACAAAAATTATTTGAGTTGTTTGAGCGAGGAGTTTGAACGCTTTGAGATGAAACAGGCACTCAAAAAAGCACAGGCAACACAGGAAGAAAGAAGTGCCCAAAACACGCCTAAGCCTCAAACAGAGACAGCAAAAGTGCCGACACAAAACCTGCAGTTTGAAGCGATTACTCTCGATACCAAAGCAAAACTCTATGCCGTCATCGATGCGCTACCTGCGGATGCCTTGGTCGCTTTTGACACGGAAACCACGGGATTAGATACCAAAGTAGCCAAAATCGTCGGTTTTAGTTTTTGTGTTGATGCACAAAAAGCGTATTATGTGCCCATTGGGCATAGTTATCTGGGTGTGGAGGCACAAGTAGAACTGCAAGATGCACTGGCGGGACTTCAAAAACTGCTCACACGAAAAATCATCGGGCAAAATCTCAAATTTGATTTTTCTTTGCTGCTCAATCAATATGGATTTGAGGCACTCACACCCTTTGCCGATACGATGATCATGGCATGGCTTTTAGATCCGGGTACTAAAGTGGGGCTCGATACGCTGGCAAAAGTGTTCTTCAAGTATGAGATGAAAGCGTTCAAAGAGACAGTCAAGCAGGGAGAAGACTTCTCAACCGTCGCCATTGAGGATGCAACTTTTTATGCGGCTGAAGATGCATGGATGACATTTTTACTCTATGGGGCAATCAAAAAAAAGATGGAGCTTGGCTCTTTGAGCCATCTTCTTAAAGAGGCGCAAACGGTTGAGTACCCGTTTATCTCTGTACTCATGCGTATGGAGCGTTTGGGCATCAAAGTTGACCCTAAAAAGTTTGAAGCTTTACAAAAAACCCTCAGTCAAGATCTTGCCACGCTAACGGGTGAGATTTATGCACTCAGCGGGTCTGAGTTTAATATCAAATCTACCCAGCAGTTAGGTGCAGTGTTGTTTGGACAGTTGGGACTCAAAGGCGGCAAAAAAACAAAAACAGGCTACAGCACCAATGAAGCCGTACTGGATTCCCTCTTAGGTGAGCATCCTGTCATCGAGAAAATACTCCAGTACCGTGAGTACCAAAAGATACTCTCCACTTATGTTGAACCACTTCTCAAACTCTCTTTAGCCGATGCCCACTCTCGCATCTATACCTCTTTTGTACAGACAGGTACTGCCACGGGGCGTTTAAGCTCACGCGATCCGAACCTGCAAAACATTCCCGTGCGTTCAGCATTGGGGCGTTCGGTACGAGAAGCTTTTGTTGCCAAAGAGGGCTATAAACTGGTGAGCATCGACTACTCGCAGATAGAGTTGCGTCTGTTGGCACATTTTAGTAAAGATGCTGCTCTGCTTGAAGCGTTCAATCAGGGTGTGGATATCCACTTAGCGACCGCTGTGAAGCTTTTTGGAGAGGAGCAAGCCCCCGCAAAACGAAGTTACGCCAAGTCGGTTAACTTTGGTTTGCTGTACGGCATGGGCCCTAAAAAGCTCTCTGATGAACTGAGCATCAGCACCACCGAAGCCAAAGAGATTATCACCAACTATTTTGCCTCTTTTCCAACGGTGAAGAACTTCTTAGAAGGCATACAAGAGCGTGTCAAGATAGACGGCTATGTAGAAACACTGCTGGGACGCAGAAGGCTCTTTGACTACGAGAGTGCCAATGCGATGATGAAAGCATCCTTCATGCGCGAATCAGTCAACACCGTCTTCCAAGGCAGCGCCGCTGATCTCATCAAACTCTCCATGATACACATCGACACGATGATACAAGAAGAGGGTTTGGATGCTTTCATGCTCCTACAAATCCACGATGAACTTATCTTTGAAATCAAAGAAGAAAAGGTGGACGAGATAAGCAAACGCTTTGTCCATGTGATGGAAAACATATTTGAACTGGGTGTGCCTTTGGAGTGCTCGGTGAGTGTTGGTGAGAGTTGGGGGGAGTTGAAGTAGATGGACACAATGAAACTAAACGAAAACTTTATAAAACTCCCACGAGGAAGTTTTCTTATGGGTAGTGAAGATACCTCGGCAAAAGACAATGAAAAGCCTGTGCATCTTGTCAAGATAGACTATGACATCGCGATGTGTAAGTACCCTGTGAGCGTTGAGGAGTATATGCTTTTTGCTCAGGCGACAGGGGTGGAAGTGCCACAGGAGAGACATGAGCATTTGGGTGTTGATGTGCCAGTGCGTCGTGTCCGTTGGAGTGATGCAAAAGCGTACTGCGCATGGAAAACACAAAGAGAAGGTGTGACGTACCGTCTGCCAAGTGAAGCAGAGTGGGAGTATGCATGCCGTGCAGGCAGTCAGGAGACATACTGTTTTGGAAGTGATGATGCGCTGTTGGGCGAGTATGCATGGTATGGTGAAAATGCGCAAGGTGTTACGCATGACGTGGGGTTAAAAAAACCAAATGCTTGGGGATTGTTCGATATGCATGGAAACGTATGGGAGTGGTGCAGCGACCGCTATGCACCCAACTATACGGGTACGCCATGTGACGGTTCAGCCTTTAAAGAAGAAAGCGACAAAGGCAGAGTATTGCGTGGCGGTTCGTATAATGCCGGTGCAGATAAATGCTCCTGTACATCGCGGATAAACTTACTTGCTGCGGGTAAAAATTATTTCATAGGTTTTCGGGTACTTATAGCGCTTTAAGGTAACAAGTGTGACGCCTGTAGCGTACAATAGGAGCCAAATTATCCGAATTAACAGTTAGTTAATAAACATCGGTTATAATCCTTCCATTCTGGCGTAGTGGCGCAATTTTGGAAGGATACACGTGATGAAAATAATTTTTTCGATGAAGATGGCAGTGGCGATGCTGTTTTTGTTTGGGGTACTCATAGGTGTTGCAACATTTATAGAAAACGACTACGGGACACAAACGGCTAGAGCACTTATCTATAAAGCACTATGGTTTGAGGTCTTTTTAGCCTATTTTGTTGCTATCTTGGTCTATAACATCATTCAGGTCAAATCATATAAGAGCAAACCCGCTGTTTTTCTCTTTCATTTTTCTTTTCTTGTGATTGCTTTGGGTGCGCTTATCACGCGTTATGTAGGCTATGAAGGGGTGATGCATATCCGCGAAGGCGAAACCAGCTCCGTGATGGTCTCCGATGCCAATGTTTTGCAGGTGTATGCCGAAGCTGACAAAGCGCGTGCATCAGTTGAAAAAGAGCTTTATCTTTCAAGTATGACGACCAACAGGCTCAAAGAGGGTCTCAGTATAGGGCAGAAAAAGGTAGATGTTGAACTTGTCAAGTATATGCCGACGGCTCAAGAGACGGCTGTACCATCAGAACAAGGCAAAAAACTTTTAGAGCTTAAAATCTCAACAGGTCAGATGGGTGAAATGTATTATCTGGCTCAAGGTGAGAAAAAAGATTTTGGTACCTTTTATGTGGGCTACAATACTGAAAAAACAACAGATAAACCGATGTTTTTGATAGAAGATAATGCCACAGGCTACAAAGTTGACTTCCCCTTTACACTTGAGACACTCAACATGAATGACAAAAGTTCAGGCGAACTGCAAGCAGGTATCAATGCCTTTCATACCAGAATGCTCTATCGTTTCGGTTCAAACGCCATTGTACTTAAAACTGTCCACGAAAAAGCAGAAGTAAAGCTCGAACCAAAAGGGCTTAAAACCCAAAGCGGACAGGCTGAGTATATGCAATGGAAAGTCTCTGTAGGAGACAAAAGCCAGCTTGTTACAACGCGCCCATACAAGGGTAGAGTAGGCAAGATAGAGCAATTCAACCTAGACGGTGTTGCCATACAGCTGCGTGTGGGTGCCAAACTGATAGATGTGCCTTTTGGTATCAAACTTGATGATTTTGAACTTGAACGCTACCCTGGTTCGATGACACCTGCCTCGTACTCAAGCGATGTGGTGCTGATAGATAAAGAGCAAAATATCACTATGCCTTATAAGATTTATATGAACCACATCCTCGATCATAGAAATTATCGTTTTTTCCAGTCTTCGTATGATCAGGATGAAAAAGGCACGGTGCTATCAGTCAATCATGACCCCGGTACTTGGCCAACCTACATCGGATACATTTTACTAGGGCTTGGGATGATTTGGTCATTGTTTGCGCCCACGGGAAGATTTCAAAAACTCCTCAAAAGTGCACGTAAACTGCAGGCATCTGCTGCAGCTGTGGCATTGACGTTGTTTTTGGCAGCAAATCCGCAAACGCTCCATGCTGCTTCACCGGTAGTGGATGAAGCAATGCTCAAAGCGATGCATTCGTATGATATCGCCCATACGAAAAACTTTGCAACACTCGTCGTGCAGGATCAGCAGGGACGTATGAAGCCGATGGATACGGTTGCGCATGAGGTGATTGCAAAGATTACGGGAAGATCTGTGCTTTTTGACCTTGAACCTACCCAAATGTTTTTAGGGATGATCATGCAGCCAGAACTCTATCAGAATGTTCCGATGATCAAAATAGGGCATCCAAAGATTGCACTTACGCTGGGGCTTCCTGAGGGAACACAGTATGCAAAATTTACCGATTTTTTTGTGCAGTCAGACAATACCTATAAGATTTTTGATGCAGTGAGTCAGGCAAGTATCAAAAAACCTTTGGAGCAAACTCAATACGATAAAGAACTCATCAAGATAGATGAGCGGGTCAATGTGGCGTTTATGTCTTATCAAGGCTCACTCCTGCGACTATTCCCAAAACCCCAAGATGCTAACAATAAGTGGATGGCACCCATGGACGCCATCCAAACTTTTCCAAAAGAGCAGGCTGATACGGTACGGATGATCATCGCAGCTTATTTTCAAACGGTGGCGATGGGGCTGCAAAAAGGTGAGTGGCAGTTGGCAGACAAAGCGCTCATAGGTATACATCAGTACCAAGAAAAGTATGGTGCAGCCGTTATGCCAAGCCCCTCTCACATCGAAATGGAGATCAAATACAATCAGTTTGGTTTGTTTGGCAAGCTTGTACCGCTGTATCTGCTGCTAGGACTTGTATTGCTTGTATTTGCTTTTATTCATGTACTTAAACCCACTTTTTCGATGAAGTGGATCATGCGTGGGGCATGGGCTATCTTTGTCTTTGGCTTTCTCATGCACATTGCAGGATTGGCTATCCGTTGGTATATCGCAGGGCACGCTCCATGGTCAAATGCCTATGAGTCTATCGTATTCATCGCAGCAGCTACGGTGCTCGCCGGCGTCATCTTGGCACGTAAGTCACCGTTTGCTTTGGCAGGAACAGCTATCTTGGCAGGGGTGACGATGGGTGTGGCACATATGAACTTCATCAACCCCGAGATCACCAATCTTGTACCGGTACTCAAATCCTACTGGCTGATGATACACGTGGCAACGATTATCTCAGGTGACGGTTTTTTTGGTTTGGGTTCTATCTTGTCACTTTTAGTATTAATCCTATATATATTAAGAGGCAAAAACGGAAATGCAAACATCGACCGTTCCATCAAAGAACTGACCAACCTCTCTGAAATGGGACTCATCATAGGGCTTTTTTTGTTGACGATAGGAAACTTCCTCGGTGGTGTCTGGGCAAATGAAAGCTGGGGACGCTACTGGGGCTGGGATGCCAAAGAGACATGGGCAGCAGTGACCATACTTATCTATGCGACGGTGCTTCACTTGAGGTTTGTACCTGCACTGAAAACAAACTTCATCTATAACGTTGCTGCAACATGGGCATACTCTACGGTACTCATGACCTATTTTGGTGTAAATTATTATCTCTCAGGACTGCATTCGTATGCTGCTGGTGACCCTGTGCCTATTCCGATGTGGGTTTATTATGCGATTGCAGGGTTATTTGCACTGACATTACTCGCAGCTAGAAACAGAAAATTATCTTAACTTTCAACCTCCTTGAAATCTAACAAGGAGGTTACAATACTTCAAGCATTCTTTTTCATGTTTTATACTATAATATTTCATATCGTATAAAAAGGAAGAAGCATGTTGGAAGAATTTAAAAAATTTCTCGTTCAGGGAAATATGGTCGATATGGCAGTGGGATTCATTTTTGGCGGTGCATTTGCAACGGTTGTCAAATCAATGGTCGCCAATGTGGTGATGCCGCCTGTAGGTATGCTGATGGGAAAAGTTGACTTTTCCCAACTCTTCATCGCGCTGGATGGCAATACCTATGCGAGCATGGAAGCACTCGACAAAGCCGGAGCCCCTGCTATCAAATACGGTTTGTTTATCAATGACATCATCTCTTTTATCATCTTGGGTTTTGTGGTGTTTATGTTCATCAAAGGCTACAATAAACTCAAAGCATCCAAAGAAACGGTTGAAGTAACAACAAAAATCTGTAGCGAATGTGCAGAAAGCATACCGCTTGCAGCCAAAAAATGCGGACATTGCGGCAATACTCATGTTTAACCGTAAAATTTTGGTGTTTTTAGCCTCTGTAGCGCTTTTTTCGGGCTGTGCGACAACGTCTCAGCTTGATGCAAAGAAACACCCTAAAAAAGAGTCAACGCCATTAACCTATGATGCAAAGAACTATCATGTCGATACCAAAACAAAACCCCAAGTGGGTAATGCATCCTACTATGCCAAGTGCTTTCACGGCAGACGCACAGCCAGTGGTGAAATATGTGATACTCGTCTTTATACCGCAGCCCATCGCTCGTTTCCCTTTGGTACCATCATCCGTGTGACGATGGTTAAGACAGGAAAAAGTGTCTTAGTGAAGGTAAATGACAGGGGACCTTTCAGTAGGAGCAGGGTAGTAGATATCTCAGTCGCAGCAGCAAAACAGTTGGGACTGATAGGTCCGGGTGTTGCAAAAGTGAAAGTTGAAAAATTGGTGAAGATACACTAAAGTCTTCTTTAGTGCAGTATTCTTTTGATGACCTCAGAGCAAACCGTCAGTCCCACGGCGCCTGTAACGGCAACGCAAGAACCTTTTTCTTTGCATTTGTCTTCTTCGGGTGAAAAGACAACGATGAAGTTTTTGTTAAATTTGGCTTTTTTGAGTTCGTCACGTATTTTTTTAGCCAGCGCATCACCATGGGTTTTCCAGATGGAAGTCACTTCTATTTTGTTGGTATCAAAACGTTTGGCTGAACCCAGTGCCATGATGAGTTTTTTGTAACATTTTTTGGCGACTTCTATCTTCACCTTAGTGGTATCGGCTGCATCGATCACAAGATCATAAGGTTCAAAGTCAAAGCTAGCCACCCACGCCATATCCATCTGCTGTTCGATGGTTTGGATGCCGGGGTAGAGGTTTGCTAGGGTGTCAACTTTGCTCATTCCCACTGCATCAGAGCCTATCTGTCTGTTGCGGTTACTTTCATCATACACATCAAAGTCCAAAATGGTGATGTCTTGTACGCCCGAACGATAGAGACAATCTAGCGCGTAACTCCCCACCCCACCTACACCCAAGATGAGTATCTTTGCCTGCTGCAACTTAGCAAAGTTTTCTTCGCCAAAGAGCATTTTACAGCGCTCAAACCTCATGATTTATATCCATTCGTTTAATGAATTGATATCATCATAGCTCGTCATGTCCAAATGCACAGGCGTGACGGACACATAGCCGTCATTGATGGCCTCAAAGTCTGTGACATGCCCTTGTGTCTCCATCCATCCCAAAGCAGGCAATCCTATCCAGTAGTACTCTTTGCCTCGGGGGTTGTAGTGTACTTCTGCATGATGTCCATAGAGTCGGTTACCCGCACGGGTGACTTTAAAGCCTTTACACGCCGAAGGCATGAGAGGAGGGATGTTAATGTTGAGAAATTTTCGCGGAGGAAGGGGAAACTCTTCTTCAAAGATCTTTTTTACCAGTGTAGCGATGCTCTCTTTAGCCAATGCATAACCATGTTCAGCGATGCTCTCTCCGCCGTTTTTATAGACTTGTGAGATAGCGATGGCAGGGATGCCCTGAAGCACCGCTTCCATAGCAGCTGAGGCAGTACCTGAGTAGGTGATGTCTTCACCCATATTGGAGCCGATATTGATACCTGAGATGACGATGTCGGGTCTGTTTTCTTTGGTGAAGAGTTTATTGAGAGAAAGAAACACACAGTCTGTGGGTGTGCCGTCATCAAGTTTGTAAAAATGGTCATCCACTTCTATAAAATTGAGCGGTCTCGTGAGCGTCAGTGAGTGTCCGCAAGCGGATTTTTCAGTAGTAGGTGCAACGACTGTGACATGACCCAAAGGTTTGAGTGCCTCTACGAGTGCTAAAAGTCCTTCAGACTCAAACCCGTCATCATTGGTAATCAGTATTTGCTTCATTCTTTAACTTTGTAGTAGATTTCACCGCCATTATAACCTTTTTGGTATAATATTCAATCTACTACTATGCAAAAGGAATAACCGTGCAAAAAGAGCCAATGTTTCAAGTAACCTATATCAAACTTTCAAAAGAGCTTGAGCACCTCAAAACAACAGAACGTGTCACCATCGCAACCGTGATCGATGAAGCAAGAGCGCTGGGAGACTTGAAAGAAAATGCCGAGTATCATGCAGCCAAAGAAAGACAGGGTCTCATGGAAGCGCGTATCGCTGAACTCACCGACATAGTTGGGCGTGCACAGGTGGTGGATCCTTCAACGTTTGAGCATGTACGCGTCAGTTTTGGCTCAACGGTGTGTCTGAGTGATCAGTGCAGCGAAGAAGAGCTGGTGTATACCATTGTAGGAGGAAAAGAGTCAAATCCTTCAAAAGGGCTCATCTCCATCCAATCTCCTATGGCGCGTGTACTTATCGGCAAAGAAGAGGGTGATGAAGTCGAACTGGTACTTCCTAGCGGTACGAAGAAGTATGACATTGAAGAGGTGTCATACAAAGCCATTATCCTAGAGTAAAGAGGGTCTGGTATGATAAATGTAGGCATTGTCGGTGCTAGCGGATACACAGGACTTGAACTGGTCAAACTACTCCTTAACCATCAGGGCTTTAAACTAAACTATCTTGCAACGACACAGGGTGATGTGATGATAGAGCAGCTTCATCCTTCTTTGGTGGATGTCATCACGTTTCCCGTGGAAAAAGCGGATGCAGATGTGGTCGCACAACTATGTGAACTAGTCTTTCTTGCTCTGCCCCACAAAGCCTCGATGGGTTTTGCCAAAGAACTTTTAGATAAAGGCGTAAAGGTGGTCGATCTCTCTGCGGATTATCGCTTGGAGCTTGAGACGTATGAAGCGCATTATTGCCCGCATGAAGACAAAGCACACCTACCTCAAAGTGTGTACGCACTCATAGAGTACTACAGAGAAGCACTCAAAACCACGACTCTTGCAGCGGGCCCTGGTTGTTACCCCACGGCAACGCTTCTTGGCATCTTGCCGTTTATCCCTTACATTGATACCACTGCACCGCTCTTTGTCGATGCCAAATCGGGTGTGAGTGGTGCTGGTAAAACATTGAGTGAGACCACACATTTTGTAAATATCAATGACAATATTTTTGCCTACAACCCACTCAAGCATCGTCATGCACCTGAAATAGCAGAGAAGATCGAAAAAATACACGGCGTAAAAATGCAAGTAAATTTTGTCCCCCATCTTATACCCGCCACGCGCGGTGAACTGGTGTCGGTGTATGGTGTTTTGAAAGAAGAGATTGACCCCCTTGAGATACTCAAAAAGCACTATGCCAATGACCCCTTTATACGCATACGTGAAACACCTGTAGATATCAAAAGTACTGCAGGAACCCATTTTTGCGACATCTTCGCGGCTAAAAATGGTAATGCACTTTTTGTGAGTTCTGCTATTGACAACTTGTTACGCGGCGCAAGTTCACAAGCACTTGCCGCTGCCAATCTGATGTGCGGATATGATGAGGGTATGGGGTTACCTGTTATACCCTATATACCTTAGATAGTAATCACACGCAGTGTGTGTCTCTGTCACTATGAACGACCTTGAAAGCGAAGCGTTTCGAGAACAGTGACGCTTTTTTGCTTCGTTTTTTCTAAAAAAATGAAGAGAGAAACAACGCCTCAAGTCAAGTAAAGGGTAGTTTGCAAAATAAGAAAGAGCTGATATGAACATCATCAAAGAAAATGCCTTATTTATTGCCGATTCTCATTACCCACATCATGGTGAGGCATTTTTAGAGTTACTTCAAAAACTTGACGATGGTAGCATCCAAACCCCACAACTCTTTTTGATGGGTGATAACTTCGACCTGCTCTTTGGGCACAATGACTTCATTCAGACCTTTTCACAAGAAGCCATAGCCCTCATACAAAAGCTTTCCCAAAACATAGAGATACACTACTTTGAAGGCAATCATGATTTTTGCCTCAAGGAGTTATTCCCAGACATCAAAGTCTATAGTAGAGCACAACAACCTGTCTATTTTGACCTTGATAATAAAAAAGTCGCCTTATCACATGGTGACAAATATGAAACAGGTTTTTTGTATGACATCTATTGCAAACTATTACGCAACAAAACAACACTCAAAATCCTCAAGCCATTTGAAAAACCCATCATCACCCATCGGTTGCAAAAACTCTCCCATAAACACATCTGTTTTACTTTTGATAAGTTTGAGCAACGTGTAGAAGCGATTTTGAAGCACTATAGCGATGTAGACATGGTCATAGAAGGGCATTTCCATCAAGCCAGAGTTATTGGCGAATACATCTCTCTGCCGTCACTCGCATGTCAAGGCAAAGTTGGTCTCATAGAAGAGGGCGAGTTGGTCTTTAAGCAACTCTGATGGTGTACCTCACACTTTTTACAGCAGCCTTTTTATCTGCAACCTTGTTGCCTATGGGAAGCGAGGCATTGCTTCTTTATGATGTATCGCAGCATCATACTGTTTGGTTGTTGTGGAGTGTTGCAACTTTAGGCAACACCTTGGGGTCAGTGTTGAACTATTGGCTGGGGCTAAAAGGTGAGGCGTATCTTGAAAAAAAAGAAGTGGTATCTGCCAACAAAATGAAACAGGCAAAAGTGTTTTTTGAAAAGTATGGAGGAGGCACACTGTTGCTGTCATGGATGCCCATCATCGGAGACCCCTTGACATTCATCGCAGGTGTCCTGGGCTACAGCTTTAAACGCTTTGTGCTCATTGTCGCTTTAGCCAAAGGAGTGCGTTATGCGTTTGTCATCTTTTTGGCAAGCTCTTTGTCGGTGTAAAAAGAGCCAAATGGCACCAAAGAGAGTAGGGTATAAAACGCCGTCTCTTTCCAACTAAACCCTGCCTCTTTTTTGGCTTCAAAAATCTGATAGATAAACGCAAACACCAATAATCCATGCAACATACCCACGATTTTTACTGCTAAAGGATACCCAAACATATATTTGATCGGCATCGCAATAAACAACAAGATGATAAACGAGATACCCTCGATTTTGTTGACAAGACGAAACTTTTTTAATTCGGACATAGATGCTCCTATTTTTGATGAGAGTATAGCAGAAGGTGTTTAATAAACTAGATTTTAATTTATGAGCGTCTTGTATTTTGTCTAAAGGCAACGATAAATTGATAGATAAGTGTTGCTACTATTGCTTTGACAAAAAGGCTGTAAGGAGCTATATGTTCAAAGTAGTCTTCGGACTTAAAGATATTCAGAGGATTTATAAGTTTTGAAATATCATTACTAATATCACGAGCTTCACTAGAAAAACATAAAATCAATATATAGCCTATAAAAGCCAATGCAAAAAGTCTAATTTTTTTGTAATGATAGCTTGAATAAAGCACTAATCCGATAGCAAACCCTGAAATATTCCACAAAAGTAGATCTGTTTTATCTTTAGTGTTGTTGGTATCTAAAAATATTTTTGCTTTGAGTAAATCATCGGGGGTCGAGCAAACTATATAAAAAAATGTAGCAAGGAAGCTAAATATGAACATAACCAATAAAGGACGCATCCAATCAGTACCAAAGTAAGATATATATTTATTTAAATAGAGTGTTATTAGGGTTGATAATTTGTTAGATTCTAAGATATTTTTATTTTTTATTTCATCAATAAAGTAATCTTGTTCGATAGAAAATAGTCTATTGCTTTCAGGAATATTTTTTTGATTATCATAAAGATTTTTTAAAATTCTGGCAGTTTGTCTGTCTGAAATATTTTTTTTGGTTAGTGGACTCGGTTGATCTTTATTTTGAGTATTGGCGATACTAAAAAATCTATCAATATCACTATCCTTGATAAAAGAATTGTTAATCTTTATATGTTTTATAATAGGATTTCGCATGATAAATGAATCTGCTTTTAAAAATATAAACCCTACATTAGATAAAAAAATTGTATCAATAAAATTAACATCATGAAAGTAGACATTAATGAAAAATACTTGTTTTTTGAAGCCTGTTTTAGTAAAATCAGTAAAGCCTTGAAAAATACATGAATTGATCGAAACAGAATCTGCAAATACTGCACCACCAAAACTTGCTATTTTTTCAAATTTCAAATCATTAAAAATACATTTTTTTACTGAATTAATTGTTAAATTTACATGGTCTTGGAAGTGTATTTCTTCAAGTGTAAAGTTATCATGGAATGTTGATTTATTAAATTTAACACCACCTTCTAAATTGGATTTTCTGATGTTAGTATGTTTTTTAAATGTTGCATTGGAAAAGTCTATGCCTTTGGTTTTACAAGAGATAAGCGAAAAATTATGATTAAATACAGATTCTCTAAAATCTAAATCAATTTTAAATTCACTACCTACAATTTGCACTTCTCCGTAGAATATTGCTTTGTAAAAAATAGCAAATAAGCAGCTATCCGAGAGTTCAGAAAGTAGTTCTTTGGGTGAAACTATACAAGTTTTAACAATCTGTACAGCAGGAAAATGAATAAATGAAAAATCATATATGGAAGGTATTTTAAAATCTTGAGGTGTGCTTTCAAATAAAAGTTTTAGCTTTTCTATTGATTCCCAAAATTCATTTTGTTTAACTTCTGATTCAGACCAATCTTGATTATTTTGAGTGTCTATTGTAAACCAATCATTTTTTGAACAAAAGAGAATATCATATTCATCTTGCGTGATAAGCCGACTTTCTAAAAAGCTTTTTATCGCAACATTTTCAGTCATTTCAGGCATAGTTACTCTATCAACTCACTACACAAATCAAACCGATTATGCGTCATCAGGTGCACTTTGCCGTGTATTTCCATCATCTCATCGAAGATGCGTTTTGAAAGGGCGAAGCCTACTTCTTGTTCTCTCTCTTCCCCATCCATGCTGGCTAGATTCATCTCATCGATGATGCTCTTGGGTACAGAGATACCAGGGACTTTGTCGTTGATGAAGTTGGCGGTTTTGGCACGGACTATGGGAAACTGTCCTAAGACTAACTGTGCTTCTTTGGCTGTGTCTCTGATGCTCTCTTCTTTGGCTTCTTCAAAGAGGGCTAGAAGTTCTTTGGCATTGTCTACATCATACACAGGCTGGGTGATGATGGCGCGTGCACCGTAGTTGAGTTTTTTTACCATGCGTTTTTTTAGGCTGTTCATGTCTTTGGCAGTGGCATTGCTCACAGCAAAAGGGTAGATGGGTTTTGGGGCAGGGTTGAGCTGTTTATTGCTGTAATCCACGCCTTTGTTGAGATGATGGATGATGCTTAAAAGCAGGGTAGAGTCGCGTTCCAGTACTCCTTTGACATCGGGTTGGTCAGAAAACTTAGCAGGGTCACCCGTGAGCGCAAGGATGCAGCGCAGGTCAAAATCATTGGCACCCAGAAGAGTAGACTGCAAGGAAAGTTTGTTTTTGTCCCTCATGCTCATGGTAGCGATGACGGGTTTGCCGAAGGTTTGTTGTACTTTGATGGCTGAGAGGACACCTGACATCTTGAGTTTGGCTAACGGGTTATCGGTACACGAAAAACCCGTGACTTTTTCGTGTAAGTTATATTTTTTGATTTCAGCGATGATGCCGTCGATGGATGCCCCATGTGGGGGGTTTATCTCAACGGTGATAAAGTTTTTTTCCAGACACAAGACATCACAAAATTTTTCAAACATGGTACTTCTTTAGATAGAGTTATTGTTGCTATAATTCTACCTAAATAATACACAGAGGTACAACAGATGGCTAAACTGGCAGTTTTTGATTTTGATTCGACACTTATGGACGGTGAGACGATAGACTTTTTGGCGCGTCCCTTGGGACTTGAAGCGCAGGTAGCTTCCATCACCGAGCGTGCGATGGCAGGAGAGTTGGATTTTTACAAAGCACTGAGAGCCAGAGTGGCGTTACTTGAGGGACTAGAAGAGCAAAAAGTTAACGACATTTGTGCTGCGCTTCCCCTGATACAAGGGGCTGCTGAAGTGGTAGCAGGGCTGAAAGAGAGAGGCTACACCGTGGTCTGTTTCTCAGGGGGCTTTAGAAATGCAACGAAGCCTGCCTGCCAAAAACTCGGTATCGATGCGGATTTTTCAAACTTTTTGCATGCTGAAAATGGGGTGCTCACAGGGCAGGTGGGAGGTGAGATGATGTACTCTGCTGCCAAAGGTGACATGATAGTACGATTACAAAGTCTACTCGGTATCGGACGCGAAGATACCTTGGTGGTGGGTGACGGTGCCAATGACTTGAGTATGTTTGCTCATGCCGACACACGCGTAGCCTTTTGTGCCAAACCGATACTCAAAGAGGCAGCGACGCATTGTGTGGATGTCAGAGATTTGAGAGAGATATTAAAAATAGTATGATGGCGGGGTTTATTCCCAGCTTGTTTTGCTTTTAAGATTGCTGGTATCTTTGCCTTGGCTTAGTCTTTGCATAAAGTCTTTCGCATACGCTAAGCCTTTTTGGGCGAACTGTGTAGCGATTTTGGGCGTATAGACTTGATGACTGGTGTCTGTGAAAAGCTCCACCCAACGCGTAAAATGCGCGTCTTCAAGCCCTACAATCGTAAAATGAGGCCCATACGGGTCACTAAAGTACAGCTTCTCATCTAAAAACAGTGTAGACCAAAAGTTCACCAAAAGGTCAATATGTTCACGCCACTCTTCTGCTTCCAAATCTTCTCCCAGTTCGAGTATAAAAAAATGCCCTATAAGGGGATCTCTCATCGCTTGATGATAAAACAAGGTAACAAGTTGTTCGATGTTTTCTCGGGTGATGGTGTCTTGAAGTATCACGCTTGTTCCTTTGTTTGTTAAACCGTATACACAGTAAGTGTTGTCCAATTTTGGGACGAAAGTATAGCGATATTTTCAAAAATAAAACAATAATACACACTTTCAATGCCCACTTTAAATCTCAGACCGCTATGCTATAATCACACAAAAATATGAACCAAGGAATATTTTGCACACTGAAAAATGTACAATCAAGGGCTTGCTTTCTCAACTTTTTACCTACAAAAAAGAGGTACTCTTTGGAAATGGTGTCGCCATACTGGCAACCTTTCTTGTGGTGCTGATTCCGCTTTTTATACCTATACTTGTTGATGAATTGTTGCTGGGTAAAGATCATGGCTTTATCACCTTTGTCAGTCAGCATCTTTTTACCAGTGATGTGAAAGGGTATGTCTTTTTTGTTTTGGCGCTCATCATTTTTTTACGTTTCTTCAGCACACTGCTTTCCATACTCCAAACCAAAATATTTGTTTCTATATCAAAAAATATTACTTATACGATGAGGATTTCACTGCTGGAGCATCTCAAGCGTATTTCACTTAAAGAGTTTGAGATGATGCGTGTGGGTGCGGTGACATCCAAGCTGGTAACGGATGTGGAAACCATTGACGGTTTCATCAGCTCCACCATCTCAAAACTTATTGTAGCGGTGCTGCTCTTGCTTTTTTCTGCTATCATTTTACTTGCTATACATTGGCAATTGGCTATCTTTATCTTGATCACCAATCCGCTTGTTGTTTTGTTTACCGTGAAGATGGCACGAAGCATCGGTGAACTTAAAAAAGAAGAAAATAAAGCGGTCGAAATCTTTCAGGCAACACTCACTGAAACCCTTGAGCTTTTTCACCAGATACGCGCAGCCAACAAAGAAGCGTATTTTTTTAAACAAAGCCAAATCAAGGCAGAAGCGCTAAAAGAGCACTCGGTCAATTACGGATACAAATCAGATGCTGCACAAAAACTCTCTTCTCTGGTTTTTCTGACAGGGTACGAGATATTTAGAGCCGTGAGTATTTTGGCAGTGGCTTACAGTGATTTGTCTGTAGGACTAATGTTGGCAATCTTTTCTTACCTATGGGTGATGGTGGGACCTACCCATGACATTATAAACTTCCAGTACGTACTCTCAAGTGCAAAAGCCGCTTGCAGTCGCATAGAGAGTATCTATCGTATGGAACAAGAGCCTCAGGTCATACAGCAAAACAATCCTTTTGTGGGAAAACATGCAATTGGTATTGAAGTGAAGAATCTTACCTTTTCATATCATGAAAATAAAAATATATTAACAAATATAAATATGCAGATACAAGAAGGGATGAAAGTTGCTATCGTTGGTGCAAGCGGTTCAGGGAAGACCACACTGTCCAATATCTTGGTCGGATTTTATCCTTTCCATACGGGTGAGATACTCTATAATGGGGTGTCAAACAAAGCATTGAAACTTTCAACTATCAGAGAAAACATTCATCTCATCTTGCAACATCCTAAACTCTTTAATGATACAATGCGCTTTAATCTGACGCTAGGTAAAAGCTACAGTGATGAATCCGTGAAAAATGCGTTGCATATCGCACAGCTGGATGATGTCATGGAGCGTTTGGATTTGGGACTGGATACACTGGTCGGAAAAGACGGTATTAAGCTCAGCGGAGGACAGCGCCAAAGAGTAGCGATTGCACGGATGATTTTGTCAGACCCCAAAGTGGTCATTTTTGATGAATCAACTTCTGCTTTGGATGTGCATACCGAGGTGAGACTGTTTGGTGCCTTGCAAGATTTTTTAGCCGATAAAACAGTTATCACGATAGCACACAGACTCAGCACCATCAAAAATGCGGAGTATATCTATGTGCTTGAAGATGGCGTGGTCGTGGACAGTGGCTCACCTAAAGAACTTTTAGAAAAAGATCAGAGTTATTTTTCAAGTATGGTCTGATACATTAAATAAGGAAACATATGACACTGATAGATGCATTGATACTTGGAACACTTGAGGGCTTGACAGAATTTTTGCCCATCTCAAGTACGGGACATTTGATTCTCGCATCTGAACTTTTGGGGCTTGAGCAGACAGACGCGCACAAGGCTTTTGAGGTCTCTATACAGCTTGGCAGTATCTTAGCCGTGCTTTTTCTTTTTGCACATAAGCTGTTAGCCAATACCTTGCTCTGGAGCAAGATTATCATCGCCTTTATTCCTACGGCGCTTTTTGGATTTTTGTTTTACAAAACGATTAAGACGCTATTTGGTATAGAAACAGTTTCAATCATGCTCGTTGTCGGCGGTGTCGTTTTTTTGATCGTTGAGTATTTGCGCAAAGACCATGACGACACCCATGACAAAACCGTTGAGAATCTCACCATGAAAGAGGCACTGATGATAGGCTTGTTTCAAAGCTTTTCTATGGTTCCGGGAACGAGCAGGTCAGGGATGACGATGCTGGGTGGTATTTTTGCAGGACTCTCACGCAAAAGTGCAGCAGAATTTTCCTTTTTACTTGCCGTTCCAACGATGTTTGCAGCGACATTTTACGACCTTTACAAAAACAGAGATACGATGGTCATCGATGACTATAGTTTGGTCGCAGTGGGATTTATGACAGCGTTTATTGTTGCTTTTTTTACGGTCAAATGGATGATGCACTTTCTTACTACTCACACTTTTGTAGTCTTTGGTATTTATCGTATTGTTGTTGGTCTGCTTTTTTGGTTTTTGGTTGTTGGTAACTAGTTTGGATTTATAGAGATTCTCAAGGGAATCTTTTTTAAGTTCAAGATATTTTTTTGGACAGGAACGGGTATAAACCCGTAATTTAAAGGGTCATAATGAATTTTAGTGAATTTAATTTCCATGCCGATATTGCAAAAGGTGTGAAAATAGCAGGCTTTAAAGAGCCAAGCCCCATTCAGGAATTGGCGATTCCTATCGTCATGGGCGGATCAGACATGGTAGGGCAGGCACATACAGGTACGGGCAAAACAGCAGCCTTTGGTTTACCCATACTTGACAGACTTGCCAAAGGTGAGATAGAACGCGCATTGGTCATCACGCCCACAAGAGAGCTTGCAACCCAAGTGGCAGACGAACTCTATCATTTAGGTCGTTTTGCTGGGATCAGAACCCTCACGGTCTATGGCGGAGTCGGATATGGACGACAAATTGCACTCATCCATAAAGGGGTGCAGATCGTTGTGGCAACACCGGGAAGACTCAAAGATCTGTACAAAAAAGGCAAAATAGACAGTTTCAATCCTGAAATAGTCGTGCTTGATGAAGCAGATGAGATGCTGGATATGGGCTTTTTGGACGAGATCAAAGAGATTTTTGAATACATTCCCCAAAACAGACAAACGCTGCTTTTTTCAGCAACGATGCCAGAACCTATCAAAGAGTTGGCAAGTCATATACTTTATATGCCTGAGTTTATTTCAGCCGTAGGTGAAGATGAAACGACCAACAATGTGATTGATCAGCGCTACTACATGATACATGAGCATCAAAGAGATGATGCCATCATAAGACTGCTTGAGACAGAAGAAACCAACAAGTGCATCATCTTTTGCCGTATGAAACGGGAAGTAGACAGACTGGCAGAACATCTTAATGCACTCGGGTTTAGTGCGAGCGGTTTGCACGGTGACTTGGAGCAATCTGAGAGAGAAGTGGTCATCAAAGCATACAGAAGAGGCGAGACAAAGATCATGGTAGCAACCGATGTGGCTGCGCGTGGTCTTGATGTCAAAGATGTCACCCATGTGTTCAATTATCATATCCCTTTTGATCCGCAGTCGTACGTTCACCGCATCGGTCGTACAGGACGTGCAGGCAAGAGCGGACAAGCCATCACGCTGGTAACAACAGAAGAGTTTAAAGAGCTGCAACGTATTCAAAAAGAAGTAGGTGCAGAGATGCGACTTGCTACCATACAAGGGCATGGTGGGTTGGATGAAGCAGGATTTGAGTATCTAGCCGAGCAGATCAGAGATATACCTGTCCATGGTGACGCAGCAACGCTGTTAGGCTACATGAAAGAGATGGATACAACCCTACTTCTGGAAAAACTCCTCTCAAGGCTCATAGAACAGGAGCAGCATCAGTTTAGCACGCAGATCGGTTTTGATCAGGATACGGTAGATGAGATGATGGAAGATTACAGCACCGAACAAAAAGAGACACGCGGTAGCAATCGCAGAAGAAAAAGAAGATAATCGCTCTTTTTTAACTAACAGCAAGCAAAATTATTTTAAAATAAAGTGTATTAAAATACGAAAAGGTTAGGTTAAAATGGATATTAATTTAGTAGGTGAAAACCTAAAATTTGTGGTATTGGGAATGGCAATTGTATTGGTTTTTCAATTTATAATGAAGCATTTCAGAAAGAGTGAAACAAGCTCTCAAAACAACGTGTCTGAAACTGTTTCTACACCACGCACAGATACCATTATTAATGACAATCTTGATGTTTTGCAAGATGCACATCATGTTGCTGCAATCGTAGCAGCTATCACTGAATTTCGTAAACAATCATAAACTAAGGTACTAAAGAATGGCTAAAAAATATATTGATGTAATGGATACTACCTTTAGAGACGGATTTCAGTCTGTCTTTGGCGGTCGTGTGCTTATGGATGACTTTTTTCCTGCAGTTGAAGCAGCTAAAAAAGCTGGTATTACCCACTTTGAATTTGGCGGTGGGGCAAGATTTCAATCGCTCTATTTTTATTTGCAGGAAGATGCATTTGAGATGATGGACGGTTTTAGAGAAATCGTAGGGCCTGATGCCAATCTTCAAGTCCTTTCACGCGGTATAAACACTGTAATGCTTGACACGGGAAGCCGTGAGATGATTGATCTTTTTGCAAAGATGTTCAAAAAACACGGTACTACAACCGTACGTAACTTTGATGCGCTCAATGATGTCAATAATCTTGCTTTCTCCTCAGAGATGATAAAAAAGCACGGCATGAACCATGAAGTCGTTGTCACGATGATGGATCTTCCTCCAGGATGTACCGGTGCCCATGATGTGGCTTTTTACGAAAAAACCCTGAGAAATATTTTAGATTCGGGTATCGCATTTGACAGTGTTTGTTTTAAAGATGCCTCTGGAACAGCCAATCCGCACAAAGTGTATGACACGATTGATATGGCAAGAAAACTTTTGGGCGAATCCGTACACCTCAGACTCCACACGCATGAGACAGCGGGTGTTTCTGTTGCTTCATACCTTGCAGCACTTGAAGCGGGTGCCAACGGTATCGATATGGCAGCCTCTCCGGTAAGCGGTGGTACTTCACAACCCGATATCTTAACGATGTTGCATGCCACCAAAGGCTCGAACTACAATCTAGGTGACTTACAACTTGATAAAATCCTCAAATACGAAGAGAGACTCAAAGAGTGTCTTTCTGACTATATGATCCCGCCTGAAGCTACACAGGTTTCTCCACTTATTCCTTTCTCACCTATGCCTGGTGGTGCACTCACTGCCAATACGCAGATGATGAGAGATGCCGGTGATCTTGAGAAATTTGATCAGGTAATCGCTGCGATGAAAGAAGTGGTAGAGCGTGGAGGTTACGGTACATCTGTAACGCCTGTGAGCCAGTTTTACTGGCAGCAGGCGTATGCAAACGTGATGTTTGGACCATGGAAGCAGATAGCACCAGGGTATGGACGTATGGTACTTGGGTATTTTGGTAAAACGCCTGTTGAAGCAGATAAAGAGATTATCGAATTGGCATCACAAAAATTAAAACTTGAACCAACAACAGAAAACCCACTTGATATTTCAGACAGAGATGAGAAGAAATCAATAGCATACTGGACAAAAGTACTTGAAGATGAAGGACTTGAGGCAACAGAAGAAAACATCTTCATTGCCGGTGCATGTGATCAAAAAGGTATTGCGTTCCTAAAAGGTGAAGCACCTCTTATGGTAAGAAAAGGTAAAAATAATTGTAAGGAAGAAGCACAGATGGCAGGAAATTATACAGTAGTAGTAGACGGTAAACAATATAGTGTACAAGTAGCTGAGGGTGAAGGTGATATTCAGATAACACCTGCAGTAACAACTGCGGCTAAAGTGAATGCAGTAGCTGAAGCAGCAGCACCTACAGTGCTTGCATCGGGGGCAGGTGGCACACTGATTCACTCACAAACACCTGGTAACGTATGGAAAATCACTAAAAATCCAGGTGACACCGTAGCTGAAGGTGATGTCATTATGATACTCGAAGCTATGAAAATGGAAATCGATATTGTCGCACCAAAAGCAGGAAAAATCGCTTCAATCAATGTAAATGTAAATGATTCAGTTGGTGATGGACAGTTGTTGGCAACAATGGCGTAATTGTAAAGTGTATATTTTTACCTTTGTTTACATGTAAAAGATATCATTTTATGCTTCCTAAGTAGGAAGCATAAGTTAAAAAACAATAGGCTGTTTTTTAACTTATGCTTTAGCATTTTACAAATACACTGTACAAAAGAGGATACTATATGAGTACTAAAATGCCCAATGGACTTGACAAACTTGGATTGAAAGACATCGGTGAGGTGTACTACAATCTGAGTTATGACGAGTTGCAAGCGCACGAAGTAAACAATCAGGAATGTAAGATTTCAACATCTGGCACAGCGATGTGTGATACAGGTATTTTTACAGGCAGGAGCCCCAAAGATAAATATTTTGTAGATCAGGCACCTTCAAATCAGCATATCTTTTGGGGTGATGTCAATAAAAAAATAGATAAAAAAATCTATGATGAGCTGCTTGATATTACCTTGTCACAGCTCTCAGGTAAAAACATTTATGTCACCGATGTCTATGCCGGAGCAAGTGCAGCAAGTAAACGCTCTATCCGTTTTATTACTGAAGTAGCATGGCAGGCACACTTTGTCAAAAATATGTTTATTCGTCCGACTGAATCTGAATTGGAGAGATTTGTACCCGATTTTACCGTATATAATGCCTGTAAAACAGTGGATGACAAATACAAAGAACATGGTTTAAACTCTGATGTTTTTGTTGTTTTCAACGTAGAGGACAATGTCTCTATCATAGGCGGTACTTGGTATGGCGGTGAGATGAAAAAAGGCATCTTTTCGATGATGAACTACTGGTTGCCGCTCGAGGGGAAACTTCCGATGCATTGTTCAGCCAATGTAGGTGAAAATGAAGATGTCTGTCTCTTTTTCGGTCTTTCCGGTACAGGAAAAACAACACTCTCTACCGATCCTAAACGTGCACTCATCGGCGATGACGAGCATGGCTGGGATAACCATGGTGTCTTTAACTTTGAAGGCGGATGTTACGCGAAGGTGATTAACCTTGATGAGAAGTCCGAGCCTGAGATTTATGGCGCCATTATCAAAGATGCACTACTGGAAAATGTCGTAGCGGATGAAAGTGGCATGGTGGATTACACTGATGGATCTAAAACTGAAAATACACGTGTCTCTTACCCAATAGAACACATAGCTAATCATAAAAAAGATTTACAGGCCGGACATCCCAATAACATTATTTTTCTCTCCGCAGATGCTTTTGGTGTTTTGCCTCCAGTATCTAAGCTTACCAAAGAACAGGCGATGTACTACTTTTTGAGTGGCTATACGGCTAAGGTTGCAGGTACTGAAAGAGGTATCACTGAACCTGTTGCAACATTTTCAGCCTGTTTTGGTGAAGCATTTTTACCTTTACATCCGACAGTGTATGCAAAACTTCTTGGTGAAAAAATAGACGAGCATCGTGTGAACGTATATCTAGTCAATACAGGCTGGACAGGTGGCCCTTACGGTACAGGTAAACGGATGAGTATTAAAAATACCAGAGCGTGCATCGACGGTATTTTGAGTGGTGCTATTTTAGATGCTGAGTTTGAAACCTTGGACACATTTAATCTTGCCATTCCAAAAACACTTGAAGGGGTGGAGACAGCAGTACTGAACCCTAGAAATACATGGATCAATAAAGAAGCGTATGATGCCATGTTGTCAAAGCTTGCTAGTATGTTCCAAGTAAACTTCCACCGTTATGATAGCAATGGAGGAGAGTTTGACTTTGCTTCTGCGGGTCCTCAGCTTTAATTTATCTCTTTTTTGCACTTTTGTTTCGGCAAGAGTGCATCATACCGTTAATCAAACTACAGTATACTTCGCAAAATCTATTTATCAAAAGGAAACACTATGAATATTAATAAAATCAGATCAACCTGCAGACCGATTAGAATTGTAGTCGGATTGGCCTTGATAGGGTATGGACTCTATTCAACAAGTCCTCTCTTTAATGATACAATTCAAACATGGACATGGTCATGGTTCTATTTGGGAATCATCCCTCTTATAGCGGGGTTTGTCAACTTTTGTCCTCTTTGTCTTATCACTAAAAAATGTGACATTTAGTACTGTGCAAAATCAGAAGTTGAATTGATGTCTCTATCAACATTAGGATTATCTAACGAACTTCAGAGAGCTGTGAGCGAAAAAGGATATAGTGACGCTACACCGATACAACAAGCTCTTATACCCGCGATGTTCACGGGTCGTGATATCATCGCAGGTGCACAAACAGGTACCGGAAAAACGGCAGGTTTTGCCCTTCCCATCCTTCATGAACTGGCCAAAACAGCAGTAGATACTTACCATTACCCTAAAGCAGTCATTCTTGTACCCACACGCGAACTTGCCCGTCAGGTACACGCCTCTTTTGAAGCCTACGGAAAGTATCTTACGTTAAAAAGCGTAGTGTTGTATGGCGGTGCGAACCTGACAAAACAAGCCAACACACTGAAAAATGGTGCAGATATTATCATTGCAACATCCGGGCGTCTTCTTGAACATATCAATCAAAAAAATATCACCCTTGAAGGGGTGAGTTATCTTGTTTTGGATGAAGCAGATACCATTTTAGATATGGGTTTTGTCCATGAAGTAGGCAAAATACTTGAACATCTTCCCAAAAAAAGACAAAATGTACTTGTCTCGGCGACACTTTCGGGTTCGGTGAAACGTTTATCGGAGCAGATACTTTATAAGCCAAAACTCATAGAAGTAGATAGCATGGGAACCTCCGCACACTCAGTGGAGCAGAGAGTCTATCTGGTTGAGAAAGAGAAAAAAACAGAGCTGCTCTCTTTTTTGATCGGCTCACGTAATTACAGCCAGGTTCTTGTGTTTGTACGTAAAAAAGAAGTAGCAGACGAAGTGTCTCATGAGCTCAATCTTTCTGGACTCCAAACGGCAGTGATTCATGGTGGGAAAAGTTCAGGTGAGAGGAGCAGGGCGTTAGAGGGCTTCAAAGTAGGTAAAGTGCGTGTACTGGTGGCTACAGATATCGCCGCACGCGGATTGGATATACCTGCGCTTGAAGTGGTGATAAACTATGACATCCCTCATGTTACGGGCGATTATATACACCGCATCGGGCGTACAGGAAGGGCGGGGGCAAAAGGTCTTGCCCTTACGCTTATCTCACCGCTTGAGATGGTAGCGCTTAAAGAGGTAGAAAAACTCATGGGTAAAGCGATACCGCAAGAGAGACTTGATGGATATGCACCTGCTATGGTAGTGAAGCAAAAAGGTGCACGTAAAAACCCCAATGAACACAAAAATGCTGACGGTGCTTTTGGCAAAAAGAAAAAAGCTGTTGGTGTGGCGCCTAAAAGCAAAAAACGTAAAACAACCAAACGTGATGCCTATAAAAGTTTTGATGCCCCACAGCCAAAAGCAGAAAAAAAAGAAACAGGACGAAATAAAAGAAAAAAATAGTCTATTTTTCTTTTACCGGTTTGAGTGAAAACTTCCCTATCTCTTCCAAAAAAGTAGTCGCATAGGAGCCTTTAGGCAGATAAAAATCAATGCTAAGCTGTTTACTGTCTGCCTGATAGGTTGTTTCTACATTCTTAGGCCATACCCATGCAAAACGTCTGTCACCTTTGAGGCTGCTCAACTCTTTATCATCATAGGCACTTTCCAGATGATACGCATCACTTTTTGCACGCTCCACATTGGCACCGCTGAGTAGACCTGTAGGTGAAATTTTACCTTGTTTAAATAATTCGCTACTGTGTAACATTTCTTTTACGAAATCCATTTTGCCAAAGGGGTAAGGCATGATAAGATCACCCAAAAACAGTTTAAAAAACTGCGGTTGTTTGGCCAAGGCATTGATGAGTTCAAGCGGAAAATCTAGCTTTTGCGCTGCCTCTTTGGCGTTATTTTCGCTGATAACTTTAGAGAGTTTTACGCGTAAAGAGAGCCAGGTATTAAAAAGGTGACTTTGGTAGGCTGAGACTAGAAGTTTCTCTTTACTGCCTTTGAGTTTTTTCCCACTGTGTGCTATCTCTTTGCCTTGCAGGTATGAGTGAGAGTCTTCTCCAAAGCGCTGATAGCCAAAATAGTTGGGTATGCCATCTACCTGCATTTTTTTCGCTGTCGTGGTAAAAAATTTCGCATCGCTTTCGTTGATGTTATGCAAGACAATCATGAAACGATTGCCTTTGAGTTGACCTATTTTGATGGGTGCTTTACTGTAACTGCGTTCCAGTATCTCTATTTTTTCAGTTGTCAGATTTTTATTGAGTTCTTTTTCGTACTGTTTGGGAAGTGAAACATACTGTATGGTAGTCGCACTTTTGTCCTTCAGCCCTGCATACCCGATGTCGCGCTCTTCCAGCCCCGTAGCTTTGGCAAGAACAGTGATAAGTTTCCATGTGCTCATATCTGTTTTTTTGATCTTGAGGTGCAGATAATTGCCCGTACCTGTAGCAGGATAAAGCGGTATCTCTTCCACAAAAAAGCGTTCGATGGTTTGTTCAAAATCAAAAGTAAGCGGTGTATGGTTGTAGGCGTAGGTTTTAATGTGATTCATGATGAAATTATAGCGAAATAATGATGTAGCATATCTATGTTGCTGGCAGGATAAGAGTGGAAGTGATATAATCTAAAATAAGTATCATAATAAATAGAAAAGGTGAGGCATGAAAGATCGAATAATTACCGTTTCTGTTTCCGGATCTGGTGGCAGCGGGGCAGTAACTATAGGGCTTATTTTACTTAAAAGTATAGCAAATGCCGGATTTTATGGCTATATGTCACGTTCTTCCGGCCCTCAGATACGTGGGGGAGAATCATCGGTCATCGTCAGCTTTTCGGACCATCCTGTTGAAAGAAATGCAGACTGTATTGATCTGTATTTTGCCTTGGACTGGCGGGGTTTTGAACGCTTCAGTGATGAGATACCTTTGAATTCGGATAGTTGTGTTATATTTGATAGCAGTCATGACACACTTCCAGATATGGTTGCAAAAACGGGTGCAAAAATCATTGAAGTAGATCTAAAAGAACAGGTGAAGCAGATCAAAGGAAGCCTGCCTAACAGCTTTGCCATGGGTATTCTAGCTGCACAAATAGGTTTGTCTCTGGAGAGTATTTTCAAAGCCTTGCAGCAAACATTGCATCAAAAAGACGAAGCATTCATGGAAGATACTTTCCGTGCTATAGAAGCCGGATATACGCTGCTGAGAGAATCCCCTTCCTTGCTTTCAAACTGGCAGCCTTCTTCTCAACCCCGATGGAATATCAGCGGTAATGAAGCCTGTGGTCTGGGTGCATTAAGAGGCGGCATACAATTGGTCGCAGCCTATCCTATCACTCCGGCAAGTGATATTGTAGAATACCTGGCACCTCGTTTGGAAAAAGTCGGGGGCACTGTGTTGATCGCTGAAGACGAATTGGCCGCCATGAATATGGTTATCGGGGGTTCTTTTGGCGGTAAAGCCTCTATGACAGCTACATCGGGTCCAGGGATCTCTTTGATGACAGAAGCTATGGGACTGGCTGTTGCGAGTGAAACACCGGCTTTGGTGGTGAATGTCATGCGGGGCGGACCTTCGACGGGAATTCCCACAAAATCAGAACAGACCGATCTAAACCAGGCACTGTTCGGCATGCATGGTGAAGCACCGCATGTGGTGGTTGCACCCTTAAGTATTGCAGACACTGTTTCTGTCACACAATGGGCTGTCGGTCTGGCAGAGGCGATGCAGATTTTGGTTATCTTGCTGTCCGATCAAAGGCTTGGACAGTCACGTGCCATTATTGATGCGGTACCTGCCAAAGTGTATGGGCTACAGCGTAAAGTATTGGCAGAGGGATCTGCCGAGCCGTATGAGCGTTATGCCGTGACAGAAGACAGCATTTCACCGATGGCGATCCCGGGCAATAGACAGGGACTCTATACAGCGGATGGACTGGAACACACTGCTACAGGCAAGCCCTCTTCGATGGCTTCGGACCATCTGCAGCAATTGAGAAAACGCGAGTCTAAGGTGGCACAGTTTGATTATAAGAACGAGTGGGCAGAGATCCTGACAAGCGGTAAGAGATCTAGAGCTATTGTATTGACCTGGGGATCTACATTCGGCAGTGTGAAGGAAGCCGTTATGGAACTGCACCGTGAAGGTATAGCTGTAGACCTTTTGGCTATTAGACTACTCATGCCTTTACGGGTGGATGCGATCAAAAAATTGTGTGAAGATAAGCAGGTGATCGTCGTTGAACAATCTTATTCAGGGCAATTTTATCATTATTGCCTGGGGCGGGGTGCTATTGGTGCTTCCTCTTTATCACTGGCAGAAGCAGGACCTTTGATGCTGAAAAAATCTGATATCAAGCATTTTATCAAGGAGGCGCTTATATGAGAGATATGACACAAGAAACGCTCACGGCAAAGGATTATCTGTCTGACATCCGCCCTATATGGTGCCCGGGATGCGGCCATTTTTTTATTCTTAGGGCGCTTGCCCAGGCATTCGCCTGGCTAAAACTTCCAAAAGAACAGATCGGACTGATCTCCGGTATCGGCTGTTCTTCAAGGATCCCTGCCTATATCAATGCGTATGGATTTCATGGTGTGCATGGACGTGCATTGGCTTTGGGAACGGGTTTAAAGGCTGTACGTCCGGATATGCATGTGATCGTTGCCGGAGGGGATGGCGACGGATATTCCATCGGGGGAAACCATTTTATCCATGCCTGCCGGCGCAATATGGATATGACCTACATCGTTATGGACAATGAAGTATACGGTATGACAAAAGGGCAGCCATCGCCTACCACAGAGCCTGACTGGGAAAGCAAGTTTGCACCGCATGGAACGGGTATTCGTACCTTTAATCCACTCGGGGTTGCTTTGGCTTCAGGGGCAAGTTTCATAGCCCGTGGATTTGCGGGAGACCCCAATGGTCTTACGAAACTGATCGTAGAGGCCATAGAGCATAAAGGTTTTTCTCTTGTTGAGATCAAAAGTCCCTGCGTTACTTTTCGTCCGGAAGAGAAAGAGTGGAGCAAAACCATGCGGAAAATGAATGTGGTACCTACGGATGATGTGGTAGAAGCAGCCCGAAAAATCCACAGCAGTGACGGGCTGGATACAGGTATTTTCTATCAGGCAACATTACCGGTCTTTGAGCCTCATAGCACCAAAGGAAAAACGGTTTTGGATTTTGAAAAGGAGTTTGAAGTATGAACCATCCTAAAGAAAACCATTTAGATCCACTCCGGGTGCTTGCCATGATACATGCCATGATAGAAGAATCCATTTACCACACAGAGACGTTTGCGTATACTTTGAATGTACACCATAATGACAAAGCGGCCAAAGTATTCCATCTCATCTGTGAACAGTTCAAAGCAGAACAAGGTATCGTTTTGAACGGTACGCTTAATGTGGATCTGCCGACTATCCCTCCTTGGGAAGAACCTTATACAGAGTATATCCATCCCTCCTCAGTATTGATACATGCCAATTATCTAATGTCCGAATCGGAAGCCTGGAAATTAATGCATGAGATGGTCGAAATACATAAGCGTTTTTACACTTTTTTATGTAAAGAAAATAGTGTAAATACGCTATTCAGCGTTGTAGACCAATTGGTAAACTATTGCAATGACTGTGGAGAAAAAAATAAAAGACTGGAAGCGAAAGCAGAAACAAATCGGAGTAAAAGCAGTGAAGATATTGATATCATTGCTCTTCATAGTAATGAAGGCGGACTTTGGTGAACTCCGTCAAATAGACAGCACTGGATACAAAAATCTTATAGAAGTATGATGAAAACATTCATATAAGAGAAAAAGGGTATCAGCCGCATTTCCCCGGTGCACATTTCATACCGTTAAACTGTCCTGTCATAGTGCCGTTGATACTCTCTTGCTGCATTTTTTTCATTTTTTCTTTCATCATCTCAGGATGTGCGATAAAGTTGTATCCTTTGTAAAGCGTGATACCGCCATAGAGCACGACAAGCAGGGCAGCAAGTTTCATCATGGTACCTCGAAGTGAACCTTTTTGTAAAAATTTGGTGACGAAACCTAGAAAAAAGAGTGCAGGGATGGTAGCAAGACCAAAAGTAGCCATGACTAATGCCCCGGCAAAAGGATTGGCTGTACTGGCTGCAAAGATAGCAAAAGAGTAAACAAGTCCACAAGGAATCAGTCCATTTAATACCCCTAAAAGATAAAAACTTCGATAAGAACGCGAAGACATGAGTGTTCTAAAACTTTTTTGAAACCATGGGTATCTTGAAACAGACCACTCCGCAGAGTTTAAAAACTTGAATTTCCCCAGAAGCGAAAGACCCGCAAGTATCATCAGGATACCCGTTAGAACAAAAAGAAGCCCTTTGGTTGTGGGTGTGAAAGCGACCACTTGACCGATAAAACCAAAGAGTGCACCTAGGGCAGTATAGGTGGTCACACGACCAAAATTATACGCCAAATGTGAAAATGTTTGTTGGGCATAGCTTGATTTTTGGTCTATCTTTGTAGAACTGTAGGCAACGACAATCCCGCCACACATCCCAATACAATGCCCCACACTTCCTAAAAAAGCGGTCGTAAGAATGATGATTAAATCTATATTTCCCATATGTGGCATCCATTTGTTAAGTTTTTAAAACTATAGTATACTTTTGTTAAATTGGTGTTAAGGATGAGATGGTGTTTCAGGCTGTAAAGCGCAATATGATGAAAATGTTTAGAGAGTTGCTGGTCTATCACCATAGTTCGCTGGAGTATCGAGCCAAGATTTTGACACTTTTGGTTTCAGCCAATGGTGACATCTGTGAATGTGAAAAACAAAAACTCAAAGATATAGCTCACACTATCTACAAAGACGATCATGAAAGGGCAGAACTGCTTTTGGATGCCGTTTATGAATACCATACGAAAATTATAAACAATAACGGGCTTGATTTCGAACACCTTATCATGCTTGTGGAGAAAGAAACAAAAGAGATCAAACGTTTTGCGCAAAAGATAGACATGGATCTTCTGGTTCAGCTACATGAGTGTGTCGAAGATGAAGATGACAGATTGTTTCAAGAGCGTATTTTGGATTTTTTACAAAACCTTAAGGATGAATATCTTATGGCTTAACTATCAAAAAAAGATAGGAGGATACCGTGAGTTCAGGTTGGGGATGTCAATTTATGGGAACAAAGGGTGAAGATAAAGAGTGGTGTTTAAAGTTGCATCATCATTGCGAGCCTGGTTGCAAAGGGTGTATTATTGCAGGTAAAGTTGAATTTACACAGCCAAATATCTCTGATGAACAAGAACAAAAAGTAAAAAATCGCTCAGACAATCCGCTTAAGAGGTAGCCTATGCCATTTCTTTTGCAAATTTTGCTCTCAGTTTTGCCAGCTTGGGTGGTATGACTGCCATGCAGTAGCCTTGGGTTTGGTTGAGCCGGTAGTAGTCTTGATGGTAGTTTTCTGCTTTATAATACGATTTTAGCGGCTCTATGGTAGTAACGATGGGTTGGTCATACTCTTTTTGTGCAGCTTCAATTGCTCCCTCAGCCGCTTCTTTTGTCTCTTCATCGGTGTAGAGTATGGTGGAGCGATACTGTGTACCTCTGTCTGCGCCTTGTTGATTGAGCGTAGTAGGGTTATGTGTTGCAAAGAAGATATCAAGTAGGGTATCTGCTGTAATAATATCTTCATTGTAGGTAATCTTGATGACTTCTGCATGCCCAGTTTCACCCGTGCAAATATCTCTATAGCTTGGATTGAGTGTGTGTCCGTTGGCATAACCGCTTTCAACATCGCTCACCCCTTTTAGAAGTTCAAATACCGCTTCGGTACACCAGAAACATCCACCACCCACTATTAGTTCTTTTGTTGCCATTTGACACTCCTTGTTAGTGTATTTATGTTTACTTTATTTGCTATAATACCCAAGAAACTAAAAACTATTCTAAAGAAAGGAAGAAGCCTGATGAATGTGAATGTTGTCTGTCCGCATTGTCTTAAAGTCAATCGTATCCCTAAAAAAGAGTCTTATCTAAAAGCCAACTGCGGTGAATGCAAGAAGTCATTGCTTGAAAGTAAACCTGTATCTGTGGATGCCAACATACTGGCACTCTTTTTAGCCAATTCCGATATCCCCGTTATAGTAGATTTTTGGGCGCCTTGGTGTGGTCCCTGCTTGCAGATGGCTCCGGCATTTGAAGAGGTGGCACTTAGTATGCCGCTTCAGGCACAGTTTTTAAAAGTCAACACCGATGAGCAACAAGCTCTTGGAGGAAAGTACCGCATACAGAGCATACCTACACTTATCGCATTTAAAGCAGGAAAAGAAGTCGACCGGGTATCTGGGGCGTTTCAGAGCCTGCAGTTAAAAGCATGGGTGAAGCGACAGCTATAATGAGCAAAATCCTATTACTCGAAGATGATGCTAATCTCAATGAAACCATCACAGAATTTTTAGAAGAGAAAGGCTATCAGGTTGTCTCTGTCTATGATGGATATGAAGCACAGGAAAAACTCTATGAAAGCCAGTACGATGTCCTTTTATTGGATGTTAATACCCCTGGTATCAACGGTTTTGACCTTTTAAAAGAGGCACGCAAGCATGCGGTTTTGGCACCTGCAGTGTTTATTACTTCTCTGGATTCGGTAGACGATCTTGAAAAAGGTTTTAACAGCGGCTGTGATGACTATATACGCAAACCGTTTTCGCTTAAAGAATTGCACATACGTGTTGAAACACTGATAAAACGCGGATTTTATCATGAAACAAAAGAGTTGATGACCATCTCTAAAAATATTGCGTATACGATTAAGAACAATGAACTGATTATTGAAGGTGAAACGGTCTCTTTGGGACATAAAGAGTCGATGCTGCTCAAGCTTTTTATGAAAAATGAGGGTGAGATTATTGCGCATGAGCGTATTTATGAGCATTTATGGGATTATGATGAAGAACCCAGCGATACAGCACTGCGTACCTATATCAAAAATCTGCGCAAAATCATAGGCAAGGAAAGAATTGTTAGTATTAAAAAACAAGGATACAAGTTCATTGCTGAAAAGTGAAAAAAAATCTCTTTTTAGGTTTTTAGCACTTTATACCATGATGGTTATCTTTATGATCATGTTGTTGTCTCTGTTTTATTATCAGAGCCAAGAGAAGCTGATGCTCTCCGATCAGCGTGCGATGCTTACCAAATATGCCTATATACATACCAAAAGACTGAAAGTTTTGCATCATTATTTTGATGAGCGAACAGAGTATCCGCGTGATCCTCGTTTTAAGTCTGCCATTTATGATCTTGAGTATATGAAGATATTTTCACTGCTTGAAGAGCAGAATGTGCGTTTTGATGAAGAGATTTATATCATCAATAATCATATACACTTGGTAAAGACGTTGGATGAGTTTTATTTGGGGGCAAAGTATCTTGTTGTTGAGGTAAAAGACAGCGGCGCATGGAGAGGTGATATATGGAAAAACATCATCGGGTACGGGTTCTTGGCGTTGATGTTTTTTATGCTTTTTGGTCTCTATTTTGCTAAAATGTTTCTTAAACCGATGCGCGATTCGATTGTTTTATTGGATAAGTTCATTAAAGATACGACCCATGAGCTCAATACCCCGCTTTCAGCGATATTGGCAAACATTGAGATGATGGATACAGAGGTTATGGGAGAGAAGAACAAAACCAAATTGGCTCGTATCAACATAGCCGCCAAGACGGTTTCTGTACTCTATAGGGATTTAACTTATCTGACTTTAGACCACGAAAAAGGAAACCAGGACGAAGCCATCGCACTGAAAGAACTCATTTATGACAGAACCGAATATTTTTCCGTTTTGGCGCAGTCAAAACACTTAGAATGCAATCTGGATTTGGAAGAGGCAAGTATCACGATGGATAGACGCAAATTTACCAGAGTGATTGACAATCTTATCTCCAATGCGATTAAATACAATAAACGAAACGGCACGGTCGGAATCACATTAAGAGAAGGTATGCTTGTAATTTGGGATACAGGTATCGGCATGAAAGAAGAAAACATTCCCTTTGTGTTTGACAGATATATACGTTTTAATGAGAGTGAGGGTGGATTTGGTGTTGGTCTGAGTATCGTTAAACAAATTCTGGATGAATATCATATTTCAATCCAAGTGCAGTCAAAAGAAGAAGAGGGTACACGTATGGTGTTAAGATGGTAAAGTATATTGTCATGATAGCTTTGAGTGTTTCAGGTTTGTATTGCCAAGATGCCTATGAGCGTCATTGTGTGGAGTGTCATCAAGAACTTCCCACCTCCTTACAAGAGATGTTTAAGCGCTATCTGCTTGTCTATAGCGGTGAACAAAATGTCAAAGCGGGACTCAAGCATTATTTAAAACATCCCCTCAAAGAGATATCGGTTATGGACGATTTATTTCTTGAAAATTATGGGGTGAAAGAGAAAACCACTTTATCAGATAGTGACATTGATGAGGCTTTAGATAGTTACTGGAATAAGTTTAAGGTTTTTAATAAGTTGAAGTAGTTACAATAAGTTTGGATAAGGTTAAATTATACAGATAAGGATTACAATGAAAAAATTACTTACAGCGCTTACATTGGTGGCATTCACAATGGTCAGTACACCTACAACTGCAACAGCAAGTGTAGCAACAGGTCAAAAGATCTTTAAAAAGAAACTAAGAAAATACTGTGGTTTTTCCGGTGTAAGGTTTGCAAGACTGCATTCACAAGATGAATGGGAAGAGCTCTATGAGAGCGGAAAGTTTATTGATGAAACAAAAAGACTTTGCCCTAAATTGGATGTAACAAAAATCAAAAAAACATGGTGGAAAGAAATTTATGATTTCACTTACGAGTACGGCACCGGTGGTTCTCACGTTCCTAAGTGTTAAGACTGATGTAACTTCCTGAAGCAGAAGTCTGTCTTCTGCTTCTAATTTTTTTCTACACTTCACAATACTTTCACGATTGTATGTTATGATACATACGCTAAATAAAATAAAAGGAATTAAAATGAATACAGTAACAAAAATAGCGCTTGCTACTCTACTTGGTATGACGCTATTTTCATCATCTGCAATGGCGGATGTAAAAAAAGGTCAAAAAATTTACCTTAAAAAGCTCAAAGCGCCATGTAATATGGGTGGAGACAAATTTGCACAAAAACATACGCAAGATGAGTGGGAATCTATCCAGCAAGCTGGAAAATTTGCTGATGAAGTAACTAAACTTTGCCCGAAAGCAAAAATAACACCAAAGCAAATTCCTGATGTGTATGATTTTGTATACGAGTATGCTAGCGATTCAGGAAATATACCAAGCTGTTAAGCTGTCTTGCTCTAAAATGGCGGTGGAAGTTCTGTCTGCAGACTTCTTGAGGTAACTATATAAACTTTAAAAAGGAAATAAAATGAAAAAAATTGCAATCGCAATGCTTCTTGCTGGATCTACTTTGCTTATGGCTGACGGTGCTGCTGCTTATGCTAAATGCGTAGGCTGTCATGGTGCAAACGGAGAAAAAGCTGCGCTCGGTAAATCTGCAATCATCACAGGTCAAGATGCTGCTAAAACTATTGAGCAACTTAACGGATACAAAGCGGGTACACTGAACCAACACGGTATGGGTGGTCTTATGAAAGGTCAAGTAGCTTCTATGGATGATGCTGCTATCAAAGCTGTTGCAGATCATATTGCTGCAATGAAGTAATCTTATGTGACACAAGTTTCCTTGTGTCACACTCATTTATCCACACTTTCCAGTTTCACATTTCATCTGTTTTGTATTGTTAGCTTTACTTTTATATGTATCAAGATTTACCATACTTTGACTATAGAAAAAGAGAGTTATTAAAAATAATAGTAGGCTTATTATTTGATATCTTGAGATTTGTTGTATTTTTTCTTTTGTTTTTACCTCACAAACATTACCGGGACAATAAAGCGGCTTGCTTTTTTGTAGTTTAAAGTACAAAATACACCCCAAACAGATACCAAAAGCTGTCTCAGAAAATAAAAGCGTGATACATAGCAGACAAATGGCTATTTTTACATTTGTCATAATTTCAAATACCACAATGATGAAAAACATAATCACAGAGAGGATAAAACCTATGGACCATGCAAATCTTTTTTGTATAGCTCCTACATATTCTGGCGTTTGATTTTGCACAAAAAAACGTCCCAGTACGAGACTTGGTGCGTAAGTAGGATTGATAAACACACGTATAAAAAAATCAACCATAAAGACTGTGACGAATATTTTGGTAAAAACAAAATCATGTGTCAGATAGGAGTTTACAAAAGATCCAATCGCAGGTAAAAGTAAAATCCCTGCTCCTGCGCGTGCTTCTCTCTCATTGAGTACAGGTATATCGTACCCATCAACTTTTTCACCAAAATATACATACTTATCCATCATTTCATTTTACTCATTTGTTTTTGTACTTTTACAGATACTTTGTGTATTGTGTGTGCAGTAAGAAAATAAATATTTATATTTTAAATCTATAGATTTACTTGACTTTTAAAAAAAAAATGGCTAATATACAAAAGATTCAATAAGCGTCTGTAAAAACCCTAGATAGTTACACCGGACAAGAGCATCAGATTTTTCTTGGTTAATTGTAGTCTCCCCTATATTGTTAATGGTTAAGCTAAGAAAAATCGGTGTCGTAATATCTCTAGGGTCTTTAGAGATGCATTATTGGCATACTGCATAAAAGGTATCTTATGGCTCAAGTCTGTCCTATATCAACCAGAAGAGTTGACTCCAACATGACAAGAATCATATCTTTTCAAGTGGCACTCTTTGCCATCATACTACTTGCCACACAAGAGCCACTTTTTGCAGCCATTCTTCTTTTTGACTTCGCTATGAGAGCCTTACGATTTGTACACTACAGTCCTTTTCATATTATAGGCAGTTTTGTACTTTCTGGCTGGGGCATCGCACCCAAACTTTGTGATGAATCACCCAAAAGATTTGCACTTTATCTTGGTTTGCTTGCTTCACTCTGTATCGTTGTTTTTTATCTGGTGGGATTGACTGTACTTGCAACATCCATAACGGCTGTTTTAATTATTTGTGCATTATTGGAAACACTATTCGATTATTGTATAGGTTGTAAGATATACTACGCCATTCAAATCGCTAAAGGTTTATACAATAATGATAGGAATTTCCAGTAAAACGATTTATGCTATCGCAGCACTTCAGCAGTTGGGAGATGTCTCCGATAAAGAAGTCCTGAAGATCAAAGAGATAGCAGCACAAGCATCCATCCCTCAAAACTTTTTAGAACAGATACTCTTGGAGCTTAAAAAACAGGGTCTTCTTGTAAGCATTAAAGGTGCTTATGGCGGCTACAGGCTGGCTAAAAGTCTTCAAGATATCACACTCAAAGATGTTGTCATGATATTGGAATCAGATATCTTTTCTGATATAGATCAAAAAGACAATCCTTCGCTTCAACTGTTTTGGGATGACTTGAAGCAAAA
Source organism: Sulfurovum sp. 16-42-52 (assembly GCA_002281755.1). Lineage (GTDB taxonomy): Bacteria > Campylobacterota > Campylobacteria > Campylobacterales > Sulfurovaceae > Sulfurovum. The sequence goes on from NCHB01000002.1 coordinate 88,669, forward strand.
AGCTTTAACACTGTTTGAGATACCGCTAAGCGAGCTGAAAGAGTATCAGTATAAAGTCAATCAAACACTTAATTATTCAATATAGGATGCAAAGATGAACCAAACAACCGATTTTAACTATTTTAACACCTTACTTGTGCATAGTGTGGGTGAGAAAGTGGGTCCTATTGCACCCACAATCACCCCTTCTGCTGCGTATGGGTATGTAGATGCTGAGGAAGCTGAAGGTATTTTTGCAGCGCAAGTCAATAAACCGCTCTATGCTAGAGTGGGTAATCCTACCAACGCAAAACTTGAAGCGATTGTTGCAAAGATGGAGGGTGGTTTTGGTGCCATTGCTACGTCATCGGGTATGGGGGCTATTTCTATGGTATGTACGGCATTTTTATCTGCTGGTGATGAGTTGCTTTGCATCGGTGGATTTTTTGGCGGTACCTATTCGCTGGTCAATGAAACATTGGCACGTTTTGGCATCACAAACAGCTTTTGTGAAGTAGATGATTTTGAACATATAGAAAATGCACTTAAGCGTGGCATCAAAATGGTACTGTTTGAATCTGTGGGTAACCCAAGTCTCACATTGCCGGATGTACAACGAATTATCGACTTGTGTAATCACTATGACACACTGGTGATGATAGATAATACGGCAACCCCGCTTTTGCTTAGACCGTTACAGATGGGTGCAGATATTTCTGTGCACTCTTCAACCAAAAATATGTCTGGACACTCTGCGGCATTGGGTGGTATCGCTATCTTTAGGGAAGTTAAAGAAGAGGGCGATAAGTTGCTTCATCCAAAGTATACTGATGTACATAAAATCGTTCATAAAATGGGCAAAAAAGCCTTTATACCCATCTGTAAAAAAAGAGCCATCCGTGATTTTGGTATGACTGCCAATGCTTTTGGCTCGTTTATGACCATGATAGGACTTGAAACGCTTTCACTCAGGGTAGAGCGCATCAACAAAAGTGTGGAAAAAGTAGCAAAGCTATTGAGCGAGCAGCTTCCGCAAACCATCAGTGTCAATCATCCTTCATTGCCGTCTAGCCCCGATAATGCACGGTATATTTCAGATTTTCCACAAGGGTGCGGGCCGCTATTGACTCTGAACTGCGGGACAAAAGAGAGAGCATTTACTTTGTTAAATGGACTTAAAATGGTCATCTTGACTGCAAATATCGGTGACAATAGAACTTTGGCACTCCATATGACTAGTACCATTTACAGTGATTTTAATGAAGAAGCGCGTGCTTTTCTAGGGGTAGATGAGGGTCTTATCCGCTTGTCTATTGGGCTAGAAGACCCCAATGACATCGTTGCGGATTTTTTGCAAGCTGCCACAGCACTATAGGCTGCGAGAGCATAGTCGTTTTACCACACAAGCATAGCTTTGAACCCAGAAAAATAACTTTGTAGATGGAACATACTTTTCTCGGCAAATTGATCCATAAAACTATCCAGTTTGTCTTTTTCTTTCCATGTCGGGGTTTTGACATTGGCTCGTTTTTGTACTTCTTCTTTGGCTTGACTTTTGACTCCTACTGTATCGATGAGACCTACTTCTTGTGCACGGGCGGCTGAGAAGATGTGTGCATCGGCATATTCTGCGGCTTTGGCAACATCCAGTCCTCTGGCTTTGGCAACATCACTAACAAACATATCATACGTGTCTTTGGTGAGTCTTTCGAGTTCCGCGCGTTCTTTAGGTGTCCATTCTCTAGTCGGTGTACCTGCTTCTTTGTAGGTACCCTGTTTGACGATTTGGGTTTTGATGCCTACTGTTTTCATGAGCTCAGATACATCTGCACTTTCCATGATGACCCCGATGGAGCCTATAAGAGAACCAGGGTTGGCGATGATGGTATCGGCGTAGATGGAGGCATAATAGCTTCCGCTTGCCATTGTCCCTGAGGCATAAGCAACAACAGGTTTGTGTTTTTTTAACTCTTTGATGGCATAGGCTATCTCAATGGAAGGTGGTACAGAACCCCCCGGTGAGTTTACGCTGAGTAATACCCCTTTGATGGAAGAGTCTTTTTGAACTTCTTCTATCTCTTTGAGTATTGCATCGGCATTCATGATGGGACCTGTGAGCTGTATCTCTTGAAGATTGGCAGGGGTGAGCTGTGTGGAGCTTGAGGGCATCAAAACCACAAAAGCGATGAGTAAAAAGAGCATCCCCAAAAAGTGTTGACCTATCCATTTGATAGCATTTCCGATAGCACTAAACATATTTTTCTCCTTCTATGTAAACTTCTGAGACTTCTTTGGTTTGTAAGATAGTCCAAAGTGCTATCTCTTCTTCTCTTTTGGGTGTCTCAGGCAGGGTTACCACGGCAAAGTCCGCGTTTTTTCCGACTGCTATCTTACCGCAGTTTAGCCTCAGGATATCTGCTGCATCTGAAGTCACTGCGTGTATGAGCCTTGTTGCAAGTTTGTCTATAGGGGCTTGATGGTGTAGCATGAGAGCGGCTCTAAGCTCATCAAAGAGATTGAGTGAATCGTTGGAGCTGAGTCCGTCTGTTGCGACAGAAAACTTAGCATCCAAGAGATGCTCAATGGCGAGTCTTCCTACCCCTAAGTAGCGATTGGAGCGTGGACAGTGTGCTACAGAATGTCCCTTGTTTATCAAATATTCAAGTTCTTCTTTGCTTGCCTGTACACAATGGGTAAAGTGAGTGGGGTAAGTGTCAAAGGCATGGATAAACTCCTCGATGGTCGTGACAGGCGTAGAGGTATTGAAGAATTTTTCAAAAAAGGGTTTGAATTCTCCTTCACCCTTTTCAAGCCAGTCGCGTTCGGCCTGTGACTCCAAAAAATGTGCACTCAGTTGCAGGGTATGCTGTTTAGCCAGACCAATAGCCTTGTGCAGGAGTACTGGATGCACAGAGTAAGGTGAATGAATGGCTATTGCAGGAGTGATACGGGAATTTTTAACACAGTGCATCGAAGCTTCAAGACGCTGTGTGAAGTCACCATAGAGCATATCGGCATAGGCAGCATTGGAGCCTATGAGTTCGTTAAAAAATACCACACGCTGAGGCGTTTGTTCACACACTTCAAGTTCTGTCCCAAAGCTGGAGATGGCACCAAAAGTTGTGATACCTGAACGCAGCATCGATTCACAGGCTTGCTTCATTGTGGCATTGTCGCAGGAGGCAAGCAAAGTATCGCGCTGCTCTATGACTGAATGAAGCCAGGGCATAAATGAGCCGTATTGCAAAGCAGTTTTGTTCGCTGAAAACTCCAGATGCACATGGGTATTGATAAAACCGGGATAAAGTACAGAGTTTGCTTCTGTGTGGTGGGTTTTGGCATCTTTGTAGCGTGTTTGTAGTGCCTCAGGCGTGTCTATCGCAACGATGGTATCGTTAAAGGCAATGGCTTGATTTTTGATAAAACCATCAGGCGTATAGATAAAATCTGCAATGATTATTTTCATAAATAAAAACACCTTTTATGTAGTTTGGCGATTATAGCATACAAATGAAAAATCGATGAAGGTTTTAACACCATCTGTGCTAGTATCACGGCATATTAAACCTAAAGGATAAAAGATGAATACCGGAAAAGTACTGGCACTCTATATGACCATACCTGATTTGATGAAAGCAGGACATCGTATGAAATGTGAAGATTTTGAATGTGATCCAGAAGGCATTATCGGAGATATGAAGTATGAGACGACACAAGACAGAGTGATGGTATTGACCTGTCAAAAGAGTTATGATATCGCTGATGAAGCGGGTATCGTAGTAGAACAGGGTGTTTTACTTGAAAATATCCATGTGGATATCGATTTGTATGGACTAAAAATCGGCTCAGTCATAGAAGCAGGCGAAGCGTTGCTTGAGATTACGGGTATATGTGGGTCTTACGGGTATCTGATGGCACTTTCTCCTGAGTTACCTGAACTGCTTGAAGGAAAACGCGGGTTTTTTGTCCGTCCTTTGGATGATGCCAAAATCTGTGTCGGTGATGCAGTGAGTGTAGCTAAAGAAGTATAGGTCGAGATTAAAGCTATTTGGATAAAATAATATCCAAATAAAAATCAGAAGGTACATTCATGAAAATAGTAGTCATCCAAGGTCCAAACCTCAATATGCTTGGTGTAAGAGAACAGGGTATTTACGGTTCAATGAAATTAGAAGATATTCATGGGCAAATGAAAGCATATGCAGAGAAAAATAAAACAGAAATAGAATTTTTTCAAAGCAATTTGGAGGGTGAAATTGTTGATCGAATTCAAGAATGTTTAGGTGATGCGGACGGCATCATCATCAATCCTGCTGCGTATACACACACTTCTATTGCGATTCGTGATGCGATTGCTGCGGTGCAGATTCCTACGATTGAAGTGCATCTTTCTAACATTTACCAAAGAGAAGAGTTTAGACACAAGTCTCTTACTGCGCCTGTATGTGCAGGTCAGATAACAGGTATGGGACCGTTTGGGTACCACTTGGCGATGGTCGGTATGACGCAGATACTTGCTGAAGTCGCTGCCATCCGAGAACATAAAGCAAAAGCACAACAAGCATAATCTTAATACTAAGGCTTCGCATCGAAGCCTTAGACTCAATCATATTTATACATATCAAAGGTCGGCGATGAATTATATGCTCAAAGATGAAAATGCTATCTACTTTGAATGTGGTTATAGTTGTGATAATGCACTCTATCTTTCGTTGAGAAATGAAGCATTTTTTATCACCGACAGTCGCTATACCATCGATGCAACACAGCATGTACGTAAAGCGCAAGTTGTCATCAACGGTGATTTGTATGCACAGGCAGCCCAGATACTCAAAAATGCCAAAGTCAAAAAAGTTATTTTTGATCCAAAAGAGTGGAGTGTTGCGGGATTTGATCGCATCCGTTCACAGGTTGAGTGTACTTTTGAGCCTGAAATGGATTTTTCTCATAAAAAGCGTATCATCAAAAATGACGAAGAGTTGAAGCTACTCTCACGTGCTGCGAAACTGGGAGCCAAAGCATTTACGGCATTGGCTGCAGCATTTAACGCAGAAGGGTTGGGTGAAAGCGAATATCGTTTGACCTATAAAGCCAAGAGTATTTTAAGTGATTTTGGTTCGTATGATTTGAGTTTTGACCCTATCGTGGCGATCAACAAAAATGCAGCCAAACCCCACGCGACACCGACTTCAAAAAAACTCTCCTGGGGTGATTTGCTTTTGGTGGATGCAGGATTGAAGTACAAGCGGTATTGTTCAGATAGAACCCGTACTGTTTTTGCACAAGAGGGTTTTGGTTTTGGCACAAAACAGACATTTAGCAAGCAAAAGATACAAAAAGCTTACGATACGGTTCTTAAAGCACATGATAATGCCATCGCTAAAGCCCGCTCAGGTATGAAAGCAAAAGAGGTGGATGCATTGACACGCGATGTCATCACCAAAGCAGGATTTGGCGAGTATTATGTGCATTCAACAGGGCATGGTGTGGGACTAGATATCCATGAAATGCCCTACATCTCTACCAAATCAGACACCATCATCGAAGACGGGATGGTGTTTACCATAGAACCGGGCATATACATTCCCAATGCTTTTGGTATCCGTATTGAAGATATGGTTGCGATGGTAGAGGGCAAAGCGGTAGTGTTATAGCCTATGATACAAAAAAAGATAGATGCCAAGCATACGATTATCAAAACCCCGTGTTATCCGTATCGTGTGTCACAACGATCTAAAAGCAGGCAAGGCTCTAAGAAGGTTTTGTTAGGCATTGGGGGCAATGTGGGGGATGTAGTGCGTCGTTTTGAGCACCTTTTTTGGTACTTGAACCGTTCACGCTTTGTGCAGATAAGTAAGAGTGCACCCATTGTTAAAAATCCTCCTTTTGGCTATCTGGAACAGGCGGATTTTTATAATTCTTTACTGCTTGTAGAGACTAGGCTCAGTCCCAGGGCATTGTTGCGTTATGTGTTGCATGTTGAGAAGATCTTTGGCAGGAAACGGCTGTTTAAAGATGCCCCTAGAACGCTGGATATTGATATCATTTTTTATGAAAATATCGACATGAAAACAAAAGAGCTGACACTTCCGCATCCGCATTGGCAGGAAAGAGCTTCTGTGGTGATACCTTTAGGGTATTTGAAGTGAAACGATTAAGAAAGGCATAGACATGATACATGAAACGTTTGTAGCATCAGATCCTAAAAGTGCCTACGAACAGGCCGTGCAAAAGTATGGAAAGGGCATCGAGCTTGTTTCGGCAAAACAGATCAAGTATGATGATGGTCATTTGCGTTGTGAAGTCATCATCTCTGTCTCACAAGAGCAGTATATGAAACAAACGATGGGTGAGGTGCCGGCAGAAGATTTTGATGGCGAGGAAAATGAAGCCCTGATGCAAGAACTCGGTGAGCTGAAAAAACAGTTAGTCCTGATGAAAGAAAATATGCTAGATAAGGCACAAGAGAGCGTATCGCAGAAAGTAAAAAGACTTTTCATGAATAAAGGCATCACAGAGCCTTGGCTCGATGAGGTGCTTTTGTCCTTGCTTGATAATGACATCCTTGAAGACACATCCCTTTTAGTCTCGTATCTGTTAGAGGAGATTGATGAATCGCTACAGGTACAAAAAGAGGCTTTGGACGAGCCTAAAATCATGATGCTTGTAGGACCTACAGGAGTAGGTAAAACCACCACCATCGCTAAGCTAGCGGCTCGGTATGCTTTTTTGATGGACAGACCCTACAAAGTAGCACTGCTAAACTTGGACAGCTACAAGGTCGGTGCGTATGAGCAGCTTTCACATTATGCCGATATCATGCAGATAGAACACCTCACAGTCGAAAATCCTGAAGCATTCAAAGAGGCTTTGGAAGCGGTGGAGGGGTGTGACATCATACTGGTTGACACTGCGGGGATGTCTCCGTATGATACGCAAAAGTTTATCAAATCTGTTGAGTTTGTCCAGTCAGATGTCCCTTTGAAGATTGAAGTGAGTCTCGTGCTTGCTGCTACGGTGAAGTATGAAGATATGAAAGATATTTACAATAACTTTTCATTTTTAGGCTTGGATTCACTCATCATCAGCAAATTTGATGAAACAAAACATTTTGGAACATTGTTAAATTTTATGTTATTATATAAAACACCTATGAGCTATTTCTCTATAGGGCAAGAGGTTCCTGATGATTTGATGCCCGCATCCAAAGAATATCTTTTGGAGAAATTTATCGGGGATCTGGATGAAGCATAAAACACAGGCTGTGGGCTTGTTACATATGGTTCAAGCACATGGTATGTATGATACATATACATTTGCGTTGCCTTTGGTTTGGGTCAGTAAAAAGAGGCTTAAAACCTTAGATGTAGAGGATGTTATCCTGATTGGATTGGATAGATTTAAGGGTGTGCTGGTAAAAGACGGGATGCTGTGTGCAGATGTGATTTTGGGTGCACAGGGGCTTCAAATCACACACGTGATGCAAGAAGCACTGGATTTGGAAGAGAGTAAGAAGCATGTTGCTGTGATGTTTGTGTGTGCAAACGTGAAGCTATACAGGCTTGAAGTAGGGCAAATCATAGAGGTTACAGACCTTGAGCAGGTCGATGTGATAGCCGAAGAAAAGAAGATAGCAAAAGGATCATTGGTCTGTGTGAACAATGAGATTGCCGTGAAGATAAATAAGGTTTTGAGATGAAAAAAAAGAAAGTACTGGTAGGTATGAGTGGAGGTGTTGACTCAACCGTTACCTCCATTTTACTGCAAAAAGAAGGTTATGAGGTGGAAGGTGTGTATATGAAACTGCACCATAAACCCGGATACCATGAATCAAACTTCACCAAAGCGCAAAGAGTCGGGGCGTATTTGGGCGTGAAGGTGCATTTTTTGGATTTGAGTGAAGCATTTCATGACAATGTGTATGATTATTTTGTGCAAAGCTACAAAGAGGGACTGACACCAAACCCCTGTGTGATGTGTAACCGTACCATTAAGTTTGGCAAGATGATCGAGTTTGCCGACTCTGTGGATGCAGATTTTGTAGCGACGGGACATTACATCAAGTGTGACGGGGAATACATCTATACCGCGGAAGATCCTAATAAAGACCAGAGTTATTTTTTGTGTGAAGTCAAAAAAGAGGTGCTCCCACGCTTGATTTTTCCTTTGGGGACTTGGGTCAAAGAAGATGTCAAAGCGTATGCTGCAAAGATAGAGGTACTCAAAGATTTTGCGACACAAAGAGAAAGTTCGGAGATCTGTTTTGTGGAAAACACTTATGATGAGGTGCTTGCCAAACACATGGACATCGATATGCCTGGAGAGACGATAGATACAAAGGGCAATGTAGTCGGAACCCATAAAGGCTACATGCACTACACCATAGGAAAACGCAGAGGCTTTTTTGTCAATGGTGCGCATGATCCGCATTTTGTCATCGACATCAAGCCCCAAACCAACCAAATCGTTGTAGGGACAAAAGAGATGCTTGAAGAGAGTGCCTTTGAGGTCAAGCAGATCAATCTGTTTAAAGAGCTAAAAGAGTTTACCTGTACGGTTAAAGTCAGATACCGAACCGCCGCAGTCTCTTGCCGTGTCGTCATCGAGGGCGATAGAGCAAAAGTGCAGCTGGATGAAGCGGTATTTGGCTTGGCAAAAGGCCAGATTGCTGCGTTTTATGAAGGTGACAAATTGCTTGGTGGCGGTGTGATTTGCTAGCCAAAGCTGGCTAAAGTCATTTAATAGTTATAAATATAAAAAGAGTAAGAGTATGAAGAAAACCAAACCGTATCTTGTAGCATCCGCTGTAGTATTTTTGTTGTCTGCCTGTGGAGAGCCAGATGCACCCGCAGAAGAAAAATCATCCGGATTTCACACCAAAAAATCTTCTCTGTTGGTTGTTTTGGACAAAGACAAGCCCAGTAAAGAGACACGAAATGCTTATATGGATGCGTATGTTGCCACATCGGACCTGCAGTGTCAGCAGTACCTGAGTAAATCACTTGAACCCTCTGGTGAAAGTAAAAAAGAAAATGGGCTTTACATGAGTATCTTTGACACAGCAAGTACCATCATGGGTGTCAAAACCATCACCGATGGTGCCAAAGAGATCTACAATAGTGCCAGTGAAGAGACGAAAAAAGAGACCAAAACAGCCTACGCAAAAGCACTTTCACCTGAGATCAAACGTGGTGTTGAGCTGGCAAGAGAAGAGTACGCAAAAACAAAACTCTACACCAAAAAGTACAAACTCATCGAGAGTTACACCTACCCGATGTTAGAGCAGGATCTCAAAACCTACGATAAACTCTGCAATCATGAAGTAGGACTGCTTGAAATCAACAAAGCGCTCAAAAAAATGCAAAAAAGACCCGCCAACACACCGGCACCTTTTACTTCCAAAGTAGAGATAGACCCTGCTGTCATTGCTAGCAAAGTTGAAAAAGTAAACAAAGAAGCTGAAGCTAAAATCAATGAAGCCGCACCTAAAGTAAATGCAGAATCGAATGCAACGAGTGCTGTGGCACTCTAAAGTGCTGATTGGGTAGTATGTTATGGGTGGGCAGAATACTTGGATGTAAATTTGCCAATAAAGTAAACATCATCATTTAACCATTTTAGATATAATCAGTCAATTCATTCTATCTAGGATATCTTATGCAACCTTTTGATAAACAGACCACCACTTCATGCACGTCGCACTCCTTTGCAATACTGCTTTTGCCTTTTTTATTTTTGCTGGGTATTGTGCTTTCATACATAGGCATTTTCCCTGTCACGGTTGAGATACATACCTTGGTGATTGTGACGTTTATCTTTGTGGTTTTTGCTTTGTTTGTCAAACATAATGCCAATTATGCGGTGTGTCACATCACCGGCTCGTTTTTTACGATGGAAGAGGATTTACAGTCAGCCTTACGTGAGAATGCATTGACCATCATGGGAAAAACCAAGTCCACTTTGCATATCAAAGATTTTATCACCGAGTATTATCAGGATATACGCAATGATAATTTTGCCCGTGTTGCGCCTTCTGTGTTTCCGATGCTGGGTATTTTGGGTACGTTTGTTGCGATTGCTATCTCTATGCCTGATTTTACAGTCAAAGATATGGCGTCACTTGACCGTGAGATATCGATATTGCTTTCGGGTGTAGGTACAGCTTTTTATGCCTCGATTTACGGTATCTTTCTTTCACTGATTTGGACGTATTTTGAAAAAAGAGGTATTGCCAAGATCGACAAACAGCTGTTCAATCTGGAAAAACTCTACGGTCAGCGTGTATGGAAAAAGTCCGAACTCATAAAACATGAGCATATGCAAAGTGAACTCAAAGATCAGCAGATCGTTAGAACGCTCAAAGAAACCTTCAATATGGACTTCATCAAAGAGCTGAATGACCAGTATCTGAAAAACTTCACCACCATCATCCATGACACCACGAACTCTTTTACCAAACTCACCGTACATATGCAGGAAGCCTCTTCAGAGCTGCGCGATACACTGGAAAACATACACATCAGACAGCAAAGCATCACCGCGGTGGATACGATAGAGAGAAATATAGAAGGCTTTAACAGTAATGCGTATAGTCTTCAGCAGACCATGGAGCGATTTGATGAGAGTGTGGATCATACCTTTGTGAAGATCGATGAGGAGTTGGGACAGGCTGTGGAGAAGCTGGCTGATTTTTCACAACTGCTTTTGAAGCAGAACCAAGAACTACTTGAGGCGTTACGTACACTCAAAGAACGAGAAAAGTAAGACGATGTTTAAACAAAACAGTGCCAATGAAGAGAGTAATTTTTGGATCTCTTATGCAGACCTTATGGCAGGGTTACTCTTTGTGTTTATCTTGCTTATCGGTGCGATTGTATCGAAGTCTGTGATTTTGAAGTCGGAGTTACACAGCAAAGAAGAAGCGTTGCTGGGCTTGTCTAAAACACTCAAAAACAAAGAAGATGCGCTGGATGAACTAGGCAAGAGTCTAGCAAAAAGCAACGCACTGGTAAGCGAAAAAGACAGTACACTCTCAGAGAACGAGAGAGTCCTGAAGCTCAAACTTGATGAGATAGACAAGCTCAATAAACTTTTGCTCGAAGCCAATACCAAACACGACATGCTGAGCAATAAAATCATCATCGTTCAAGACCTGCTTAATAAAAATCAGGAAGAGCTAGAGAAAAACAAAAAGAGCCTCAAAGACTATGAAGGTAAAGTACTCATCCTCTCTAATGACTTGAGCAAAGAAAAGGATGCGGTTAAACTCAAAGATGAAAAGCTTCTGGCACTGCTCAATGCCATGGATGAGAGCAAAACCAAGTATGATGAACTGGTGGCAAAATTGCAGGCACAAAAAGCCAAGATCAAGTCGCTTACGGGTATCAAGTTGCAGGTTATAGCAGCACTCAAAGAGACTCTGGGCGATAAAATCGATATCGATAAAAAAACAGGTTCACTGAGGCTGGCTTCAAATATCCTCTTTGGCGTGGGTGATGCGGCACTCAAACCTGAGTCCAAGGCAGAGCTGAAAAAGGCTTTTGAAGAGTATATCGGTGCGTTGGTGAACAACAAAGAGATCAGACCGCATCTTGACAAGATTATCATCGAAGGGCACACTGACAGTGACGGTACCTACATCTATAACCTAAAACTCTCACAAGACAGAGCTTTGGCGGTGATGGAGTATCTGCTGACTTTGGACTTTAGTAAAAAACACAATATACGGCCTATGATGATCGCTTCAGGAAGAGCATATCTGGATCCTGTGAGCAAAAATGGTGTAGAAGACAAAAATGCCTCAAGACGTATCGAGATCAAGTTTAGACTCAAAAATGAAGATGCGATGCAAGAGATAGAGAAGGTGCTGGATGCAAAGTGATTTTAATCCAATTCGTCTTAAAAAAGCCAATGCCAAACTGGGCAGGCTTCTGCACCCGATTCATACACCTACTGAGCCTATGGAAGAGTCTATCATCGTACCCACAGTGATACCATGGTGGAAAAAGTTACTCAGGGCATTGGGGTTTTAGTTTTATTTTTGATCGGGTTTCACATTCATTTCATACAATTGATGTATTGTATATTTTAAAATCAAGGGAAGGATTGAGATGCGTTTTACTATTTTATTGAGACTATCGGTGCTTGTGCTGATTGCATTAAATGGCTGTGGGGGAGGTAGTAGTACATCCACCAGCGTAGCAGATAGTACCGCTTTGGTCACCGTGTCGGGTATTATTACCTATGACAAGGTACATCCCAATAGTGATTATGTGGGCTTGGATTATACCCATATCACTCAAGAGGCAGCAAAAGCCATTCAGGTTGATGCAGTAGATACCAATAATCAAATCATCGCCACGACAACGACAGATAGTGCAGGCAGGTATGCTCTATCTGTGCCGGTCAACACGCAGCTTAAGATACGTGCATCAGCCAAAATGCTTAAAGCCGGTACCCCAAACTGGAATGTAGCTGTAATAGATCAGAGCAATGCCAATGCGCTCTACGTTATGGAAGGTGCTTTTGCTTCATCAGGTACGGCAGATAGCCAACGTACTTTAAATGCCCCGTCTGGTTGGGGTGGTAGTAGTTATACCGGTACAAGAACGGCTGCGCCTTTTGCGATGCTCGATACGATTTATGCTTCGATGCAAAAAGTATTGGAAGCAGATGCGGGGGCTGTTTTTCCTCCTTTGCTTGTCAATTGGTATGCAGGGAGTGTGGAGGGTACCTATTATAGTGATGGAGGGTTGTATATTTTTGGTGATGAAGATTTTGATACGGATGAATATGATGACCATGTCATCGCCCATGAATGGGGACATTACTATGAAGATAAATTTTCACGTACTGACAGCATAGGAGGAGCGCACAGTGAGGAAGACACCTTAGATATACGTGTTGCTTTTTCTGAAGGCTGGGGAAATGCTTTTTCAGCTATGGCATTAGAACATCCTGTTTATTTTGACACGTTTGATGCTAAGCAGGCAAACGGTTTTAACTTTAATGTTGAATCAGGAACATCGACTACTAGAGGGTGGTATAACGAATCCTCGATACAGCGCATTTTGTATGATGTGTATGATGATGTTGAGGATGGGGTAGATAGTTTGAGTTTTGGATTTGCACCTATCCATCAGGTATTGACTGGAGCGCAAAAGACAACGCCTGCATTTACGAGTCTTTTTACGTTTATCACCGCATTAAAAGCTGAAAACAGTGTTAGTGGTGAAGCTATAGATGCTTTGGTGTTTGATGAAAATATAACTACCATTACCAATATTTATGGTACAGAAAGAGTCAAAAATCCTTACAGCAATCTGACGTTGGGTACTCCACTGTCCCTTCAGACTTCCACAACATATGGCATCTATAATACTTTGGATAATCGTAAATATGTGAGGTTTACCATCGCTACTGCAGGGACATATACCATCACAGTGACACAAACAAACGGCTCAGACGGCTCAAACGCTGATCCTGATTTTGATATTTATGCTACTGCTTCATTTCAGAGGATTGGATTTTCTTGGAGCGAGGTAGTAGGAAGCGAGCAAAGCAGTGTGAGTTTGAGTGCAGGTGAGTATCTGCTTGATGTATCTGATTTTAATGATGTTGAAAATGCGACATTTAATGTCACAGTTAACCTTAAGGTAAATTAGAAAGGAAAAAGCTATGAAACGATTGTATATATTTGGTATTTTGTTATTGGTATTTTCACATGCTGTTGGAGCTGAGATCAAAGAGCCTGTTTCCCAAAAATCACATGTCGCAAAGTGCATCAAGCCGGGTGCACCGGTACAGATACACTATACATCTGAACCTATAGATGTCGGTGCGGTGGGCAAAGTAGATATTGTTTTGACAACACAGGTCGTGGAAGGCACAATGAAAGTAGTGGTAAAAACAGATAAAGGACTTGATGAGGTCACAGGGCTAGAGAAACCTCTTTTCTTTGAACTTGGCAAGAATGATACGAAGGAATACCCCTTGCAGGTGGAAGTCTCTTCGTCGCAAGATGGCTTGTACTATGTGAAGCTGATTGTTTCCATCAAAGGTCACGGTATGAGAGCTTTTGCGGTGCCCGTGTATGTGGGTGATGGGGTATCTAAAGCAGAGAAAAAACCTGTAGAAAAAACCTCAAGCGGGGAGGCTATCTCTGTTTCTGCTGCACAGGAGAGCATAGAGGAGTAATCCGCTATGCAGACTATTTACTCTCTTTTTTTCGACTGATTTTTGCGCCCAAGGCGGAGAGTTTGCCCTCTAGGTTCTCGTAACCACGATCAAGATGGTAGATACGGCGTACTTTGGTTGTGCCTTCAGCAACTAAGCCAGCAAGTACAAGTGCAGAACTTGCTCTAAGGTCTGTTGCCATGACATCTGCACCGTAGAGTTTCTCTACGCCTTTCACTGCTGAGACAGAACCTTTGAGCCAAATGTCTGCACCCAAACGGTTGAGTTCGCTTACATGCATAAAACGGTTTTCAAAGAGACGCTCTTCGATAACGCTTTCACCTTTTGCGATAGACGCTACCGCCATAAACTGTGCCTGCATATCTGTAGGAAACCCAGGGTACTCGATGGTGATGAGATTGACAGGCATGAGTGTGGAAGCAGGGTGGATGGTAATGGTGTCATCTGTCAAATCAAAAGTACATCCCATGTGTTCGAGTTTATCGATAGAGGCACGGATATGTTTGTGATTGACCTTTTTAAGGGTAATGCTTGAGTTGGTAATGGCTCCAGCACACAGATACGTCCCCGCTTCGATACGGTCAGGGATGATATCCACTGTTTTAAATGCGAGTGCTTTACCGCCTGTACCTTCGATGCAGAGTTCGCTGCTGCCTATGCCTTCTATCTTGACGCCTGCATCGCGTATCATCTCACAAAGCTGTACGACTTCAGGCTCTTTTGCTGCGTTGATGATGGTGGTGGTACCGTGTGCCAATGCCGCTGCCATAACGATGTTTTCTGTACCTGTCACAGTGATTTTGTCAAAAACGATTTTGGCACCATGCAGTCCTTTTGGCGCTTCTGCACGCACATAACCGCCTTTTATTTCGATGTGTGCACCCATGGCTTCAAGTGCTTTGAGATGCAGGTCTATAGGGCGCTGTCCGATGGCACACCCTCCTGGCAAAGAGACTTCACATTCACCAAATCGTGCAAGCAAAGGACCTAAAACCAAAATAGAAGCTCTCATTTGAGAGACGATTTCATAAACTGCTTTGGTTGAATTGATCTGCGCATTGTTGATGTGTGCTACAGTGTCAGTATGCTCGACTTCTCCTCCAAGCATGGTAAGAAGCTTGAGTAGGGTGCGTATGTCCACCACATTGGGAAGGTTTGTCAATGTGACTGCTTTGTCACTCAGTATGGTAGCTGCAATAATCGGAAGCGCAGCATTTTTCGCCCCGCTGATAGTAACGCTTCCGCTTAAGGTGTTGCCGCCGATGATCTCTAAATAATCCATGTATGATAGTCCTAAAATATTTGATTGATATGTTTCTTTATTTTAGCTAAAAATCGATTAGAGCTCACAGATAACTATTTTTTGACAAAAATTTGACAATAATATTGTTTAATATCCAAAATTTAACATTAAAAAATAAAAAATTTGATATTATTCACTATAATACATGAGGATTTTGTATATTAATCAATATGCTTCAACATTCATTGTGTAGTATCTCAAAAGGAAAACCATGTCAAGCAGTTTAGAAAAACTCAAAGCACTTGCAAGCAAGCTTGAAGACAAGTTGGAACAAAAAACAAAAGCAGGCTCCCCTGAAGCAGAAGCCAGCATGGCAGTAAAAATAGAGCCTGAATCAACTTCGGTGCCAGTTGAAGAATCAATGCCTCAAACTTTGACTGCAGTGCCAACATCGATTTTGCAGCGTATGGAAAACAGCTATGATGGTGTACGAGAAGAGAATATGAACCGTGTCAAACAGCTCTTTTACAAATTGAAAATATTTGAGAAGTCTCCTGATTTTGAAAATGTTTTTGTCTATAAAGCGATGAACCTTTCAGGCATAGGGCTAAAAGAAGATGATTTTGGTGAAGTACGCGAGGGTAAATATATTCAGGTCATTGCCATCACCTATGAACCTGATAAAAATGGTAGAAAAAAGGCAAAAAATATCTCGTTGGGGTATTTTGGCAAAGGGGAGACTTTGGATGAAACTTTAAAGAGCGAAATCATTGAATTTGTTTTGAGATGGCGGTATGAAAAGGCGTTTCAAAACCTTGAACACTATAAAGATCTGATTTTAAAGGTTGAAAAACCTGCCACGACACTCTTTTAAGATGCTGGGAAAATCGTACTTTCCTAGCAGGCACTAATCAATAATTGGTTACAATCTACTTCCGAATTTTACTCTTTTAGGATTTGCATGCATCTAGAACTTACACCTGAAGCACTCTTGGCACAGCTTGGTTATACGCAGAATGAACAGACAGTGAAGCAAATGAACGACATCATCGCGCATACAGACAATTTTCACGCATTTTCTCAACATATCCCTTCATTTAATGATGCGTTGGCAGTTGAAAAAGGCTATATCGCAATGTCTAACACCCAGCCGTATCTGAAAATAAAATGTGATGAAGACAGCAGCGCGGACAATCTCTCTGCATTTACGGCATTGGTGAAACACTGGGAAGAAAAATACAAACTAAATCTCAAAAAAGTAGAGCAAAAACATACCTACTACCTTCTTGGTCAGCATTAAACTGTATGCCGCTTAGTTCCCTCAATGATGAGCAGCTCAGTGCTGCTACTGCACCCTTGGGGCACAATCTGATCATCGCCAGTGCGGGGACGGGAAAGACTTCTACCATCGTAGGGCGTATCGCCCATCTTTTGCAAAGCGGATTTGCGCCTTCAGGCATTTTACTTCTTACCTTTACCAATAAAGCAGCAGGTGAGATGATCGTGCGACTGGAGCGTTATTTTTCCAAGGCTATTGTCAGTCAAATCCAAGCAGGTACCTTTCATGCCGTCTCTTACCGCTGGCTCAAAGAGGTTTATCCGCATCTGGCACTCAAACAACCCTCTGAGCTTAAAACCCTTTTTAGAAGTATCTACGAGAAACGCAATTTTGAACGGATGAATCTTGACATACAGGCTTTTTCAGCGAGTTATTTGTATGAGATGTACTCTTTGTACCAAAATGCTTCTTTGGAGCGTTTTGATGTTTGGTTTTTAGAAAAATACCCTGAGCACGAAAGGCTGATGGATGTCTATATGGATATTGCACAAGAGTTTGAAGCAGAAAAGATACAGTACGGCTTTGCTTCATATAACGATCTGTTGCTGCGTACCAAAGATTACCTGCAAGAACATACGCTAGACTTCACTGAAGTGCTTGTGGATGAGTATCAGGATACCAACACGCTTCAAAGTGCGCTCATCGATACGCTTAAACCAAACTCTCTTTTTTGTGTGGGAGACTATGATCAGAGTATCTATGCGTTTAATGGAGCTAATATTGAAAATATTGCCAGTTTTTCAACACGCTATCCCCGTGCAAAAGTTTTTACCCTTAAGACCAATTACCGCTCGACTGCACCCATATTGTCTCTAGCAAACCGTGTGATAGAACGCAATGAGCGTATCTACCCCAAAAAACTTGAAGTGGGGCGGGTTATCAAAAGCACACCGCCTAAACTCTTGATGTATACCGATCTCTTTGAGCAGTATCAGTCCATCGCTGAGGGCATCAAACGTACCCATGTACCCAACGACCAGATCGCTGTTATCTTTAGAAACAACTCCTCAGCCGATGGTGTGGAAGCCAGTCTTAGAGAGTATGGCATACCGTGTAAGCGTAAGGGAGGAACGAGTTTTTTTGATGCCAAAGAGATCAAGTTTTTACTCGATCTCTTGGCACTATTGGTGAATGCAAAAGATATGATGGCGTTTATTCATATTTTTGAATATGCAAGAGGGGTCGGCTCAGCACTCTCCAAAGAGTTTTTCCAGTGTTTTTTGCATTTTGGCAAAGGCAATCTGATGCAGGGGATTCTATTTCCTAAAGTATTTGATCTTCCCAAGCTCAATCCCAATAAAAATATACAGCTGGGACTCTTTGAAGAAGATGAACAAATAGGCTCTGCGGCGCGGTTTTCGAGTATGGGACTAGATAAAACTCTCTATGAGCATCCGCTGCTCAAACATGCAAAACTCACACAGGATGGCATGGCATTTTTTGCACTCTTTTATGGTTTCATGCAGCGTGTACATGGGGTTCAAAAACCTTCAGAGGTTTTGAAGTATGCTGTGACTTCAAAACTCTACGGCATGATAGTGGAGATTTTGGCGACACAAAGAGGAAGGCTCAAATCGGGTGAAATCGATGTTGAGAAAAAAAAGAATGCCAAAGAACGCATCGAGAGAAAAGCGCAGCTGCTTTTAGATCTTTCACGTCAATACAATGAATTGCCCCGTTTTGTCAATGCGATGGTACTTGGTGGCAATGAACTCAGCGAAGGTGAAGGGGTCAATCTGCTGACCGTGCATGCAAGCAAAGGGCTTGAATTTCAAGAGGTATATGTGATAGATCTGGTGGACGGAAGGTTCCCCAACAGAAAGATGATGTCAAGCATAGAAGAAGAAAGGCGTTTGTTCTATGTGGCAGTGACGCGTGCCAGAGACAGGCTCTATCTGAGTTTGGCACAGTTTGATAAAGTCAAAAAAATAGACTACAAACCTTCACAGTTCTTGCATGAAGCAGGGCTGATTCAAGGTGAGTTTGTGGAACCTGAACCCAAAGAAAAGAAGAAAAAACCAAAAAGCGAAGATTAATAGTCTACTTTTTGACGAATGCTCATCTGTTTGGTATCAGGATCAAGATAGATATCAAAGAGATCGATTTCACTGATAAGGTTACTGAGTTTTTTATACCCAAAATTGATAGGAGAAAAAGAAGTTGAGTTGTTGATGTATTGTCCGATACTCGAGAGATTTGCCCAGCCGTCTTCATCCATCGTTTGCTCTAATGCTGTTCTAAGTACATTGACCAGCCACGTGTCCTGACGCATCTCTTTGCCTGACTTTTTCAGCGGTGCATGGAGGGACTCTGTACTGCGTACTTCACTGCTGCCAGCTTCTTTGTGTGTCTCCTGCTTCATCAGCTGTTCGGTAAAAATAAACTGAGAACACGCAGCCATAAAAGGCTTTGGGGTTTTTCTCTCCCCAAAGCCATACACCTTAATACCCTCATTTTGTACGCGCATCACAACAGGCGTAAAGTCAGAGTCGCTTGTAGCAAAAGCAAAAGCATCAATGTCCTTGGTGTGTAATAGGTCAATTGCATCGATGGTCATCAAGATATCGGTGGCATTTTTGTTTTTGGAGTAGTCAAATTGTTGTATGGGTTTGATGGCAAACTCCAAGAGTTTATCTTCCCAATTTTTAAGATTGTCTTTCGTCCAGTTGCCATAGGCTTGGCGTATGTTTACCACACCATATTTGCTGAGTTCATTGATGATGCCTTCGATGGAGCGATGTGAGATGTTGTCACAGTCTATGAAAAGTGCGATATGATCTTCTGTTTTAGTTCTTGCCATGTTTACCCTTTTGGTAGATAATAGGTCATCGTGCTACGACCAAATTTTTTGCGTTTTTTTAATTCCAAAGCACCGATACTCTGTGGCATATCCAAATGAGTCATGTGCTCTACAATGACCATCTCACAAGTCTCAGGCTCGATACTCTCTATCAATCGAATTGTTTTGTCATAGATATCATCCATCCCGTCACGCGTTGAAAAAGGCGGGTCAAAATAGAAGTAGGTTTTAGCGGTACTTTTTTTCACCATTCCATAAACAAGCGAAAATTTTTCAAAACTGTCTCCATAAAAGAGATGAGCATTCGCGGCACCCAATCGTTTGACATTGTCTTCCAAAGATCGGTAAGCGGTTTTGTTGTACTCCATAAAGTAGCAGTTGCCAGCACCTCTACTGAGTGCTTCCAGTCCCACTGAACCGCTTCCGGCAAAGACCTCTACAAAGTTTTTGTCGATGATGTCAAACTGCAGGGTGTTGAAAAGTGACTCTTTGAGGATGCTTTTTGAGCTGCGTGTCGTGAAGATGTCGGGTATCTCTATTTTCTTGCCTTTATGGATGCCGGCATTGATGGTGGTGGTAAAGTGTTTGATTTTTTCTTTTTTGATTATTTCTTTCATGAGTGTATTTTACCTAAACAAGCGTAAGAGTGAGGCATGCGTCTTACACTCAAAAAAGCACGATTGTTTTGAGTGTGTTGATGAGTTTACTGCCTTCTCGTACATCGGAGCGTTCTTTACCTGGTTCGGTCGAAGTGATGATGGTGCGACCCGTGATGAGTTTGGTACCGTCATTTTTACGCACCCCCCAATAGGTGTGCATCACAACAGGCTCTCCTTTGTACTCACCCAGATAGAGCACAATGTGCCCTGGTACATAAAGCAGGGAACGAAAAGGGTCAGCTTTTTTGATGATGGTTTGTTTTTTGAGTGCCTTAGGCAGTCCTTGGATGAGTACAGACTTGCCATCTTGTGCCTGTTTACTTGAGTTTCTACGTATAAAAATCCCAAATGCACCCAAAAAATCTCTCGTGGTAGCAGAACAGTCACGACACTCATAACTTCCACCCCAACCATAAGGTTCACCAAAAAACTCTTTAGCCAGCATCGCGACATTGGCAGGCGTAAAAGGTAAAGGTTTTCTTGCGATAAGTGTGTCATCAACTACATTTACCTGTTCGATGGATGCCTGACCTTTCTCGTTACGTTTTGCAGCTAAATAGCTTTTTCCGTCGCTACTGAGAGGGAAAATCGTACCCAGTTTCACGATGCTAAGCGCTTTGCCTGCATCATAGAGTCTGAGGTTGTCCTTGATGACCATCGCGTAGTTTCCGTTTTGAAAGGTTTGGATGAACGCCTCATTCACTAGTGCCAAATCAGTTGTTCTGACCCAGCCAAAAGAGTAAGATGCACGTACAAATGCCCATTGTTTGTCTTTGGAAAAGTGTGAGAGATAGAGCGGTACATTCATATGTAAAGATGAGTTCTGGTTGTAGTCAAAGGGAAAACCCTCACCTGGTTTTTTAGGGTCACGGTAAAAGGCATGCTCTGTAGGCAGTGCCTTGACATTGGTGTGTTTGACGGTAATAGCCTTATATTTTTTACTATCAAGTTGGCTGTAGTCGGCGTTGTTTATCCATTGTTTGTACACGCTTGAGGGTATGATGCTGCCATCAGCTTTAAAGATAGGCTTTTTACTGACAAAATTAACTTCCCAGCCCAAATCTTTTTTGGGTATCTCTAGGCTTTGTGCGGCCCACGGTCTAAAATATTTTTCGTTAAATTTTTTGTCAAATGCCTCTTGCTGTGTTTTGGAAAAGGGTTTGATTTGTGTCGCATAAAATGCAGGATCTTGAGGGATTTTTTGCATATCTGCAACAACATTTTTGGGCATATGGTCTATTTTGCTTGTGGTTCGTTTGCTCTCTTTGAGCGTATAGTTCGCCTGCAGGCTTAGGCTCAAGACAAGAAAGGTGAAGAGAAGGGGTTTTATGTGCATGGTGCTCTCGGTACTGTATTTTGTCATTATGATAATACAATTTGGTTAATAGATGGCGTAGTGGGTTGTAAAAGCATTGCCTCATTTTAAAGGAGGATTTGGCAAGGCAATGCAGTGTTTGATTACAACAAAAGAAGTATGACGCAGGAGTGTTAAGTTTGTGTTAAATGCGTAAAGTATTTTGTGTTAGGATTGTTCTTGTTCTGCTTTGGCTTTTCTTTGTTGTTCCTTTAATGCTCTTTCTCTGGTCACCGAGCTGATCCAAAGACGGTTGAGTAAGATGTAAATGAGACTTGAGACTACTACAGAGTAAAACGCCGTCCCTACATATAAAGGCACAAGGATAGCATCAAGATTTTCGCTAAACCAATCTATACTCAGTTCTATATCAGCTACTCCTTCACGTCCTAGCAGGAAATTTCCCGTAAGGTACTCCATATAGTACATCAAAGGCATGGTAAAAGGATTGCTCAGCCACACCATGGAGATGGAGATAGGTACATTAAATCGTAGAAACGGTGTGGTAGCCATCACCGCCAACATCTGCATAGGCATCGGGATAAAGCCCCAAAAAAGCCCAACATAGATCCCTCGGGTTACCATCTGTCTGTTGACAGCAAGGTACGCCGTAGGCAGATTGTACTTTTCCAAAAAGAGATTGACTTTGCTTTTTTGGTTGGGATTATTTTTAAAAATTTTTCGTATCATCAGATTCCGTACAGGTGTGGATGTTTTAAAGTGAGTGTATGATGCATGAGCTTTAAACCCCCTTTTTATCAACTTTTGTGTAGAATACCATTCTACAATTATGCATAAAAAGGTACACACTATGAGCGGATATATGATATTTTCTGGAACATCAAACCCTGAACTCTCACAAGAGATTGCAAACTATCTGCAGATGCCTCTTTCATTGGCTACTATCAATCGTTTTTCTGATGGTGAGATTAATGTACAGATTGCTGAGAGTGTCCGTGGTAAAGATGTGTTTATCATTCAGCCGACCTCTGCACCTGCAAACAGAAACTTGATGGAGCTACTCATCATGACTGATGCACTCAAGCGCTCTTCAGCTAAGTCTATCACCGCTGTTGTGCCTTATTATGGGTATGCAAGACAAGATAGAAAAGCTGCGCCACGCGTACCTATCTCTGCGAAGCTTGTCGCCAATCTGATGGAGACTGCCGGGATTACCAGAGTGGTAACGGTTGATCTTCATGCTTCACAGATACAGGGATTTTTTGATATTCCTGTGGACAATCTTTACGGCGCGATTTTGTTTATGGATTATATCAGAGCCAAAAAGTTAGCCAATCCTGTGATTGCCTCTCCGGATATCGGTGGTGTCGCAAGAGCGCGGTATTTTGCAGATAGACTGGGGCTTGATATGGTTATCGTCGATAAAAGACGACAAAAAGCCAATGAGAGTGAGGTGATGAACGTTATCGGTTCTGTTGACGGCAAAGATGTGATTTTGATCGATGATATGGTGGACACAGCCGGAACGATGGTCAAAGCCGCTAGCGCGCTTAAAAAACTTGGAGCCACATCAGTCATGGCATGCTGTACCCATCCTGTTCTCTCAGGCCCTGCGTATGAGCGCATCGAAGAGGGTGAACTGGATGAACTGGTCGTTGCCAATACCATCCCCATGACCAAAACAAGTAAAAAGATCAAAATGCTTTCCACGGCATCTATGCTGGGTGAAGTGATACGAAGAGTACATAACAATGAGAGTGTCAACTCACTTTTTGAAACAAATTAATAGTAACCAAGGAACGTAATGTCCAACCCTATACCGCAATCACGCATACGCAATTTTTCTATCATCGCACATATCGACCACGGCAAATCCACTTTGGCCGACCGTATCATCCAAGAGTGTGGTGCTGTGACCGACCGACAAATGTCTGCTCAGGTCATGGACACGATGGATATCGAAAAAGAGCGTGGTATTACGATTAAAGCACAGTCTGTACGTCTTGACTATGTTAAAGACGGTGAGCATTACATCCTCAATCTCATCGACACTCCGGGGCATGTCGATTTTTCTTATGAAGTGAGCCGTTCTTTGGCCTCTTCTGAAGGTGCACTGCTCATTGTCGATGCAGCCCAAGGGGTAGAGGCACAAACCATTGCCAATGTGTACATCGCGATGGAAAATAATCTTGAACTTTTGCCTGTGGTTAACAAGATAGACCTCCCCGCTGCTGATCCTGATAGAGTACTGGCTGAACTGGAAGAAGCCATCGGCATCGATGCCACGGAGCACAATCTGGTCTCTGCCAAAACTGGGCAGGGCGTGAAAGATCTCATCGATGCCATCGTTGACCGTATCCCTGCACCACAAGGTAAAGAAGACGCTCCGGCAAAAGCACTCATTTATGATTCATGGTTTGACAACTATATGGGTGCCTTGGCATTGGTACGTGTTTTTGAAGGCAGTATCAAAAAAGGGCAGATAGTCAAGATTATGGGCACTAAAGATGACCATCAGGTGTTGCGTATGATGTACCCCAATCCTATCGCCACTATCGATACCGATGAGATACGCACGGGAGAGATAGGCATCGTGGTGATGGGACTCAAAACCGTGGACAGCATCAAAGTAGGCGATACTGTCACTGACTCTAAGAACCCCACCGCTGAACCTATTCATGGCTTTGAGCCGGCTAAACCTTTTGTTTTTGCGGGGATTTATCCTATCGAGACAGACCGTTTTGAAGATTTGCGTGACGCACTGAACAAGCTTAAACTCAACGACTCTTCGCTCAGTTTTGAGCCTGAGAGTTCGATGGCTTTGGGTTCTGGTTTTAGAACAGGGTTTTTGGGCATGCTTCACATGGAAGTAGTCAAAGAGCGTTTGGAGCGTGAGTTCAACCTTGAACTTATCGCCACTGCACCGACAGTTGTCTACAGAGTCAAGCAAACCAACGGCGAAGAGCTGGTTATCCGAAACCCAAGTGAACTGCCTGAACCGCAAAAGATAGCCAGTATCTACGAGCCCTATGTCAAAGCGACCATCTTGACACCGCAGGAGTATGTGGGCAATCTCATTAAACTGCTCAACGACCGTCGGGGTATTCAGGTCAAAATGGACTATCTGAATGAAACGCGTGTTTTGTTGGAGTATGACATCCCGATGAACGAAATCGTGATGGATTTTTACGATAAACTCAAGTCTATGACCAAAGGTTATGCGAGTTTTGACTATGAACCGACAGGTTTTAGAGAAGGCAAGTTGGTGAAGCTTGATATTCGTGTTGCAGGAGATATTGTTGATTCTTTGTCTATCATTGTGCCTGAAGAGAAAGCACGTACTAGAGGGCTTGCGTTTGTGGCACAACTTAAAGAACTCATCCCCAGACAACTTTTTGAAGTCGCTATACAAGCGAGCATCGGCAACAATGTCATCGCACGAAGCAACGTCAAGTCTATGGGTAAAAATGTTACGGCTAAATGTTACGGCGGTGATATCACCCGTAAAAGAAAGCTCTTGGAAAAACAAAAAGCAGGAAAAAAACGGATGAAGTCTATCGGTTCAGTGGAAGTGCCACAAGAAGCCTTCATGGCTGTGTTGAAGTTGGATAGCTAAAATGACGCTCATACCCGTAGAAGAAGATAGAAAAACCATCGCCGAACGCTTTAGAAAAGCCCACTCATTTGCCTTTTTAGATGAGGGGCAAATCATGGTGCAGGAAAACCCACACAAAACCTCCAAATCTCCCGTATTTTTTGAGTATTTCAACACATTGGGCATCGACACACTTTATGTGAAAGATTTGGGTTACAACACTTTTTTGAAGCTTCAAGAGCTAGGCGTTGCGGTGTATCTCATCCAGTCTGCTGCTACTTATAATCGTATCAAACCCAATGAACTGCTTTTGCTGGATGCAAACAATGCGAAAGAACATTGCTCTTTAGGACATCATGACAAAGAAGCCAAAGAGTGACTTGGGCGCTGCACCTGCACCTTATCGCTGCTATCGCATGGATAGGCGGGGCATTTTTTATGTTTTTGCTGGGTGTAAGCTTACGGAAAAAAGAAGACCAGCAGGCTGTGTATCCACGTATTGGACCTATTTACGGCTATTTTGAAACGGTGGCATTGCTTATCTTGCTTACCACTGGTTACTTCATGATCTCACACAATGGACTTCTAGCCATACTTTTTTCAAACATCACCAATGAAGTTATCGATGCTTTGCGTACCAAACTCTACATCGTAGGTGTCATCGTGGTACTCACGGTCATCCACATGACCATCTCACTCATAACACTGCACCAAGAAAAAACACCCCTTCAGAAGTTTTTTTCCCGTGGCTCCTCGATGGGTATCTTTCTTCTCAATCTTGTCGTGCTGCATTATGCGATGGTGTTGAGAGACATCTTGTGATGATTTCTCTGCCAATTAATCATCCTAACTACCCAGTTTCTATATAATTCGTTTTATTTTTATCAAAAACAGGATTTGCATTGAGATACATCATCAGCGCGTTACTTTTGGCAGCACTTCTTCAGATATTTTATTGGTTAGGCAGTAATGATACGGTCGTTTCTCCCCCTGATGCCAAAGATTCTATCCAATCCCTTTCTTATGCACCTTATAGTGGTGGAAGCAGTAAGGAGTTTTTAAGTGAAGAAGAGATTTTTCGTGATCTGAGTTTGCTGAAGCATTTCACCAATCAGATACGTGTCTACTCCGCTGAAGATGCACAAAAAGTGTTCCCCTCAGCAAGACAGCTTGGCATGAAAGTGCATTTTGGTTTTTGGCTCTCTGCCAATGCTGAGGCCAATGCCAAAGAGATTCAGCTTGCCAAAAAACTCATCGATGAGTATTACACTAATATCCAGTCTATTATTGTCGGAAACGAGGTGCTTTTGCGTAAAGATTTGACATTAGCGCAGTTGGTTGAAGTGATTCGTGATATCAAAAAAATGGTCTACGACATTGATAAACGCTACCCTTACCGCAAATATCAGCCTCCTGTAAGTACAGCAGAGGTTTGGAATCTCTGGATAGACAATCCAAGTCTGGGCAAAGAAGTTGATTATATCAATATCCACGTACTGCCGTATTGGGAGACAATAAAAGCTGAACGCTTTATGCAGTTTTTTGAAGAAGTCTATGCGGATATCAAAAAAACTTTTAAAGGTAAAGCGATTGTCGTCGGTGAGTTTGGCTGGCCAAGCCAAGGCTATAACAATCAAGGCTCAGTTGCCAACCCTGAAAATCAGGCGACGGTGATTAGACGATTTCTCATTTTTGCCAAAAAACAACACATACAGTACAACCTCATGGAAGCCTTTGATCAGCCTTGGAAAGGAAAAGATGAGGGGGGTGTAGGGCAGTATTGGGGTATCTTCGATGCGTATAGGCACCAAAAGTTTAACCTTCAAGGTGCTGTTGTCACGGAGCCTTACTGGTTTATCCAGATGGTCGTTGCAGCTATTCTTGGAGCTTTACTGACATTTTTTGGTCTTCGCAACCAACAGATCAATTTTTTGCATGCGATGACCTACGGTTTGGCGGCACAGGGCATCTCTTTTGGTATCGTGATGTCAGCAGTGTATCCGTTTACACATTATATGAATTTTGGTGTGTGGGTGATGTGGGTGATGGGAACGGTGCTGATGATACCGCTGACTGTCATCACCCTTGCCAAGGCAAACGAACTCTTCAGATGTACCATCGGGCTTAAACCGCAAAGGCTCATACCGCTTGATCTTAAATCCAATCATGTGCCTTTTGTCAGCATCCATGTACCCGCCTATAAAGAACAGCCTCATGTACTTGAAGAGACACTGCTTGCCCTGTCCAAACTAAACTATACCAACTATGAAGTTCTGGTGATTATCAACAATACCCCTGAAGCACACTACAAAGAGCCAATCAAAGCGTTGTGCGAAAAGCTTGGTTCACACTTTGTCTATCTTGACATCACCTGTACAGGGTTTAAAGCAGGTGCGCTCAATGAAGCACTGGCTTATACCAACCCCAAAACAGAGATTTTAGCAATTATTGATGCGGATTATGTTTTGAGTCCAAATTGGCTGGTTGATCTGGTGCCCATCTTTGATGATCCAAAAGTTGCTTTGGTGCAAGCACCGCAAGACCATAGAGATGGAAATGAGTCATTGCTTAAGACTGCGATGAATGCCGAGTATGCAGGCTTTTTTGATATCGGTATGGTGGTGCGAAATGAAGAAAATGCCATCGTGGCACACGGAACGATGCTGATGGTAAAAAAATCCGCTTTTGATGAAGTGGGGCAATGGACTACCGATACCATTGTTGAAGACAGTGAACTCGGGCTCAGACTCTTTGAAGCAGGGTACATCGCACATTATACCAATCGCCGCTATGGCTACGGTTTGCTTCCTGACACCATAGAAGCCTTCAAAAATCAACGTCATCGCTGGGCATACGGGGCGATACAGATACTCAAAAAACACTGGCAGCATTTTAAACCTTCCTCTACCACGCTGACGCCAGCACAAAAACACCATTTTATTACAGGGTGGTTTTTCTGGCTTTCTGATGCCTTGGGGACGGTTGCGTCGGTTTTAAATATTATATGGGTACCTGTGATCATTTT
The DNA here is from genome assembly GCA_002281755.1 of Sulfurovum sp. 16-42-52. Lineage (GTDB taxonomy): Bacteria > Campylobacterota > Campylobacteria > Campylobacterales > Sulfurovaceae > Sulfurovum. The sequence goes on from NCHB01000002.1 coordinate 116,820, forward strand.
TGTAGGGGTGACCATTCCTACGATTGCGCTTACTGTACCTATTTTGATGGCTTTTTTGGTCAATGTCATCCATGCTTTTATACTCTACAGAACACGGGTAAAAGCAAACCTGTTTCACTCTCTTTTGGGTGCTATTGCTGCAATGAGTCTGCAACTGACCATATTTAAAGCGGTTTTTGATGGCTTTGTCAAAGACGGTCTTCCGTTTAAACGCACAGAAAAGGGCGGAAACAGTAAAAAGAGTGCAAAGAGTCCTATTAAAAATGAGCTTATCTTGGCGACCTTGTTGCTTGCGTCTTTTGTGGCACTCATCGTAACCAATGAGCAGGAGATAGTTGAAGTTTATCTTTTTGCTGCAACACTGTTTGTGCAGAGTATCCCTTATGTCTCAGCGATTATTCTTCGAATGATTGAAATTAGCTCTTCCAAAAAAACACTTTTGGTACAGGAGCAAGGTGAATGATGCGCAAAAAACTATTGGCGATACTCGCAGGACTTGGCGTGATTGTTCTGTTTTGGTACCTTTTGGGTGAAGTGTTTGTCCTTAGAGATAGCGCAAAGCCTGTAACAAAACTCCAATGTATCTCTTATGCACCCTTTTCAAAAGAGCAGTCGCCTTTTGATTTTGATGATGGTATGGTTATCTCTGAGCAACAAATCAAAAAAGATTTGGCACTTCTTTCGGTCTATACCGACTGCATTAGAACCTACTCAACCGTCGGACTTGAAGCCATACCGCAAATCGCAAGAGATCTCGGTATGCAGATGTATATGGGTGCATGGGTAAGCAGTGATGAAGTGACCACGGAACGAGAGATAGCCACACTCATAAAACTTGCTGGCAAATACCCAGACGTCGTTCGCGCGGTGATTGTCGGGAATGAAGTACTGCTTAGAGGTGATACCTCAGATGTTCAGCTAACAGACTACATCCAAAAAGTCAAACAGGCACTCCCCAACGTGCCTGTTACCTACGCTGACGTGTGGGAGTTTTGGCTTAAGTACCCTAAAGTAGCCCAAGCAACAGATTTTGTAACCATACACATTTTGCCTTACTGGGAAGATGACCCGATGAATATTGAGCATGCGATCGCCCACTTGGAAGAGGTAAGAGAAGAGGTGCAAAAAACCCTTGGCAAGAGTGATATCCTTATCGGTGAGACGGGATGGCCCTCTGAGGGCAGGATGAGAGAAGATGCGCTTCCGAGTAAAATCAACCAAGCTCTGTTTATAAGAGAGTTCGTCAAACTGGCAGAGCAAAAAGGATGGCGTTACAATCTCATCGAAGCCTTTGATCAGCCGTGGAAACGTGTCAACGAAGGTGCAGTAGGGGGCTTTTGGGGTCTGTTTGATGCCGATAGAAACGATAAAAAAGTGCTGTATGGAGATGTCTCCAACTTTCCACACTATCAAAGCCTTGCCTGGGGTTCTGTACTGCTTTTTCTTGCATTTGCCTTTTTGCTGAAAAACGCTGCACTCCAAACCCGATCCATCGTTTTTTTTACTTCCCTTAATGCACTGTTTGCCATTTTGTTTATGATGCAGATGGAACAATACAGTGTCACAACACGAAGCAATTTTGAACTTTTATGGGCTGTGTGTGTCTCCTTGGTGCATCTGTTGATTTACTATCTGTTACTTGTGTTTATCGCAAATGGTACAAAGCCTCAGTCTATCAGTCTGGATGCACTTTTCTTGAAAAAAATCTTGACTCCTGATGTACTGCTGCAGCTTTTGTTTGTTTTCTCTTTTGTGTTGGTCGTTATCTCCAATCTTGCCCTCGCTTTTGAAGGACGATATCGCAATTTTGAAATTTATATCTTTATGATTTCGCTCATTTCATTTGGGTATTTGTATGGCAAAAATCTTCAGATGTTTGCTTTGGGTAGGTTTGCAAAAGTCTCTTTTGTGCTGCTTGTCCTTACTTCACTGGCGCTTGTGTTCAATGAAGGCTGGCTCAATCTATTTTCTGACGTTTGGGTTGTCATCGCACTGGGGTATGCGTACCTTTTATACCGAGGCACACAAGAGGTTGCCTATAGTGATCTTAAGTCTATCGTAGTGTATCTGGCGGGATTTTTTGCCCTCTTTGCTGCGTTGAGATTTGGCATTTTGTCAAACAAAGCACTTATTCTTGCCTGCCAAATGCAAGAGGCTACTTGGGTATGTGAGATAAAAAGTGCATTGGGACTGGCGGCGTACCATGATGTATTTGGCACTTTAGCCATTTTCACAGCACTGTTTGCCTTGGTGAAGAAGCAGAAATTTACTTCCCTTTTGGCATTGTTCTTCAGTGTGGGTGCCTTGATGCTCTTTAACACCTTACTGGGATCGATTGCTTTTGTAGTCTCCCTGTTTCTGCTTACCAAGGATGAAGCGTCTTTTACGAGATAAAACCATACCGGTTTGAGTCAGACTGTGCTATACTTAATCATAATAAAAAGTGATTTATGATGTGTCTCAAAGGAGTAAGTATGATATCTAAAGCAGTAATGATGGTCTTGTTTTCGAGTATGGTGTTCTCACAAGAGAGTTCAGGTTTGTCCCAAAGGCTCAATGCCATAGATGCACAAGAAGAAGAGATGCTCTCTTCCTTTGAGAAAATCAAAAAAGAGCAGGAAATCAAAGAAGAACAACAAAACGAAGAAAATATAACTATTTCCCAAATGCCTTCTGTAGAAGAAAAAACGGTGAGAGTTCCCCGGATTGAGTCTGAACAAAGAGATGAAACAGCCCAAAATGAGACTATAAAGACTGACACCGAAGAAAAGGCTACACCTGATACACGAACCATAGAAAAAACTGAAGAGACAATACCTCAACCCATACCGTCCAAACCTACTGCGGTTAAATCAAAAAAGCATTCTACAAAAAAGGTAAAGACAAAAAAGCATACGAAAAAAACAGCTAGAAAATCTGTCAAGAAAAAAAAGCCCCTTGCAGCCAAAACAGAACCTGTAAAACCTGCATCTGCTGTGATCATACCTTCACCTGAGCCTACACCGAAAAAAAGAACAGCACTGGAGCATCTGGAGTCTGTACTTAACCTAAAATAACGGAGTGTTTATGAATGACAAGATACAAACAATCATCGATGAAATAGAAGCCATGAAGCAAAAGCTTGCTGAGGAGATCGAACAGCATGAAAAACATATCGGCTATGAGATTAAAAACGGTTATGTGAGATTTGAGCATGAGGTGCTTGTAAAACAAAAAGAAAATATGAAAAATCTTTTCGCGTGGTTTGGTGATATTCCGCTTTTGCATCTACTGAGTGCACCGCTTATCTATGCGATGGTGATTCCAGCAGTGATTTTAGATGTGATACTTTTTGTCTACACGCTGGTTGTTTTTCGTATCTACAAATTTGAACCCATTAAGCGCAGTGATTATATTGTTTTTGATCGTCAGTACCTTGGCTACTTGAATTCCATTGAAAAACTCAACTGTATGTACTGTTCTTATTTCAACGGTTTGATGCAGTACGCTTCAGCTATAGCAGGAAGAACGGAACTTTTTTTCTGCCCCATTAAACATGCAAAAAAGATTGCGTATGAGCCTCCATTTTATTATCGTTATTTGTCTTATGGAGACGGTGAGGCGTATCAGAAAAAGCTCAAAGCACTCCGTGAGAATGATTAAAAGAAACAGCAAAACCCATTATCAAAGAAGATAAATCATAATCCGAAATGAAAACTGTCTGAATTGTAACGTGAAGAGTAAAATAGAATGAAAAATAATTTTTCCTATTTTATGCTATTTTTTAATTCATTATACAATTATAGGTACCTTTGTTCTTTAAAAAATGTTAGTATTTTATATGGCACGCAGCTTTAAAAATATCTGTGCCCATGAACTGTAGCCAAAGAGGAATCAAGTATGGTATAATAAAATATTATGCTTTTTATGTGTATAAAAAGGAGTAAATATGCTAGAAAAATTACCTCTTGAGATAGACCAAAGTACATTGCATCACGATATTGAAAGATTTGCAAAAGTAGAACTTTTTTCCAAAGGAGACTCTATCTTTACGCCAGAAGAGATGCGTAGAAAGTTCTTTTTTGTACTTGACGGCAGAATCAAAGTTTCTCAGGTTAATTCACAAGATGGAAAAGAGCAGATTTTGAAGATATTGACCCATGGAGATATGTACGATGTGGTAACGCTTATGGATGATAAAATTCATGAGAATCTACTGCATGCATTGGATAAAGTGACTCTTGTTGTCTTTCCTATGGAAGTAGTGAAACGCTGGATACATGAAGATTCTGATTTTAACCAACTGCTGTTTCCTTATATTGCAAAACAAATACGGGATACTGAAGAGTTGGCACTAGACCTTTCATTTTATGATATATCTACCAGACTCTTAAAGTTGATTTATAAGAATATAAACCAGTCAAATCCAACCCAACCCAACCTTTTACGCAATCTCTCACATGAAGAGATTGCCAGCCTTATAGGAACCGTACGCAAAGTACTGAACCGCCACATTCAAACACTCAAGCATGACGGTATCATTGATGTAGAGCACAAAAATATCAAACTTAAAGATACACAAAAACTCCTAGATCAACTCTCTTCGTTGTAACACATTTTTACAAAATGGTACTAAAGTAGCAGACAGCTGGTTTGGAATAGTACTATACTTACTTATCTCAAATAAAAGGATTTAGTATGTATGTTACACAATATAACCCAGCCAAAGAGCTTCAAGAGTTTAGAAAAGGGTTTAAATATTTTGATTCGTTTCTAGATAATTTATTGGAAAACAAAGCAAGCCTGAGTAAAACAGACTTTAGCCCTACGGTTAATACAAGAGAGGGAGAACATGCCTATCATGTTGAAGTTGACCTACCGGGTGTCAAAAAAGAAGATATTCATGTAGATATCAAAGAGAATGTTCTGACAATCTCTGGTGAGAGAAAAACCAAAAAAGAGATACAAGAAGAGGATTATTACAAAATTGAAAGTGCTTACGGTAAGTTTGAAAGAAGTTTTACCCTTCCTGAAAACATAGATGTGGAAAATATTCATGCAGAGTCACAAGACGGTGTACTTGAAGTGATTATCCCAAAACTTGGAAAAGTAGATAAACAGCCTAAACGTATAGAGATTAAATAAGGACTTATGATGGATATTATTGAAAAAACAAAAGAAATTGGAAATGAAATTGAAGAGAGTTTGGAAAAAGGGTATGAAAAAGGAAAAGAGATACTCAGCAATGTAGCCAGTCATCTTCCTTTTGCCAATCTTGCCAAGAAGAAAAGCGGAGATTTTCATGTTGAGATCGATATGCCCGGTGTCAAAAAAGAAGATATCGAGGTGAGAATCGATAACAATATTTTGACGGTAAGCGGTGAGAGAAAAATGAAAAAAGAGGTAAAAAAGAAAGACTATTATCTGATGGAGAGTTCATTTGGAAGAATAGAGAGAAGTTTTTCTCTTCCTAAAGGAATTGATCAGGATAAGATTAGCGCCCAATACAAAGATGGCAGACTGGTCATAGACCTTGAAAAAGAAGAGAGTTCCAAGCCCAAAGCCATAGAGGTCAAATAATCTTTTAAAGTGCCGGTATCTTGTATAGCTATAACTTTAATGGCGGTTGTTTGACTTTTGCACGCAAGTGATTGATGGATCTTAGAACAGAGGGATGTTTTAAAATCCAGATTTCAACTTTGTATTTGTGAGGAAAGTCCAGAAGAAATATGCCGATGAGTATCGTGAGTATGCCCTGACCGGGTAAAAACAGCATGGCTACTCCGCCGAGTATAAAAAGAATCCCCAGCATATTTTTAAGCAAAAGAATTATCCAGCGTACGATTTTGGAATGTTTGCGCCACAAATGTCTTTGGCGTTTGGGATGTGAAAAATAATCGGCAGGAATACGTGCAACTACCCATGAAATGAGTAAAAGAGAAAAAATAAAACCTACAACAGAAGCGATGGTCAAGGGGAGTAAATAGTCTTGATACTGGGATAGAAATGCACTCAATGACATAGTGTAAACTACCCTATGCCATCGTACTCAGCCCAATCATGGAGAGTATGAAACAAATCAATACAATCCAAGAGTCTAAGCCTAGTTTGAAGAATTTATGTTGTACTTGATACTTGATGCCCAAAAGATAGATAAACGTCATCAAGATACCCACAAGAGACAAATAAATATTTACGGGTCCAGAGTGGGTCAATACGGGATTGTGCGATAACACCATCGCAAGCAGTAACAGTGTAGGCAAAAATGCATTTCCGCCAAAGATATCTCCTGCAATGGGTTCATAGGAGTTGTTTTTGACAAAAGAGATACCGCTTGATAACTCTGGCAAGGAAGTAACCAACGCCAATACAGTTGCGCCAAAGATGACCCCGTTGATGTTGAGGCCATCGGCAATCACAGAGCTTGTGTTTTCTAGCAACACACCAAAGACCAATACAATAAAACTGACAAAAACAAGACCCATCAGTGCTTTTTTGGGGTTTTGTTTTTCAAAAAGTTGAACTTCAGTTTGTGAAACAGGAGTGGGAGTCTGGTATTTTTTAATCACAAACAAACCGCTTATCCAAATGGCTACAATGACAAAACCAATAGACATTTCAAACTTCGCATCAATGTGTGTCCCAAGTAAAACCATACCTAAAATGACGATAAGGATAGAGGCTTGTATGAGTGCTATTTTCTTACCAAACAAAGAACTTAGCGGTAGTGTGCTTTTGCTATTGAAAAAATCAAAAAAAACCAAAAGCAGTGTTTGTATCGCAATACCGCCGATGAGATTACCTACAGCCAAGGATGTGTCACCTTTTAGAGATGAGCTGACAGTGATAGCAATCTCAGGCAGATTGGTCACGATTGACAATATCAACGTTCCCCCAAAACCGCTACCCAGATTGTAATGATAATCCACATAATCCACAAGCGTTGAAAGTTTGATACAAAAATACCAAATCATCGCGCTGGAGAAGAGGAACAATGCGCTGTTTTGCATAAGGGTAAGATTATCCATGACTGAAGTTTATCGTATGCAGACTTCAAGTTGAAAGCTGTTCAATTGAACTTGACATCGTTTTGATTATTGGTGTAGACTAGTGTAAAACAAAAAGGAGACTAAGACTGTTTTTTGAGGAATATAAAATCCATTGTATGAATTTCAGTCTATTGTGCCAATAGAAATTGTGCCAATAAAAACTGTCATTTTTGTCTTTCTGTCATTCTGTCATTCTATTTTTTGGCTGATTGAAAAAACATATAGCAAATAAAAGGAGTCAAATTATGAGCAATTTTGAAGCGTTAAGAGAACAAATGATAGAACGTCAGCTTGTAGCACGTGGATTACATGATCAAGCAGTACTGACTGCTCTCAGTGCTGTCCCTCGCGAGAAGTTCATACCTACGGAGCTTGTTGAGTTTGCTTATCGGGATTCTCCTTTACCTATTGAAGCGAGCCAGACTATATCACAACCTTATATTGTCGCACTGATGACGGCTGCTTTGAAGCTGAAAGAAAATGACCGGGTTTTGGAAGTGGGTACAGGTTCGGGGTATGCAGCCGCAGTACTTGCCGAAATTTCCAATGATGTGTACACGATAGAACGACATAAGATCTTGGCAGATACTGCGCGGGAACGGCTCCGGGATCTAGGCTATACGAATGTTCAGGTACTGCATGGGGATGGTACTTTAGGGTGGCCCGAACATGCACCATTTGATGCCATTGTGGTTGCTGCTGGCGGTCCGGAAGTCCCCCAAACGCTTAAAAAACAGTTGGCGATAGGCGGACGTTTGGTCATACCGGTGGGCACCTCTTTGGATTCACAGAAACTTATGTATGTACAGCGCATCAGCGAAGATGAGTATGAGGAATCAAATCTAGGAAGTGTACGTTTCGTTCCTTTGATCGGTGCAGCAGGCTGGGAAGATGAAAAAGCACAGATTTCTGCTGTACCTAAAACAGAAGAGACATTACCCGAATTAATTTATAAATCCAGTGAACATTTCGCCACTATAGAAGATGTCAATCTTGATAATCTCATGGAACGCATTGGCGATAGCCGTATCGTTTTGTTGGGTGAAGCCTCACATGGTAGTGCGGAATTTTATGATATGCGTGCACGTATCACCAAAGAGCTTATAGAGAAGAAAGGTTTTACCATTATTGCGGCAGAAGCAGATTGGCCTGATGCTGCACATATCAATAGCTATGTTCATGGCAAAGAACCTGATGCATTGTTACAGCGTCAGCCTTTTTCACGTTTTCCGACTTGGATGTGGGCAAATCACTCTGTGTTGAACTTCACACATTGGTTAAAAGCACATAATGACAAGATAGGCTCAAGTCATGAAAAAGTCGGTTTTTATGGTTTGGATTTATACAGTGTCTATAGTTCTATGGAAGTTGTACTTCAGTTTTTGGAAAAAGTAGATCCAAAGACCGCCGAGGTAGCCCGTATACGCTATGGATGTTTGATGCCATGGGCGGACGATCTTTCTTTATACAGTCGTGCGGTTATTACAAGGCAGTACAGGGAATGCGAAAGGGAAGTATTGATCATACTGCAAAACTTGCTTCAGAAACGAATAGAATACTCTTTGCAGGATGGAGAGAATTTTTTCAATGCTGAGCAAAATGCAAAGCTGGTTGCCAATGCCGAACGATATTACCGAACGATGTATTATGCAAAGAGCAATTCGTGGAATCAGCGTGATCAGCATATGTTTGAAATCTTGCAGGACGTTCTTCAATTTCGGGGTCCAGAGTCCAAAGCAGTGATATGGGCACATAATTCGCATATCGGAGATGCAAGTGCTACGCAAATGAGCGCAAGCGGTGAAATAAACATAGGTCAGTTAATACGACAGAAGTACGGTGACAAAGCGTATAATATAGGTTTTGGTACGGATCATGGTACAGTTTCGGCCGCTTCAGAGTGGGGAGGTCCTTTAGAGATAAAGAAGGTACAACCATCGCATATTGACAGTTATGAGCGCGTATTTCATGAGGTGAAGAGTGATAATTTTCTATTGCCCCTGCGTAAACCGTTTCTGGAATTAACACGTAAAAAATTGCTTCAGGAGCGTCTTGAACGTGCTATCGGTGTCATTTATAGACCTGAAACGGAGTTGCAAAGCCATTATTTTTATGCCTCTTTGCCGAATCAGTTTGATGAATATATCTGGTTTGATGAAACCCACGCAGTGGAAGCGTTAACAAAAGAAACAATCAAGGGAGTGCCCGATACATTTCCGTTTGGACTTTAAATGCAGCAAGAGATGGATCCTAAAACCATTATGAAGCATTTTGCATCTTCTACCGGATTGTCTGATCTGTCACGCCAGCCACGTCGTTATTTGTGGACAGATGCTTTTGCTGTATGTAATTATCTTGGGCTTTATCGTCAAACTGGTACACATGAGTTTCTCGAACTTGCGTTAAAATTGGTCACCCAAGTGCATCAAATACTTGGTAGGCACCGTAGTGACAGTCAATTGAGCGGATGGCTGAGCGGTTTAGCTGAAGAAGAAGCACAACAGCACCCTACACGGGGAGGACTGAGGATTGGAAAAAAGTTAAATGAACGGCATGTTCATGAGCCTGTCGATGAGTCTCGTGAGTGGGATATGGATGGTCAATATTTCCATTATCTGACAAAATGGATGCATGCTCTTAATTGTGTAAGTCGCGTTACAGGTAATAGTATGTATATCCTATGGGCGATGGAACTTGCGAAAGTAGCGTATCATGCATTTACCTATATCCTTTTAAGCGGTGGAATAAGGCGTATGTACTGGAAAATGAGTATTGATCTTTCCCGTCCCTTGGTTTCTTCTATGGGTCACCATGATCCGCTTGATGGCTTGATCACGTTTTATGAACTTGAAGCTACTGCAAAGCAGTTCTCTTTAAAAATAAGCCTTCAAACAGAAATTGAGTCTATGGAAATGATGTGTAAAGAAAAAGATTGGGCTACAGAAGATGCATTGGGTCTCGGTGGATTGCTTACTGATGCCTACAAACTGGTTCAGTTGATTGATATCCATCAGTTGAGAGATACGGACAGACTTTTGTCATTGCTCGAAGATATAGAATACAGTCTACATATGTTTTCCAATCACAACCAGTTGCATTTACCTGCTGGGTATCGTTTAGCATTTCGTGAGTTTGGACTCAGTATTGGCTTGTGTGCCATAAGTAGAATGCAAAATAGAATTGAAAAGCACCCCAATCATTTTAAAAATGCTGATCAATTAACTTCAATGCTAAGCAGACTTTCGCATTTTTTTCCTATCAGTAAGTTAATTGGTGATTTCTGGTTGCAGCCACAGCATCGTTTGGTTCACAGCTGGTCGGATCATGAGGATATTAACACAGTGATGTTGGCTACTGTTTTAGCACCCGAAATGTATCTGTCTTGTGATTAATAAAAAGGGCGATGTTCATAGAAGTGGTGTATGTTATAATAATCATTCAATCAGAAAAAAAGGAAACATCATGTTGAGTATTGATTTGGATGAAAAAAACGGTATCGCTATTCTTAAGCCTGATGGTGCATTGTCTGAGGATGATTTTAAATCTGCCGCAAGTATCATAGATGGTTATATAGAAAAAGCAGGAAAGTTAAACGGTATTATCATACAGGTGGAGTCATTTCCTGGATGGGATTCGTTTTCCGGATTTACGGCGCATATGAAGTTTGTCAAAGAACATCACAAAGAAGTATCGTATGTTGCCCTTGTGACAGATTCGTTACTGGCAGAGTTTGCCGAGCATATCGTCAATCATTTTGTGAGTGCAGAAGTAAAACATTTTTCTTTTGATGCACTGGATGATGCCACAAAATGGATAGAACAATCAACGCAGCAGTAATCAATATGTTACTTTAAAACGCAGATAGTACGTGTTGTGTATTCTTGCAAATCCACTTTCGCTCTCTCCTGCGTACAGCATCGCTCCAAGTGCCAAAGAGGCATCATCGCTGATACTGTAGGCAAGCAACGGTGCGATATAGGCACTGCTGTCTTCGGGGTTGTAAATCACACTAGCCGTAGCACTGTAGAGCAGGTTGAAATCATAATATGCCGATGCCCCAAAATAGTCCCTATAGGCAAAACGGTTGTTGCCCAGTGTGCTGTTCTGATACACAAATATCTCTTCATAGGTATAGGTTTGCGATGAGTGTATCCACTCTGTTGCAAGCGTCAGTCCACCCGAAAAACCATAGTCCAGTCCGAGTATGGTCTGGTAAAACTCTTGGTCTAAAAGCGTGTCTTTGAAATATCCCCCTTCACTTCGCCACTCTATACCGGTGTCAAACAGATTGCCTTCGATCTCATAAGCGATCATCTGGGCATCATTGCTTGAAAAAAGATCCAGTGCAATGTCGGCAACTCCGACATTTCCTTTGATCCTTCCGGCGTACTTATAGCTGTCATCCTGTCGTTTGGCTGCTACGACCATTACTTCGCTGAGTTTGTCTAAAGCATAGGCATAAGAGAGGGCATAGGTACCAAAAACCTGATCCGGCTCAAGCGCAAGCGGGTTTCGCGGGTTAAAAAGATCTGTCGGAGTCCAGATGCGTCCTACGCCCATCGTAATCTTCTGAAGACCAAAGACTGCGTTGTGTGTTTCATCTGCATAGCCGATGTTTAGACGATGCAGACGTCCATAGACCTCACCTTTTGCATAGTTGTTACGGTTGGTTTGCAGCTCAAAAGGCGTATCTGCCTGCATGGAGCCAAGATAGAGATATTCATAACTGTTGATATACTCCTCTCCATAATAATTGTCGACATCGGCAATGATGTTGGCAAACCAATTTTCTTTTTTGATGTCACCTGTGAGGCGTACTCTGTTATAGTTGTACACTGTACGCTCTTCATCTGTATAGGGAACAGAGGAAAGAGTATAGTTGGTATTTTCTACACTAAAGTGATGCTCTGTTGCCATGAGCGGAACTGTAAGAGAGGCTGCAAATACTGCTTTAATGATCTTCAATGACCGCTCCGTCAGAGAGTACAATAACACGTTTAGACTGCTCAAGTACATATCTGTCATGTGAAGCAAAGATGACAGTGACGTGTTCTTTTTCGTTGAGTGTGCGTAACATCTGCATGAGACGTTCGCTGTTTTTGGAGTCAAGGTTTGCGGTGGGTTCGTCTGCAAGTATGAGTTTGGGGCGTGAAGCTACGGCTCTTGCTACTGCTACACGCTGCTGCTGACCACCGCTTATCTCTCCTGGAAGTTTATCGAGGATATCTTCTATCTGCAAGATGGAGACAAGCTCCAAGATGCGCGCATTGATTGCCACCTCATCTAACTTGAGTAGTCTCATAATGAACCCGATATTTTCACGAACCGTCAGTACCTGTATCAGATTGTACGCTTGAAAAATAAACCCGATATGATTCAGCCGCAACTTAGCCATCTTCTCTTCGCTGTACGCGGATATCTCTTCTCCTTCAAAAAATATCTTCCCGCTTGTTGCAGCGTCTAGTCCGCCTATAATGTTCAAGAGAGTCGTTTTACCTGAACCTGACTCACCGCTGAGTGTAGTGAATTCTCCTTTTTCAAAGATAAGATTGATATCTTTGAGGGCTTTGATCTCTTTGGGAGAATCGGGGTAGAATGTTTTGCAGATATGACTGAGTTTCATACTGTTTTTCCTTGTATCATTTGGATGGGTTTGATCTTCTTGAGTTTGAGAAGAGGCCAGATCACTGAAAGCAAGGTTGCAAAAAATACAGCAAAAAAAGCTTGAACAAAATAGTAAAGATGGATATTTGCATACATAACAACACTATATCCATACAGTTCAAGTCCTGCTTCAAAAGAGCGCATATCAATACCTGAAGTTGACATATACCAAAGAAGAAGCCATCCAAAAAAAGCGCCTGACATATAGCCGATACACCCTAAAAAAGATGCTTCCAGGAGTATCTGGTCTCTTACCATTTTATAGGGTGTACCTATGGCAAGCATGATGCTAAATTCACGCATGCGTTCAAGGACAGATACAAGCATCACGCCAAAAATGCCCAACGCTGCAACGATAAAAACGATGGCATAAGAGGCCAAATTGAAGATATGTATCAAATCCTGCATCTGTATAAGCAACGGATAGAGTTCATCCCAGCGAAGTATATCTGCCTCTGGAAATAGTGTTTGTAGTTCTTTTTGTATGATGCGTATTTGTTTGCTTTCTTTGACGCGTAATGCTATCTGGGTGGCACTCTGTTGCAGGTTTAGAAATTTTGACATCTGCTTCATAGAGACAAAAACAGAGCTGTCGTCAATAGAAGGGTTGCCTGTTTTGAGTATGCCTGTGATGCGAAAAGAGATGGAATTGATCTCTCCAGATGCGTCTTGGGCGGTGAAGATGACACGGCTTCCTATAGAGAGAGTCAGCTTTTTAGCCAATTCCGAACCGATCAAAGCCGCTGTATTTTCTTTGCCAAAACTATAGTCTCCCTGGGTGATAAAAGTAGAGAGCTGACCGAAATTTTGCTCATTCTCCAGATAGATACCCTTGAGTATCGCCCCAAATGACTTGTGTGCTGTGGCGATGAGACCTTCTTGTTCTAATCGGATGGAGTATGTCTCAAGCCCCTCAATCTTTGAGAATACCTCTTCATAGTTTGAAATAGAAGAGAGTCTGTAGTCAAGACTTTTTTGGAGACGATACTCTTTGGCATACACAGAGATCTCTCCTGAGTCGCTTCGTATGGTCGTGTTGATCAAATGGCTGATCATACCGTCATACAGTCCTTGAAGTCCAAGCAGACCCCCAAGACTCAGTGCGATCATCATAATCACCATCAAAGAACGTGTTTTGCGTCTCCAGATACTCAGCCAGGCAAGATGTTTAGCTATCTTATACATATCTCATTGCCTCCATGGCAGTCAACTTATTGATCTTGGAGATCGGATAGATAATGGCTGCAAGATTCAGTGTAAAGATCGTCAGGGCATTCCATATTATGGTAAAAAGATCGAAATTCATAGGTATTTCATCACTGATGACACCATACTCCTTATAGGTTTCGGCAATACCGGATATCACGATAGGGTGAAGTTCATAATAATAGGCAATGGAGGCACCGATGAGCGTACCAACTACTATACTGAGTGTTGTCAAAAGCACTATTTCCATAAAAAGCATACCAAAGATATCTTTGGAAGAGAGTCCCAAAGCTCTAAGAAGTCCTATCTCTCTGGCTCTGGTATAGATATTGACATAGGAGAAGATCATGATCACAAAAAAGATCACGAGAAAAAAGATGGAGATGGAGATATAGTTAAAAATAGAGTCAACCAGCATCGCCTGCACTAAAGCAGAAAGAAGTATTTTCCAATTTACGACTTCAACTTCTGATGGCAGTGAAGTCTGTAAGTGTGTAGTCATTTTATCTATAGTGTTATTGTTATGAAAGTAAAGCGTAAAATAACTGGCCATGTTGTCGCTTAGCATCACGGTATCCAGATAGGATTTGTTGACAAAAGCAGATTGGGAGTCAAATTCGAAAAGACCTGTTTTGAAAATGCCTTTGACTTTAAATAGATCAGCCGCAAAAGAGTAGTCAATGGAAGAACCGACCATAGCTATCTGGTCGCCCACATCCACCTTGAGACGTTTGGCAAGCTCAGAGCCGATATAGATTTGATTGGTATCATTATCCTCAAGATACGCGCCTTTTATGAGTGATTCGTGCAGTTTACTCAAGTCTTTTTCGCCAGACGGCACAATGCCTGCGACCAGACTTCCTACAGCTTTTTCATCCCCTGAGAGTAATGCATAGGTTTCAAACCTTTGGCTATAGGACTTGATAGAAGCGTCATTTTTGAGTATAGCATCAATACGATCGGCATCTTCTATCAGTGTATCGTAGCCGCCTTCATCTCTGTAGCCATTAAGATTAACATGTGCATACCCTGTATAGATTTCCACAGAACTTTTGATAAACTGAAAATGCGAACCATCCGTAAACGCAACATACACGATAAAAAAGGCAGTAGTCACTGTGCTCAAAAGCAGAGTAATGATACTTCTGGCCTTGGATTTTACAATGTTTCGAAACGCAAGAGAAAAAAGCATCAGCTTATCTTGAATAACGTATTAACGCTTGTTTTGTAAAATATGAAGCATCGATTTTTGCATCATAGTTTATTTTTTCAAAGATGATTTTGGTGCTATTGGTCTTCTTATTTGCCTCAAGCGGTTTGAGTTCCATCACCATCGGTACTTTATGGGATCCATGCAGTTCTACTTTGGAGAACGTCATAATTCTTACCTGTTGCATCCTGTCATCATAAAAGGTTTCTTTTAGTGGCACGGCATTCACAACATCAACATCGATGATGATTTTTCCCCACACCACCGCGGCATTTTGTTTTGGGATGAGTTCCAAGGTAGCTGTGCTCTGTGTCTGGGAGAGAAGTGTGGCGGTATAGTCTTCTTCGAGTGAACTCTCTTTTACCATATCGTCATTGGTAAAGTCGCTTCCCATCCAGCTTTGCAGCATCATGGAGGGCGGTATTTTGATGGTGCGTTCTATTTTTGGAATATACTGCCACATTTGTGTGTCCAGCTTTAAAAAGGTGATGCCCTGATCTTTTTTGGGGTAGAGTATCTTGATAAAACTTTTGGTATTGCCCTCTGACCAACTCTCTATCTCGACGGTGCGTTGACCCCTTTTGGAAGTAACGATCATTTTCATGGTTGCATACATAGAGTCGCCACGCAGATTGGCTTCAAGTTTTTTGATGATGGCTTGGGCTTCGTCGGCTTGCAGCCAGAGGGTAAAAATACACAGAGATATCAGCCATTTCATATGCACACTCTTTTTATTTTATTGTAGCAAAATAGCGCAAGGATGTATAGTAGAGCCTTGCAGGTTCTGGTTAAGAGATTATTGGTGTATCTGTTCTGTGTGTTCGATAAATCTGCTTATCACCTCTGCTGTTTTTTCAGGTGCTTCGAGTATGGGAACATGCCCAATCTCTTTTAGGATGACAAGCTGACTATTGGAAATCGTATGGTGAAAAAGTGTCGCATCATCAACATGTGTCATCCTGTCTTTTTCTCCCCATACAATGAGTGTCGGTACATCAATGCTTTGAGCGGCATGGCTTAAATTGACATCCTGATACATACCGTTATATATCTCTTTTTCTATCTCACGTCTTGCACACTTTTCCTTCAAAAGCGCCTCTTTGATGATATCCGGAATATAGGGAGGCTCATGCATAGAGTAGTTGAGAAGTGTCTCAAGCCTTTCTTTGGTACAGACATCATAAAGCGGATTGGTGTCGGAGTGTTCCACGAGTATGACACCGTCGCTTTTTGTCTTCTCCATCCCCATGGAGTCTATAAGGATAAGTGCCCTTACATTTTGCGTATGATCTGCTGCGTAACGTAGTGTAATAGCGCCTCCCATGGAGTGCCCCAGCAGATAAAATCCTTTGATATTTTTGGCATCTATGAATTGTTTGACTCTTTGGGCCTGTTGGGTGATGGTAAACCCCAAATCTTTTTTGGAAACACTCTCTGCGTGTCCGGGCAAATCAATCGCGATAATATGGTACTCATCATCCCACCGATCTGCCACTCTGTTCCACGTATCTTTACCCCCGCCAAATCCATGGATCAATACCAGAGTCACAGCACTCTGTACATCATTTTCGCTATAGAACACTTCGCCAAAGTCCAAAGTGATGGATTTTTTTTCCAATCCTGCACTGTAACGTTCATACCGTGTCACCACATCATAGAGTTTTTCAGGACTTAAACCGAAGAAACCAAGAAGTGCGACAAGTAGGATGAAAATTATTTTTTGTATCGGCATGTTATCAACTCTTTATTTGGGTATTTCATTATTTTTTTACAGCCAATGATTATATCGTAAGATTTCAATACCAATAGAGCCATAAATATGCTACAATCGCAGCCATGATGAAACTTGATAAAGAACACTACCTGATAAACAGACTCTCTTCTGCACACATCGGTGATGATGCTGCAGTGATTGGCGAGATGCTCTACAGTATGGATGCCTTTTTTGAAGACACGCATTTTAAACGCGAGTGGATGAGCATGGCGCAGATCGCGCGTAAAGCCATGCTTATCAATCTCTCAGATGCCATTGCGATGAATGCAAAGCCACAGTATGCGCTTGTGACTGTCAGCATCCCTCCTGAGATGACACATGAGCAGATCGATGCGCTTACTGGCAGTATGCAAGAGACAGCAGCGCAGTACGGCTGTGAGATCATTGGCGGCGATACCATTGGGGGTGATAAACTGCACCTGAGTATCACCATCATCTCCAAAAGCGATACACCGCTGCTGCGCAAAGGCTTAAAAGAGGGTGACTTACTCGCCTACACGGGCAGTTTGGGAGAAAGCAAAAGAGACCTTGACAGACTGTTTAACGGTGAGGAGATTGCCGAGGATTCACGTTTTTACGAGCCTGTATTACGGGCAGAGTTTATAGCCAAAGCCAGACCGTTTTTACGTACAGGGATGGATATCTCAGACGGACTCTACTGTGATACCAACAAGATGTTGGCACTCAACGGTTTTGGGTTTGATGCTTTGATACAGATAGATGAGGCAACAGGCTTCAGCGGTGAAGAGTATGAAATGTTGGTGGGTTTTGCACCTGAACATCTTGAGGCTCTCATAACCATAGCCAAAGAGACCAATACTCCCCTGAGTGTGTTTGCAAAAGTGGTCAACAATGACACACGTTACCCTTGTAAAAGCCACCACTTTAGTGTTTAGTGCCACGCAGTTTGCATTTTTCGTCTGAGTGCCTCTTGTACCTCTAAACGCAATTGTTTTGCCTCTTCACCAAAGACAAATGTACCTTTAAAACGTGTTTCAACCTCTTCGATATAGGCTTCAAACGCCTTTTGCTCCTTTTTGTTTTTTGGCGGGCTAAAAAGATACTGCATGCCACTGTTTTGATCCTGTTTTTTTCTATGTGTCTCGATGTAAAGACGGCTTGAGATGCGTTTAAAAGTTGCATTGGGTTGGAGTTCATAGACTTGTATACGGGCACCAACGGGCGCATCATAGGCTCTTCCCAGTCTGTCCCATGCACTGTAGAGTGTGAGAGTAGTGCCATTGATTTCATAACTTCCGTCTTCTAAACTTTTGTCTGAGCAGGTTCCTGTTTTATCGTGAAGGGTGAGACTGAGTATGAACGTAAGGTCGTTATTGTTCTCTTCAGCGTAGAGCTTCATCACTTCACCTTTGGAGTCATAGGCATCATAGCTGTCAGTGATAAGAGAATATTCAAAATTTCCCATACTGATGTGTTTGAGCTCCGCTGCCTGTAAGAGTGTTAACATCAGACCCATTGTTATCCATATTCTCATCTATACTCCTGTTTATCGGGAATATTTCTGCAGGCTAAATCTGCAGGGTATCCTCTGTTTTTTGCAATTGTTACAGCCAATTGACTCAGTGTAGCTTCATCAAGGTGCAAATGCTGTGTAAAAAGATTTGTGGATGATTTGATGTAACCAAGCTGTACAAACTCTTGCGCGATAGCCTCTACCATGTCAAGAACGGAAGAGACTTTGACGATCTCACATCTGGCATAGCGTGCACGGGGAAATGAGACTTCCGCCACGCGTAACGTGGGGTCGCTTCCGGGGATCTGCTGTGCACCAAAAAGCGGTTTGGAACCCACTGTGGCACTACAAAAAGACGGTATAAACCGTGCAAGATGTCTAATAGCGGCATGGGTGCGTTTGGTGGTTTCTTCCTGCGTCCATGATCTTTCTATCTTTTCTATGAAGTTTTGACCCAGGTGCGGCTGACACGTAAAAGGTGTATTCGCAACCAGACCATCTTCATAGAGGGTGATCTCTTTGGTCATACCGTGTAGTTGAAAGTAGCCACCGGGGTAGGGAGTAAACTGTGCCATGCCTTGTGGCGTACCCCGTTCTCCATGAAAGATGATCTCAGGAAACTGTATCCCATCGCTTCCCTCCCAGTGGCTCACATAGGCTGCTTTGAACTCTACCATTGATTTGCAGGGAGCACCAAGCAAATCATCAATCTTGCCTGTGCGAAATCCTGCTGCGTTGATGAGATAGTCAAAGGTCTGGGTGTGGCTGATGTCTTCTTTCACATAAGAGATGTTCCAGCCACCAGTATCGGCATTTTGTTGTACATTATGGACGATACTTTTAGTTTGCAGGGTGACAGTGGGCAGGCTTTCTAGCATCTCTGTCATACCCGCTGCCATCCTGAACAGATTGAGTCCATACTCCTGTACCATCACAAGCGGATACTGCACAGAGTCTAAGTCAATCATTTTGGCAACAGGTATCATCCACTCATCTAAACTTTGGGGTGATAGGAGTGTTTGCTGTTCTTTGAGTTCCTCTAGCCTTTTGCGGGTATAGAGTCGGTAGTAGTTGTCAGGTTTACCGAGTACTTCGTTTTGCTTGTCTGTGGCGATGAGTCTTTTGTACTCATCTGTGAGCATCTCAAGTCGGGGCAACAATGCTTGCGGTGTAGAACTGTCGGTTAGGGGCAGCGCTATCACGGTAGGACGATAATCCACCACAAAAGGGTAAAAGCGCAAAAAGTCAATGGACTGTTTAAGCAGGCTCACACACTGGCTATCTGAGATCTCACGGTAGAGGTTGCCCCCTGCGTGCAAATGACACCAAGGTGGCCCGCTGATGAGGCTGTTTTCTTTTTCAAAGAGTGTGACATCAAGCCCAGCCCCAGCAAAACACAGTGCAGCACTAGAGCCTGCAACACCACCTCCGATGATGGCTATCTTGACTTTGGATGGACTCATAGTAGCTCCAAAAGCTCCGCAAAGTCTTCGATGACAGCTGTTGGGTTGAACACGTGTATCTTTTGTCCATAGTTGTAGCCGTAGCTTACACCCACAGAGTGCATACCGCAGCCATTGGCAGCTTGGATGTCATTTTTACTGTCGCCGATCATCAGAGCATGAAGCACTTCTTCACCCAGAGTTTCACAGGCATGAAGCAAAGGCGCAGGATCAGGTTTTTTGACATCCAAAGAGTCTCCCCCAAGCACAAACTCAAACAATGCTTCCATTCCCAAACCTTGAAGTATAGGTGCTACAAAAGCAAAAGGTTTGTTGGTAATGATGGCTAAACGATAGCCTCTTTTTTTCAGTTCATGAAGTGTTTGCGGTACATTGGGGTAGGCATGTGTGTCATCACAAAGATGTTTGGAGTAAAAGTCAAAAAAGATTTCTAGCGCTTTTTCAACCAAGCCGTCATCCAGTGTTTCATCTGCGATCACTGCACCGCTGAGCGCACGTTTGACCAGCATCATCGCACCGTTTCCCACCCATCCGTGTATAATCTCTTCAGCAAAAGGTTTGCGTTCAAGTTTTTGCAACATGAGATTGACAGATTTTGCAAGGTCGGGTGCGGAGTTAATGAGTGTGCCATCCAGGTCAAAGAGGAGCAGTTTTTTATCGGAAAATGTCATACAGAACCTTTAGTTATAATTGTACCAAATCAAGAATATTTATTTTTCATACCTTAGCAAAAGTTTAATTATACTACAGACAAACAGACCTATTTGGTAGTCCGTTTTTGTCAGTTTGTGTTGGAAGCGGTAATTTGACAAGACAAAAAGAAAAAGAGTGTAAGGTTACTGCAAAGTTACACTATTGTAGTACAATAGAAAGTTAGAATTAAAGTTTTGATGGTGTTTTTTTGGCTACAACTTTTTAAAAAGCAAAAAAACTTATTACAAATAATGAAGATTTCTAAGGAGAAAAAATGGCAGGTATGATCGACATATTGGGTTCACTTTTACAACGAGGTATGACACAATCTGGCAATACACGGGTATCCAATACAGTGGAGTCTCAAAATGCTGATGGTTCATTGGGCGATATACTTGGTAGTTTGGGTAGCTTGCTTGGCGGTAACTCCGCTGGTGGTACCGGTGCAGACAATTTAACAGGTATGCTTGGCGGTATACTGGGTAAACTTGCAGACAATGGTGCAGCAGCAGGTGGCATCGGTGCACTTATAGGCTCAGTATTGGGAGGCGGTGCAGATTCTGCTAAAGGGGCAGTGGGCGGTGGTGCTCTGGCTGTTTTGGCTTCTTTGGCACTGAATGCACTTAAAAACGCAGGTCAAACACCCCAGCAGGATGTACAAGCTTTAGCTTCAAACGAAGAGGCAATGGATGATAAAGCGAAGATTATTGTCTTTGCGATGATTAATGCGGCAAAAGCAGATGGTGAGCTAGGCAAAGAAGAGATAGAAAAAATTGTTGGAAAATTGGGCTCAGACGGTTTGGAAGCTTCAGAAAAAACCTATATAGAAAAACATCTGCAAGGACCGATGGATACAGACTCATTGGTGAGTGCGGCTCAAACAGATGAGACCATGCCAGCACAGATTTATGCTGCTTCATTGTTGGCTATTGAGGTCGATACGGATTCGGAGCGAGCCTATATGGATGAGTTGGCAACAGCTTTGGAGCTTGATAGCCAAGTAGTGGCATATATCAAAAACAGTATGGGAGTTCAGGCTTAAGGCTTGAATATCTCTACCACACTATACATCAAAAGGAACACAATGAAAACATCTATTTTAATCTCACTAGCAGTCGCGGCAGTCGTGCTTGCAGGCTGTAATGAAAAAACACAAGAGAAAGCGCAAGAGACACAAGAAGTAGCAGTACAAACGGTTGAAAAAGCCAAAGAAGTGATTGCAAATGTAGCAGAAAAAACAAAAGAGCAAACCCAAGAAGTTGCCCAAAAAGTTAAAGAGGAAGCACAAGAAGCAGCAGGTACAGTTGCAGCAAAGGTCGATAGTGCCTTGTATGGAAAATGTGTCGCCTGTCACGGCATAGACGGCAAAACAAAAGCACTGGGCAAATCTGCCGTACTTGCAGGTCAAACGCAAGAAGAACTGGTAACCAAACTCAAAGGATACAAGGCTGGTACGATCAATGTAGCAGGTATGGGGATGTTGATGCAAGGTCAAGTTAAAGATATGAGTGATGTAGAGCTAGAAGCTGTTGCAGCGTATATCGCCACATTTAAATAAGAAGGAAGAAAGATGGGAATTTTTAGTTTTTTAAGTACTTCAGGGAAAAAAGTTTTAGGTCTAGGTGATAACAGCGAAGCGATTAAAAACGAGATTGAGACATCATTTGAAGCGCTGCCTGTTGAAGGGCTTGTGACGGCAGTAGAAGGGGGAAAGGTAACACTGGCAGGTCTTGCTAGAGATATTCCGACCAGAGAAAAAGTCATCTTAATAGCAGGTAATGTTGAAGGCGTTGATAGCGTTGATGCAGAGCAACTTTTGACCCCAGAACTCATTGCCTCTAGCAACCTGAGAGATGAGCCTGAACCTAATTTCTACACCATTGAAAAAGGTGATACACTCTGGAGCATAGCAGAAAATTTTTATAAAAATGGTTCAAAATACACCAAGATTGTCGAAGCAAATCTTGAAGTCATTAAAGATGCTGACAAAATATACCCAGGACAAGCTATCCGTATACCATCACTTACTATGGCTTAAGACTTTGGGGAAACCCAAAGTCTGACCATATTACGCTAAAATACTTCTATCTAAATAGAAAGTAACCCATGAACCTCATTTACCCCCTAAATATCAAAAATGAATTTGTTTTTAACCCCAGCCCGCGTGACTTTACGGTTGAAGAGATACCGCTGTATGACTTTACGGGTGAGGGGGAGCATCTGGTACTTCAGGTACGCAAAAAAGAGCTCACTACATGGGAGATGCTCGAAGTACTCTCCAATCATGTAGGCATCCCACGCCGTGAGATGGGGTATGCAGGACTTAAAGACAAGTACGCCATGACCATACAGTACATCTCTTTGCCTGCGAAGTTTGAAGAACAGATGAGCGCCTTTAGCCACGACAAAATCAAGATACTCTCCACCACGCGCCACAACAACAAGATACGCGTAGGACACCTCAAAGGTAACCGTTTTAACATCCGTCTTAAAAAAGTGTTAGGCATACAAAAAGACAAACTCGACTCTGTACTCAAGTGGATCAAAGCCAACGGAGTGCCGAACTATTTTGGCAATCAGCGTTTTGGCACCGATGGCAACAACTGGGAAGACGGTAAAAAACTCTGTGAAGGTACACTCAAGATACGCGACAAAAAAACCAAAGAGTTTCTGATGGGTTCATACCAAAGCTATCTTTTTAACCTCTGGCTCTCTAAACGTATGGAGATCAATCACCTGCTTGAGAAATTTACAGAAGAAGAGACGGAGCAGGTAGTAGGCTTACCTAAAGGTTCACTTAAAGGTACTAAGTCTCAACCGAACTTCTTCAAACTGCTTGAAGGTGATGTGATGATGCATTATCCCTATGGTAGGCTGTTCAATGTCGAAAACCTCGAGG
Organism: Sulfurovum sp. 16-42-52; assembly: GCA_002281755.1. GTDB lineage: Bacteria > Campylobacterota > Campylobacteria > Campylobacterales > Sulfurovaceae > Sulfurovum. The sequence continues at coordinate 140,231 of NCHB01000002.1, forward strand.
AGGAAGCACAGCGTTTTGCGAGTAAAGACATCGCCCCTGCAGGCTTGCTTCCGGGTAAAAAAGCTAAACTTGCAGAGGGTGTAGCAGGACTCATCGAAGCCCCTTTTGCACTAGCGCTTCCACTTGATGGCACTAGACGCTACGCATGGATACAGGTCACAGATATTCACCACACCTACGTAGAAGAAAAAGCACACTACGAGCTTGGTTTTGTCTTGCCAAAAGGGTGTTATGCAACCAATGTTTTGGATGTATTAAGGGGTGGTACAAATAAGGAAATTTAATCTTAGATACGGAAAAAAGGAGAAAGAATGTTCTAGTTGGTGGGCAAGAGAACACATTTTTTTCTAAAAGGAGGAAGAATGAAAAACTTCCGTACCTAAGATATGTTCAAATTATAGCTAATTAAGATAAAATTAGTCTTAATTAGTAACTTATAATTTTAATTTGTTAAAATTATTTAAAAATCTAGCAGACCAGCCAATTTTCCATCTTAAATATCTCATTAGTACAGGGCATGCTTTTCCAGCCGTTTGACTCAAGGTACATCATCTTTCCACCAAAGTACCCCACGATATATTTTTCTTTATAGATAGCATAGGTTCCGGAGTGAAACATAGCAAAGATATCTTCATAGCTTTTTGCGTTTTCATAATAAGAAAAATCAAAACTGTGCAGTGCGATGAGTGCCGCTTGAAGCATTTCATTTTTACTCATGGAAGTACTAAGTGTGTAGAAAGCAGGGTAGGCTACAGCAGGGTTTTCCAGCAGGTCAGTGATGTAAAGTCGTTCTTTGGTTTTGTTGTTATACATGATGACAGTATAAGTAAAATGCAAGAAGGAGGGGTAAAAAATGTCATATTGACATATTTTACAACGTAGTGAAGGCTATGAGGTTACCACGTACCTCCACCACCGCCGCCGCCACCGCCACCAGAGAATCCTCCACCGCCGGAAAAGCCGCCACCTCCAAAAGAACCACTATCACTAGAACTCTGCGATGGCGGTGTGGATGCTGACTGCAAAGCAGAAGATAAATGTGACACAGTGGAGATATCGCCATGATACCAATGCGGCTCTTCTTGTTGCAAAAGGTCATAAAAAGAGAGCCAATGGTCTGTCTCACCAAACAACACAGCATAGGGCAGTATCTTTTCAAGATAGAGCGGGTCTAGTGCCAATCGCCGTTTAAGTTCATCTTTTTTGACGCGCTTAATGAACTCTTTTAAGCCCAAAAGATGCTTGGAGTCAGCTGCACCTTTTTGGGTGAACTTTCCTAGTTTTCTGTAGGTAAAAAAGAGTGCGGCTGAGATGATTACCAATGCTACAGCAGGCATCAAGAGCTGCTCTCTATACTCTGACATCCCAAAAACAGGTGCAAACCCCATCGCCATAAATCCTGCTCCTGAGAGTTTAGAAACCCAATTTTTACCTGTAAAAACAACACTCAATCCTGCTGCACCAAAAATAAAAGGGAAAAGAAGAATAAGAACCGCTTCCTCACCATGGTTTAGATGGAGCGTGTAAAATGTAGCTACAACAAAAAGTAATAAGGCTATGAGACTTTTCGTTAAGAAAGCACGGCGTACTCTTTGAGGATTTTCTGACATAAAGCCCTGTTCAACAGACCAAAGATAAAGTGTTTCATTTATCTTGGAAAAACCATCTTGTAAGGCAGTTGCCTTTGTAGCTGAACCTGACGACATTACGAAAGTTGTTCCGCTCTTAAAAAGAACCCGCTCAAGCAGATAGCGTTGTTCCTGTGTTAAAGCTTGGGTATCTATCTCTTTACGAATTAAGATGGGGTCAAGCTTTTTATCTTGTTGGTCTATCTCGAGGTAGCCTAAGTGTGCCAGTTCAAGTACAGCAGCTGCAACATCTTCACTGTCTGCAAATTTGTCAACAAGAAGTGCTGACTGTAAGAGACTTAGCCCTTTGGGCGGCTCATACTGTACTGCAACAGCTCTTTTGTCATCAAATCCTGTATGTTTTTTGTACTTCTTGCGAAAATAATATAAAAACCCTAGCAGTGCAATCCAATGAAAATTACCCAGTAGTCGCTCCATGAAAGAAGGTCTCACATTGCTCAACCCGTTTTGCTCTAGGGTAAATGCAGGGTATGCCATCTCGACTGTTACGCCCTCATGAGGCTGAAGTGAGGGCACGCTTACTTCAAGATGATTGGGGCTTAGCCAGGTGTGTGTTGCGATAGTGTTTGTGGAGCCGTAATCTCCTGTAAAAGTAGTAACCGCACTATTGTGCTGACTCAGTGTAGGTGGTAAAAAGAAGTTTGCTTTGATGTTGTGTATGGGTACTTGCCATCCTGTTCCGATGATATTCCAACGAATGGCATCATTTGCTTCATTTTGATAAGCAGGTAATACGCCTTTTTTGACACGGTATCGAACAGTGTAGAGATGTTTGCCTGTGACAAAGCTATTTGGTAAGCCTATCTTTAAGCGGATTATCTCACCCGCATCGGCCGAACGCAGTGTATACTGTTTCCATTCTACTATGCCATCATCAAGCTGTACGGAGAAATCATACAAATCTAAGTCAGTAATATGCCTGTGTTGTTTGATGGTAAAAGGGATGTCACGAAAGATACCGTGTTTACTTTGTGTTTCAAAATCGTATTCGATACTTTCTGTGATAGCAAGCTCACCGCTTTGCTCTACGGTGACATCAACAGTGAACTGCGTGATTTTTTCACCATAGGCAAAAGAAGCCCACGCTATAACCAGCAGGGCAGAGTAGAGCCAATTTTTCATAGGCTAAAATTCTATCTTTGGCATCGTATTCGCCGCTGCAGCTTCACTCTCTTCCAGTTCAAAATACTCACGAGGTGTGAAGTTAAACTTTTGTGCCACAAATAAATCAGGGAAAGATTCACACTTAGCATTGAAGTCTCGCACAATAGCATTGTAGTAGCGTCTGGCGTTTTGGATGGCGTCTTCAAGACTGGAGAGTTCATCTTGGAGTTTGAGAAAGTTGGTATTGGCTTTAAGGTCTGGGTAGGCTTCAGCGAGTGCAAACATTTTACCCAGTGCGCCCGAGAGCATGTTGGCTGCGGCTGCTTTTTCATCTACACTGCTTGCACTCAAACCTTGTTGTCGTGCTGCGATGACTCTTTCAAGGGTGTCACCTTCGTACTCTTTGTAGCCTTTGACCGTATCCACCAAAGCAGGGATGAGATCATACCGGCGTTTAAGCTGCACATCAATGTCTGACCATGAAGCATCAATGCCTGCTTTAAGCGAAACAAATTTGTTATAAATAGTCACCCCTGAAAAACCAAATCACCTCCCTAAAATAGGCACTTCGGAAGCGATAAAACGGTATAATAACGACCGATAAACATAGTAAACCCG
>NCHB01000027.1 GCA_002281755.1 Sulfurovum sp. 16-42-52
TCACAAAGAATAAAAGTTTAGAAAATGTTACAAAAATTGAGTTAAAAAAGTAGGTATTTTTTAAAAACTTGGTTTTGTGCGTTTGCTACATAATATCGCTAAATTCTCTAAAAACCAAAACCTTATAATCTATACCATTTTATAGTATTTAAAGACATATAGGACTTTATGATGATTTTCTAAACCTGCTCTAAGAATAAGTATTATATTATTATCATATATGGTATATAAACTAATATTTATAAGGGGTTTTCAAATGGCCACGAGAAAAATAAAAAAGTCAATCACTGAGAAAGAGTATAAGTTTTTGATGAGTCATGCAAGGGGGGATGATTCTCTGAAAACTTTTAATCGAGATAGATTCTTGATGATATTTTCATTTCTCTTTTTTTCGGGGATCAGGATAAACGAAATATCCCAGATAAAATATAAACATATCAAAGAGATCTTTGAAAATGGAGAAACTGTTATCGTCGCTCACAAAACAAAAAATGAGAGAGTTCTCTTTTTTAGTGAAAATGCAATTAAAGAGATCCGAAAGTATTTTGATCCCGCTAAGAATGACGAAGAGGATTTTGTTATATGCTCCTGGGGAAACCCAAAAACAAAACTCCACGACATCTCACTAATCAATCTGGTAAACAAATACATGAACAAGGTTCTCGGCGAAGGGTTTACTTCTCACAGTTTCAGACAAGGCATTTTAACCGAAATGGGTTCTCGGTCAATTAATCCTAAAATAATGCAATCCTTCATCGGACATTCTGATGTAAAGACAACACTCAGATATGTTAAGCCCACTGCTGCTGATGTGAAGATGTCACTGGTGAGATAAGTGCCAGTCTTTCTTTAAACCTGGGGGAGTATGCCATTTCTTTGTCACTAGACTCTTAAGAAAACTAGGCGCTGTAATGCCATTTGTAGTGTGAAATGCGTAGAAATATTTTCATCATTGGAGGTCTCTAATAGCTCTTCTCAGACAAACAAATGCTTGTTTTGGGCTACTTAAGGTTTAAATACAGTGGCCATTTCTGAACTACTTTCAAGAATACTCTCAATTCTCCCTGTTGTACTATTTTTATTTTTGTTATTCTCTTCAATTAACGCCTCCAATTGTTTAACTGACCTCTCATATGCATCTTTATACAAAACATCACCCGTAACATATTCTTGAATCTCTTGACAAAACACATTTTCTGTCATATATGCATTTGTTTTTAGTTCACCATATTGTTTTAATAAATCTTCGTTCTCACATTTAAGATTTTCAGCCTTCTTAGACTCATATTTAGCAAATTCTTTCCATGTTTCTTTAAATTTTCCGATAGGCCGCCCACTTTCATCGATGCCTGAAGGATATTCGTGGCCAGTATAGATTAGCTCCTCAAATACTTTTTCTTGAACCTTATATTTAGTTTCTAATGTTTCAATCTCTTCAAGCTGATTTTTTATCAAGTTATCTTTTTCTTCTAATTTGGCAGTGAGTTCCTTGTTAAAATTAGATTCGTTTTGAGATTCCTTTTCTTTTTGAAGAATTGTTGCTTCAAGTTCTCTAATCTTATCTTCCTGCTCTAAAATCTTTTTTGCCTGAATCAAAGTTTGCTGTATATTTTCATTATAAAGATATTGAATACTATCAGCTTCATTTGTTTTTAGTTCCAAATTTTTCTTTATAGTTTGCATTTCACCCAATAATCTATCGTTTTCTTTTTTTCCCTTCCGCTCTCGCGTAATCCTGTCTCTTAACAAAGCTTCACGTTTCATTGTTTTATTAACTTCCGCGTGATGATTTTTGTCAAGACTAAACTTCATTGTCAATCTTAGATATTTTTCTTGTCTATTTTTATGATGTTGTTCTTTTATAGATCGTACACCTTGCTCTAAAGATATTTTTTCTTCTGGAACATATCTGAGTCCCAAATGTTCAGCTACTTTTTTCAATCTTCCCTCTCCAGAAATTTCACCTTTTGAAAAACTTGCAGTCAATCCTGTATCAAGATTGAAATTGGTAAATTTAACATGCCAATGCAAATTGTATACTTTTTCAAATTCACTCATGTCAGCTAGTACATCAAATGCCTCTTCACTAGTATTTTCATCAAGTTCGTTACTTTTGATATACCAATTTCCATCCGACTTCATCATAATATGTTTAGATGGATAGTAAGACAGATTTTCCCACTTACCTTTTCTTATGAAATGTCCCTCATCATAATGACCAGCAATCTCAAGTATGTGATAACCTGTTTCATTAAGGTTCTCTTTTTTTGGCTTTCTCTTAATTTTAAGTTTTTTGGGCAAAATGAATTGTTCTAATTTATCTAATGGCTTTAGTCTATTGATTTTGATATTTTCCTTTAAAGCGTTGTCTTTAGCTTTTTCTCGTTTTAACATATCGAATAAATTCAGAATATCTTGCTTTGTATGATTTTCATTGACCGTGATCACAACTTCAAAAATCAATGCTTCAGACTGTTTTTTCTGCATAGATTGTTTTTGTCCGGTTCTCTTAAAAAATTCATCTTTATAAATCTTTTGGGCTAACAATACAAACTGTTTATCATCCTCATAAGGAGTTAATCTTTCATAAAAGTTACCATCAAATGCTGGTTCAGTTTCAATTAGATACGGTGGCATTTCTTTTCGTGAATTATGCTCGGAAGAATTTTTTTTTGGTTTTTTGGGAGAGAAAGTTGCTTTTCGTGACATTTTTAATCCTAAAGGGTACGAAGTTGCAACATAATACCCTTAATTTTATAGTAAGTCAAATATACATCCTTGTTAAAATTTAATTATGACAATTTATCTATTTTTAAAAATTTGGATTTCAAATTTCCAAAAAACTGGGGCATAAAATTAACTTCTCTCACTCATACTCAATCTCAATACTCCTCTTCTTATGTGGAAATATCTGTCGCTTTACCTTAGCAGAACCTAAATACTTTTTTGCTCCATTATTATCTTTTGTTAATATAATAAATCTATTTTCTTCTTCAATAATAGTCCCGTCATCATTTTTAATATGCTCTACCTGGTAAACGAGCCGCACTGCATCCACAAATGCACTGGCACCCCTACTCTGACTTGAGTTTTTTGTTCCATGGTGGATAAATATAATTGTCTTGTTCTCTTTGGTCGCCCACCTGGTAAATAGGTTGATAAACTTTCTTGCATGGGCATTATTGTTTTCATCTGCACCAAACATCGCGATCAGAGGATCAAGTATAATCACATCATAATTCTTCAGTGCTCTCTTAAACTGATAAAATCTACTATTGACACTTACCCCCTCCCTGCTCTCCTCTAAAAAATGAATCGTTTCCGAATCTGCACCTGATATATGCAAATGTTGTGTAAAAATCGTAGTATCTGTTTCAAGGAGTTGATTTGCTATCATCTCAAAACGAAACTTAGACAGTGAAAGTGGATCTTCACTTAGCCACATAAAGACTTTTAGCTTTTCATCTCTTACCATGCGTATCGCTGCTTGCAAAAGTAAAAAAGACTTCCCTACCCCACCACCTGCAGTTACAAGAGAAACAGCATTTTTTGGAAAAGGCAGCCAACTTTTACAGATGAACTCTGCGTTGTTTGCTTCTATCTCATCAAATGAGACTATTTTAAAAAGTTCTCTGCCACCCTCTTCTATCTTTTCAAGCTCTCTATGGACCAAACTCACGGTATCTAGTAAACTATCTTCTTTTTCAATATTCTGTAGAATGTGATGTCCAAGTTGTCTAATGTGTCTTATTCTTGCATATTCTTGTATCTTCTCTGCATAAAATACAATATTGGATACAGGAAGTGCCGCAAGAACATCCAGCATGAGGACTTCGTTAAAAGATTTCCCCAGATGGGCTTTAATGATGCCCTCTTCAATTGCGCTGTGCTCGTAGAGATAGGACAATGTATCAAAAAGTTTTTGATGAAAAGGATTGTGGAAATCTTCTTTTGTCAACCCAAGTTGAGATATATCTTCCAAAGAATCCTGCTCATAGATAATGGCGCTCAGTACAGCTCTTTCAAAATCTTCATTGTAGTTTTGTATCTGCATAATCAGGTCTTTTCGTATTGATTTTGACTATTCTAACTCATTTTTTCATTAAGTACAAGGACAAGATAAATGCCCATTCAATAACTCAAAAGAAGTTATATTGGAGGTCAAAAGAAGTTATATTAGAGGGATTTGTTTGTAATATGGAAGTTATTTTAGAGTTATTTATCACTTGGTCGGAAGTTATTTTAGAGTGCAATATTTTACACTTTGGAAGCAATCTTAGAGTGTGTACTCTCCAGGTAGAAGTTAAATTAGAGGTATGGTCTTTAAAATGCAAAATATATTTTGGTATTTGTATATTATTCTATACAAACACCAAAATAGTAGTATTACTACCGCCGATTTAGCCTAATAGTAATATTACTACTTCGAAATAAATCAAAAAGTAGTAATATTACTTCCATTTTTTTCAATTTCAATCACGAACTTTAGATTAAATAACTAGGGTAGGAAGTTATATTGGAGGTGTTTGGTATAAAACGTGGAAGTTATATTGGAGTATTTTGGAAGTTATATTGGAGTGAACGGAAGTTATATTGGAGTGAAAAAGAGGTTATATTGGAGTATTTTGGAAGTTATATTGGAGGTTTCCTAAGAGTATAAGATTCTTTATATAAGAGCATTAAGTCTCTTATATAAAGAGAGATGTCTCTGTCACTCTTTATATAAGAGGGATTCTATGTATAATATTACTTCCATCTCAAACTGTTCTTCTGACAATTCAGATTTGTTTGGGATTCTAAGTTTTTTATTATTCTCAGTTTCTACGTAGGCAGAGCAAACGAATGCACCCTCTGTCTCGTATGAAATTTTTTTTATGATATCTTTATCACCTTCACACTGAATTGATTCACCCAAAAGGTCATTAACTGTTTTTTTAGTAACTACAACGACATTTTCAATTAAGGTTTCTTCTCTGCTCAATAGCGAAGGAATAAATCCAATAGAAGTATTTCCTAGATAATGAAACATTTCCTCTTTTGGATCATAGTCTATTCCGAATGTATGAAATTCATCTACCCTACTTGCAACATCTCTTTTGGCTACCTGAAGAGTTTTTGGTGAATCAATTGGAAAACCAAGTGCTTCAAATACTGTTATTAATTTAAAACGTGATTCTTTTTTATGTGTAAAAAACCACCTTATAATTGCTTTGATTAATGCATGATCAACTTTAAGTAATTTAGATAACTCTTTTTTGTAATTGATGGAAAGTTCTCTCTCGTAAAATTTTAAATATCTGTTGTCGAGCGTAATTGAATATGCTTTATGCTCTTCCAAATAGTCTAAATGTGAAATGAGATTGAAGTCAAATGAGTTACCTTTAGTATCTACATAATTGATTGTAATATCCCGGATCTCCTTGATTTTCTCTTTTAGCCATTTGGTTTGCGTTTCCCAGGATTTACTTTTTTCTTCACCGCTGTACTCTTTGAGTATTTTTGTTTGACTAAAGATGATTACAACTTCTTCGGTTGGAAGTGGAAGTATTTTTGTTGCATGGGTATAGATACAATCAAGAAGATCCCTATGTACCTGGGTTAAAAGTTTTCGTCCACGTATTTCTACTTTTCCCCAACTTGTTTGAATGGTTCTGATGCCACCATTTTTTTTAAATTCTCTTGCGGTGACAGAGTTTCCGGATAGTTTTTGTACAGGAGAAAATATTGGGATACGAAGTTCGGTGACTGTAGTCGTGCTGTTTTCTATCTTTTCTACGACATTAAAAAAAGTTAATTGTTTATTTTTATTTTCCATAGGATATATTGTACACTTCTTAAAATGTAAACACCCTTATGCCTCACAAAAAGCTGTTTTTAGGTAAGGTTGTCAACTTTCAAGACAGTTTTTGTAAACAGATTAGCCACTTGTTTCGCATGCGAAATAATCTTAGTTTAATTCTATTATTAGTATGATTTACATATTAATTTCGCATGCGAAACAACAATAGGACCTAAACAATGATTATCACTGTGGCACACTCCAAAGGTGGGGTTGGAAAAAGTTTACTAGCGTGGCATCTTGCAATCGGACTTAATGTGCCTATTGTTGATCTAGACTTCCAGAAAACACTTGTTTATACCAATAATCTCAGAAAAGCAAATGGCCATAAAAATTTAGACATCATTCAGCCAGAAAGTCCAGAAGCGTTTATTGAACTCATGGATAACTGGCCAGAGAATAAAAATATTATTATTGACGTTGGAGGATTTGACTCAAATTTGAATCGTGCTGCAATATACATCTCTGACATCATTATAACCCCTGCAGTTGACAGGGTTACCGAGATGGCTGGTCTATATAAATTCCATCAAATTATTGAAGAACTTTCTACTAAAATGAAAACAGACATTAAGGCCGATATTTTATTGAATGATGTGAGCCCAACTTCTAGGGACTTTTCAGTTATGATAGATCTTGTAGACAGTCTGCCTCATTTCAGACTTATGAAAACTATAATAGCACACAGAGCTGACTTTTATAAAACAATGGAAGAAGGTAAAGGTGTTACCGAGCTAGAAGGTGATAGTAAGGCAAAGCAAGAGTTGAAACAATTGATCAAAGAAATTAAAAAGAGGGGCTAAAGCTATGGCTAAAAGAAAATTAAATGCAGCAATGATACTTGCAGCAGGGGAAGACGCACATTTGCAGACACGAGATACAGTTTCGCATGCGAAATCGATCGGTGGCGAAACATTCTTGGAATTAAATGTGGATGACATTATGAACAATCCGATGCAACCACGTATACATATTGCCCAGGAAGAGTTAAAAGAATTGGCCAGATCAATAAAATTGCATGGGCTCATACAGCCAATTTCAGTGATTAGAGTAGGAGAGAGCAAGTATGTCCTTAAGGCAGGGCAGCGAAGATGGCTTGCACATAAAGAGTTGGGACTAAAAACAATTAAAGCAATCGTCCAAGATGAAACCATTTTACCTGAGAAAGAGAATGAAAGAGCTCTATTTGAGATTGCAGTGATGGAAAATACCCAAAGAGATAATCTAAATCCTCTTGAATTGGCATTGTCGCTCAGACAAGCACTTGATAAAAACCTCTACAAGAATTTAGATGAACTGAGTATGGCTTTGAGTAAATCAAAATCATATGTGAGTAAAGTACTCAAAGTACTTTCTTTGGATGATGAAATTATTAAAGACTTGGAAACAAATAAGTCAACAAATGACATAGAGTCACTCTACGAAATACAAAAAATAGAAGATACTGTCGAACAGGTGAAAGTATATTTTGATTTTATAGCTAAAAAAATTGATAGAAATGGTTTGAGAGAGCTAAATAAAACAAAAAATAAATTTTCGCATGCGAAACCACTTTATAGTTTTGCAAACAGAGCAAAAACAGTGAAATTAGAGTTTGACACCAGTAAACTTACAGATGAGGAAGTGAAGTGTATTAATGAGGAATTGGCAGCTGTTTTGAGAAAATACTTCCCGTAATATATAGCACATTGAATTTATATTAGAGGACTCTCATGTCCTCATTTTTGTGGTATAAGCTCGGGGAAGATATATGATGCAAAATGAGCATTAAATTTTAGACGAATAGCGCTTTTTGGTGTATCTGATTCTATAAAATCTAATTGTATCAACTCTTTTATGAGCGATGTTGCAGTTCTCTCTTTGGTGCCTATAATATCCATAACCTTACCTCTTGAGATTTCACCGACCATAAGTAGCTCTTTGAAGAGTAATTCACTATATTTAGGAAGAGGTTTTGTATCAAAAAAACCTTCTTTTGATAAACGTACATAGCGTTCTATTCTTTCATGTAGGGAATTCATCTTTAGATTCTGATTCATAAAAGTAACTTGGTCTAAAGCTATTTCCAGCATAAATTTAATATATGAGATAAATGCTTTAGTAGACAATGCACCTCTACCATCTAAGTCGCCTTGTCTAGGCATATCTGCTAAAGCTAGATAACGCCTATAATCTACTGAGCGACGGGAAAGTCCACGTGAAATATTCCACAGCCCATATCCTTCTAACTTCATGCTTGTCAAAATGCCATCAAGTACAAGTCTGGCGGTTCTTCCGTTACCGTCAAGAAAAGGGTGTATCCACATAAGTCTATGGTGTGAAGCTAAAGCATAGATGACTTGTGTTGCCTGTGTCGCATAGTTTGGTACCCTATAAAGTAGTTCATATTTGTTGAAGAAACTGGACAGCTCAGTATGATCAGGAGCTATGTGTTGTCCTACTCGTATATTACCTTCTCTTAATTTTCCTGGTATCATTTCTATAATTTTATGGTTTTCTTGATCTTCTATTTGTAGAAAATGAGCCATATCAGGATGTGAATAAAGCTCATGATGCACATCTAAAATAAAATCTCTACCGTAAGGGGTTTGCCCTTGCGTAAAATAGTTCTCTACATACTTTTGTACTTCTATATGCACAAGAGAGAGTTGTTGAAGCTGTTTCTCTTTTGAATCATTTGAAAACTCTTGTCTGGTAGCCTTATCTATGTCTATCGGGTGGGTACCCTCTGATTCAATTTGGTTAGAATAATAGCTATTTACTTTTCTAAGTAGTTCTTTTATCCCATAAAGTATCTGTGGAGCATGAGAGCCAGCGAGCGTTGCACTTTTGATGCAAAGTTCTTCTGCCATTGAGAGAAGTTCTGCATCCATGTTTCCATGATTGTCATTAGGTAGAAGAGGGGTAAAATCCAAAATTGACTCCTTATGTGATTATTATAGCATAAAATTGCGGATTTATTTGCGGATAAATATAGGTAACAATAGCCTTTTAAACACATAATTAAGTAAAAAATAGTTTAAAATTAATTATATAAATTGCGGATATTTTTGCAGATTGATATGCAAATTAATTTTTATCAAAATTTATTGCTGATATTTCTGCCGATACCCAGTGTATCTGTTTTTGGAGACATTCTAAAAAGAGAAGTTTGCGAAATATTTTAAATAATACTATAATAATATTTAAAATAAAAAAATAGGATAAAATATACTATGATAATACTTAAAAGTTTAGAAGATTACCAATATCAGCTTGCCAGTTATATAAAATCTTTACGACTTGAAGAATCAAAACATACTCAAAAATCTAAAGCTTTACAGTGTGGTATTGCTTTCGCGACATATGTAAAATTAGAAAATACAGGTAAAGGTTCTATTGAGATGCTACTTAAGGTCATGTCCACTTATGGGTTACTTTCAAAAATAGACGAACTTACAAAAATTATAGAACCATCACCGAGTGAAAAATTTTTTAAAAATACAACAAATCGTAAAAAAAGAGTTCGTCATGCGTTAAAGGACAAAAACGATGATTGAAGTTTCTTTATTTGGCAATAAGGTCGGTATACTTGAGCAACGCAAAGAAGGTATATTGTTTGACTTTTATGAAAGCTTTCGCATCAATTCACTTCCTATATCTCCATATAAACTTGACCCTGAAATCAAAATGAAATATAACTATTTTGATAGTATGTATGCAAACGGGTTACCCGGTATTTTTAATGATAGTTTACCTGATGGGTATGGCGCGATGATGATGCTGAAGCACTTTAGGCAAAAACAGGGAAACTCAAAGGTTACAACGCTTCAGAAATTAGCTTTTGTAGGGACTGACGGCATTGGAGCTTTAGAATATACACCATCAGAATCGTATTTTGACAGGTTTGATATTGACATTGAGACACTCCCTCAAACACTTAAAGGTAAAATTGAGGGGAATGTTCCTGATGTATTAACAAGTTTGATGAAGTTACCATCTCCTGGAGGTGCACGACCTAAGACATCAGTCTTGTATGATCCTATAGCTAAAGTTATGAAAGGCGGACATACTAGTAATGCCACAAAAGATTTACAAGCATGGATTATCAAGTTTGATGAAGAGGGGTCACAGCTAACAATTTTGGAGAAGTTGTATCAAGACATAGCAAAACAATCGGGGATACTTACTCCAATAGCAGAACTACTATATGTCAATAATGAGGTGCATTTTGGAATTAAAAGATTTGATCGCCTAGGTGTAGAAAAGCTACATCAAGCAACAGTATCAGGCTTGCAGCATTTAAGCCATATGGAAAGTAACAATTTATCTTACGAAAATTTACTTGTAATGACCCAGCAACTTACAAAAGATATGCGGCAAGTCAAAGATATGTATAAGCGTATGGTATTAAATGTTGTAGGTAAGAATTGTGATGATCATCTTAAAAATACCTCATTTTTAATGAATAAAGATGGTCAATGGAACATATCTCCAGTGTATGATATAATTTATAATACTGGACCTGCAACCTTCGGAGAACACTTTTTGTCTATAAATCGAAAAACCAAGGATATTACAAAAGAAGATTTGTTACGCGCAGGTCAATGTGTGGCTTTATCACAAAATGAGATGATCCATTGTATAGATGAAGTTAGCGATGCGTTTAGCGACCGTTTTAGAAGTATTCATGAGTATGGTCTTGGGGGAGATTTGATTAATGAGCTTAAGCAAAATATTAAATTAGCTAAAATGTAGCCTGATTACCTTGAACTCTTGTTCTAATCGCTCCTAACAGAAATCCCAATGGTCTTTGATAGTGATACCCGTAGTTAGTAAAAACAATAACAATAATTGAGTCTAAATATTGGTATATATTGTCTATGATATTTAAAGTCAGGAGGAAGAATGAAACTACATAAAATACTCATTTTTGGATTGTTAGCCATGTCGCTGGAAGCAGGGGAGTGTTGGAAGATCAAAGACAAAGACCAGCAAGCACTTTGCGAAAGCAAATATGAGCATAAAAGGTCTTGCTGGAAAATAAAGAATAAAGACACTCAAGCCTACTGTGAAGCATCGGCATACAACCAAAAATCGTGCTGGAAGATTAAAGAAAAAGATGCAAAAGCGATGTGTGAAGCAGAGACCGGTAATTAAAGATGAAAAAACATATGCATAAATTTACCAAGTTTTCAAAGACTGTTGGTAAAGGTATAAAACTTGAAATGAGGGAAACGATTGAAATTCCTTCTCTTATTAAAAGAAAAGAGTATAAAAAGGCTGGCGTTCAGGTTGCAGATCTGTTTAAAATGACTGGATTGGCCATTGTGTGGATTGTTCCTGGAGGTGCTGTTATTACTGCTATGATTTTAAAATTCTCCCACAAGGCAAGACCCAGTGCATTTCAGCCTGAGGAAAAAACACCCGATAATGTGTTGCTAGAAAATGACAAGAAAGATTCGCTAGATATGTAAACTTTTTTATAAAACAGACATAAAGCTGTTAAAAACAAACGCTATACTATGCAATCTCAATAAGAGATGAGACTGAATGAATAATTTCAAAATGTGTCGGAAATCATTTTTACACCTTTTTGCATACTTTTTGTATTCGTGTAGAGACAAGTTTTGGATTCAGTCCTGTCTGTTCTGCAAATTCCCTATTTTTAAGCAGCTTTCATACTGCCCATTTTAACTCCGCCGTTGACAGCAGATGCTGCCAAGTTCACTATCGATCCTGCAAGTGCAGCTCTGAGCTTCATCACAGCTCCGCTGTATGCTACTCCAGCTGATAGCAACGGTGAACAATATCTACGAAGTAACCATCTTGGTTACAGATGGTACAGATACGGCATCTATTGACTTGCATGTATCCGTACAGCAGGTCATTCCATAATCTCATGCATCACTCTTGGTTACTCAGGGTAGTGTGTAGTTTTCTTTTTCGCATTTTTGAAATGACCCCTTATTATAGACACTGAATTAGACAACCTTAAGATATTTTACCAATTGGATAAGCTTGTTAACGGCGTAGGATAGAGGGGGGGGGGTGTTCATATGTTAATGCTTTAGAATTTAATATTCTATCGGACTGACACAAAATTTCTAACGCTCCCAAATACAAAATAACCCTTCTTATGCCATAGGAACTTAGCCCGCGGGACGAAGCTTTTAAAGAGCGAAGCCACTAAGAACTAAAATCTTGCTCCACTTCTTTAAAAAAGTCGCTCATCTGAATCCCTAAAGTCTTACAGATTTTATAAAGATGCTCCATATTGAAATGCTTATCATATTTATTGTTTTCGCAATTAGAATAAAAAGCTATAGATTTAATCCCTATGGCAAGCGCCATGTCCAATTGGGATATCTTTTTGCTTTCTCTTAAAAGCTTGACATGCTGCCCAACAACTTTATGGTATTTTTTGATTTCTTTTTCAGGGATATCGGAGAGAGTCTTGTCCATATTTATCCTATAGAGTAATATGACACTAAGATTACAAGGTTATAATGTTTAAGTCATTATCCTATAGGATAAATTTTAAATAAAAAGGAAAAATAATGAATCAAGGAAACCATCCGGCAAACAAACTTATTGCACATGTAAAAAGATATGGTATCAAAGGACTGCTTCCTCAAAATCTAACAGATGAGTTACTTGACAGGATGAACTTGGAGGGAGATGCTATGGATGAAGACAGAACTGAAGAGACACCTATGTCAGTAGTACTTTTGGCGGTACTGCATTTAATAAATGGACCAAAAATATCTGAAGCAATGGAGATAAAAATCGATCCAGAATTATTGATGGAACATTTTTATTCGTATACTACATTATTAAAAATAGAAGACATGAGACGAAAAAAAGATATTGAAGTATCCAATGAAGCTCTACCAACTTTAGAAAATATCTTTGATCCAAAAAGAAATATAGATATCACTTTTCTCAAATAAGTTAGGTAAAGTTGCTACATTGATGAAATTTCAACTTAGTTTTTACTTATCTGGGAGCACTCCCTCCCATACCGTACAATATCCACCCCATACTTATCCCTCACCTTCAACAGTTTTTCATTCAAAGCAGCAAACTTCACATCTTTGTCATACTCCATCAAACAAAAGGTCTTTAGGTTGTGGCTGTCTGCAAAGTTTGAGGCACTGATGGCAATATAATGAATCTTGAAGTCCGGATGGATATCTAGCTGTTGTATCATGCTTTGTGCAAGCTCTATCAAAAAGTGTTCATTAAAAAGTCTATTGACTGTAATGGATTGCGCATTTTTAACACCGTACTCATAGCGTATCTTAAAATAAAATGTCGTGGGGTTTAGCCTCAGTTTCGTAATAGTGTAACTAAGGTATCTGGCAAGTATCATCACCCGTCTATGGATCTCATCTCTTTGTAGTATGGCTTTGAAGTTTCTGCTGATGCCTATGCCTTTTCTGTTAGAGTAGGGTATCACTCTTTCGTTATCGGTACCACAGATACGGTGGTACAACTCTCTGCCTGTTTTACCGTAAGCACTAAGCAGGCTGGGTGCTTGCCTGAGCTGACCTAGTGTTTTAATGTGATAGCTTTCGAGCTTTTTGGAGATAGCCCTTCCTATACCCGCAAACTCATTAATATCGATATCTTTGGTATAGTCCAACACATCCTCCTCTTTAAGCGCAAACACCCCAAAGGGTTTGATCCTGTCTGTTAAGAGTTTGGCAATCCATTTGCTTTTGCTTGCTCCAATGGTAATAGGCAGATCAAATCTCTCATAAATCTCATCTCTAAGATTGGTGATAAACTCCAATGTATCTTCATCTTTGATCCACCCACCCAGATCACCGAAGAACTCATCAATCGAGTATTGTTCAAGCACAGGGATCTTGAGTTCCAGAAATGCTTTGAGTCTCTGTGAAAGCTCCTGATAAAAAAGATGGTCACTGGGAAGGATATACAGATTGGGACACATATTGATAGCTTCCCTTAGCGGTGTACCTGTTTTAATCCCATAGGGTTTACACTCATAGCTCTTGGCTATGACGATACCGTGTATCTGTCCTTTGTCATCTAAGAACTCCTTTTTCCAAGCCCCTATAATATCAGCAGCATCATAAGAGTTTTTAAACTCCAGCACACTGTTAAAAGCCCCTGTGTCGCCCAGCATCACGCCTTGTTTCTTCTGATTGGAAAAGATGCGCTTATCGCTTCCTTTGGCAACCACCACATTTTTACCTTTTAAAAAGGGATATCTGGTTCTTTCAGCCGATACAAAATAACAATCCAGATCCAAGTGTATCTTCATGATGTTTAACCTTGTTAAAGTATTTGTTAAATAAAATATAACTAAATAAACACACAACACTTAAATAGTTGAATATTATTTAACTTATTGCACAACACGAGGAAAAACATGAACATCAATGAGATCATTGAAAAACTCAAAGATATACTCAGTACGGAGTATGAAGACAGAAAGATATTCGATAAAGATGTTGCAGCAGCTCTTAGTATGTCAAAAGAATCACTGAGTCATCTCAAAAAGAAGAACGGTATACCCTATGAGCAGATCTCTAAATTCTGTGCTTCAAGAAAGATATCCATCAACTGGGTTTTATATGACCAGATGCCAAGATCCCTGGAAGAAGAGACAGAAAAATACACACGCATCAAACATTTTACCAGAATCAACGCAAGTGCAGGCGGAGGAGGGTTCAACTATGATGAGGATTATGAATATCTTAGCATCGATAAAAAACTTCTTGACGCACTCTACAAATCAAACAATGCCAACCCCGATGCCATCGCTGCACTCAATGTCATGGGTGATTCTATGGAGCCTACTTTACTGGATAGGGAAGTCATATTATTTGATAAAGAGAACCTTGATGTCAGTAAAGGTGGCATCTTCATTGTCTCTACCAATGCAGGACTCTTTGTAAAAAGAGTTGCTTTAAAGACAGACGGTGCTTTGGAGTTGATTAGTGATAATAAGAGTTATAATAGTGAGACCATAGCAGCTGAGGAGTTGGATACGATTAGGCTTTTAGGTAGGGTTGTGGGTCGGGTGGGGTTGGTGTAGTAGTAGCAAGTTCTAAAACGACTTCCGTCTTGAATTTGCTACTAAATTCCTCATTTATTGAATCATTTAGGAATAAGAAATGCTTAAATCGCTGTCGAAATTTTTCGGGACATTATAGTATCATGGTACCTTCTTAGGTACTTTATACCTTTTAAACTAGTCTAGCCCTTTTATGTAACTGGATATATTACCATAACATAGTATTGCATCTAATATGATTTAAAAATATTCCTAAAATCTAAAGAATAATTCAATCGCATGGCTAAATCTTGATTTGATTTTTTAATTTCAAACGCAATTTTTTGTGATTTGGTAAAATAATAATTGATATTGGCGGTATAAAGATAGTTTACTGGCTCAATTGCGGTGTTCAAACTCATCAGTGATGACACTTCGGTGGCACCAGGGCCATCAAGGATTGTATTGTACCAAAAATATTCACCTCTGAGTCCGTAATTGAACTTTTCATTGGTTGACATAAGCTGAAGATATGTTGAGTGTATTGTGTTGTTTTGAGAAACTTTGTATTGTTGTGTTTCTATATCGCCTTCGCTTTTGTACTGTATATACTCACCTACGAGCTCATAGCTATTGTTTAGCTTAACTTTAGTACCTAAACCAAAAACGGATGTTTCATTATCCATACAGAGTTCATTCTGTGTCATTTGATCACAGCCACTTCCATGAGTATGGGAATGTGTGATAGCAGAAAAATCAACTCTGTTTTTTACGGGGCTTCGCTGCTGATAATAGCTAATCAATTTGATAGTGTCATATTCATAAGAAGCACGAATCGTTTTTCGTAATTTATGGGCGTATTGATCTGCTGCATAGTCTCCCCTGAAAGTAAAACGATCTATTTTGTAAGATGCAAACACCCCATCACCTACATTGGTTTGGTCAAAAAATGAATCGATCGCCAAAGGCATTTGGATAAAACCATATCCCCATATCATTTCACGCATAAATGAGACATTGTTATAATCTCTGCCCAGTTCCAGACCATAGTTTTCATCATAATAGCCTATATTTGCCTTTTCGACCAACTCATTGAGTGTCCATTCTGCCCAAGCGTGATGGTTGAGTTCGAAGTTGAAATTTATTTTTTCTATCTTTTTTGTGTAGTATATCCCAAGGTGTTCAATGTAGACTTCACCTGGACTGCCATGATCCTCATAGCCTTGTGCACGTTCTATCCCTTTTGGATATATATCTTCATCTCGGTAAGATATGTTCGCAAATGCGCCGAAATCAGATGAAATATTTGCATCTTCAGGTTGGCGAATTTTTCCGGTATGCCCGAAGGAAAAAGTTGCCGCCAGCAAAATAAAAATAAGTACTTTCATATTAGAAGCCCTTGTTGTTGAATGGGTCTGATAGTTTAGGATCAGTTATAAAATCATTGTCCGTCAATGCATGAAGAAAGGCAATTAAATCATCTTTTTCTTGCTGCGTAAAATCTTTTCTGGTGATAAAATCACTTCTGAAAGGATTTTGTGTGCCCATTCCCGCATTTTCTCCACTTTGTATATCCCTGCCGCCATTACTATGCAGCTCGATCACCTCTTGGAGTGTTGCCATAGAACCATCGTGCATATAGGGGAAGGTGACTGCAACGTTACGAAGGCTTGGGGCTTTAAATTTCCCTTTGTCTGTATTTTTTGCTGTGATCTCGTACAGCCCTTGATTACCTTCAGGATAAGAGCCTTCATCATCCACGTTGTACAGACCGATATTGTGAAAAAACTGAACATTTTGAAAGCTTTTTTCATTCGCGGTGGAATCACTGAAATGGATACCGTCATGACAATGGAAACACTCCGCTCTCTCCCCCATAAAGAGATCATGCCCTCTTTGCTGTGCAGGTGTGAGTGCATTTGCATCACCTGCTAGGTATTTATCATAAGGGGAGTTGAAAGAGTTGAGTGTTCGATTAAACGCAGCCAAGGCTTTGACGATAAATTCTAATTTAATGGGGTTTTCTATATCAGGGAAGGCTGCTTTAAACATGTTTTGGTAGGTTTCATTGTTTTCAAATCTGGCAAATACTTCAGGCTGCATCTCTTCAGTTACCCCCAGTTCTATC
Source organism: Sulfurovum sp. 16-42-52 (assembly GCA_002281755.1). Lineage (GTDB taxonomy): Bacteria > Campylobacterota > Campylobacteria > Campylobacterales > Sulfurovaceae > Sulfurovum. The sequence continues at coordinate 16,975 of NCHB01000027.1, forward strand.
GGGTCATCTCCAATAATCGGAAGGACAATAAACCGTTCTAAAGTGTCTAAAGCAGGATTTGCCCAACTGTAGGATGTATAGTATCCTGTATTGGTAAGGCTGTTCGGATTGCGCAAGCTGTGTGCTCCTGTTGAACCGATGCCTACTTTGTTATGATCTGCAAAAGCAAATGCTTGTAAATGGCATGATGAACAGGATTGTTCTTGGTTTGCACTGAGCCGTGTATCATAAAAGAGGTGACGACCGAGTTCTACTTTTGCTTCGCTCATAGGATTGTCATCAGGTACTTTAGGAGGATATACACCCTTGGGAAGTTTCCACTCAAAGGTACTACTGTTTGAAGAAGAGGTTTGTGTTTCGTTGACGGTGGTTGTGCTTTGACAACCGACCGTGAACGATAATGCCGTCACGATTGAAAATAGATAGCTGATTTTAACCATAGGCTAGAGAGGTTTGACACTAAAGAGCTTTTGATGCAAAGAGCAATCGCCGTCTATACATACACCTTTTGCTTCTACATCATCCAATCCAATTCTATTGAGCATATCTCCTTTGCCAGTTAGGCATTCAGGGTCTGTAAGTCCGCTCATACATCCTTTTGGTCCGCCTGCATCTTTTTTGATGTCAACTAGGGTAAGCAGTTGGGCATAATCAATAACGATTTTTTCAGTTTTAGGATCGAAGGTGTCAAATGTGATGGTCGCTCTGTTTGGCTGTGCACATGTTGTAACACCGTCTGTTGTTGTACATCCGGTTGAACCTACGTGGTAGTTGAAGATATCACCGGCAGTATTATTTCCATCCACTGGATTTGTTTCCAGTTTAACAAACTTTCTACCGCTTGCCCAACTCCATGCCATGGATGTTTTTGTTAAAGCAGGAATGTCTGGAAATTCAACATGATTGAGCGTTAAAGGCACACCGATGGTAAACTCTATACCTTCAACACTGGCAGTAGGGTTGATCATCCCGACAATATGCTTATAGGTTGCACTATCATTGCCTCTATTGATACAATCGCCGGTATTGTCTTCAAAGTCCAAAATGGCAACGGAACCGTTGACTTCATCAAAGTATTGGTTAGTGTTGTTTTCCATTTTGAGGGTTTGTGTGCTGCCGTCTGACATAAGAAGCTTTATATCAGAAACAAAAAATCTAAAATCCGCTATGGTACCTTTTGCAGCTGTTGAGCCTAGTGTATATTCTTTTGCTACACCATTTTGGGAACATAGCACCTCACCCTGATCACCTACAACTGCATCAAAATTGATGGTGATTTTTGAATCAAATATGGTATCTGGAATCTCGCTGTTATCTACTATAGGCAAAGTGTTATCAAGTGTTTCATTCGTTGTTGAACTACCGCCACAGCCGTTTATCATCGTCAAAGCGAGTAAAGCATATGCCACCCCAGCCACTAATTTTCTTTTGTTCATTGATTCTATCCTTTGCGTTTGATTGTTTTTTTTCGATATCCTATCTGTAGAGTGTTAAGCAAGTGTTAAATTATTTATCTATTAGTTTATTTTTTATTTATCGTAGTCTATTTGTCATGTGAATTTAAGTATTAGGGGCTAGACTAGTTTAGAGGTTATTTTCTAAAGATTTTCAACAATTATTTGTATAAATCTTCACCTCTGTTATTGAATCTAAATTCACATTCTTTGAGATGTAAATTAAAGGTTCTTGTATCTATCCCGTGAAATTTCACTAATCTTATTTTTGTATAACTCCAAAAAGATTCAATTCCATTGATTTGAGAGTTGCCTCTGACAAATTGATTATTTCCATGATGTACTCTAAAGTGCTTGTCATTCCAAACATCTACAAGACCATGATAGCCTTGACATCCATCAGAGTGAATAATGCTATCAATATCAACTTTACCTCGTATGATAGCCTTCAGCGTAGCCTTGATGACATCAGGCACTATCTCAGTATAGACTTTGCCTTCTCGGTTTAAAAGACCAAAGATAATCGTTTTGCCTCTGTCTCTTACCTCGAACTCTACTGGCACCAAAGAAGACTCATCTACTTCAACTTCTCCAGACAAAGGAGAAGTCACTGCACAGATCTTAATAATACATTCTCGGAAGAGCATCAAAGCACTTTATACCTCTTAGACTAATCTAACCCCAAAATTATTATTACCATATTTTTAATCATATAGTTAGACATTCTTATTTCTTTTCAAAAAATTGGATATATAAGGATGGCAGGACCAACAATGTTAAGATGGTTGATGAGATGATTCCTCCAGTAACTACCACTGCGAGCGGATATTGTATTTCTGAGCCTACACCTGTAGCAAAAAGAAGTGGGAGAATACCAAAAAGTGTGGTGAATGCTGTCATAAGCACAGGTCTTAGTCTTAGCAAGGTGGCATTTTTGACCATATCTATCATTTTTACTTCTGGGAACTTTTTACGCAATTCATCTATGAATGATACAAGTATTATACCGTTGAGTATTGCTATGGCAAAGATGGCAATAAACCCTACAATAGCTGAAACACTCAAATATTCACCAGAGACGAGTAAACCTACAATACCTCCCATTAAACCTAATGGCACGCCCAGTAAAATCAATAATGCTTTTTTAAGCGAATTAAATGCAGTGTAGAGTAATAATAAAATAAGCAAAAGTGTAGCAGGTATAATCATCGCCAGTGTTTGTGTAGCTTCTTGCATATTCTTAAAATCACCTGCCCACTTGATGTAATAGCCATCGGGTAAATTGACCTGATTTTTTATCTTCCTGTCTGCTTCTTTAACAAACGTTGCTATGTCACGACCCTCAACTTCCAATGAGAGGACCATATATCGACTCAAATCTTGACGTTTGATGAATGCAGGCCCTTGTTCCACACTGATATCACACACTTCCTGTAAGGAAACAATCTTTCCTGTATTTGAGCGAAGAATCAGTGTTTTTAGTGTCTCTATGTCTTGTTTGGCATTTTTTAATTTTGCCACAACACCAAAGCGCTTCACGCCTTCTATCTTCTGTGTAACAGCCTCTTCTCCAATGCCATAACGAATAACTTGCATGACATCTTCTACACTGAGTCCATAGCGCGAAAGTGCCAAGTAGTCTGGTTTGATGTTGATTTGTGATTGTCCTAATTGTGTTTCAACTTCTGCATGATCAAGTCCCTCTATACCATTTAGTACTTCAGCTATCTGTGCAGCAATATCAGACATGACCGTTTGGTCTTCACCGTATATTTTGACTGCAAGTTCCGCACTTACACCCTCAAGAAGCTCTTCTATTCGCATAGCAATAGGCTGAGTAGAGATAAATTGCAAATAGTTAAACTTTTCTTTGAGTTTCTTTGTCAACTCTTTATCAAGAGCAGGAATTTCTTCAAACTCTGGACTAAGGGTTAAAAGTACTTCCATGTAGTTGGCTTGTGCCGTTTCACCCTTTTCACTTCTTCCTACCATGCTTAGTACAGAGAGCACTTCGTCAGGGTAGGTTGTGAGTATAAAATTTTCTATGGCTTGCGCATTTTCCACACTTTGCGTAAGCGAAGTTCCGGGAATTGCAATAACCCTGTACATAATAGTTTCCTCATTCAGTTGAGGCATAAACTCTCGTCCTTGCTGGCTAAGCATTCCTGCCAAGATAAAGAATACAAAGAAAGTAAGAGTTACCAGTTTTTTGGTATTCTGCAAAGAAAACATGAGCATAGGAGTATAAAATGCCTTAATAGCCTCCATAAGAGGACTGTTTGAATGTTTTCCTTCTTTGAGCATCATGTATGAGAGTACAGGAACTAGAAGAAGAGCCACAGCAAGAGACCCCAGCATTACAAAAACGATATCTAATGCCATAGGGGTATAAAGTTTCCCCGCAAGTCCTTCGAGGCTCAACAGTGGAATGAAAACCGCTGAAATAATAAGCAGTGCAAAAAGTACAGGTTTTGCCACTTCTGCTGTGGCTTCTGCAATCACATCTGCACGTGAGGCTTTAGGGTTGTCATGCAATATCCTGAAACTGTTTTCCACAACAACAATAGTGCCATCGACTATCATTCCTATAGCGATAGCAAGCCCACTAAGACTCATGAGGTTTGCAGATATGCCGTACTCTTCCATCATTAAAAATGCGATGAGCAGAGAGATAGGAAGTGAGATGATAACGATAAATGCAGAACGCAACTCAAATAAAAAAAGGAATAGTATGATTGCAACAAGCACTGAACCTGTCAGAAGTGCTGACGTCATTGTATCGACTGCTTTACGTGTGATTTCTGTTCTGTCATAAATCACTTGCAGCTTTACACCTTTAGGGAGAGCTGACTCAACCAGCGACATCTTTTCCTTGATAAGCTCTACAACTTTTGCTGCATTGGTTTCTGAGCGCTGTAGTACCATGCCAAAGACTCTTTCTTTTCCGTCAACACTTACTGCACCAAAACGTGGGGCCTTTCCCTCTTGTACGGTAGCCACATCTTTTACAGTCACTGTCTTTGCATCCTTTGTACGTATGACAGTGTTGCGAATATCATCCAATTTTTTATAGAGTCCAGAGCCACGTATAAGATACTGCTCCATATTGAATTCCAGGTATTGCCCACCTACGGATTGGTTACTCTTTTCTAGTGCCTCGATAACTTCATTGTAGGTGACATCAACAGCCTGTAGACGCTTGGGATCTAGGAGAACTTCATATTGTTTCTCGAAGCCTCCCCAAGAGATAACCTCTTCTACGCCATCTACAGATTTGAGTAAGGGTGTGACTGTATACTCATGCATTTGTCGGAGTTGGCTGGGCGTATATTTATTGTCCTTATCTTCAAGGGCATACCATATCACTTGACCTAGTCCTGTTGTGTTTGGCCCCATAGTTGGAACTCCCCATCCTTGAGGTATATCTACTGTATTAAGTCTTTCGGTAACGAGCTGACGTAAAAGGTACGTATCATAGCCATCTTCAAAGAAAATAGAAACATAAGAAAGACCAAAAATTGAGTTGGAGAGTATCATCTTTACTCCCGGCAAGCCTGACATGGCAGCTTCTATAGGATAAGTAATGAGCTTTTCTATATCCTCTGCTGAATTACCAACGCTTTCTGTATAGATAACCACCTGTTTAGGTGTAATGTCTGGAAATGCATCTATGGGAATGTTTTTGTACGCCTTGTAGCCAAAACCTGATATAGCTATAAACAAAGCAAGTATAAGAAATTTGTACTGTATAAGTATTTTAAAAAAATTTTTCACAATACCTCCTAATGACCGTGTTCGCCAAGTGAAGACTTAAGCATCATTGATTTCACGAAATAGACACCTGCGCTCACATACTCTTCGTTTGCACTGATGCCTTCAATGGCAACATATTCGCCAGCAAACGCAATGATATTGACCGATTTTGCCACATATGAGACTTCTTCTCCCGCATCATGATCTTCGTGCTCACCTTCATTATGATCTTCTTTTTCATGCGTATCATCGTCATGTCCATTAGCTTCTTTATCACCGTGCTTATCTCCTTCATGTTTTGTTTCTACGAAAATAACCCATTCCCCTTGAAAAAGTGTTAAGGCTGATTTCTTAACCATGACAGTATTGTAATAAGGCGCAAGTGAAATATCCATCTCTGCAAAAGACCCGAGGAGCAGGTTTGAAGGACTTTGCTCTATTTGAAAAAGTACTTTTGCTCGCTGCGTCTCCTCATCAATGTTTGGCAACAATTGCACAAAGTGCGAAGGGTATGTTTTAGTTGAAACTTTTAACCATCCTTTGGTCTCTGTTGATATTTGCATGGCATCATCAACAGACAGATAGGCAACAGCATAGTAAGCACTTTGATTCACAAGAGTCATCACAGGCTTTTGTGAATCTACATTGCTGTGTAACGGAGCCAATATTTCCCCCACAACTCCATCTGCATGTGCATAGAGTATTAACTGGTCTGTCGCCTGTTTAAGTTTTTCAGGCCTAATGCCCAGTGACTTTAATTGCGAAGTTAAAGCATTTTGTCTAGATCGTATCTCTTCTAGGGCTATAATGGCACTGTTTAAATCATTTTGTGATGTAAGGCCTTTCTTGTAAAGATTCATAGTACTATTTTTCTGTGCCTCTGCGGCTTTAGATTGTTCTAATAGCGCGAGATGCTCAGCAGTCATTTTCGAGAGTTCTATAGACTCTATAAGTATTGTTTTATCGCCTTTTTTTACCTGTTGGCCGGGTGTGACAAAATAAGCTTCTAAATGCCCAGGTAGTCTTGAGACAATTTCTTGTTTTTGGCCAGAGAGTTGCGTGATCTGTGCATTGGTTTGGATCACTTTTCCTAAAGGTTTTAGTTCAGCATGGTCCATTTTTATTTCACTTGCTAATCCTTTTAGAGGGAAGAGTAGAGACAGTAATAGTATATATTTAGTCATTGTAAAGTCCTTGTATAAAACGTAATTCTATTTTTTTCTTGTTGATCATTGCTTGTGTTTGCAGTAAAGATTTTTGTGTCTGTATGAGTTTGTTTTTTGCACTCATCAGTACAAAGATAGATCCTTGTGCTATTTTGTAACCCTCTAAAAGTAAATCACTGAGTGCTTGTTGCTCGCCTTCAAGAATTTTAAGTGAGTGATACTGCTGTGAAATCTCTTCTATAGAAGCTTTAAGTCTTTGCTTTTGTAAATTTAGGTCTAGCTTAAGTTGTGCATTGTCGAGTTCTAGTTGTTGCAGTTGTAATTTTGATATAACTTTTTCTTCTTCTTTATTATGCTGAACTGCCAACGGGATGGAGACACCAAGTCTTAGGATAGCTTGGTTAGGTTCTTGCTCCATACCCGCGCTTAATTCATAACTGTTAATACT
>NCHB01000028.1 GCA_002281755.1 Sulfurovum sp. 16-42-52
AACATACTTGTCCGTGGGATACACGGCAACAATGCTTCTCATCAAACTAGGGTTGCCTAGCGGAAGAAGAATCCACCTTATTTATGGGTGGAGTATCAAATTACCTTTAAAATTGAACATAAATAAAAATATTCCAAAATACCTGCTGTAGCGTTAAAGATAATATTTCAATTGTTGACAAAATAGATTATATAACCTATAATATAGGTATTAAAAACTATATTATAGGTTTATAGAAGGATACCTCATGCTGGAAACACTATTTGGCTCTAAAAATATGGAAAGAGTATTGCAATTTATTCTTGCAAACGGTGAAGGTTATGCGAAAGAAATAGCAGATTTTTACAATTCAAGTCTAGACCCTATACAAAAGCAGTTAGAAAAGATGGAACTTGCGGGGATACTGGTCAGTAAAAAGGTAGGACGAACAAGACTTTTTATGTTCAATCCCCGCTATGCTTTTTTAAATGAGTTAAAAGCCCTTTTGGAAAAAGCTAGAACTTATTACTCCCCTGAAGAGATAGAAAGACTTATGATGAGACGGAAACGGCCTAGAAGGGCAGGAAAACCATTATGAAAAGTATTAAAGATATGAGTATGGAAGAATTGGCCGGATATGTTTGCAGTCAACTTGAAAAAGAAGGTATTAAAACTGTGCTTTCTGGTGGATCTTGTGTTGAAATTTATAGCGAAGGCAAATATACATCAGATGACATAGATTTGGTAGATAGATTTAACGGGGGTCATACAAAAATAAAAAATGTTATGGTTCAATTAGGCTTTAAAGAGCATAACCGTTATTTTGTACATCAAGATACACGATATTTCATAGAATTTCCAAGAGGTCCTCTTGGTGTAGGTGATGCACCTATAACTGAGATTGCGTCAAGAGAAAATGAAACAGGTATTTTGAGACTACTCACTCCGAATGATTGCATTAAAGATAGATTGGCTGCATATTATCATTGGGATGACCCTCAAAGTTTAGAACAAGCTATTTGGGTAGCCCAGCAAAATAAATTTTATATTGATTCAATAAAAGAGTGGTCCATGAATGAAAAAGAATTAGATAAATTTGAAATTTTTAAAAGTCGATTAGGCACATAAACGAATAAAAAAAGCCCAAAAAAAGTGACACCAAAAGTGTCACTAGTATATGGATAGATATAGTAAATAAGGGAATAGGGCATAACTTATCGTTGCAACTGATAGTTGAAGCTTTTAATCCTCTTTTTCAAGTCCATGGTAGGATAAATCAGCGTCATCTTGGGACTGTCTGATAAAAATACCATTTGCATTTCTGTCAATTTTTACATACATCGGTATAGATATAAACTCATTATTCATCGCATGGTAGAATATAGGTATCATTTTAGGTAGCTCATCAAGCAGATAACACTTATCTGCACCGATAAAATAGTCTCTTCTCATCTCAAGAATCTTATAATAAGCATACTCATCTTCCATTAAATAAAGTTTTTTATCTTTCAAATAGATATCAAGTTTTTCCTCTGGACTGATATTATCTATAGTACTTGATGGTTTGTTTTTAGTTTTTGAAGGTACTTGAGACTCTATTAAAGGGATTAAAAATTCACTGAGAGACTCTATAAATTTTTGGTCCCACTCATTGAAGCCATTGGGTTTGTTTAGAAGTTGTATAGCACCCAGTCTTTTCATTTGTGCATTTAAAATCGGCACAGCGAGTACACTCTTGGTTTTGTATCCACTTTTTTGGTCAATGCCCTTGTAGAAATATTTACTAGAGGCTGTATCGTTCTCTAATACGGTCTCTCTTTTATGAAAAGCATAACCTACAAGACCAGTATTTGAATTAAGGGTAAGCATCGGTATATTATCGCTGTAGATACTTTGAAGTTGATTTGTTTTTTCTTTATACGCAAAAATGGTACAACGTTCTGTGCCTGTATACTTTCGGATATACGAAGCAATAAGATTGACACGATCCTCAATTGTATTTTTGGCAATTATCTCATGGTCTAATTCAATAAGAATTGAAGCTTTGTTTTTCATAGTAATTGTTCCTGCTTTGAGTCTAAGTTGTAGTATATCCAAACTAATGACTAGTATTGGCTTGACATTTTTTTTTATTCCAATACAATACAATCAATGAGGACAAGGATGAAAAAATGAAACGAAATCCGACTGAACTTTTAAAATTTATCTTTGATTCTATTACCACGATAGCCAAGATACGAAATCATGAAGCACTTTTGATATCACTTGCTCAACTCGGAAGGGATATTGTTGATGCCGATCGGTGCAGTATATGGATATGGGATAAGGTGCAAAATAAACTTTGGACCAAAGTGGCACAGGGTGTAAAAACGATCGAGTTGGAGGCTCAATCGGGTATTGTGGGTACTGCAGTGAATGAAAATAAAGAATTTATCATCAATGATGTACAGAATGATCCACGTTTTCATGCAGAAATAGATAAAAAAAACAGGTATGTAACAAAAACAATGATCGTCATCCCTATGCATAATCAATTCAATGAAGTGATAGGTGCCATACAGGTGATGAATAAAAATGAAAATGGTATTTTCTGTGAGCAAGATTCAGAATATCTCAAGCTTGCATCTACGTATGCCGCAGAGTCAATTGAAACTATCTTATTGATGGAAGAGATAGAAAACACCCAAAGAGAGTTAATCTATATGATGGGGGTTATCGGAGAGAATCGTTCGCAGGAAACAGGAAATCATGTCAAACGGGTGGCTGAATATTGTTATCTTTTGGGTGAACTGTATGGCTTGAGTCCAAAAGAGTGCAAAATACTCCGTGATGTTTCACCTATGCATGATCTTGGAAAAATTGGTATTAAGGATGCGATACTCAATAAACCAGGAAGATTGAATGAAGAGGAGATGCATGTGATGAAAACGCATGCCAAGCTTGGATATGAGATTTTAAAGTCTTCAGATTTGGAGCTTCTGAAGGCTGCTGCCATCGTTGCACATGAACACCATGAAAAATATGATGGCATGGGTTACCCTAGAGGACTTAGCGGTGATGCGATACATATCTATGGTCGTATTACTGCCATTGCAGATGTATTTGATGCTTTGGGGTCAGCCAGAGTCTATAAGCCTGCTTGGAGTGATGAAAAAATCTTTTCTTTTTTTAAAGAAGAGAGCGGTGCGCATTTTGACCCACATTTAATTTCACTTTTCTTTGAGCATAAGGATAAGTTTTTTGAAATTCGTGATAGGTTTAGAGATGTATGAAATAAAAGTATTTGGAGGCGTGAATTATCAAGAGATTCACAGGCAAGGCAGTGTTTTTATGTTCAATGAAAAATCCGTGATAGATGCAGGTTGTCTGTTGACTTCACTTGGAGAGAAATGTGCAGATATAGAAACAATCTGGTTGACCCATTCGCATTTAGATCATATTGTCGATATTGCATTTGTCTTGGATATGTATTATGTACAGCGTAAAGTACCACTGAAGATCAGAGGTTTAAAAGAGACACTGGAAGCACTTCAAAAACATTTTTTGAATGATGATATCTGGCCAGACTTCTCCTCTATTACTTTAATGCATGGCAAAGGAATGTCCTTGGAATATGAAGCCATAAAGGTTGGTGAATGCTACAGGATTGATGAAGAGACGACGATTGAGCCATTTGCCACTGATCATACGGTGCCAAGCTGCGGTTACATCGTCAGTAAAGAAAACTCCGCCATACTCATTGGGACAGATACGCACTCGTTGGAGGGAATCATAGCCTCTGTATCCAATAAAAAAGCGATTAGGGCCTTAGTCATTGAGTGTTCTTTCCCAAGTGCTTTTGATGGTTTGGCAAAGGTCAGCAAACATCTTACTCCTGCACTGCTTTTTCAGGGGTTAAAATCTTTAGAAAAGAAGGGTTTAAAGCTTTATATCAATCATATCAAACCTTCTTATGTAGAAAAAATTACTGAAGAGATTCAAGCCATGAAAGGTGATTGGGATGTGACAATTCTCAAGGATGGCGACACTATAGACTACTAGGACTTCATACTTTTTAACTGTTCTTTCATATATTTTGCAGCCATTGCATACCCTCCGTTTGAACCATCCAAAAAATGTATATGTTCGGTGTCATAGTTAAATATCATACAAGTCACAATAGCACTAGGAGAGGGATGCATACCAAAAACAATTTTTTTTTCATCATGGAGTTTAGTTAAAAATGCAGTCAGTTCTTCTCTTTGTAACTTAGTGCCTGATATCACCATTCTTAGCACTTCATCAAATTTTCTATAGTCTGTATTTGTGATAAGTCTTTGTTTGTATTGTCCCCAGTCAACACTTTCTGATTTGATATTTCTAGCCATGAGATATTTTCCCGCTAAAGATAAAAGGAGTAGTCTAAACAGATATTTTACTTTGCTATATGTTCCTTGAAAGGCAGTTCTGATACGTGTTTCTGAAGAAAGTTTTGCCAGAGATAATGTTAAGCTAAGATTTTCTGCTCTAAGTGGATGATGCTGTTTTTCATCTCCATATATGCTTAAAATTTTTTGAAATATTTCATCATAACTTTGTTTTTTGTGTTCTATTTCTGTATCTATAACACGAACAATGATGGCAACTGTTTCTTCATGTGAACTAGGGATTTCATCCCAGCGGCACTCAAAGCCTTCAAAATTTGCATTTGATTCAATTTTTTCTTCATCAAGATGGTACCTGTGTGTAAAATTAGAATTTTTAATTAAAGATTCAGCATAATCTAGTCCATTGCCTTGAAACATCGCTTGTTGAAAATGCGCTAATGGCTGGTATTTCCCAATAAAAATGTCATATCCATGCTCTTTAATAAGCGACATAGGCACAATCCCTACTCTTAGTTGAAGGTTGAATGATTCTCTTGCCAATTTTTTTACAGCGACTAAAGCAGATTGAATGGATTCTTTCTTAGAAGGCGGAATGCAGAAAGTCGCTCCGTCTCCACCAAAGACATAGGGAATTTTTAATGGCACGATTGCATTTAATACCACAGCAACAGTAGCCGTGCTGATAGAGTTTACTTCTTTATATAGACCTTTGTTGATGGCATCTGTTGAATTTTTAATATCTGCCACGACCACAAACCAATCAAGAGGAAGATTACTATAGGTTTCTAAACGTGTAAAATCAGAAAAATTGCTGAAGCTTTTGATAGTGGCATAAAAATCATCAGTAGAATACATTGTTCCCCATTTGCCGCATAATTGTCAAGAGACTTTCTGGATTATGCCGTGCTAAGATTATAGAGGGCTTAAGGCATGTTGCTAGGTGTTTTTATCAGCAAAGAAGATACTTCAATAATGTATTATTTTAAGGTACTGTTTACCATTCTGTATCAGAATAAAATGCATTAAACTGCATACAGAGACGGATAAAGGTACATTCAGGAGTGAGCATGCATGAAGAGTTAAAAGGGTGGCTGGAGTGGTTGGGGATTGAAAATCCACAGCTTGAAGTGTTGCATGGGGATGCGAGTGCGAGACGGTATTATAGGCTGCAAAGTGATGACGCTACGGGTATGGTGATGGATGCTTCAGAGCTCAAAGAGAGTGTTCCCGTGTTCATAGGTGTCGCGTGGAGGCTGATGGATGCTAAAGTTCGTATTCCTGTCATCAAAGCGTATGAACTGAACAAAGGCTTTATCTTTTTGGAAGATATAGGCTCGACACATCTGTATGATGAGCACAGGCAAGCCGATGCCTCAAAGTATTATGAAAAAGCCATAGAGACACTGGTGGCGATGCAAGAAACACCTTCACAGGGCTTGGCACCGTATGATGGGATGTTTTTGCTTGAAGAGATGAATCTGATGCCACAGTGGTACTTCAAGGAGTATCTGCAACAAACGCTTGAATGTGTGGAGGCGCGCTTACTCTTGGAGAGTTTTAGCCTCATTGCCAAAGAAGTATTGAGTCAGCCACAGGGCATTTTTGTACATCGTGACTACCATGCGAAAAATTTGATGATTGATGGGCAGGATGAGATAACTGTCATCGATTTTCAAGATGCCAAAGAGGGTGCATTGATGTATGATTTGGTGTCACTCTTACGTGATGTGTATGTGAAGCTTGATACCAAAGAAGTCCAGAGGCTGGTGCTGTTGTTTAAACAACTTAAAGGCATTGAAGTGGATGAGGTAACATTTATGCGCTGGTTTGATTTTACAGGTTTGCAGCGGCATATTAAGATACTGGGCATTTTTGCGAGATTAAGCATCCGTGACGGCAAAGACGGGTACCTTAAAGACATACCATTGACCTTGCACTACATTCAAGAAGTAGGGAGCAAATATCCTGAACTTCAGGGGCTACTTACCCTGCTTAAAACAATTAAATGAGAAGATTGAGCGTTTAATGCTATTGTGTTATAATCCCTCAAAAAAAGAGTATGGATGAAAATTGTACTGCTGATATGTGCGCCATTTTTACTGTTTGCCAATGTGCATTATGCCAAAGTTGAGCCCTATGAATCTGCCGTGTTGAAGTCTGCCGTGAGTGCTTTGGTGATCGGGGTAGATCTTGATGCAGAGGGGAAAGTGGTCGATAAGAAAAGAGTGATTTATCTGGATGACCGTTTAGATAAACTGAACCTCAAAGCATCGCAGGAAAATTTCCTTATTCTTGGTGAGACGTTAAAGCGTCAAGAGGCGTATTTTGGGCGCATTAATGAATTAAATACAGCCTCCAAAGCCCAAAAAGACACTGCGTTTTACAATTTTGCTTCTGCAAAAACACAGTATGTGGATATGGGATATAAGATTGCACAGCTCAAAGACAGCATTGAGAAAAAATCCATTGTATTGCACCATCAGTATGTGTATGAAATTATGGTACGAGAAGGTGATTTCGTATCGCCGGGAACACCTCTAGCCAAAGTGGTGGATACAGACAGAGCAAAGTTGGTACTTTTTTTGGAACCGTCTGAAATCGAAGGGATAGAAAAAAAAGCGGTTTATCTGGGTGATAAAAAAACACAATACAAAGTAGATAAAGTCTGGAAGGTCGCGGATGAAAAGTTTATCTCCTCTTATCGTGCGGAGATTTACATCGATGCGCCTGAAATGTCGTTCTCAAAACTGCTAAAAGTTGAACTCAAATAGCTAACCTAAAGACACTTTGCTATAATACACTACTTTAATGGGGGATGAACAATGACGCTAGAACAACAAGACAAACAGTATGTGTTGCAAACCTATGCACGCGATTACACCAATTTTGTAAAAGGTGTAGGGGCAACGCTGTATGATGAAAACGGTAAAGACTATATTGATTTTGCCGCAGGCATCGCAGTCAACTCTGTGGGACATGCCAACCCAAAACTGGTTGCTGCACTGTGTGAACAGGCACAAAAAATCATCCACATCTCTAACCTGCAGGTCATAGAACCGCAAGCCAAACTGGCACAAAAGATTGTGGAACTCTCTGGCTATGATATGGGCGTATTTTTTGCAAACTCAGGCGCAGAAGCCAATGAGGGTGCGATAAAGATAGCACGCAAATACGGTGAGACAAGGTTTGAAAATAAACGATACAAAGTGATAACTCTTGAGCATTCGTTTCACGGACGTACCATCACAACCGTGAAGGCTACAGGGCAAGCGAGTTTTCATGTACCGCATTTTTCTCCTTATCCGGATGGATTTTCGTATGAAAAAACGATTGCCGATGTCTTTGGGGCTATTGATGATGAAACGGTAGCTGTACTCATCGAACTCGTGCAAGGTGAGGGCGGTGTGCAGCCTTTTGAAAAAGAAGAGGTGCAAGCCTTAGCAAAACATCTCAAAGAGAAGAACATTTTGCTCATCGTGGATGAAGTGCAAACGGGTGTGTACCGTACCGGTGAGTTTTTGGCATCCAATCTCTACGAAATAGAACCTGACATCATCACCCTTGCCAAAGGGTTGGGCGGTGGTGTGCCTATCGGTGCGGTGATGACCAGACACAAAGAGGTTTTGAGTGCAGGGGATCACGGAAGTACTTTTGGTGGGAACTATCTGAGCACGGCAGCGGGACTGGCGGTTTTAGAGATATTACAGCCTTTGTATGAAAGTGGCGAGCTGGATGAAATTTTGGTTTATTTTACGCAAAAACTGCAGGAAGTTGCGGCAAACTACACACATTTGTTTGAAAAAGAGGTGGGGCTGGGACTGATGCGAGGTCTTCGTGCCAAAACCGCAGAGATTCAAGTGGCTGTGATCAAAAATAGTATGAAAGAAGGGCTTGTAGTACTTAAAGCAGGACGCAATACCATACGCTTTTTACCCAGTCTGACCATCAGTAAAAATGAAATCGATGAAGGGTTCAAACGCTTTGAAAACGTTCTTCGTACTTTGTAGTTTGGGGCTTTGCACCTTGCTTTATGCCGATGAGCTGGGGAGTATACTGTCTGATAATAAAGAGTTGTTGTTTGATTATCAAATGCAAAGCAATGAACTTGAAAGTGACAAACTCTCCAACAGTTGGATGAACCCCGTTCGTTTGCAGTATGGCAGAAACTACAGTACACAGTTTGGTGATCAGACGATAGATACAGGAAGTTATTCGGTGGTGGTGGATCAGCCTATCTTTAGGTCGGGTGGGATTTATTATGGTATCAAGTATGCGCAGGCATTTCGTGAAGCCAATCAAGCCGATATCCAACTTCAAAAACGCACCATGATAGGAGATGCCGTCTCCATCCTGTTTAATTTGAAAAAAACAAAACTTGAGCAGGAAAAGATGCGCTTTCAGCTCAAAAATGATGCCATTGACATCTTACAAAAGCGTGAAAGTTATGAAGCGGGATTGCTTGACAGCAGCTTTTTGGATCAGGCGATACTCAAAAAGAGTCAGGATGAAACGGCTTTACTTGAGATGGAACTTACCCTGATGGAGTTGAAACAGAGATTTTCACTCCTAAGTGATAAAAACCCTTACAGTTTGCGCCTTCCTGTCTTGAAACTGATGAGTAAAACAAAATACCGTGAAGCCAATCTGGAGCTCAAAAGAGACAGGTTGCGTGCAGAGCAGTCGGACTACAACGAAAAAGTCACATGGGCGAAGTATCTTCCCGCTGTCTCGCTTCAAGGACAGTACACGGATGGAGACATCAACCCTCTTTTTGCCAGACCTGGTTCTTTGCTGCAGGAACAGTACTACAATTATGGCTTCACGGTTTCGATACCGATCGATATCAATGCACCCAGCGATATTGAGTTGGCAAAAGTGGAGAAGCTAAAAGCAGCGGTGGAAGTACTGGACAAAAAAGAACAGGTCAAGGAAGAGTACAACTGGATAGAAAACAGTCTAGGTATTTTAGATAAAAAAATCGCTTTGGCAAATCAAGATGAATCGGTCTTTAAAAATCTCTATAAGCTCACCAAAAACCTTGCAGATGCGGGAGAAAAAACCACCTATGATGCTGATGTGATGTTTAACTCTTCACAGATTCGCAAGCTTGATCAGCAGATATACGCCATTGACAAGCAAATTCAGCTGCTCAAACTCTATATACGGGTGGAAAATGCGATTTAGCGACTATATGAACGCGTGGCTTTACGGTGAGGAGGGCTACTATAAGCACTTTAAAGCCATCGGAAAAACCGGAGATTTTTATACCGCAGTGAGTACAAGTCGTTTTTTTGGTGCGAGTATTGCCAATTATTTCTACAAACTTTTGCAAGAGGGCGTTGCCGATAAAAATGGCTGGCTCATCGAGATAGGCGCACATCAAGGCTACTTGATTTGTGATATGATCCAGTGGCTTTACACCTGTGACCCTGCTTTGGTGCAAACGTTGAAGTTTGGCATCGTGGAACGCCAGAGCGAAGTGCAAAAAGCCCAAAAGGCATACATCAAAGAGCGCTTTGGTGATGATGTGCACATTGTGCATTTTAATGATATCTCAGAAGTAAAAGCCGCGTATGCCTTTGTTGTTGCCAATGAGATTTTGGATGCATTTGCCTGTGAGTTGCTCAAAGATGAAAAAATCGCCCATGTGGATAATCATGAGATTATATGGAAAGATGCATCTTCTGAGATGCTCTTGTGGGCAAAAAAGCATTATCTCACCCAAGGTGAGATTGCTGTAGGGTATGAAGACTTTGCTTTAGATATGGCAAAGGGCATTGAACACTGTGATTTTGTGACCTTCGATTATGGTGAAAAATATGTGCGTAATGACTTCTCAATCCGTATCTACAGAACACACCAAACCTTTCCTTTGTTTGATGAGGAACTGAATCTCCATGAGTCTTACCAAAAAGATGATATCACCTATGATGTAAACTTTGCCCATGCAAGCGAGGCATTTGTGCAAGCAGGTTTTGATGAGGTGTTGTATGAGACACAAGCACGTGCTTTGGTGCGTTTTGGGATTATAGACATTCTTGAGCGCTTTGCAAAACAGGCAAAACAGTCACACTATGTACGAGAAGCTGATAAGATTAAAACACTGCTATCACCCACGATGATGGGCGATAGATTTAAGATGATACATTTTAGAAAGTAAGGTTCTTACTGCATCGCTTTTAGCATGTTGCAGCGTTTGATGGAAGCCTCTTCACTTCCAAACATTGCAGTGTATTTGTCAAATTTTTCCTGAGTGATCATTGCGATGCACTCTTCTTTACTCATCCCGCTAGAAGCAGTAGCCGGCTCTGAAGGTGCAGGTGCTTTTTCTACTGTTTTGGGTGTGGCTTTTTTGTCTTCGGGGTACATGTAGTCAGAGTTGAAGTTTTTATCATCTATCTCTCTAAGTTTTATGTTTTTTTTAGGCGGTGGGGGTAGCTGTTTTTTCGCCACAGGCGCAGTTTTTTTTACCACAGGTTTTGGTGCTACTTTTTGAACAACAGGTTTTCTTGCAACGGGAACACTGCTTTGTGTACATCCTGCCAAAAGTAAGGCAAGACTAAGGGCTATACTGGTTTGTTTCATGGTCATCCTTTTTAATTTGCTGTGTATTGTAGTATAAAACACGACTATTTTCAACATTGTAGGCTCAGAACGACAACCGCGATAGCAAAGCCGCCATCATGACTGATGGAAAGAGAAGAGGTTTGTATGGGGTATTTCATCAGTGCATCATGGCTCAGTGTAAATGTGGGTTTCCCCCGTGCATCTTTGTTTAAGAGGATATCATGAAAGGACAACTCACGCCCGATGCCACACCCCAACGCTTTGGCTATGGCTTCTTTGGCTGCCCAAAAGCCCGCTATGGATGCAGGTTTTTGTACGAGTTTTATCTCGTCTGGCTGTAAAAAGCGCTGGGTAAATTTATCGCCAAATTGGCTGAGTGCTTTTTCGATTCTGCTGATTTGGATGATGTCTGTACCGATGTTCATGGAAGTATTATAGCGCTTACATCCACTCAACTACTTTAGAAACTTCATCCGCAATAAAACATTTTATTTTCGTTGTCTCTAGTGGTTTGTTAGGGATGACCGCCTTGCTAAAGCCCTGTGTTTCTATCTCTTTGAGACGCTGTGAAAGCCCTGCTATTTCGCGTATCTCACCTGTGAGGCTGACTTCGCCCAAAAAGAGTGTCTGTGCACTAAGTTCTCTGTTTCGGTAGGAGCTTAAAATCGCTGCGATGACGGCAAGGTCGGCTGAAGGCTCGTTTATCTTGATACCTCCTGAGACATTGATGAAGACGTCGTAAGTGCCAAGAGGCAGGTCAAGTTTTTTCTCAAGTAGTGCAAGCAACATACCCAAACGGTTGTTGTCGAACCCTGTGGAGCTTCGTTTGGCATGCCCGTAAGATTCAGATACCAGTGCCTGTATCTCGACGATGATGGGGCGGCTTCCTTCCATGATGACGGTGAGCGCAGAGCCTGACTGTAGTTTTTGTTTGTTAAAAAACTTACCTGCCATGGACTTCGCATCGTTGAGTCCCTCTTTGTTCATCTCGAAGATGCCCACTTCGTTGGTAGCACCAAATCGGTTTTTAAACCCACGCAACAGACGCAAGTCAGAGTTGGTGTCGCCTTCAAAGTAAAGAACGGTATCCACCATGTGCTCCAACACTCTAGGCCCCGCGATGGAGCCGTCTTTGGTGATGTGCCCGATGATAAAGATGGGGATGTGCAGACTTTTGGCAAGCCGCATCAGCTCAAAGGTGATGGTACGCACCTGTGTCACAGAACCTGGAGCTGAGGGCGTTTCTTCAGAGTAGAGGGTTTGGATGGAGTCGATGACGATGAGCTCATAGGGCTGGTTTCCCACTTCAGCTATAACCGAACTGAGGTTAATCTCAGGGAGCAAATAGAGATTGTCGTGGTTGGCTTCAAGTCTGTTTGAACGCAGTTTGATCTGCCCTGCTGACTCTTCTCCTGAGACATACAGCACTTTTTTTCCTGCTCGCGCTAGGTTTCCTGCTATCTTGAGCAACAGCGTTGATTTGCCTACTCCCGGACTGCCGCCGATGAGTGTGAGTGAGCCCGGAACGATGCCTCCACCCATGACAAGGTCAAGCTCTTTGCTGCCTGAAGTGAAACGGATGATGTTGTCTTCTTCTATCTGCGTGATGGGTTTGGCTTTGGGGGTCAGTGCGCTTCCGCCTCGTCCTTTTGAAGACTCGTTGAGGTATTTTATCTGCTCGGTGCTGAGTTCTATCATGGTTTCCCACTGCTCACATGAGGTGCATTTTCCCATCCATCTAGGAGATTGAAACCCACACGCTTGGCACTCAAAGACCGTTTTTTGTTTCGCCATAAAGCACTCCTGCTAACTGTTTATTTTGTGATTGTAAACTAAAATGACTGCTTTGTACATAAAAATGTCAAATTGTCATATTTGATCTCTTTTGGGTTCTTTTGGCTATAATCTTCCCACTCAAAAAAGGATTTTTCGTGACATTTAACACTATCAAACAGCTTTTTATTGGTCTTTATCTGACAAATAGTTTTGGCTTCAGACTCAAAAAAACCAATGATCCTATGGAAAAAAAAAGACTAAGACTTGCGTACTCTGAGGCGCAACTTGCCACTTTAAAGGTCACCGTAAAGGTTGAAAACAAAGAAAAACTTCCCCAGACAGGGCAGTATTTAGTTGTCTCTAACCATAAAAGTATCATCGATCCGCCCATCATCGAAGTGGCATTTAAAGAGACGCAGATATTTGGTCCGTGGGTTTCCAAAAAAGAGCTTTATAACTCGTTTTTCTTTGGACTCTTTGTGCGTCATGCAGGCTCCATCTTACTTGACCGTGAAAAGAGTCAGATGAGTGGGTTTTTTGCAGAAACCAAAGAAGCCGTCAGTCGCGGTGAGTCCATCTTCATCTTCCCTGAAGGCACACGCAACAAAACCAACAAACCCCTCTCATCTTTCAAAGAAGGCTCACGCATCATCGCACTCAAAAACCGCCTGCCCATTCTGCCTTTGTACATCAAAAGCGACGCAAATAAGGTACTCAAAAATACCCTAGCCAACAGCGCGCTACACCAAGAAGTCACCATCGTAGTAGGCGACATCATAGACTACAAAGACAAAACCGACCTAGAGACACGCTACCGTGAGATGTTCGGTTTGCAAGAAGAGGGTTGATGTGAAAGTAGTTTACGCATGATAAGCCTAAGCGAGATACGAAACCGTGCCCTAAGATTTCAAAACGAGTGGGCAGGTACGACATACGAGCGTGGTGAAGCGCAGAGTTTTTGGAACGATTTTTTTCAGATTTTTGATGTATCGCGCCGTCGTGTCGCCACATTTGAAGAACCTATCAAAAAACTGGGCGGTTCACAAGGTTTCATAGACCTTTTTTGGAAAGGACAGCTTCTTATAGAGCACAAAAGCTTCGGCAAAGACCTCCGTAAAGCAAAAACCCAAGCCTTAGACTATTTTCCCAATATGCCTGAGCGTGACCTCCCGAAATTTATCCTTGTGTGTGATTTCCAAAACTTCGAGTTGTATGATTTGGATGAGAATGTAGAGTACCATTTTACTTTGGATGAACTGCACAAAAACATCGAGATTTTCGCCTTTATCGCAGGGTATCAGAAGAAAACCTACAAAGAGGAAGAACCGACCAACCGCGCTGCTGCGGAGCTAATGGGAAAACTCCACGACAAACTCCTCGAAAACGGTTATGAGGGACACGAACTCGAACTCTATCTTACGCGTTTGCTTTTTTGTATGTTTGCTGAAGATACGGGGATATTTCCGAAAAACGGCTTTCGAGAGTTTGTCGAACTCTACACCGATGAAGACGGGCGTAATCTTGGCTCTCAAATCGGCTATCTGTTCCAAATCTTCGATACTCCCAATGACAAACGCCCTAAAAATCTCGATGAGAGCTTCACGCAGTTTCCTTATGTCAATGGGCAGGTGTTCAGTGAGCAGATACGCATTGCGACGTTTGATCGCTCCATGCGTGAAATGCTCCTTGATGCCTGTGCCTTTGACTGGAGTGTCATTAGCCCCGCGATATTTGGCTCGATGTTCCAAGCCTCGATGGATACGACCAAGCGAGGAGAACTCGGCGCACACTTCACCAGTGAGAAAAACATCCTAAAAGCCATCAAACCATTGTTTTTGGATGAACTTTGGGAAGAGTTTGGGCGCATCAAGAACAACCCAAAACAGCTTCAAGTCTTCCATGCCAAAATCTCAAACTTGAAGTTTTTAGACCCAGCGTGTGGGAGTGGCAATTTTTTGGTTATCGCGTATCGTGAGTTAAAACTTGTAGAGTTTGAAGTGCTCAAAGTCCTCAAGATACTGACGCAACTCGTCCACATAGACCAATTTTACGGTTTTGAGATAGAAGAACTCCCCAGTCGCATCACCCAAATGGCGATGCTTCTCATCGACCACCAAATGAACTTACGATTTGCCCAAATGTTCGGTGAACCACACTTCAACATCCCCATCGTAGAGAGTGCCAATATCTTCAATGTCAATGCCTTGCGTGCAGACTGGAAAGAATTACTCAACGGCACACATATCGACTATATCATCGGTAATCCGCCGTTTTTGGGTTCAAAATTGCAATCGAAAGAGCAAAAAGCAGATATGACCATCGTATTTAATGGAGTCAAAAATGCGGGAGATTTGGATTTCGTAGCGGCATGGTATGTCAAAGCGGCACAGCTGATACAGGGAACTAGCGGTAAAGTTGCCCTCGTCTCAACCAATTCGATTACACAGGGGGAGCAAGTAGGGATTTTATGGCAGGAACTTTTTAATCGCTATCATGTGAAAATCCACTTTGCTCATCGTACTTTTAAATGGAACAACGAAGCCAAGCGTAACGCCGCCGTATTTTGTGTCATCATTGGCTTTGCCGCGCATGATACGAAAATCAAACGAATTTTTGAATACGAAACACCGATTTCTGAACCGCATGAAATAATCGTGCAAAATATCAATCCGTATCTTGTGCGTGGGGATGATTTTTTTATATCATCAAAACGAAAACATATCCAAAACAGTGTTCCTCAGATTCTCTTTGGGAGTATGCCTAATGATGGAGGCAATTTTCTCTTTACGGATGATGAGAAAGAGGAATTCTTAGCAGTAGAGCAAAAAGCCGAAAAATATATAAAGCCTCTTATATCTGCAAAAGAGTATTTAAACAGCAAAAATCGATGGTGCTTATGGCTCAAAGATTGTCCGCCTAATGAACTATCATCAATGCCACACGTACTGGAGCGGGTCAATAATGTTAAAAAGATACGAAGCGAAAGCAATCGAGAAGCCACCAAAAAGTTAGCAAAAACACCGATGCTATTTGGAGAAGATCGACAGCCTGATAGTGATTATGTTTTAATACCTCTCCATAGTTCTGAAAATAGAATGTATATTCCCTTTGGGTTTTGTGATAAGAGCATAATTGCTAATAATTCCACAAGTATTGTTCCTAATGTCACACTTTACCATTTCGGGATTTTAACTTCTAAAATACATATGGATTGGGTACGATATACGTGCGGACGAATTAAAAGTGATTATCGCTACTCAAACGAAATCGTCTATAATAATTTCCCATTCCCGCAAGAAATAACCGACAAACAGCGTGAGCAAATCGAAACCTTAGCCCAAGCAATCCTCGATGCCCGCACGCAATTTCCCGACAGTTCCTTAGCCGACCTCTATAACCCCCTCACAATGCCTCCGAAACTGCTAAAAGCGCATGAAGCACTCGATAAAGCGGTGGATAAGCTGTATCGCAAAGAGGGCTTTAAAAGTGATACGGAACGGGTGGCGCATTTGTTTGAACTCAATAGAGCGCTGACGAGTTTGATAGGGGTGGAGAAGCCGAAGAAAAGAGGTAAAAAATGAAAAGAGATTTAGACTTAATGCGCGAGATTATGCTGACATTAGAAGAAAAAATGGAGTATGGCAAAAATATTATGAGTGATAGACTATTTGAAATGATGAACAATAAAACACTATCTTCGGCAAAACTGAGTTATCACATTGGATTATTGATAGAAGTCAATTTTATTGATGCAGTAAAAACATCTCATCATCGTGGTATAGATTTTGACATCACAACGATTACATCCGATGGACAAGATTTTTTAGACACAATTAGACAAGATTCTACATGGGATATTATCAAAGAACAAGCAGTAAAGATGGGTGGTTATAGTCTCTCTTTGATTGTTGATATTGGTAAGGAATACTTAAAAAAACAAATTGGTCTTTAGACAAAACCATAACTCTACATAAGCAAAAACTTCATTCAAAACAGTATTGACAGTCGTATATTATAATAGTAAAATATATACTAATTATAAAATAGGAGAATAAAGATGTTAATCATCAGTTCAAGCGACATTGTTAAAAAGCCAAGCTATATTACTCGACCGACTGAGATCACTTTTGTGGAAGATGCCAAACAGCACATCACAAGAAGTGTTGTACTCCCTTATGCACTTTATGAAAGGGTAAAGGAGAAGATCGAAGATGAAATTTATCTTTTCAACAACCAAAAAGCACTCAGTTCCACAGCAAATACTGAGTTTATGGAGATAGAACCAGTAGTTGAGGATTTGGTTAGATGAGAAGAGGTGAGATTTATCTCGTTAATTTCGGCAAAAAATACAACAGCGAGTTTGGTAAAATCCGCCCCGCACTTATCATCCAAAATGATGTCGCCAATCGCAACATCGATAAAGTGGCATTTAAGGGGGTTACCGTGATGCCAATGACTTCAAATAGTTCTGGCGGTGATCTGCGTGTGAAGGTCTTAAAAAGGGGTAATCTTGAACAGACAAGTGAGATTTGCATCAATGAACTCTGCACCCTGGATGTAAGCAGGATAGAGCTTACAGTACCTCTTACAACCCTCTCTGAAGAGGAGATGAAAGAGGTTGAGACGAAACTTACTAAACATTTGGGATTGTAGAAGAGGGATACTTTTAGCATGTCATCTTGATGTATTGATGCATTTATGATAAAATGACAAAAAATAAAGGAGAGAATATGAGTACAAGAACGACTGTTTCGCTTGAAGACGATTTGCTAAAACTTCTCAAGCTTAAAGCTGTTGAGACTTCAACATCTGTTTCAACTCTACTAAATACTATACTTTCTGATGCTTTTAGGGAAGATGGTGATGATTTAGAAGTATTTAAAAGCAGAGAAAAAGAGACTAGCATATCATTTGAATCATTTTTGCAAGAGCTCAGAAGTGAAAATAGACTATAAAATAGAGATTAAAAAATCAGCACAAAAAGAGCTAAAAAATCTTCCAGACAAAGCACTTAAAAAAGTCATCGAAAAGATAGGCTCGCTAGTCACAAACCCTAGACCAGCAGGATGTAAAAAACTAAGTGGAGATGAGAAATACAGAATCAGAATTGGTAACTATAGAGTACTTTATAGCATAGAAGATGAAATACTAGTCATTTTCATCGTAAAAGTTGGACATCGAAAAGATGTATATGAATAATGCTGCATTTGATAACCATACACTATCATAGCATCACGATTTAGATAAAAATCTCATCCAAAATAGTATTGACAAAGGCGTTGGCTTTGAACTCGATGAGGTCTTGGGGTTGTTCACCTGTGCCGATGTAGAAGATGGGCATTTTGAGTTCATCGGCGATGCTGAGTACTGAGCCGCCTTTGGCGGTGCCGTCTAGTTTGGTGATGATGATGCCGTCGATGCCTATCATTTCATGAAACGCTTTTGCTTGGTTGATGGAGGAGCTTCCCTGTGTGCCGTCAAGTATGAGCATCTTTCGGTGTGGTGCGCCCTCAAGTGTTTTGCCTGCGATGCGGATCATCTTTTTGAGCTCTTCTGAGAGGTTGGTTTGGGTATGGAGTCTGCCTGCGGTGTCGATGATGACATTGTCAAAGCCTTTGGCTTTGGCTGACTCGATGGTGTCAAAGACTACTGCTGAGGGGTCGTGTCCCTGTTGTGTTGCGATGATAGGAATCTCCAGTTTGGCTGCCCATCTGCTGAGTTGTTCGATGGCAGCAGCACGGAAGGTATCGCCAGCACCGAGTATGACTTTTTTGCCTTCTTGTTTGTACTTGTATGCCAGCTTGGAGATGGTGGTGGTTTTGCCCGCACCATTGACGCCGATGATCATCTCCACAAAAGGTCTGGCATCACTCTCTTTAAAGTCTGCGTTGTACTGAAAGATGGAGATGAGCGAGTTAAAAGTCTGGATGCGGTTCACCGTCTCAGGCAATCCGCTCAACAGTCTCTCTACCAGTGCATACTGCACATCCGCTTCAAGCAATATCTCCTCAAGTTCATCTTTGTTGATGGACTTACGTTTGGTAGGAGCAACGGTTTTGATGGCATCATTGGTTCTGCCAAGTACTTTTTTAAATAGATTGAACATAAGATTACCTTGCTTTGAGTTGTTTTTTGGCTTGTTCGATGTCGTATTCTATCATCTCTACGGGGATGTTGCCTTCATAATGGGTGAAGTATCTGCCCTCAACATAGATGACAATGAGCGGTATAGTGAAGTTTTCAGGAAGTCCCAATGTACGTGTCAAGCGTGCAGCAAGGGCATCGTTTTGGGCTGCGTTGGAGACAAAGTAACGGACACCGTTTTTGGCGATAATCGTTTGTAGTGCCGCTTCTTGGATACTGTCATGGGTGAGTATGCCTGCAACAAAAAGTTCTTTTCGGTACTTTTTCTGTAAATCGTTCAGGTAAGGCATCTCAGCAACACAGGGCTGACACCATGTGGCAAAAAAATGCAAGAGTACGATGGGGGCATTGTGTTCTTTTATCTCGATGTCTTCATCATAAACTGTGAGGTTGTACTCCTGCGAGTGAGTATTATGTAGCGAAAAAGTGGCGGGTTCTTGTGTGCTTTTGTGTTCTTGATTGCGTTGTTTTGTCAGTATTTCTGTGGTATTCTCGCTAGCAGTAAGGGTATCTTCATCCGGTTTGTCTTCGCAACCGACCAAACCTAAGAGCGATACGAGTAAAAGTAAAACAGCTATTTTATGCACACAGTCCCTTTGGGTATAATTCATAGGGCGATTATACCCAAAGAGCATTAACAATACGGAATGAGCAGTATCATGAAACAAAGCAAAGAAGAGCAAAAAAAAGCATTTAGGGCACAGTGTCTAAGACAGTTAGAGAAGGCTTCGGGTTATGGAAGTTACTTCAAAGACAAAAAGACCGTAGCGCTGTTGTACGATATTATCAAGGAACGTAAAGCCAAAGAAGTGATGGCGTATCTGCCACTCAAGAGTGAGGTCAATCTTTACGGGCTCATCACACGATTGCGCAAAGAAAAGAGGGTGCTTTATGTCCCGTTTATGGAAGGTGCAAGTTTCAGATTGGTAAAATATAGACTTCCACTGAAGACAAAACAATTTGGAATCAAAGAACCAAACGACTCAAAACAATTTAGAAAAAAAAAGTTAGATATGGCTATCGTGCCCATGGTGGGTACAGATGCGACACACAGACGTGTCGGATTTGGCAAAGGTATGTATGATAGATTTTTTGAAAAACAAGCCAAGAGCATAAACTATACCGTATTTGTAGCACGCCACTGGTGTTATAGCCCAACAATCGTTACAGATGATCATGATGTCAAAGCAGATATGATTATCACTGCGCAGCCATTTTTACAACGTTAAGTTTAGACAGGATGGCGCAATAAAAGGACAGCTATGGTAATACCAATAAGCATGACCGCTATAGCCGGAATCGCCATTGGGGCAGGACTGTGCTATGTATGGTTTAAAAAGAGTGCAAAGAGCGGGCTTTCGCATATGATGATGGAGGCGAAAGCTAAAGCCAAAGCAATAGAGCATGAAACAGAGCTTATGGTCAAATCCGCAGAGGTGAAGATCAAAGAAACAGAACTGGAGCAGGAGCGCGAGTTTCAAAAACGTTTTGCCAAACTTGATGGGCGACATCGCGCCTTACTTTTAGAGACAAAAGAGCTTGCTGCCAAAGAAGAGAGTCTTAAACTCAGTGAAAAAAAACTCTTAGAAAAAGAAAGTAAGCTCGAAAAGCTCGAAAAACAAAAACAAGACGAGATCAACAAAGCAGTTGAGAGTATGCAGCATATCGCTTCGTTTACCAAAGAAGAAGCCAAGGCATACATTTTGGCAAAAGTAGAAGAGCAGAGCAGAGCGGATGTTGCAGCCATCGTGCGTCGGTATGAGCAGGAAGCAAAGTATGAAGGAGAGAAAAAAGCCAATTATATCTTGGCTCAAGCCACCACAAGGTACGCAGGTGAGTTTGCAGGTGAGCGGCTTATCAACCTCATTACCTTGCCAAGCGATGAGCATAAAGGGCGTATCATCGGTAAAGAAGGGCGCAACATCAAAACCCTAGAGATGCTTTTGGGTGTGGATATCGTCATAGACGAAACCCCTGGTGTTATCATGGTTAGTTCTTTTAACCTCTACAGAAGAGCCATCGCTACACGGGTCATAGAGATACTCGTTGAAGACGGTCGCATACACCCTGGACGCATCGAAGAGATACATGAAAAAGTCCAAGAAGAGTTTGAAGCAAAAACCTACGAAGAGGGTGAAAATATCCTCATCGACATGGGGCTTTTCCCGATGCATGAAGAGCTTGTAAGGCTTTTGGGTCGTATGAAATACCGCGCAAGTTACGGGCAAAATGCTCTCGCACACACCCTTGAGGTTGCCAAACTTGCCAGAGTGATGGCAGCGGAGATGGGTGGGGATGAAAAACTGGCACTTCGAGCAGGTTTGCTGCATGATATCGGCAAAGCACTGACGCAGGATCTGGGTGGCTCACACGTCGATATCGGTGCAGATCTGTGTCGTAAGTACGGCGAACATCCAACCGTTATCAATGCCATTTACGCACATCATGGACTGGCAGAACCCGATTCGGTAGAGAGTGCAGCCGTGTGTGCAGCCGATAAACTCTCTGCTGCAAGACCAGGCGCAAGAAGGGAAGTGCTAGAGAGTTTTACCAAACGGGTCAAAGAGGTTGAAACCATCGCTCTAAGCAAAGCCTATGTCGATCAGGCGTATGCCATCAATGCAGGCAGAGAGATACGTGTTTTTGTCAATGCGCAAAAGATGAGCGACAATGAAGCGGTACTTTTGAGTAAAGAGATAGCCAAAGAGATACAGGAAAAAGTGCAATACCCCGGTGAGATTAAAGTCAATGTCATCAGAGAGACTAGAGCAGTGGATTATGCCAAATAAAATTTTAAAATGGTTATAATCTTGCGACATTTACAAAGGATAAAAAGATGAAAAAAATTGTGTTTGCGTTTTTGTTGTTAGGGTTGAGTGTTTTGGTATTGGCTAAAGATACCATTGTGGTACTTGAGACGAATGTTGGTAATATCGAGCTTAAATTGTACCCAGAGGTGGCACCGTTGGCTGTGGAAAATTTCACGACACATGTTAAAAATGGATACTATAATGGGCTTATTTTTCATAGAATCATCAAAGGGTTTATGATACAAGGCGGTGATCCCCTGGGTACAGGTACTGGCGGTGAGTCTATCTGGAAAAAACCGTTTAAAGATGAGTTTGCAAACAATGTAGTCTTCGATAAACCCTATCTTCTAGCCATGGCAAACAGCGGGTCTGCAACAAACGGCAGCCAATTTTTCATCACGACTGCACCCACTGGCTGGCTCAATGGCAAACACACTATATTTGGCGAAGTGATCAAAGGGCAGGATGTGGTGCAAAAGTTGGAAAATGTATCCGTTTCCCCAAGTAGCAGCAGACCGATGTTTGACCAAACAATCAAAAAAGCGTACATCAAGTAAGCCGACTTTGGATTTAAATGCACTGCGCCAAGAGCGTCAAAAATGGCTGACATGGAAAAATATACAACCCTATCAGGAAGCCATTGCTAACCTCGGAACGTATGCGCATGTTGACGTTTTACTTGGCGATAGAGTAGAGATAGGCATCCCGCAACTCACTCTTGAGGATGCGCAAAAGATCAAAGAGACCGCACTGTTGATGAAGCCTTGGCGAAAAGGGCCGTTTCAAATCAATGAACTCTTCATCGACTCCGAATGGCAAAGCCACATCAAATACAATCTTTTAGAACCCCACTTTAACCTTGAGGGGAAAATCGTAGGTGATATAGGCTGTAACAACGGCTATTATCTCTTTCGTATGCTGACCCAAAAGCCCAAAAAACTCATCGGTTTTGATCCCTCTGCACTGTATTATTCACAATTTCAGTTTATCAATCATTTTGTACGCTCTAGTATCGTGTATGAACTTTTGGGTGTGGAACATGTCGAGTTTTACGAACACACGTTTGATGTACTTTTTTGTCTGGGTGTACTGTACCATCGTTCAGACCCCGTTGCGATGCTCAAGTCTCTCTACAAAGGGCTCAACAAAGGCGGAGAACTGATCTTAGATACCTTCATGATAGACGGTGAAGAGGAGATATGTCTGACACCCCATGAACGCTACTCCAAAATTCCCAATATCTACTTTATCCCAACGGTCAATGCGTTGAAAAATTGGTGTCATCGGGCAGGGTTTGAGAGTGTTGAGGTACTTGAAATCATGAAAACCGAACCCCACGAACAAAGAAAAACAGAGTGGATAGATACCCAAAGTCTTGAAGACTTTCTTGACCCCAATGATGACACAAAGACAGTAGAAGGTTATCCTGCACCTAAAAGAGTTTATATTAAAGCTTTGAAAGCATCTTAGAAGATTGACTACAGGATGACTTTCGTCAGCAAAGGTTTGTCTTGGATGCCAGTTACATCATAGTTTAACATCTGATATACTTGGCGGAGTGAAAATTTTATTTTTAGACGAGGCACTTAAGGTCTTGCTGCGATTTTCATCGCCAATTTTCGCGCGAATGGAAATACGAGTAAAATCGTAGGAAATGCGATGGCATACGCCACTAGCCACGCATGGAACCATATCCCGATAAATCCCTTGACGAATCCCAGATTGATAAATGTGATTGCCCCTGACATAATAAAGCTCATAAAACCTGACAGCAATGCTGCTTGCACCTGATGAAGATATTTAACTGAAATCATAATACGCCTTGGATAGTGTAGTTTAAGTAGTGAAGAACAGCATATTTTCATGTATGCCGTTGTGCCCAAACAAAGTTTATATTAAAGCACATAAAGCTTAAAGTTACTTTTATTTTTAAATAAGCTACCTTTTGCTATAAATACGCTAATAAAAGAGAAAAGTCGAAAAAATTTAAGTTTTGGTTCGCTTTCTCGTTGATTGGAAAAGAATGAGAATACTGACAGTGGGGTTCAGTGACGAATATGTCAAAGAACTTGAAAAAGAATTAGATAAATATTTTATTTGTATTGTTGATTATGCCAAAGATATGTATGATGCGACGAATTTCACCGATTTTAGGCACTATGAACTCGTCATTATCGTCGATGAAGGCGTGAAGTTTTCACTTGAACGTTATGTAAACGAAGTCAAAAAGAAAAAGAGTGAAACGAAAATCATGATACTCACCTCCAACCTAAAGCAGCAGTCTGCTTTCTTTTCGCTGGGTGTGGATGATGTGGTCTATAGACACTGTGAGCATCCTGATTTGATTGCTGCAAGGGTGTTGGCAAATATGAGACATCTATTTGGTACCCAGGTCGATATCGGTAAATTGGTCATCGATATAGCGAATAAAAAAATAGAATATGATGAAAAAATCGTTTCTCTCAATGGTAAAACCTTTGATATCTTGGCGTATCTTGCCCTTAGAAAACAACGGGTTTTTTCAAAAGATGAAATCATCAATGCGCTTTGGGAAGAGCCTGAGTATGTGAGCGACAACACCGTTGAGGTAGCCATCAACCAGATTCGTAAACGACTCAAAAGCATTCTTGGGTTTCAGGTGATCCATACCGTTCGCAGACGTGGCTATAAATTTTCTTATTAATTCTTTTAGACAAGGGTGTTGTTATGAAAAAATTCTTTCTTTATCTATTGTTGATTCTTGCTGCACTCGGGGCTCTTTTTGCTTATGTGCTCTACAGTGAAGGTGCATTTGATGCTGCTGAAGCTCCAAAAGACAACGCGTTAAAACCTTTTGAAATGAAGTGTGAATCAGGCAAATGCGAATCAGGCAAATGTGGCGCAAACTAAGATGACAGACCACGCTACACATCTGGCTATCGATACTTCTTTGTGTGGTAAAGTAGTTAAGCTTGAGCCTAACTATGCAGAAGTGTTACTTCATACAACACACTCTATGGCAGCTGATGCCCTAGGTTTGGTACATGGCGGATTTGTATTTGGTGCAGCAGATTTTGCTGCGATGAGTGTAGTCAATGATCCTTTGGTTGTCCTTGGTGCATCAACTTGCAGATTTGTAGCACCCGTAAAAACTGGTGATGTCGTGTTATGTAAGGCAAGAGTAATCAGCGAAAAAGGAAAAAAAAGAGAGGTGAAAGTGCAGGCTTTTGTAGATGAAAAGCCTGTGTTTGAAGGAAATTTTACCACTTTTGTGCCCGATAAACACGTTTTGTCAGTCTAAATGGTTGCGCGTACCTGATCGATCCAATACCCTAATTGGCGTTGTTCTGCCTTCAGTGTCGTGCTTGAGCCGTGACCTGGATAGATAGTATACTCTTCTTCTATCTGCATCGCTTTTTGTAGACTTTGCACCATTTTTTTGCCATCTGAAAACGGGAAATCCCAGCGTCCTATGGATTGGGCAAAGAGAAAATCACCACTAAACCATACATTACCGACTTGAATGATACTGCATCCGGGGGTATGTCCTGGAAAATGACGGTAGCGTATCTCTACACCCTCTAACACTAGTGTTTCATCTCCTTCTATCAGATAATCGGCATCACTGGGCGGCACAGATTGACCCAACGGGCAGTTGTGAAGCATAAAAACATCGTCTTTGGGGCAATACAGCGGAATGTTCAGGGCAACTTGCAGCGCATGGTTGCTCCAGACATGGTCGAAGTGCCCGTGGGTATTGAGGATGGCAACAGGATTGGTTACATTTTCGAGTACCCATTTTACAGCACCCATTCCAGGGTCTATGATGAAGTCTTTTCCCTCTACGGTCACGATATAGCAGTTGGTTTGGGTCGCGCCCATCGCTTGCATTTTGATGTGCATGTGTTATAATGCTCCTATGAATGTAGCCAAAGTCCTAGAGCAAGCCATACAAAGTGATGATATCGTGCTCAAAGAAGCGTTGACTGCTTCGTGTTTAGAGTATTGTAGCCAAAATGAGGTAAGCACACCGGGTGATTTTGTACCAATACGCTTTTTGCACCCTTCTTATGCTTCCAAATGCCACATTGTTAATCCTAGATATTTGCCTGCAAGAAAAGATTTTGACAGCAAAGAGGGCTTGGCTACTTTGGTGCATGCGGTGGCACACATTGAGTATTCGGCGATTGACTTAGCACTGGATGCGGTGTATCGCTACCCAAATATGCCCATGGCATACAAGAATGACTGGCTTAAAGTTGCCAGTGATGAGATACGACATTTTAAGATGCTTGAAGCACTCTTGCATCAGTTGGGATATGTGTATGGTGCTTTTCCTGTACATAGTGGGCTTTTTGATGCTGCAAGTCATACCGCTCACAGCCTTTTGGAACGCATGGCGATTGTGCCGCGGTATTATGAAGCGTCAGGCTTGGATGTAAACCCTCAAATCATCAAAAAACTGGACAATAAACGCAAAAATCCACAGGTAAAACAACTGATTGATGCACTCACACTTATTTATGCTGAAGAGATTGACCATGTGCATAAAGGTGATAAGTGGTTCAAGTATGTATGCACGCAAGAAGGGGTTAAAGAAGGGCAAGAGGAAGCGGTCTATTTTGACATCCTTGCACGTTATAAACTCCTTACTAAACACAGACCGCATGTCAATGTGGAAGCAAGAAAAGAGGCAGGGTTCAGCTGTAGTGAGATTATGAAACTGGGCGCCAAGGTTTGTTCATGAGAGCCTTTTTTGAAGCAATGTTCTTTGCGCCCAAATGGCATCATCGTATAGTGAGTTTTGTGCTGCTTCCACTTTCTTGGGTGTATGGGGCTGGTATGTGGCTTCGCAGACAGTGCGTGAAGAGAAAATCTTTTGATATCCCCATCATCTCTGTGGGAAATCTCATCGTGGGAGGCTCAGGAAAAACTCCTTTTGTCATTGCTTTAGCGTCGCGCTATGAGGATGTGGTGGTCATATCTCGGGGGTATGGACGACAAAGTCGGGGACTGGTTCAGGTAAGCCAAAAGGGCGAGATACGCACAGATGTCACTCAAAGCGGAGATGAAGCGATGCTGATGGCACTTTCGTTGCCCCATGCAGATGTCATTGTTTCAGAAAACAGAGTAACAGCGATTGATTTGGCAAAAAAAAAGGGTGCACGCCTGATTGTCCTTGATGATGGGTTTAACCGTGTGACTATAGACAAATTTGAGATACTGCTTCAGCCTCAAACCATCCCAAATCACCATGCCTTTCCTGCAGGTCCTTTTAGGGAGTTTGTTTCACAAAAAAAAGTGGCAGACCTTGTCGTCACAGAAGGCAAAGAGTTCATACGTGAAGTAAGTTTTGAAGACTTGAGTGAAAAAATGCTTTTGGTGACTGCCATCTCCAATCCTAAAAGGCTGGATGTCTATCTGCCTGAGGGTGTAGTGGGTAAAGTGTATCTTGAAGACCATGCCTATTTTGATGAATCCGTGTTGCAGGCACTTTTAAAGTCGCATGGCGCAACACACATATTGTGTACCACTAAAGACAAGGTAAAGATGATAGGCTTTAAGTTGCCTATCGCTGAAATGAAGTTAAAATTAGCACTCAAAAATGAAATTTTTACTCAAATTGATGAGTATATCAAGGGATACCGATATGAAAAGTAATATAGATGTGGTCAAAACACTGCTTGATGCCTTGCCGTTTATCAAAAAATTTGCCTCTGAGAAGATTGTTATCAAATATGGAGGTGCGGCGCAGACAAGTGCTGAACTCAAAGAGCAATTTGCGCAAGATGTCGTGCTCTTGCATCTAGTGGGGATGAAACCCATCATCGTGCATGGCGGAGGCAAAAGCATCACGGATTTACTGACCGATTTGGGTGTAGAGACTAGGTTTGTAGATGGACAGCGTGTCACGACTAGAGAAGTGATGCGTGTGGTTGAGATGGTACTCAGCGGAGAGATCAACAAAGAGATTGTCTCGCTGCTGGACAATCACGGCTCAAAAGCCATAGGTATTTCAGGTAAAGACGGCGGTTTTTTAAAAGGTATGCCCAAAGATTTTGAAAACTTCGGCTACACAGGCATCATCGAGCATGTCAATCCTGAAATTGTCAATAATATCATTGATGACGGTGCTATCCCAGTCATCGCACCGATTGCAGGAAGCAGTACGATGGGGCATCCAGGGTTTAACATCAATGCTGACCTTGCAGCCAGTCAGGTAGCCATCGCGCTTGGAGCACGAAAAGTACTCTTTTTGACTGATACTCCGGGTGTTTTAGATAAGGAAAAACAGCTCATCACCAATCTAAGCATAGAAAAAACAGAAGCACTTAAAAAGGACGGTACGATACAAGGTGGTATGGTTCCCAAAGTGGATGCGTGCATCGAAGCCTTACGCGGTGGGGTCAAAAAAGCGCATATCATCGATGGGCGTGTTGAGCATTCATTGTTGCTAGAAATCCTTACCAGTTCGGGTGTGGGAACTTGCATAGAACTCTAAGAACGCAGAGTAGACCATTTGCCCTTAGCTTTTTTGGCTATAATATTCACTACTATAAACAGAGGATATCTTAGATGCAATTTATTGAGACACGCGGAAATGACGGACAGAAGCCTTTATCTGTACCCTTTTCAGAAGCCATTTTGAGCCCAAGTGCGAGCTTTGGGGGCTTGTATGTGCCTAAAGCACTTCCTGTATTGGACACAGACTTTTTAGAGGGGCATCTTGGAAGCCATTATAAAACCTTAGCATTGGATTTCTTGCTCAAGTTTGGCATAGATATAGAACCAGAGGTACTGCAAGAGGCGTTAAAACGCTATGATGCTTTTGATAACCCTGCTAATCCTGTACCCCTTTCTCAGATAGAAGAAGACTGTTTTGTCTCTGAGCTCTACCATGGTCCGACCCGTGCGTTTAAAGATATGGCATTGCAGCCTTTTGGCTATGTGTTGAGCAAGCTTGCGCAAAAAAGAGGTGAGCATTATCTTATCATGGCGGCCACCAGCGGGGACACAGGTCCTGCTACGTTGGAAACCTTTAAAAATCAAGCCAATGTGCAGGTGGCGTGCCTCTATCCTGATGGAGGCACTTCTGATGTGCAAAGACTTCAAATGGTTACTGAAGATGCACCCAATCTTAAAGTCATAGGGGTAAAAGGAAACTTTGATGACACGCAAAATACCCTCAAAGACCTCCTTGCCTCTAGTGACTTTAAAGAAGAGTTGGCGCAGAGAAATATCAAGCTCTCAGCGGCAAACTCCGTAAACTTCGGACGTATCATTTTTCAGATTATCTACCATATCCACTCTTATTTGGAGTTGGTGCGCAAAGAGAAAATCACCATGGGTGAGACCATATATCTGGTCGTACCAAGCGGAAACTTCGGCAATGCTTTGGGTGCGTATTATGCTAAAAAAGCAGGACTTCCGATAGAAAAAATCCTTATCTCTTCCAATGTCAACAATATCTTGACAGACTGGATTTGTAAAGGGGCTTATGATTTGACAAGCAGAACACTCATCCAGACAGAATCCCCTGCGATGGATATCCTCAAAAGCTCCAATGTCGAACGTATCATGTTTGACAAATTTGGCGCGGCGCGTACCAAAGAGCTGATGGAAGCATTGGCAAACGACGGTAAGTATCAGCTCAGTGCAGCAGAGTTAGCTTCTTTGCGTGAAGATTTTGATGCTTCATTTTCAGATGATGCAGAGTGTGAAGCCGTTGTGGGTGCGTATGCCAAAAAAGGCTACTTGATGGATACACACACCGCTACATGCATGAAAGCCTATGAGACCCTTAGAGAGAAAAAGTGTATGACAGTCGTGTATTCTACAGCAGAGTGGACAAAGTTTAGTCCTGCAGTCTCAAGAGCATTGGGGCATGAAGTCAAAGATGATGTGGAAGCACTCAAATGGGTGAGTGCCCATGCAAATGTGAGTGTCCCCCCTATGATTCATGCTTTGTTTGACAAACCTGTCAAGCATTCTGTTGTGGTTGCCAAAGAATCCATAAAAGCAGAGATGCTAAGCTTTTTATAGTTTAGCAGATACTTATGTCCAGAAAATATTTTTTCTTTTTTCTTTTTTTTACTGGTGTACTGGACTCTACATTTGCACAAAGTATTGTAGATTGTAGGGTGGTTGCAAGTACTGCACCCGCTTGCAATCCCTATGGTGAAAAACTGCTGCTTGCCAAAGAGATTGTCTCTGCCAATGATACCCTCAAACTAATTCGAACCAAAACACTTCCTGTACCTCCAAAACCGACGCTTCAAGTGATTTCTGTTGAAGATATGATTGAGAAACATCTGAGTGTTCAAGATTCACTGCGTTACAGAGGCACTAAGGTGAGCAAGGATGCCATCAGAGCAGTTGAAAAACTTGATTCGCAAAAAGCCTTAGAGAAAAAGATTGAGAAGCTCGAAGAAGACATCGTTGCGCTTGAAGAAAAATTGCAAGAGGTCGCCTCTGTTCCGAGAAAGGGTGTATGGGGTGTTTACAAAGTGCAGCAGGGAGATACACTCAGTGCTATTGCCAAACGGTTTGCCTTAACTTTGCAGGATCTTGCAGACTTGAATGAACTTGAGGGCAAAGCGGTTATCGTTTCGGGTCAGAAATTGAGACTGCCTGTTGATCAAGCCAGAATTAATGTCATGGTGGCCGAAAAACACAGCAAGCAGGCATTGCTTCGAAAGCAAAATAAGCTTGATATGTTACAGGATTTTGGAAAACGCACCCTGCGTGTCACTGCCACAGCATACACCTCTCATGCCGATCAAACCGGCGGTTCACCTTTTGTAGCTGCGTGGGGAACCAGGCTGCGTCCGGGTATGAAGATCATCGCCGTCTCTAGCGATATGTTAGGCAAATACGGGATGCGAAACGGAACAAAGGTACGCATAGCAGGATTGCCGGGCTACTACACCGTGCGTGATAAAATGAGTAAGCGTTTTAGAAAACGTATTGATATTTATATGGGGATGGATAGAAGAGCCGCACTGCGTTGGGGACGCAGGAGTGTGGTGATTCATTGGTAAGCAAAGATCGTAAGACTAGAGCGACTCAACAATCTCTAAAATCTCAAGATAGCGGTCGCTTTTTTCTTCGTACTCTTTTTGGCAAGCTATTAACGATTCACTTAGTGTGCTAAGACCCTTTTGCTGGTAACACTCAGGATCTGCCAAACAGGCATTGAGTGCGCGTATCTGCTCTTCCAGTGCTTCGATTTCATCGGGTAGTGTGTCAAAATCGCGCTGTTCTTTGTAGCTGAGTTTGGTTTGCTTTTTTGTTGCCTGAAGTTCTGTTTTTTTGGATTCGGATTTGACTTCTCTTTCCAGTGCATCAAGCTCCTGCATCTCTTTTTCAATCTCCAGATACTCGGTATAGCTTTGGTAAGACTCTTCAACCAGACCCTCTCCCTTAAAGATGAAGAGCTTGGAAGCGATTTTGTCTATAAAATACCTGTCATGTGAGACAAAAAGCAATGCACCTTGAAATGCAATGAGTTTGTCTTCTAAGATGGTGATGGTTTGGATATCCAAATCATTGGTCGGCTCATCCAGGATAAGACATTCCACATTTTTGGTAAAAAGAAGTGCGAGTGCCACACGGTTTTTTTCACCTCCTGAGAGCTGTCCTATCTTTTTGGTCATATACTCTTGAGGAAAGAGAAAGGTTTTAAGGTAGGCATAGACATGCATATGCGCACCTTGTACATCGACATGGTCACCACCGTTGGGGCAGAAGGTTTCGATGAGCGTATGGGTATCATTGAGCATTTCACGGTGCTGATCAAAATAGCCTATACTAAACTCACCTTTGTCTATCAGACCGCTATTGGGGCTTAAGCGCCCAAGCAAGAGTTTAAGTAAGGTAGATTTGCCTGCTCCATTGATCCCCACAATAGCGATTTTGTCGCGTTGCAGGATGCGTGTTGAAAAGTCTTTTATGAGCAGTTTATCTGCGATGCTATAACCAAGATGTTCCACATCAAAAAGCATTTTGCGTTTACTTAGACCCTTTTCACCTCGCCAGCTCTTCTTTTCACGCTCAAGTTCGATTTGCATTTTGCGGATGAGTGTCGGGTTCTTTTTGGCTTGTTCACGCAGTTCAAAGACGCGCGCTTTACGACCTTGGTTGCGTTTTTCGCGTGCGCGGACACTTTTGCCTAGCCACTCCTCTTCACGTTTGAGCATCTTCAGTAGGGTGTCATGACTTTTTGCCAAAGAGAGCATCCGTTCTTCTTTTTGGTGCAGATAGTCCCTGTACCCACCTTTATAAGAGACCAGTCCTTGGTTTTCCACCTCTATGACACGCGTAGCGATGGTGTCGATAAAGTGCCTGTCGTGGGAGATGAAGAGTAGGGTAAATTTCTCTTTGAGCAGTATCTCTTCCAAAAACTCCACCATATAGACATCAAGGTGGTTGGTCGGTTCGTCAAGCAGCAATACATCGGGTTTTTTCAGTACCAGTGAAGCGAGTGCGACACGACGCTGTTCTCCCCCTGAGAGTGATACCACCAGACGATTTTCATACTCCTTGAGTTTAAACTCCTGCAAGATACGCTCGATCTTGTCATCGAGGTTCCATGCATTATGGTGGTCAAGGTAAGTAGAGATAGCTTCGAGCTTTTCAAGAAGCAGTTTGTTCTCAAAATCATCGGCTACCTCTAGACTGAGTCTTGCATGCTCTTCTTGTGCGGCTTTGAGTTCACTCAGTTCGCCTAGTATGGCATCCCGTACAGTGAGGGTAGGCTCAAAACGGGGTTGCTGGGCAAGCATCTCCACTTGAAGGGTGTTGGCGACCACCCGTTTTCCCTCAGTCGGCTCTTCTGTACCCAACGCTATCTTCATCAGGGTTGATTTGCCGCAGCCATTTTGTCCCACAACCGCGATGCGTTCCCCTTCGTTAAGGTGAAAATCGACATGATCAAGAAGCAGTTTGATGTCATACTGTTTTTTAATCTCAAAAAGGTCTATGAGTGCCACATTGTATCCTTGTGTAGTATGGCGCGTATTATAGCAAAGAGAGTGGGTTTTAAGGCTTGATTGGGTATATTCCAACATCTATTTACAAGGATTGTTATGTTGGAAACCATCATTGCGCTGTACTCAGTTTATACCTTTTTAAAAATCTATATTGCTTTGATGCAAATCGGTTTTGTCAATGAAGAAAAAAGAAAAACACCCGTACTGATGTCTGCGCAAGAGTATCTTAGTGCAGGCAATTATGCCGTAGCCAAAGGCAAACTTGAGCTTGTAAGCACTTTTGTAGAGTATTTGACATTTATCTGGTGGGTATTTGCAGGGTTTGCCTGGTTGTCATCATGGGTTGTGGTAGAAGACAGCCTCATTCAAGGCGTAATGTTTCTTTTTGGTTTTTTACTTTTTGGTTTTATTGTCAATCTTCCGTTTGAGCTGTATCAGAAATTTAAGATAGATGAAGCCTTCGGATTTAACAAAATGACGCCAAAAATGTATGTGCTCGATACGCTTAAATCAACTTTGTTGTTTGTGATTTTAGGCGGTGGGATTTTTGCGCTTTTGGTTTGGATTATCGACAGTTATGCCTCATGGTGGCTTTGGGGCTTTGTGTCGATGTTCACCGTGGCGATACTTGCCAATCTGTTAGCCCCTACCTTTATGGCACTTTTTAACACCTTCACACCCATAGAAGAGGGGGAACTCAAAACAAAAATCACTGCCATGATGAACGAGTCAGGACTCAAAAGTGACGGTATTTTTGTGATGGATGCAAGTAAACGAGACAGCCGTCTCAATGCCTTTTTTGGCGGTTTGGGTAAAAGTAAACGCGTTGTACTTTTTGATACGCTTTTGGAAAAACTCAACACAGACGAACTCCTTGCGGTGTTGGGGCATGAATTGGGTCACTTTAGACATGGCGACATCTGGAAAAATATCGGGCTGATGGGACTGCTTTTATTCATCGCCTTTTACCTCTTTGGTCATTTACCCGATACACTCTTTACTCAGATGGGCGTGATACCAGAAGCCGGAGTCAAGATAGCCATGCTGTTGTTGCTTCTACCCGTACTGAGTTTTGTTTTCACCCCTTTTATGTCAGCTGTGAGCCGTCATAACGAATATGCAGCTGATGAATACGGCTCCAGTGTGGGAGGTAAAGACAATCTGATATCTGCACTGATAAAGCTGGTGAGCGAAAACAAATCGTTTCCCAAATCACACCCTTTGGTTATCTTTTTTTACTACACCCATCCACCCGTACTTGAAAGACTCAAAGAGTTGGGGTTTGATGCTGAAACTATGAATGCAGAAGAGCCAGCATTACCTACGGATGGAATATTTCAATTTATGGACAAAAATTAGCTTTTTAGATAAAATCAAACATTATTGATTATAGGAGATAAAGCATGCAAACAATTCATATCAATGTAGATGAGAATAAAGTAGATATTATATTAAATATTATTAAAAACCTTAAAGACGATGTAGTCAAAAGTTATAGTGTCTCTTCAGATGTTTTTTATGATAAAAGAAAGTTAAGACTGAGTACATTAAGAGACGATGTGAAGTCGGGTAAAGAGTCTATGTATGATTTTGATGTTTCTATGGATGAGTTAATAGAAGATCTTAAAGCTTGAAAATCATTGAATCCAAACAATTTAAAGACGAATTAAGGGTTATTGCTTTTTATATCAAAAAAGATAAATTGTCAGCATCGCTTAGTTTTGTAACTCTCTTAAAAAAGAAAATTAGAGATTTAAAAGACTTTCCTTACCAATACAAAAAGTCTATCTACTTTGACAATGAAGAGATTAGAGATATGGTCTATACTGGATATACAATTGTCTATGAAGTAAATCAAGAACAGAATACTTTGGAACTCTTAAGTATTTTTAATCAGAATTTACCTGATTTGTAGAAGGATTAAAAGATGACAAACAAAGAAGCCCTATTGTGGGCAAGTTCCAGTCTTTCTGAAGCCTGTGAACGCCCACAATATGAATCAGAATTATTACTTGCTTATCATTTAAAACAAGACCGTATTTATTTGACTACGCATGACCATGTGGAGATTGAAGCACCAGAGGTATTTAAGACACTTATCCAAAGAAGAGCCAAACATGAACCTTATGAGTACATCGTAGGGTCTGCCAGTTTTTATGATATTCACCTTGAAGTGGAAGCAGGTGTGTTGATTCCCCGACCTGAGACTGAGATACTCATTGATGTGACAGCAGAGCTTATCCGAAAAGAACAACTCACCCACATCGCTGAGATAGGTGTTGGTTCAGGTGCCATTTCGGTCGTGTTGGCACGGAAGTTTCCCGAGTTGCATATCATTGCGACAGATATTTGTGAGACACCACTCAGGGTTGCTGCAAAAAACATAGCGACATTTGGGCTAGAACATCAGATTACCTTGCGAAAGTCCAATCTTATTGATGAGGTATCTGAAGAAGTGGAGTTGGTGGTCTCAAACCCTCCATATGTCGCAGAAGATTTTTTGTTGGCTTCAAATGTGGCGGATTATGAACCCAAAGAGGCACTGTTTGGCGGTAGAGTAGGGGATGAACTCCTTAAGCAAATCATTTTGGATGTCAAACAAAGAGGTATTCGCTTCCTTGCTTGTGAGATGGGGTATGATCAGAAAGAACCTTTGCAGGATTTTGTTAATCAAATCGGGGTAAAATACATCAATTTTTTCAAAGACCTCGCAGGACTTGACCGTGGCTTTGTCATTGAATTTTAGTAAGGATATAAACAATGAACAGATATTTTAAAATGGCAACAATGGTGTATCTTATCTTTCTGTCTGCAACGCTTGGTATGATGCTGTATGCAGGCATCGTGGTTACCTCTGTGACCTTTCATACGCAGGCATGGTTGGGTGCAGAGGTGCTCACGCGTTTTCAAGAGGGTCAGATTATGACAGAGAACTTTTTGCGTCTGTCGTATGTGGTGACTGTGATGCTGGTAGCAGTCGTATTCTATGAAGGCTATAAGTTTAAAAAGTTTGAACGCGACACGCTGACGCAGGTAGCCACCTTTTTTGTCCTTGCAACTGGGCTTTTGTTTTCACAGTACTACATACCCGATATCATAGCGATGCAAGCTCAGGGTGAAGCGATGACAAACTCTATGGCATTTGTCAATACCCATAAAGGCTCAGAGATAAATTCCAAAATATTCGCCGTCGCACTCTTGGTACTCATTGTGCAAAATATGCGTAGAGCGTGTAAGTAGTTGTCTATGAGTGAACTTTTGGAGCATCCGTTTAAACCCATCGTGTTTCAAGATACCAAGATATTGATATTGGGCTCTTTCCCCAGTATTCAGTCGTTTGAAAAAGCGTTTTACTATGCACATCCGCGCAATCAATTCTGGAAATTGTTAGAGAGTATCACCTCTTACCCCATCAACAATCGTGACCAAAAAATATGGTTACTGAAAGAGAGCAAGTTTGGTCTGTGGGATATGATCAAACGATGCAGCAGAGAAACTTCGCTTGACAGTTCTTTGGAAGAGGAAGAGGTCAATGATATCGCAGCACTGATTGAGGCGTATCCGAGCATCACTAAAATCGCTTTTACGGGTAAAAAAGCAGAAGCGCTTTTTAGGGTGCATTTTTCTCATCTTGAGGTTGAAACGGTTTATCTTCCTTCACCCTCAGCGGCGTATGCGAAGATGTCTTTTGCAGACAAAGTACTTACATACAAAAAACACTTAGGGGTAAATTAGTGGCAGTTTGGGCAATTGGTGATATACAGGGATGTTACGGATCATTTAGACAGTTATTGGATAAAATAGCCTTTGATCCTACACAAGATACACTTTGGATCGCTGGAGATGTCGTCAACAGAGGCGAGGGCTCGCTTGAGACTTTGGAGTATCTTTATAGTCTCAAAGAGCGTGTACAAATTGTACTCGGCAATCATGACATTACTCTCATTGCCGCCTATTACGGTATTAAAAAATCCAATCCGACGCTTGATTCTATACTCCAATCCCCTCGTGCCAAGATACTCATAGACTGGCTCAGAAGCCAAAAGTTTTTACATGTTGATTATCAGCTTGGCTACTGTATGGCACATGCGGGTATTTCACCCGAGTTTGATCTGGGTATGGCACTGCGTTATGCCCAAAGAATAGAAGAGAAGATGGGTGGCGATGATGCGGAAGTATGGCTCAGAAAAATCCTCAAAAGCGGTGTTGACCAATTTAACCGAGAGGCAAGCCTCATAGACATCGATCGTTATCTGGTTAGTGCTTTTACGCGTATGCGCTATTGCTATAAAGATCATAAACTTGATTTTGACCAAAAGGGTGCACCGACAGATGTACTGAGACAAAAAGGGCTAAAGCCTTGGTTTGAATGCAAAGACCGCAAAGAGATTCATTTGCGCATTATCATAGGTCACTGGTCAACCTTGGGACTCTATCAAGACGAACATATCTTAGCCATAGACACAGGATGCCTTTGGGGCGGTAGCCTCACCGCAGCGCGTATTGATACGCATGAGGTTGAATTTGTATCTGTTGCATGTGAGAAACGATTAAATATTCAAAAATGAATGAAGGTGAATCTTATGATACGTGTCGGCACAGAACGTTATGAAGTACCAGAGGCGGTACCTTTTGGAGGTTAAACAACCGTATACTTCTATCTTTGGACACGGTGTCCAACAAATTTTGACATATTGTTCAGTATCTTCCCGCCTTTTCTGAAACCAAGTCCGCAGGCTTCATAGGCGTAAAATACACCTGCCTGATAGGAATTGCCCTCTTCATCTGTGGGCAGCTGTGTGTAAGTTTGGTACACCATTTTATGGCTGTCATACTCACCCGCCATACTCTCAATACTATTTCCCTTTTCATCCAAGATACTCACAGAACTTCCTTCTCTGCCAAAGACAGGTTTTCTGACTTGTTTTTTTCCTTGCAAAGGCTCAAAAGATGTTTCCAGAAGAAGAGGGTGATTGGGGAAGAGATCCCATAGGATTTTGAGCAAACCCTTGCTTTGAAAGAGCAGGGTATAGGGAGGATTAAAGATGATCGCTTTTTGGTTCTTTATGATGTTCGTAAGCAGCATCGCAAGATCTGATTCTTCCAGTGCTATATCTTCCCAAGGGATAAGTTTAAACCACAATTCATAATTTTTATCGTGATAAAAAATACCCTCTTGGGCTGAAAATTCTATTTCGTCTATGTAGGCAAATTCTGTCTCAAATCCTGCTTCTGTGGCAATGTGCTGAAGGAGTCTTACCGTGTTTTCCTCTTCTGCATTTCCTCTGATCGAAGTAAAAAGAAAGCGCCAGCCGTCATAGTGTTCTTCAAAAGAGGAGACATCTTCTTCAAGTGTCACCAAACGTTTAAAATTGTCAACTAGAGCTTCATAAAGACCATTAAACTGCTGTGCTTCATTAAGCCCATTTTTTTTAAGCATCGCCCATTGTACGATCGCAGTTTCAAAAAGTGCTGTCGGTGTATCTGCATTAAATTCAAGCAGTTTAACAGGAGCGC
Organism: Sulfurovum sp. 16-42-52; assembly: GCA_002281755.1. Classification (GTDB taxonomy): domain Bacteria; phylum Campylobacterota; class Campylobacteria; order Campylobacterales; family Sulfurovaceae; genus Sulfurovum. The sequence goes on from NCHB01000028.1 coordinate 38,131, forward strand.
CATCCAAGCCTCCTGCAAAGTCAAAACGACCATAGAGATGCCAGTGGACATCACTTTGCCATGATTCCTTAATGCTCTCTACAAGGTTGAACGGTATACCGATAGCATGGAAAAGATTGTTGTCTATGACATATTGTGCTGCTTCTATGTACATATCATACAGCGTATTTGCGGCTTCGTAGAACGTTTGCGCTTCCTGTTCGCTAATAAAAAGCAGTGTATCGGATAAATAGGAGCTTTCATCCTGATCTGTATGCCAGACAAACCCCAAAGATTCTAGGTAGTCTGTATTTAAAGGCGTTATCTTTTCAAAATTTAGCATCTATCAACCACCAAAAGAGCTACTGGAAGTACTTGAAGATTTGCCGCTTCCAAAAAATCCGCTTCTTTTGCTTGTACTGTTTTTAGGGTTGTTAAAACTTTTTTGGCTTTTGGCGTAGGTTGAAGGGGATTTGTACCCAGCTTGTCTGTTGTTTTGATAGTTTTGATTGCCAAAAAGTTTAGAGCCTATCCAGGAACCTATCATAGCACCGGCAATGCTTGAGAGTAAAACTTCACCAAGACCCATACCGCCCTGCTGTGTCATTTGAGGATCTTGTGCTTTGGTAAGATTGGATGTACCGTTATCAATCTTGGCAGCTTCTTCGGCCACCAGTGCATCCATCTCCGGCTTGGTTAGAACGCGTTCTGTGCCATCAAGTTTTTTAAGCACGATGCGTGTCTCATCTGCTGGGAATTCATCTTTGATCTGGTATTTGCCGGGAGCCGTCTCTTCGATGATGACAAAGGCGTTTTGGGCTTTGGTTTCTTCTTGTTTGGACTCATTGTTACCAAAACATCCCGTAAGCCCTGTTGCCAAAAGTGCACCCAGCCCTGTAGCTGTTGCAATGGTTGAAAGTTTCTTTATATGTTTCATTGTATATCCGTCAGGTAAAATTTCGATAATCATAGCAAAAGATGTTTAATGACAAGCAAAGTTAATAAGAAAGAAATGTATTGCAAAGAAGGGAGGGCAGAGAGGAAGAGCTCTGCCTTGTTATAGGGGAGAGTTAGTCCATCTGCTTTCTAAGGAAAGTTGGCACATCTAAAATATCTTCATTTTCACCATTGTATCCGCCTACAACCATTCTGTTCGCAATACGATTTGTATTGATGTTGCAAATATTTGGACTTAGGAGTGTCTCTTGTTTTTTGATGATGGGTTCAGGGATGGAATTTTTGTCTTCAAAACCTGTTGCAACGATGGTGATTCTGACTTCATCAATTGCCATATTTTCATTGGTGGTTGTACCAAAGATAACAGAAGCATTTTCATCGGCACTCTCTTCGATGATATTCATCGCTTCACTGATTTCCATGATAGGATAATCCGGGTGGATGTCAAAGTGAACCAATACACCCATCGCACCATCAATCGATATATTGTCAAGCAATGGTGATTCGATAGCAGATTTTGCTGCATCGTAGGCTGCGTTTTTACCACAGCTGTATCCTGCACCCATGAGGGCAAGACCTCTGTGACTCATGACTGTTTTTACGTCAGCAAAGTCAAGGTTGATATCATTGTCTCCATGTGAAAGAATCACTTTGGAGATACCGCCAACGGCTTGAGCAAGAATGTCATCTACCATTCTAAAACTCTCTTTGATGCCAAGATTTTTTTCAACAACTGAAAGAAGCTTTTCATTTGGAACAACAATGATAGAGTCTGATTCTCTTTTGAGTTCCTCAAGACCTTCTTTTGCAAGTTTGGTTCTCTTCTTACCTTCAAACTTGAAAGGGCTGGTTACGATAGAAACGGTTAACGCACCGACTTCTTTTGCAGCTTGAGCAATGATTGGTGCAGCACCCGTACCTGTTCCCCCACCAAGACCGGCAGAAATAAAGACGATATCTGCGCCCGTTAACATACTTTTGATATCTTCAAAACTCTCAAGTGCAGCTTCTCTGCCTTTGTCAGGAATCATACCTGCACCCAAACCTCTGGTTGCATTGATGCCCAGTTGCATTTTAAATGGTGCAAGCGAGCTGTCCAGAGCCTGTGCATCGGTATTGGCAACAATCAAATCAATACTATTGATTCCCTCATTAATCATGTGGTTAATCATGTTTCCGCCACCGCCGCCCACGCCGATAGCTTTTATTTTTGCACCATTGGTGTGACCTACGGCTTCAATGATCTCTATTTCAAACTCTTCCATGTTTTTCTCCCTTTTAGTTGATGTGTGTACGCTATTTTAAAAAAGCTGCTTTGCCCAATTTGCCAGTTTTTTGAGTGGATTTTGATTGTCATGTCCCAAATCAGGCAGTTCGTCAAAAAGGATATTTCCCGTCTCTTCGCTATTGCCTTTTGGTCTTGATGACTCCTTTATCTCGTATGGACGAGATTTAGAAGTTGCCTCTGGTTTTGCTGTCTCAGCTGAGCCGATGCGGATATCTCTTAGATTTTCTTCATGGACTACTTTGGAGTGCAACATGGTTTGTTGGAAATCAATTTCGTACTGTGTATGACCACCTGCTCTGTAAAGCAGTAAGCCAATGACTGTTGAGTAGGCAGGATCTTTGAGTTCATCAAAAAGTCCCGGTACATTGTCAGGGTGTGCGACACGTACAGGCAGTCCTGTGAAAATAGCTTGCGCCAACTCCCTGATACCTTTGAGTTTTGTCATCCCGCCTGTAAGGATGATGCCTGCACCGATTTGTTCTTTCAGTGCAGATTTTTCAAGGGATTTTGCCAAGATCATCAACGCTTCTTCTACACGCGAGAAAATGACTGAATGGACAATATCCAAAGAGACGCCATTGCGACTCTCTTCATCTCCGATGATCGGCAGTTCAATGATTTCGTTTGAGCTTTCAGTCAGATTGCCATGACGTACTTTGACATTTTCTGCAATCTGTAAAGGTGTATGAAGTGCCATAGAAAGGTCGTTGGTGATGTGGTTTGACCCTACACCTAAAAAATCATTGTACCTTATGGAGTTTCCTGTGTGGATGACCATATTGCTGGTTTGTCCGCCTAAGTCGATGACTGCGACACCGAGCTTCCATACGGCTGGCGTTCATATCAATCGGATCTTCGATAAAGTCTTGGTCATCTACTCTAAAGTTATAGGGTAAGACGTGAATCACGTCATATTCATTGGGGACATTTGCATTATAGAGTGCGGTTTGCATCACACGGTTAATCTCTTTGATGGAAATGTCTTTATGTGGTATGTTGACAATACCCGTTGAGTTGAGACTTTTTGCATAGGCATTGGAGATCGAAACTGTAGCTGAAGAGATATTGCTTCCTGCGATACGCTTTGCATCACTAATGGCTTTCTTGATAGATTTTGAAGCAAGCTCGATGTTGGTAATGGCACCTTTTTTAACCCCTTGTGATTTCAGCGATGATTGCACATATTTTAGTAGAACCGATATCTATAGCTAAAATTGTATCATTCAATTTGAAAGCCCTCCCATATAAACTTCTGTAGGATACTGTTTGTCCAATATTTTGATTAGATTTGATTCAAATGTATTTTGTTTCAACTTGTTTACAGTTTGTATTGCAGATTCTGTCTGATTTACATCTGCTACTATAAGTTTTTGTTCTAAAATATTATAAACGACCACCTTATCCGATACGCTTATAATACCTTTTTCTTTTGATGATGTAAAGAGTTTTTGTAAAAATTGTAAACTTTCTTCACTATTCAATCCTTCAAGGTTGACATTCTCCTCAAATTTTACAAAATCCGTAACAATACTGCCGTTGATGTCAAAGTTTTGCAGTGTGGTATCAGCTAAGTTTAAAAGCGCTTCTTTTTTTGCCTGATCAACATACGCAGCTGTGACTTCCTTTTTGGCTTCTTCATATGTTTTTACCCTGGAAGGGACAGAGTTTTCAATCTTAATCGTTGCATAGCGGTCTGCTATGATTTTAGGTTTGATGATATCGCCTGTAGATTTTGTTTTAAGTTCGCTCCATACTTCTTCTGTCAAGTTTGAGTCGCCAAAAGCAAGGGTCATTTTTTCACTAGCGTCTTGCTCTCCTTTTTTAAATGCGATATATGCTTTTTGAGCCGATTTTTTTGTTTTTTTAATCTTGAGATCTTGTGTTGCCAATGTCTTAGCTTCATCAAAAGAAAGCTGTTTCCCTGAAGCATCGGTGTAGTTAAAACGGTTGGCTTCAAAATGTGCTTTGACTTCATCGTCTGTCACAGGTGTGTCTTTACTCGGTGTCCATACGATGGAGAGTGTATAGCTTGGGTCAGTGAGGAAGTTTTCTTTTTGCATTTCCCACTGCGCTTTTATTTTTGTTTCATCTGCAACACTGTCAACTTGATTGCTTGTCAAGATTTTGTAAGCTATTTTGTCACTTACATTCATCGCAGCCAAGATTGCTTCTTCTTCCAAAGGCAAACCTTCAACGCTGAGCAGAGAGAGTGCTTTTTGGATGACAAGTTCTTCTCTGAGTGTCTCTTCAAAAAATTTTGCTTTGAGTCTTTGGGTTCTGAGGTAGCCGTTATAAATCTCTTTGTTAAATACCCCGTCTTTTTGAAAGATGCGAATCTCTTGAAGTTTTTGTGCCACTTCCTCATCTGAGACAATTAACCCGATATCTTTCGCAAAATTTAAGAGTTTGGCTTGTGTCGCCAGTTGTGCAAATGCTTGCTGGATAAGCCCCATCTCTTTTGCTTTTGCTTCATCCAGTGTGCCTTGCATCATTTCATTGTACTGGCTGTAGAGGCTGCTGTATACCAAATTGAGTTTTGTCTGGGGGATTTCAATCGTGCCTACTTTGGCAACATTACCCGCTTTGGCGCCAAAACTGTAGCTTCCCCATCCTACAAAACCTGCACCAATAAATGCAATGGTTGCTATCCAGATTGTCCATACCAGATATCTATTGTGTTTTTGCATCCAACTTATCATACTTCATCTGCCTTCAATCGAAAAATTTGTACAATATTCTACCTAAAATAAGCTTATCGCTAACGAATCGGAGTTTTTAAACAGTATGCCCAATCAAAATACAAAAATGATGCAGCGAGACCTGGAAGTCATCTGGCATCCCTGTACGCAAATGAAAGACCACGAGACACTGCCTCTGATACCTGTCAAGTCAGGAAAAGGAGTCTATCTGTATGACTTTGATGGCAATAGCTATATTGATGCGGTCAGTTCCTGGTGGGTCAATCTTTTTGGTCATGCCAATGAGATAATTAATGCAAAGATCAAAGCGCAGCTTGAGACACTTGAACATGTGCTTTTGGCAGGTTTTACCCATGAGCCGGCTATAGAATTGGCGCATAAGTTGGTAGAGATCACGCCTTCAGAGTTAGTGAAGGTATTTTATGTGGATAACGGTTCATCTGCGGTGGAGGCAGCCTTGAAAATGAGCTATCATTACCATCTTAATCAGGGAAAATGTAAACCGATTTTTCTCTCATTGACAAACTCATATCATGGAGAGACTATCGGAGCACTGAGTGTCGGAGATGTGAAACTTTACAAGGAAACCTATGAGCCTCTTCTGATAGCAAATATGCAAGTCCCTGTACCCAAAGACCAAAGTATAGAGGCTGCACAAACAGCTGCAAGGGCTTTGACACTTCAATACGACGTGCATCTCATAGCCGATGAAATTATGACAGGTTTTGGACGTACGGGAAAAATGTTTGCCTGTGAATATGCAGGGATATCGCCTGATTTCATGACGCTCTCCAAGGGAATAACCGGAGGGTATTTGCCGCTTTCTGTTGTGATGACTACTCTTGAAGTTTACAATGCTTTTTATTGCGACTATAACGAGTATAAAGCCTTTTTGCATTCACATAGCTATACGGGAAATCCATTGGCATGTGCGGCTGCTTTGGCAACGTTGGAAATCTTTGAAAACAATGATGTCTTGGGAGAAAATGCAAAAAAAAGTCACTATATCAAAGCAAAACTTTCACCTTTTTCTGCTTTGCCCAATGTCAAAGAGATACGGCAACAAGGTATGGTGGCAGCTGTAGAGTTGCAAGGATATGAGACCAGTGAACGCATCGGTTTGAAAGTCTATGAGTATGCGTTAAGCCAAGGGGTATTGCTTCGACCTTTGGGAGCTGTGATTTATTTTATGCCGCCTTATATCATCACCTATGAAGAGATAGATAAGATGATAGAGGTTGCCTATGCGGGTATAAAAAGTGTCTCCAAACCATACTAACAGTGGTTATTAGAGGTCAAAAAAACTTTTATTGTCTTTTTTGAGTCTGTTGTAATGCTTTTGGGCCCGGACAACACCTGCTTCCATCGCTTCAAAATAGAGCTGTTCAGCCTTCTTTTTGTCTCTTTTAGCCCCTATGCCGTGCTCATAAAATTGTGCCAAATCACAGAGTGCTTCAGGGTAGTCTTCAGCAGCCAATAGTGTCATGTGTGCAAAAGATTCGGGTATATTTTTTTCAAATAAAACGCCTTTATAGAGTTCTCTTGCCAACATAAACTGGGAAAATTTCGATTCTGTGGCAGCACAGATAAGTAGAAGCTGTGCTGCTTCTGCGTAGTGTTGTTGCTCGGTTAGTAGTTTAATATGCGTAAGCGTCTCTTCAATCTCTTTTTCGTTATAGCTTTCCTGACTTATTTTACTCAGCAGTGTTTTGGCTGATTCAAAATCATCTTGTGTATTGTCTGTTGTGGGATACTGTTTGGTCATGCTGCTAATTTTCTGTGCAATATAGGGGATGGCTTTGTAGAGCGAGTTGGCAATTTTACTTTGCACGTTTGTTTTGGGTTTGAGCTCTTTAAAGAGATGATTTTGGCTGAAGATGTCATTTTCCGGCAGAGTATCAACTTCAGCTTCAGGCATCACATCTTTTTCAACTTTTTTTTCTTTTTTTGTCATCAGGACATCAGAGGGGATTTCGATGGCAAGGGTCTCTTTAGCCAGAGGTGTCTCTTCTATAGGGTCTTGTACGTCAGCAATTTGCACCTCTGTCGTTTCTGTCTCAAAAAATGGATCTTTTGTGATGTCGGAGTTGCTTGTTTCTGGTTCACTGTTTTGCACCGGCGCTTCAAAAAAAGTATCTTTGGTGTTTGATGCAGTCTCTAGTACGAGTGCATCAGGTAATACTTCACTTGCCTCAATCTGAAGCAGTGCGTCAAAATCAATGGGCTGAGGCTGTTTGGTCTGTACAGGGGGCATATCGGTCAGAAAGTCATTGATATCAACATTTTGGCCTGTTTTCTCTGGAGTCGGTGAGACAAAAAGACTGAATTCGTCGATGATGGCTTGTGTTTCATCATCAAATTGTTTTGTTTTATCTTGAGAGCTTCTTTGGAGGACATTTTGGGTTGGTGCTTCGATATACTCGGCAATCAGTCTTTGCGCCTGCGCATAACTTTCTGTCTGAATGGCTTTGATGATTGCCTGTATTTTCTCATCTGTTTTCAGCATGCCAAGCTTCAAAACCTGAAGCTGTATGGTTTCAATATCGGTAATGGAAATAGCGTAATTGATGATACTTAATCTTTTTTTTGTCTGATTCATATCATGACATCCTGTATGAGGTAATTTTTAGAGAGTATAACAAAAGTATGCTTTACAGAACTCTTGTCACAGAAGTAACAGTTTTTCTGCGTTATACTCTGCATTAAAATGAGATGCAAAGGAGAGAAAATGAAAAGCATGTGGATACTTTTGCTACTGACAATAGGGCTTCATGCAGTCGAACAAGCCCAGCTTGTGGGAAAGTGGCAGGGTGCTATACTGACATCGAATTTTGGTACAAGTATCACCGAAAAAGAGTATTTTGATCTCAATGCCAATCGTACATTTTCCTTGACAATTCTTGTCAACCTGAAAAAAGGTGATGCCTTTGTAAGAGATCTGCGTATAGAGGGTTCTGGTATCTGGAGAGTCAAAAATGATACCCTTGTACTGGTTGTCAATAAAGTTGAAGTGCCTTTTGCAAAAGAGATCTATCTGATATCACAAGAGTCGCTGCGCAATTTGGCAAATACCTTTAAACATCGATTTGAAAGCGAACCTATCCGTTTCAATTCCGTTAAATATATTGATGCCACCAAACTAATCTTGATTAACGAAGCATCAGTGCAGACGGAGTATGTACGCCAATAGCCTTGCTTACAGATGGGCGGATAGGGCAAGCAGTTTACATGAGTTTTCAAGGATCGAGATCTTTTTTGCCATATTGGTGATGTCTCTGTCATATGAGATAAGACCAAACCCTTTAATAAGAAGCAAGTGTGTCTCATGGGTTTGGAAAAATCGGGCTATTTCATACGGCGCGCGTTCTAGCCAGTCGTCAATATTTTTGGGGTCATAGACTGTGATTTCACCTAGGATTTTTTTGCCATAGAAATCTGCAGGAGAGACTTTGGTATGTTTGAGCGAATATGCGGTTGCATAGGGTGGCATGGTATAAGAGATGTATTTTGCATTGGGAATGGTTTTATAGATGTGTTCATGGATATGGACATCCTCATTTGCCAAACTCCAGCGGTAATCCCGCTTTTGACAATCCAGCCTCACCAAAGACTCTTCTGTGATTTCATCCAAGATGACATCTTTGGCGTTGATAAGAAATCCATAACTGGAGACTCTAGCCGAAATAGAACCGTGAAAGACAGAAAAAAAGTTTTTATGAAAAAGTGAAAGTGAGATATGTTTGATATCATCTACAAGGTGTTTGTCCGTCATCAATAGAGCCTTTTTCATCAAATTTTGCTATTATAACATTCATAATTAAAAATCCTCTCCAGAGCGTTGCTCTAGGGTACAAACAGAGGATTCAACAAAGGTTTTAGATGCAAACACCCCACATACCTGTACTGTTAGATGAAGTGCTGGATAGTTTTAAGGATGTGGGTGAAGGGTATTTTGTAGACTGTACCCTTGGGTATGCAGGTCATAGCTCAGCGATACTTGAAAGGTATAAAGATTTATACCATATAGGTATTGACAGGGATGATGAGGCTTTGGCATTTTCAAAACAGCGTTTAGTACCTTATGCGCGGCGCAGCACACTGTATAAGGGTACATTTGCTGAAGTGTTTCCCACACTCAAAGAGGCTCCCATCGTTGCGGTTTTGGCAGATTTTGGTGTCTCTTCACTGCAGTTGGACAAAAAAGAAAGAGGGTTTTCTTTTCACTCTGATACACTCGATATGCGTATGGATGCTTCTTCGGACTTGAGTGCCTATGATGTCATCAATGGCTATACACAGGAGAGACTGGAGTATATTTTTGATGCCTACGGTGAAATCCCTGCGTATAAAAAACTTGCAGCTGCGATAGTAGATGCGAGGGCACATGCGCCCATTGACTCAGCCAAAGCCTTGAGCGAGATAGCCAAAACCGTATTGCCTTTTGCGGGGAAAATCCATCCTGCTACCTTGATGTTTCAGGCTGTACGCATTGAAGTGAACAATGAACTGGGTCAGATAGAGGGACTGTTGGATGCCTTGGAGAACAAACACGTCAAAGCAGAAGTGGTTTCTCTTATCTCTTTTCATTCGCTTGAAGACCGTTTGGTGAAGAACCGTTTTAAAAAATGGTCACAGGCGTGTATCTGTGATAGTGCGGCATTGCGCTGTACCTGTGGCGGAAAGAATGCTCTGGGCAAAACGCTTTTCTCCAAGCCCAAAACCGCTACAGCCTTGGAGCTGAAGGCAAACCCCAGAAGCAGGTCTGCAAAATTAAGAAGTTTTAGGTTTACCCATGAATGCTAAAAAGAAAAAATCGGCTCAAAACGGCATCACTTTCGGGATGGTTTCAGTTACGTTGATGTCGATGGCCATTGTGCTTATTTTGACTCTTATCAAAATCTATTTGAGCAATCAGATTTACTATGAAAGCAAGACGGTTAATAAGATGCATACTGAAGTCTCTGTTCTTAAAGCTGAGAAGGTGATGCTCGAACAAAGTGTAGAAGCCCTCAAATTTAAAAACAGAGTTGAAGATACGATTTTCTCTATACGCGAAGAGTAAGAGAGGGCAGGAAGCCACGCTAAAAATATTAACCTTGTTTGGATATAATAAACACTCTATTTGGTAGAGATGACTTTTGGGATGAAGGTAAAAGAGATGCTTCAAGCTGTTGCTGCGTGCCAAACTCATCTTGAAAATAGCCGGTTCTGAACTTTTGGTCATCAAAACAGCTGCTGTGGTGGAGATGATTCATGCAGCCAGTCTCTTGCATGATGATGTCATTGATGATGCCTACACCAGACGTGCCAAACCCTCTCTTAACGCACTCTACGGCAATAAAACGTCCATTATGCTGGGTGATATTTTGTATGCAAAGGGATTTTTTGAGCTGGGCACCATCTCCCCGGAAGTTGCCAAAATAATCTCCAATGCCGTCATTCAACTGAGTCTTGGAGAGCTTAAAGATGTATCTCTTTCAAACGCTTTCAATACAGATAAAGCAGTCTATCTGGAGATGATTTATCAAAAAACGGCATCACTGATGGAAGCCAGCGCTGGGGCAGCTGCATTGCTTGCAGGCAAACCCAAAGAGTCCTATATGACGTACGGCAAAAATTTGGGCCTTGCCTTTCAGATGATTGATGATTTGTTGGATATCACCGCAGATGAAGCGACTTTAGGCAAGCCAGCTCTGCATGATTTTGAAGAGGGGAAAACAACCCTGCCGTATATCTATTTGCATGAAGCACTGCCGAGTCATGAAAAAGAGACATTAAAATCACTGCATGCCAAAAAATTGAGACCAGTTGAACAGCAGTGGATTAAAAGCAAAATGCAGGAGCATCAAATCATACAAAAAGCGTATGATGAGGCTAGACAACTCATAGAAGAAGCCATAGCGTTGATGGACAGCAGGGGTGAAGCGGCACTTTCGGGTATCGCGCTACAGATGATTGAGAGGGATTTTTAATGTATTATCAGGTTATGAGTTTTTCCCACCATCATTGCGACCAGGCGATGCGGGAGAAGTTGGCGTTTGTCAGTGATGAAGAGACCAAACAGATGCTCAATCAACTGGTCGAGTTTGATTTTATCCATGAAGTGTTTATCGTCTCCACCTGCAACCGTGTGGAAATCGTGCTTGCCACCAGTGATAATTTTTCAAGCTATCATACGGTTTTAGGACTGATGAGCCAGAAAAGCACCCTCAATTTTTATCAGATCAAAGAGCTGGGCAAGCGTTTTGATGACGAAGAAGCCATAGGGCATATCTTTTCGGTTGTGGCCTCATTGGACTCTTTGGTGATCGGGGAGTCTCAGATCACCGGTCAGGTCAAAGAAGCCTTTACGTTCTCCTATAAAAACGGTACGGCAGGACGAAAGCTCAATCGTGTGATCTCCTATGCCATCAAGTGCGCAGCGCAAGTGCGAAATGAGACGCACATCTCGCAAAATCCTGTTTCTATCTCCTCTGTAGCCGTAGCGCAAGCTTATAAGCTTCTGGGTGAAAATATGATTGGCATGACCGCCGTGGTCGTGGGTGCAGGAGAGATGGCAGTCCTTGCGGTTAAACATCTGCTGAGGGTTGGGTGTGATGTGGTGATGCTGGGTCGGGATACAGAGAAAGTTGAGCGTATCGCACAGTCATTGGGTGAAAACGTGAAAGCGGACAGCCTTGACAAACTCGCTAAATATCTCAATCGCTACCGTCTGATGTTCACTGCAACCTCTTCAAGAGAAGTGATCGTAACCAAAAAACTGATAGAGAACGAAGCGCTGCCAAGACTTTGGTTTGATATGGCAATCCCGCGTGATATTGAAGATATGGAGCTGGAAAAACTGCAAATTTTCCGCATAGACGACCTTCGTGCCATTTCACACAATAACCATGCCCTGCGTGAAGAACAAGCCGTCAAAGCAAGCGAAATAGTGCAAAAGTACACAGAAGATTTTTATGATTGGCTGAGAGCCCTTTCGGTTGAACCGGTAATCAAGCAGATGCGCCAGCATGTCAGTGCTGCCATAGAAAAAGAGATGCAGCGTGCGATTAAAAAAGGGTTTATTCCTCACGAATATGAAGACAATATCCGTAAAATGGCAGAACAGATGTTTAACCGATTTTTACATGATCCGACTCACAATCTCAGGCACTCTTCAGCAGACAATAAAAATGCAAATTGCATCGAAGCCGTGAAAAATATGTTTAATATCAATACGGAAAACATTGACTTCAAGCAGTACAAAAATGACCATCATACAAAAGGATACAACGCGTGAGATATTCAAGATTATTACTTCCTACCACCAAAGAGACACCAAACGATGCAAGTTTGGCAAGCCATATCTACCTTATAAGAGCAGGGCTCATACAGTCTGTGGGCGGAAGCGGTCTTTACAATTTTTTGCCTTTGGGTAAAAAGATACTGGATAAGGTGCGAGCTGTAGTGAAAGAAGAGCTGGACAAAGCAGGGTGTCAAGAGGTGAGCCTTTCGTTTGTCACCCCGTCGGCATTGTGGGATGAGAGCGGGCGTTTGGAGAAGTACGGCAAAGAGTTGTTGCGTTTTAAAGACAGAAAAGACAATGACTTCATCCTGGGACCGACCCATGAAGAGATGATGGTCAATCTTGTGCGCCAAACGGTCAAAAGCTACAAACAGTTGCCGCTCAATCTTTATCAGATCAACCTCAAGTTTAGAGATGAGATACGACCCCGATTTGGTTTGATGCGCGGACGTGAATTTTTGATGAAAGACGGATACAGTTTTCACAGTAGCACAGAAGATATGTTGAGAGAATTTGCTCTGATGGAAGAGACCTACAAAAAGATATTTACCCGTCTTGGGCTTGAGTTTAGGGTGGTTGAAGCTGATAGTGGTGCTATTGGTGGTTCTGGAAGCAAGGAGTTCATGGTGCTTGCAGACTCAGGCGAAGACACCATCGTCGTGTGTAACGACTGTGAGTATGGTGCAAACATCGAAGCCGCCACCTGTCAGCCAAAAGTTTACGATACCCATACCGCGTGTAAAACCGTCATCAAAAAAGCACTTTACGATGAAGGTAAAAGCCTCTGTGTCGGCTTTGTACTGCCCCAGGATGCCGAACTTCAGGAGACGAAAGCCTGCAACAGTGTCGATGCTAATGATCTCATCGAGTGCGATACACAGCAGAGTCCAAGCATCGTAGTCATCGAAGAAACGCTGGGTGCTGCAGTTGACCCCAATGCCTTTGATGCGGAAGAGATAAACTATGCCGATATCGTTGCGGTACAAGAAGGGGATACCTGTGCGATGTGCGGTGGTGCACTGCGCTACACCAAAGGGATTGAAGCAGGGCATATCTTCCAGCTGGGTACACGCTATTCTGAACCGATGGGGACACACTTTTTGGATGAAAACGGTAAAACTCAGCCTATGGTTATGGGAACCTACGGCATCGGTGTAAGCCGTTTGCTAGCAGCCATCATAGAGCAAAATCATGATGATAAGGGGTGTATCTGGACGAAAGAGTCTGCTCCGTTTGCGTTGCAGATTATCATCTCAAACATCAAAGATGATGCGCAGGTTGCTTTGGGTGAAAAACTGTATGAAGCGATGCTCTCTCTAGGTGTGGATGTCTTGCTTGATGACAGAAAAGACCGTTTTGGTGCAAAGATGAGTGACTATGAGCTACTGGGTGTACCGCATGCTGTGGTGATTGGCAAAAACCTCTCTGAGGGCAAAGTAGAGTTTGTGACACGCAAAGGGATGTCAAGTATAGAAGTGGACGCAGATGGCATTTTAGATTTTTTGCGGGATACCCTTTAAGATGATTGTTTTACTCATTCCATTTTTACTGTTGGAGCTGTATCTCTCTTTAAAAACAGGAGAGATGATCGGTTTTTGGTGGTCTGTGGTGTGGATAGTGTCAAGTTTTGCTTTGGGCATGATGCTCTTGCAACACTCACCGCAAACCATCATGGGCAATATGCAGTCGGTTAAAGCGGGCAAACTGGATCTGAAAAATTTTCAAAATGTCAGTATGGCGTATTTTGTGGCCGCGATACTCTTGATGATACCGGGCGTTCTTTCTGATATTTTGGGCTTGGCGGCACTTTTGTATGTGCTTTATTTACAATTTGTGGCTAAAATAACACCCGAACACACAACTCAATTTACAAAACAAGGAGATGAACATGTCATTGATGTCGAAATTATTGATGAGTACAGTCGCACTGACAAGCATTCTTAGTGCAAACACACAGCCCGATAACAAAGCGTTGGTCAAATATGTCAAACGTTCAGTGGTAAAAAACCCTGAAGTGATTGTCAAGGGGGTGACGGTTCTTGAGTCTAAAACGGACGAAAGATTGCCAGGCTGGACGATTTTGATGACAACGATGGATGTCGAGTATCAGAAAAAAGAGATGCATGCACCTGAGATGATGTTTGTCAAAGATGGTTTGATCACAGGACATCTAACTGATATTAAAACAGGCAATGACTACCGTGAACTCATCAAGCCAACGGTTCCGCAAAGCTATTATGATGAGGCGCATCTGCTTTTTGGCAACAAAGATGCTGCGCATAAAATTTTGATCTTCTCTGACCCTATGTGTCCGTTTTGTCAAGAGACGGTACCAGGTATCTTCACAGCAGCCAAAGAAAACCCGACTCAAATGGCAGTCTACTATTACCACTTGCCGCTTTTGCGCATCCACCCTGTCTCAGATGTGTTGACACGCGTGATGCATGTAGCCCAGCATGAAGGTAAAGCAGATGTCGTTGAAAAGATCTATGCACTCAAGATTGACGCAAGAGAGACTGACATGGGCAAGATACTTGAAGCGGTGAAAACCCAAACAGGGTATGTTGTAACGCCTGAACAGGTCAATAATCAAGCGGTAAAAGATGCCATTGCAGCAGACCAGAGTGCTGCAGAAAAATTGATGGTAGGCGGTACACCGACGATTTACATCGATGGAGAGTGGGACAGAGCGCG
>NCHB01000029.1 GCA_002281755.1 Sulfurovum sp. 16-42-52
TTGATCTAAGCCATAATCATCGTAGAGCTTTTCAAGGGCTAGAGTGAGGACAGCATTGGTTATATCTATTTCGGAGAGAAAGAAGCCATCATCGTAGGTATTTAGGGTTATTTTAGATGTTTCCTTGTTATACTCGATAGCAATTTTCTTTTTCATCTTGACAAATCTTCTATCGCTCCCAAGGCTTTTTAAAAGGATCAATAGAAGGTGAGGGGTGCATATCATAATTTTTTTCTGGAGAAGAATCTAATTTGCTTTTTATTTTTATTGGCTCATGCTTTTCAGAGAACAATCTTTCCTCGAACATATCTTGAAAACTTTTTATATTTCCTGTGACACCTTCTATAGAGGCATGTATCATATCGTCTTGACTTACTTTTGAAAGATTTAATTGGTATCCTGATTTTTTTGCTAAGGCTTCTATGAATAATCTCTGGGTTCTTCCATTCCCTTCCATAAAAGGATGAAGAATATTTAATTGATTAAAGAATGACGCTAAGTTTTCTACAAACTCTTTTCTATTAAGATTATTAAAATAATTATTGTCATTTAATAACCTAAAAAGTTTTTCTGTTTCACTTGGAAGCTCACTACCGTGCGTAAATTCCGTATTTCCTTTTTTGAAAAAATCACGATACCCAGTAGAATAACGGTCATGACCCGCCCAAGCATAAATATCCTGAAACAGTTCTCTATGAATAGCTTGAAGATGCACATAGTCAAAATTACCTTTTAATGGATATTTTTGAAGCTTCTCTTGTCTGACAGAAGTTATTTTTCTTTCAGCGGTAAATAGTTCCTTTAGCGTTTTTGCGCCAACTAAATTTGTAGAGATTAATTCTTTTTCAAAAGTCTCATTATGAATTGATTTAAACCAAGACGAGAACATCAAGAAGCTTTTAGTTTATGAATATATTCGGCAACCAATTCATCAGCACTGATTTCACCTTTTTCCATTCTAACAAGATTATAAACTTCATCTTCTGATAAAAACATATCTTCGATAGCGTGTGAACCTATTGTGTTCTCTATTCTTTCATATTCTTCTTCTGAAATCTCACCTTTGTATTTATCTAGGTGATTGTAGCTTTCTTGTCGTTTTTGTTCCCATGTCATATTTATTCCTTTGTAAAGTTTATATTATGTCTTTTAGTTCAATCTGCTCAACACCAATTGCTTTAAAAACCTGCAAAGCAAAACCAAGACTAAAAGTTCCACGATTTATCTTATTTGCTATATTGACTTGCTTTTCCTCAACTCCAATATTATTCATTAGTTTAGCCAATTTTATATAATCAATTTCCCTCTTAGCCAACTCTGACTTAATGAGTCTTTTTGCTCTGCTGTTCCATTCCATTTAAACTCTTTTTGAATTTTATTTATTATAGCAAAGATTGTCAATAAAAGTCAAGATAATATAACTAATTTGTATTTACATAACACTATTTTTAGTTAATTATGGTAAAATATATTATATATACAAAGGATAAATCATGGCACAACATTTCCTACTCTCAGCAAACGCAAGAACCCTATCCATCGTTAAAATAGCCATGATGAGCGAAGATGAGATATTTGAAATCTTCAAAGCTATTAGATGGTCTGCAACGAATGGTGAACCAGTGTGTCCGTGCTGTGGCTCAACACAAAAACCGTACAACATCAAAGCAAGACAGCAGTTCAGGTGCAAGGATTGTTTTCATACTTTTTCAGTCACAAGTGGTACTCTATTTGCATCACACAAATTACCTTTAAAAACATATCTATTGGCAATAGCAATATTCACCAACTCTGTAAAATCATTAAGTGCTTTGCAGTTATCAAGAGATTTGGATGTGCAACATAAAACAGCATGGGTCTTATCCCATAAAATCAGAGAGTCATTACTCGATGATACCGAAAGTGAAATGCTTACAGGTGTATGCGAAATTGATGGTGTGTATGTTGGAGGGAAAACCAGACAAGTAAACTCCATAGCCGATAGGGTGGACAGAAGAACCATCAACCACCCAAACAAAAGAGTGGTTATCTCACTGAGACAAAGAGCAAATATCTGGGATGAAGCTATAGGAGCTGTTAAAACCAAAACTTTTGTACTTAAATCTGAAAACTCTTTCGACATTGGAAATATTGCCAATAACCACATCAAACGAGGCTCACAGATCCACGCTGACGAAGCCACCGCTTATGATGATTTACACGCTCTTTACGATATGAAGAGGGTAAACCACCAAATAGAGTATCGTGGCAAGGGCGGAGAGAATAACAACCAGAGTGAAAGTTATAACGCTAGATTTAGACGTATGCAGTACGGACAATGCCATCACCTATCACCGCTATACCTCTCAAATTATGCCAATGAAATTGCTTATCGTGAAGATACAAGAAGAAAAAGCAACGGCGAAATAGCAAATGATATTCTCACAAGATGCCTAACAGGGTCAGTATCGAATGAGTTTTGCGGATATTGGCAGGGGAACAAGAGAACGGGCGAACGGTTAGGTGCTTAGGATTTTATTTGCCATAGCAGTGCAAGTCCGTCTTTACCGACTCTCTTAACCAACCCACTATTTTCGCATCTTTCAAGCGAGGCAAAGATGATCTTCTGAAAATGATTGACATCAAAATTTTCTTTTTTATCAAGACTTCTATTAAAAGCCAATCGTTTGCATAGTTCGCTGGTGCTTAATGGTTCTTGGGATTCCCTAAGCATATCAAGTATCAACACTTTGGCTTCTCCAGTCTTAAAATACCGTTCCCTATGCATTCTTTTGGCTTTAATGGTGCGCAAATCATAGGTTTCATCAAAAATGTGTATGGTTTGGTCTATAGATTGTAAGTTAAGTTTTGATTGCTTGAGAAGCTTTTCGTAGTGTTTTATTTCTCCTGATACTTCTGACCTTTTCTTTGTAAGTGCCGAAATAACGTGTGTTTCTGCCATGATTTCCCTTTCTTTAAACATGGGAAAATTTTAGCTATTTTTATGAGATAAATCTTGTGCGTTTGCTACATAATATCGCTGATAGCATATAAGATACTCTCTGTTTTCCCAAAAAATGCATGGGGCATACTTTTTGCCCTCCTTTTCACCTCTGGACTGCTGAGTTCCATTCTTTCCAATACAACTACCACGCTATTGTTGCTTCCAATCGCACTGTTTTTGAGCGAGATGCCAAAACTGAAACTCAGATTTGCACTCGCGATAGCCTATGGTGCCAGTGTCGGGGGGATTTTGACACCCATAGGTACACCGCCTAATCTTATCTTGTTGGGGTTTCTGAGTGAACATGGTATAGCCCCCATTCCTTTTATACAATGGGTAGCAATGGTCTCTCCTTTGGTGCTCATGATGTTGCTCGTTGTCGGTGTATTGCTTGGTTTTGGAATCCGTGGCATCAAGATTGAACCCGTGCTGGAGACAACAGGACTCACGAAGGAGCAAAAAAAAGTTTTAGCGGTGCTGTTTGGCGTCATGGGTCTGTTGTTTGCCAATGCGCCGATTCAACCGTATTATCCAGGCTTGGGATTCAGTGAAACGGGGATACTTCTGGGTGCAGGACTTTTGTTGTTTGCCCCGCCTTTTGGGATACTTGATTGGATGGAAGACAAAGACAAGATTCCTTTTCGTATCATGATGCTTTTTGGTGCCGGGTTTGCTATCGCTCAGGGGTTTAGTGTGACGGGTTTGGCGCAGGTCGTTGCGGATGGACTCACTTCGCTCAGTGCTTTACCTCTATTGTTGTTTATTTTGCTCATCGCTACGGTTGTAACCTTTAGCACAGAGATTACGAGCAATACGGCTCTAATCTCCATCATGCTGCCCGTATTGCTGCTCATTTCACAGCAGACGCAGATGGATGCGAGGCTCATTATGATGGTGGCTACGGTTTGTTCGAGTTTTGCGTTTATGCTTCCCATCGCGACACCGCCCAATGCTATCGTGATGAGCAGCGGTACAGTGACTATCAAAGCTATGGCTCTTTATGGTCTGGTGCTCAATATCGTGGGAATACTAGTGATTGTCTTGGTTAGCAGGTTTGTATGGGCAGAGACGCTGTAAATCACGCGTTATAGCCCTTAGGTCTTTAAGGCTGTATTTGATACAGTGTTCTCTTTGTTTAAAAGAGGAGTAGTATGTTAGATTTTGCATTTAAAAATAAACATATGATAGTGGTTATATCGCTATTGTTAGTGTTGATTGGTACTATCACGCTGATAAAAACGCCGGTAGATATCCTTCCTACCTATAAGACCCCAACTGTTCAGGTATTGACTCTGTATCCGGGTATGCCGGCTGAAGTCATGGAAAAAGACATCACGATGCGTCTGGAACGGTGGATGAGTCAAGCCAATGGTATTGTCAAGCAAGAGAGCAAAACGATGAATGGTGTAAGCATCGTTCGTACCTCTTTTAGTGAATGGACAGATCCCAGCGAAGCCTTGGCGCAAATCTCAGCACTGGCGATGTCTGATTTGTATTTTTTGCCTCCAGGTACACTGCCTTCCATGATCATGCCTTATGATCCTACGGCTTCAACTCCTTTAGCTTTTTTAGCTGTTAGCAGTGAAAAGCTCAATGAAAAAGAGCTGTATGATATTGCCTATTTTGATTTGCGTGCCCAACTGGGTTCAGTCAAAGGCATTATCGTTCCTGCGGTGTATGGCGGGCAGCTTCGCCGTATTTTTTTATATGTTGATCCTGATAAGCTCAGCGCTTACAACCTTACGCAAACAGATGTTCTCAATGCCCTACATAAGAACAATACGATGATTCCTACCGGAGATATCAACATCGGGGGGATGAACTACAGCGTCAATGCCAATGGACTGCTGCCTAAAATCGAAGACTTTAACACGATTGTCATCAAAATGAATGCCAATGGGGCACCTATTTTTCTTAAAGATGTCGGTTATGCCAAAGACAGTGGCGCGATTCAAACCAATATCGTGCACATTGACGGGAAACGGCAGGTCTATGTACCTATCTTTAAACGCCCTGGTGCCAATACCATCGAAGCTATCGAAGCAGTCAAAGCAAAACTCCCTGAGATTAAACCTAAAATCGATCCTTCCATCACGATGGAAGTGTTGATGGATCAATCAAGCTACGTACGCCATTCCATTGACGGGCTTGTCAAAGAGGCGCTGATAGGGCTTGTCTTGGTGTCAGTAGCACTCTTGTTATTTTTAGGAAGCCTTCGGGCGACTTTTATTGTGGCGCTGAGCATACCGCTTTCTATTATGGTGGCACTCATCGGAGTCTATTTTACGGGCAATAGCATCAATGCGATGACCCTAGGCGGTATAGCCTTGGCAATCGGCTTACTTGTAGATGACAGTATCGTTGTTTTGGAAAACTTTGATAAACATTTGCGCTTGGGCAAAAAGGCATCACAAGCCGCCTATGATGCAGCCAAAGAGGTTGCTCTGCCTGTACTTGTGACGACCTTGACCATCATCATTGTCTTTTTCCCCATTGTTTTTTTAACCGGTATTGCGAAGTTTCTTTTTACCCCTTTAGCCATAGCGGTCTCTTTGGCGATGATTGGATCACGCTTTTTCTCTATGACCCTCGTGCCTATTATGGCGGCAATGCTTTACAGTAAGCAGCAGGGATATGAAAAACCCAAAGGGTTTTTGGGCGCATTTGATCGTGGCTTTCATCGTTTGACACAGCGTTATGTCAGTACGGTTGAGAGGGTGATTCAAAAACGAAAAACGGTTTTGGGCATCAGCGTACTTCTTTTTGTGTTGTCTCTTTTTGGGTTACAGCATATCGGAAAAGAGCTATTTCCTCAAATGGATATCGGGCAGATTTCGATTGATGTGCGTATGGAGACAGGGACACGGATTGAAAAAACCGAAGAGAAGATTACGCAAGTTGAACACTTTTTGAAGCAGGAGCTGGGCTCTGATGCCAAAGTCATTATCAGTAATATCGGTGTTTTAAATGATTGGCCTGCAGCGTACACCACCAATTCAGGCACGCAAGATGCGACGATAGCGATTCAGCTAGATGATAACCGTGCCGTTAAAACAGCTTCGTATGTCAGCGCACTGCGTGTAAAACTCAAAGAGAAGTTTCCAGGGGTGTCATTTATCTTCAATACCAGTGGGATGGTGAACAGTGCGCTCAATAAAGGGCTTCCATCTCCTATCGATATTAAGATTACAGGTAAAGATTTGTATGTGGCACAAGAGATAGCGGTGAAGGTGCGCGACATCGTCCAAAATACCAAAGGCACACAAGATGTCAGAATCAATCAGCGTTACGATCACCCTGAGATACAGGTTGAAATCGATCGTACCAAGTCAGCCATGTTAGGTACGGATGCACAAAACATTGTTCAAAATACCGTCTCTGCCATGACGTCATCGGTGAGTTTTAAACCCTCATTTTGGATAGACCCCAAAAATGGAAACCACTATTTTGTCGGGGTAACATACCCTGAAGTGAAGTTGGATGATCCCCAGGCAGTTGAAAACATCGCAATCTCTACAGGCACTTCCAATGCCATTTTGCTTAAAAATGTTGCCAAAACTTCCATCACTTCAGTACCCAATGACATTAGTCACCTCAACATTGAGCGTGTGACAGATGTCTATGCCAATGTTGAGGGGCGAGATATTGCTTCAGTGGCAGCAGATATCGACAAAAAGCTTGAAGCACTACGCGCTACGATACCTGCAGGATACAGAGTTGAATTTAAAGGTGAGATTCAAAATATGCAGGAGAGCTTTAACGATTTGGGTATCGGACTGGCTTTAGCGGCTATTTTGGTCTATCTAATTATCGTGCCACTTTTGCGTTCATTTACGCTGCCGTTGATTATTATTTCGGTTATTCCACTTGGATTTACGGGTGTGATTGTGATGCTTTTACTCACGGATACCTATCTCAATATCCAGTCTGTTATGGGTATTATCATGATGATTGGTATCAGCGTTGCCTATAGTAACCTCTTGGTCGATAAGATGAATACACTTTTAAACGAAGGCAAACCGCTTCAAGAAGCCATTTTACATGGGGTAGGCAATCGGTTCCGCCCCATCATGATGACCGCTATTGTTGCAATCTTGGCTTTGATGCCGATGGCAATCGGATATGAAACGGGCGGTGAGGCGAACATCCCGTTGGCACGCGCCATCATTGGAGGGGTGGGTGCAGCGACACTCTTGTCTCTTTTTGTCGTACCTATTTTGTTTTATCTGTTCAATCAAAAATCAGCCAAACAAGGAAATATAAATGAAACCATCTAACACGTATGTGATGATAGTACTGCTGCTTCTTTTGAGTGGCTGTGAAAGTAAAGAGAGCGAAAAAAACACGCCCAAGGAGCAAATCAATACGCCGACTGTTTTAGTTGACACTGCAAAGCCTTATGTCTTTAACACCCCTTTGAGCGTCTCTGGCATCGTGAAGCCAGATCAAAAGGTGATGATTTTTGCGATGAGTAATGGGTATCTTAAAGAGAACCGTGTCGATATCGGCGATGCCGTGAAAGAGGGGCAGATTTTGGGTGTATTGGACAATCCTGAGCTTTCTAGTGAAAAACTAAAACTGCAAGCCCAGCTCAAAGGCAAAGCAGCCGTCTATAAAAGGCTTAAAAGCATTTATAAAAGAACACCTGAGCTTACTTCAGTGATTGATGTTGAGGTGGCACAAGCGGAGTTTGAAAGTCTTCAAGCCCAAGTGGATGCCGTGACGACACAAATCGCTTTTCTTACTATACGCGCTCCCTTTTCAGGCATCATCACCGGTCGCTTTGTCGATAAGGGTGCCGTGATACAAAGCAGTCTGATTGACCCCAACGCACAGGCCCTGTACGAGTTACAAGATGTACAGCCTGTGCGTGTGAGTGTAGAGGTTTCTGAATCCGATGCAGCATTTTTAACCAAAGGTCTTAACGGCACAGTTGTCTTCCCTGAGTTGCCCAATCTGAAAGTGCAAACAGCCATTTCGCGAACAACAGTCGGATTGAACCCTGCCTCACGCACGATGGAAATTCAACTCGATATCCCCAATAGCCAGATGAAAATTCTATCTGGAATGTACGCAAAGGTTATGTTTGAACGAAGCAGCCCGCAAAGGTTTCTTGCTTTACCCAATGAGGCGATTGGAAATCTCAAAGGTGAAGCGTATGTGTATGTCGTCAAACAAGACAAAGCCTATAAAGTCAAGGTAAAAACAGGCGTCAGGGATGACAAATACACACAGATTATCGATGGAAATATCACCCAAGAGATGTCTGTTGTCATCCAAGGCAAAGAGTTGTGTGCTGATGGAACGCCCGTGAAGATGCAACTGGCAAAGCAGAAGTAGAGCAGCGATGATGAAGATTTTATTTCGTACATTTTTGGTTTGTTTGTGTCTAAGTAAACTTTACGCGCAAGAGGGTTTACCTGTAAACCTTCAGCAGGTACTCGAACTCGCAGGTGCCAATAACCTTACCATCAAAGCCTTGGTTACGCAACAAAAAATATCTCAAGCGCGACTCAAAGAAGCGAACGAATGGTGGTATCCTACGCTCTATTTGGGTGCAAATACCAATCAGCTCTGGGGTACAAGTATGAATGCAGACGGCACTTTCAATACCGATGTCTCAAGCGACAATCTCTGGCTGGGTATGGGGGTGAGTGTGACACTCAATTTTGCAGATGGCATCTATAAAACAAAAGCGGCCCAACGCAGAATGCAAGCAAGCGAACATCTCACACAGGCACAAAAAAATCAAATGCTTTTACAGTGTATTTATGCCTATTATGATTTGCTTAATGAGCAGATGAAGATACGCGCCTTTGCTGATTTGGTAGCACAGTCTGAGACTATCACCCATCAGATTGCCGTGCAGGTTGAAGCGGGGCTTCGGTATGAGTCCGAACTACAACTGGCAAAAAGCAATCTAGCACACTATAAACTCGAAGCGATGAATGCCACAAAAGCGTACAGACTCAAATCAATCCAATTAGCAAGACTGCTCAATTTACGTCAAGATGTAATGCTTGTCAGTTCTGAAGCTGCCATCACGCCGATTGAATTTAAAACTGCTCAAAGTCTTGAGAGTGACAGGTCTGAAATCAAAGCGGTGCAATCGAGTATTCAAGCCCTTCAAGAAGAGAAAAAATCGGTGACAACAGGGCACTACATGCCTCAACTGCAAATAAACGGTTACGGTTCGGAGTTTGGTTCACTCTCTGGCGATATTGACTCCAGACAAGCCCTTGCGGACACGCAACAACTCTATCCTACTACAGGGGCAAATGTCGGATTGGTTTGGAAAGTACCGCTGGGCAGAATTTTTTCGCAAGGTGAAAAAGAGCGATATGATGCCACAATCAAGGCACAGTATCTTCAAAAAGAGGATTTAGAGGCGCAGATTCAAGAAGAAATCAAAAGTGCACTCGCAGAACTTCAGATAGGAAAAGAGCAGATTATCTTTGCAAAGCAAGCACTCCAGACAACGACCAAAGCACTCAATCAAAGCATCGAGCGCCAAAAACTGGGAACTGCCAAGCCTTTTGAAGTGTTTCAGGTACAAGCCTATTATCTTCAGGCAAAAATTGATTATTTTAAAACAATCAGCGAGTACAACAAAGCACAGTTTTCTCTCAAAGTAGCCAAAGGAGAAGTGCTTTAGGGCTTGCTTCTCTCTCCAACCAAGCCCTAATTAGATTTGTATTATAATAAGAACAATTTATTTTGGAGTGCTTCTTGTGAAAATCCTGCTTATCAATACCAATCCTGTGGTTTCCAGACTGCTCGCGCTTTGTACCCGTGATGCCCAAATGGAACTCGATGAAGTAAGAAGCTTAGAAGCAGTGCGTGAGACGAGATATGATGTCGTATTTGTTGATGATGCTTCTTATGAAGCCATGAAGGTTACATCATTTCATACGCTTAGCGCAAGAAAAAAAGTACTGCTCTCTTTTTTGGCAGAGTTGCCCAAAGGGTTTGATGCAGTGATTAAAAAACCTTTTTTACCTTCACAGATACTTCAGGTGCTTGCAGGGGTTGATATGACCAAGGATGAAGAGGTATCTTTGGAAACATTTAGCACCAAAGTCCTCAATCTGGATGAAATCACCAGAATCAAAGGATTGCTTGAAACTCAAGAAGAGGAGACAGGTTTACCCGAAGCGGATTTTTTAGAAGATGCCAGCTATGAAGCCCGCAAGATTCAAGTCATCAAAGAGGATTTGATGGCGCAGGGGCTTGAGATACTTGAAGAAGATGAGATGGTCGAAGCTTTGAGTGTTTCCGTGAACGAAGATTCTGTAAAACTGGAAAAAAAACTTAAAAAAATCAAAAAAAGACATAAAAAAAAGAGTCAGGATTATGCAAAAGAATCCATCGATATTGAAGCGGTACTCAGTAACATCATCACCAATCTCAAACCAAAAAAAATCCAAAAACTCTTAAATGGCGAAGAGATAAAAATTCAACTCAAAATAGAGGAGCGTTTTTAATGTCCCAAGGTGCTATTTTGGTCTTATCGGGGCCAAGCGGTGCAGGTAAAAGCACGATTATCTCTGCGGCTTCTGGTCAGATAGGTGAATACTATTTTTCCATCTCTACCACCACAAGAAGTCCTAGAGAAGGTGAAGTGGACGGCAGGGACTATTTTTTTGTGAGCAAAGAGAGTTTTGAAGAAGATATCAAAGCTGGAAACTTTCTTGAGTATGCACAGGTGCACGGCAACTACTATGGCACTTCACTCAAACCGGTAAGAGAAGCCTTGGATGCAGGGAAACTGGTCATCTTTGACATTGATGTGCAAGGTCACAGACTGGTGCGCGCAAAGCTCAATGACATCACCACCTCTGCATTCATCACACCCCCTACGCTTGGAGTACTCAAAAGCAGACTGCATGCAAGAGAAACAGATGACGCAAGTGTCATCGCCAAGCGTATCGAGAATGCAAAAGGGGAGATTATGGCACTGGGAGAGTATGATTTTACTATCATCAATGACAGTGTGGAAGAGGCAACAAGACGTTTTGTGATTATTGCCAATGCTGCCAGACTCAAACAAAGCCATGCGTTGCAAGAAGAATTTGTAAAGCAATGGTTGGCGCTTGACTAAACTTAAACATATTGGTGTATAATTGTTTAAAATTAATGCGTATAGCAGCGAAATAAAGGATGGTTATGGGTGTTCCTAGTATGCCGGAGTTATTGATTATATTGGCGATTGTGGTGCTTCTTTTTGGAGCAAAAAAGATTCCAGATCTTGCAAAAGGTATGGGAAGAGGGATCAAAGACTTTAAAAAAGCGATTAAAGATGATGATGACGAGGACACGAAAGAGCTTGCCTCTAAAGAAGAGCCTAAAGTAAACGCTCCAATCGAAGAGAAAAAAAGCGAAAACGCTTAATCTAAACAGTCACGCAAGTGACAAACTCCTAGAGCTCCTTGAGAGCTCTTCTCTTCTAAACCCTATCAAAAATGGTACAACATGAAATTAAAATCACACATCAATCACATCATTCAAGAAGCTTTTGTAAAAGCCGGCATAGAGCATGAAGCCATCTCCGTATCTGAGTCAACCAAAGCAGAATTTGGTGATTTTCAGTTTAACGGTGCCATGGCATTGTCTAAAAAACTGGGTAAAAATCCAAGAGAGATTGCTGAGACACTCATCAAACATCTTGATCTTGACACCATACTCTCTAAAGCAGAGATAGCAGGTCCGGGCTTTATCAATCTTTGGCTCAATCCCTTGTGGCTTGCTTTGCAGTGCGAGGTAGCACAAAAAGATGCACGTCTTGGGGTAGAAAAGCGTGCAGCCCCGATGAAAGTAGTTGTAGATTACTCTGGCCCAAATATGGCAAAACAGATGCATGTAGGACATCTTCGTTCCTCCATCATCGGTGATACGCTGGCAAACCTTTTAAGCTATCTGGGCGATGAGGTGATTCGCCAAAACCATATCGGAGATTGGGGTACCCAATTTGGTATGCTGATTGCGTATCTTGAAGAGATGCACAAAGAAGGCTCGGTGAGTCTGAAGGATTTGGAACAGTTCTATAAAGATGCCAAAGGGCGTTTTGATGCCGATGAAGCCTTTGCAAACAAAGCCAGAGAGTATGTGGTAAAAATACAAAGCGGAGATGCACACTGTTTGGCGCTTTGGCAGCAGTTTATCGCTATCTCTTTGGGACATTGCGAAGAGGTGTATGATAAACTCTCTGTGAAGCTGACACGGGATGATGTACGTGCAGAGAGTTTTTATAATGATGACCTGAGCAGGGTTGTGCGTGATCTTTATGGGAAGGGGTTGCTCAAAGAGAGTGATGGGGCACAGTGTGTGTTTTTGGAGGATGAAGAGATACCGGTGATGGTTCAAAAGAGTGACGGCGGGTACCTGTATGCAACCACTGACCTTGCTGCTTTACGCTATAGGGCAGGAACTTTAGGTGCCAAGCGTATCTTGTATGTGGTGGATGCCAGACAGGCAGGACATTTTAAACAAGTCTTTAGATTGGCAAAAGAAGCCGGTTTTGTTCCTGGGGATGTCGCGCTTGAACATGTTGCATTTGGTACGATGATGGACAAAGGCGGCAAACCGTTTAAGACGCGTGATGGGGGTACGGTAAAACTGATAGATTTGCTCGATGAAGCCGTACTCAAAGCACAAGATACCATAAAAGATAAATCCTCATACACACCTGAGCAGATCGATGCTTTAGCAAAGATTATCGGTATCGGCGCAGTGAAGTATGCAGATCTTAGCATCAACCGCGAATCAAATTATATTTTCAACTGGGATAAAATGCTCAGTTTTGAAGGAAATACTTCACTCTATATGCAGTATGCGTATGCAAGAATCCAAAGTATCTTTCGCAGATATGACGGAGCCATTGAGGGGCATATCATGATTAGTGATCCGCTTGAGCACCGACTCTGTGTCTTGCTACTTGGTTTTGAAGATGTTCTCAACCGTGCAGCAGTTGATGCAGCACCCAATCAGATTACAAGTTATCTGTATGAACTGGCGACACTCTTTATGCGTTTTTATGAGCAGAATCCTATACTCAAAGAGGGTGTAAAGCAAGAGATTAAAATGAGTCGTTTGGTTTTGGCGGATTTGACAGCCAAAACCATGAAGCAGGGTCTTAATTTGCTTGGTATTGAAGTCGTTGATGCGCTTTAAGGACTTTGTATCATGAAAATAGTATTGTTTATGGCTATTTTTGGTACGCTCGCGGCGATAGTGCTTCTTTATCTAAAAAACAATAACATCAAAAAACTTATGATAGCACTAGCAACAGTGAGTGTTATCATTACCTTTTCAGTTGTGGGCTATATGAGCAGACCCGTCATGCCACTTTTTATAGCGCATACCATTTTACTTTTTGTTGCTTGGGGCGGATTGATTGTGTATATGTTTAGAGACAGATATTATTGGTGGGTTATTTTCTCGCCTCTGTTGACCATAGGACTTTTTTTGGCGCTGGAGTTTTTAACAGGTTCGCGCCATGAGGGAATATAGGTACAATAAGTCCTGTAAACGACAGAATCTGTCGTTTATGCCGGGTCACTGTTTCGGTTTTTTTGACTTTCCACCAGTTCAGATAAAAAGACTTCAAGTGAATAGCGTTGTCTGTATTCGGGTATCATGATATGAATCAGTATATCGCCCAAATCAGCCACTGCCCATTCGTCTGTAGCATCTGAAGCTATCATTGTATCACCTTGGAGTTTGATTTCTTTCTTGAGGTGATCAAAGAGTGCGAGGGTATGTTTGCCGTTGAGTGAATTCGCGATGACTACGCGTTTGGCGATGTAGTCTGCTTTGTCAAGGTTAAAGACTTCTATCTCTTCAGCTTTTTTTTCATCGAGTAATTTTACGATATTTGCTATTCTTTCTTCTATTGTCATAGGGTGTTGTCCTTCTAGTATGTTTTTGACAGATTTTTCAATCTTTTTGTCAATCAATTGTAAATCTTTTTTTTCTCTTATCTGTGTGGAGCTTATGGGTACGTCTATGGGTAGAAGTATCCAGTTTGTAAGCATTTTTGTCTCTAAATGTGTATTTTCTCTTGTTGCAATGACCCAGATAATATGTTCATTTAGCCATTCAAACTCGTGCCATTGTGTCAATGTCGCAAGATTGTCAGATCCTACGATAAGATATTTGACATGATAGGTCTGGTTAAAATGTTTTACGCTTTGTGAGGTTGCTGTGCTTTTGCCTTCGTTTATCTCATACGCAGTCACTTCAACTTTTTTAATGCCATCAAAGAGTGTATGACACCATGAAAGACGTAACGAAGCATCTGCGAGGGTAGACGTTTTAAAAGGATTAAGGTAAGCTGGCACCACAAGGAGTTTTTCTATCTCCAAAACTTCTGCAGCTTTCTCAACGATTTGCTGATGTCCTTTGTGGGGAGGGTCAAAACTCCCCCCAAAGATAGCTACAGTAGGCTTGTTGTGATTAACCAAATACTAACCTCATTTACTGTAAAATTGCAGTATTTTAGCACAATAATCATAAGGGTAAAGTATGGCTGTAAAAGTAGCAATCAACGGACTTGGAAGAATCGGCAGATGTGTGGCACGTATCATCGCAGACAGAGACGATATCGAGCTGGTAGCTGTCAATGCCTCAGGCAGTGAAGAGATGTTGCAGTACAATCTCAAATATGACTCAGTGCACGGTACACGAAAAGATGTATCCGTATCTGAGGGATATCTGCATATCGGAAAAACCAAGGCAAAGATTTTTGCTGAGCGTGAAATTGCCAAGATAGATTTTGCTTCCTGTGGTGCGCAGATTGTACTAGAGTGTACAGGTGCCTTTTTAACAGCAGAGTCTGTACAGCCTTACTTGGATAACGGCATCAAAAAAGTGCTTTTTTCGGCTCCGGCTAAAGATGATACTGCAACGTTTGTATTGGGGGCCAATGAAGAGGCGTATGCGGGTGAAAGCATCGTCTCTAACGCATCTTGTACGACCAACGGACTTGCGCCTTTGGCAAAAGTGCTTGATGATGCCTTTGGGATAGAAAAAGGTCTGATGACCACCATCCATTCTTATACCTCTTCACAGCCCATACTTGACGGCAAAGACAAAAAAGATGCCAGAAAAGGGCGTTCCGGTGCTACCAATCTGGTACCTACTTCAACAGGTGCAGCTAAAGCAATCGCCAAAGTGCTTCCGAAGCTTACGGGAAAAATAAACGGACAGGCCATCAGGGTTCCTACACCGGATGTCTCTATGGTTGATTTGACGGTTACGTTAAACAAAGAGGTGACACTTGAAGAGGTACAGAATGCCTTGAAGGTTGCGAGTGAAGGGTCACACAAGGGTATTCTTGGGGTAGATGAAGAGTACAGAGTGTCTCAAGACTTTGTGGGTGAGTCACTCAGCACGGTTGTCGCGCTCGACACGATTCAGGTGATAGGCGGCAATATGGTCAAAGTGCTCTCGTGGTATGACAATGAGTGGGGATACTCCTGTCGTTTGGTCGATATGGCAGTTCACATCAGTAAAAAGTAAGGGTGTAGATGAAAACAGTTAAAGAGTTAAAGATTGACGGCAAAAGAGTATTTATACGATGTGATTTTAATGTCCCTAAAGATGAAGACGGAAATATCACCGATGACAGAAGAATCAGAGGGGCGTTGGCTACGATTCGGTATTGTTTAGACAGGCAGTGTAAGGTCATTTTGGCTTCGCATTATGAGCGTCCTGAACCGGGCGTGTATGAGGAAAAATACTCTCTAGCCACAGTTGTGACACGGCTCAGAACCCTATTGAAAATCGCTGAGTCTATCACGCTTGCAACAGATGTAGTGGGTCCTGATGCTAAAGCCAAAGCCGCAGCACTTCAAGCAGGGGAAGTACTGGTGCTTGAAAATCTGCGTTATGAAGCAGGAGAGACTAAAAACGATCCAGCATTTGCGGCTGAATTAGCCAACATGGCTGATGTCTATATCAATGATGCCTTTGGTGCGTGTCACAGAGCGCATGCCTCTATTGATGCCATTGCTCGACATTTTGATGCAGAGCATAAAGCAGCCGGTTTTCTTCTCTCCCAAGAAGTAAACTTTTTTGCCAAAACATTAGAAAACCCAATGCGTCCTTTTGTAGCAGTCGTCGGCGGATCAAAAGTGTCAGGAAAACTTGAAGCACTGACAAATCTCATCGAGAAAGTTGATAAAGTGATCATCGGTGGTGGCATGGCATTTACCTTTTTGAAAGCTCAAGGGTTTGAGATCGGTACTTCTTTGGTAGAAAATGATCTTTTGGATGAAGCACGCAGAATTATGGCGAAGGCAAAAGAGCGAGGCGTGAAGTTTTACCTGCCTGTAGATGTGGTGGTGAGTCCTGAATTTTCCGAGCACGCCATTACAAAATACCTCCCATCTCAAGAGATTCCGGCTGACTGGATGGGTTTAGACATCGGGCCGGCGAGCTCAAGACTGTTCCGTGAAGTGCTTAATGATGCGCAGACTATTATGTGGAACGGCCCTATGGGTGTGTATGAGTGGGATAAATTTTCCAAAGGCAGTTTGAAAATGTCTCATGATATTGCCGATACGCATGCAACCACGATTGTTGGCGGGGGAGATACGGCTGATGTGGCACAAAAGGCAGGTGATGTCGATGAAATGACCTTTGTGAGTACAGGGGGTGGAGCAAGTTTAAATCTTATAGAGGGTAAAGTACTCCCGGGAATTGAAGCACTCAAGTAGTCCAAAGAGGAATAAAGATGATTTTTGCAGCAAATTTCAAAACCAACCACACAAGAGCCACAACAAAACACTATATTGAAGTGTTAACCCAAAAGTTGCATGCAGAAAAATCTGATGACCGGGTGTATATTTTTCCACCTGCAACAGCTTTGGATAGATTTGAAGGGGCATTTACGCTCGGAGTTCAAAATGCTTATCCGGCTGTCAATGGTGCTTATACGGGTGAAATTGGTTTGGAACAGCTCGAAGAGTTTGGCATCAACACTATACTTATCGGGCACAGTGAAAGACGCCAGATTTTGGGAGAGTCCCAAGAAAGTGTAGCCCAAAAATTTGCGTTTTTTCAAGAAAAAGGGTTTGAAATACTCTATTGTATCGGTGAACCGCTTGAAATACGAGAGCGTGGAGATGAAGCCGTGATGAGGCATCTGCTTTCTCAGTTTGAAGGGATTGATGTCGGGTATGAAAAACTCATTGTCGCGTATGAGCCTATTTGGGCCATCGGTACAGGAAGATCGGCAACAGTTAAAGAGATCGCTTCTACCCATGAGGCATTGAGACAAACCATCAAAAAACCACTGCTTTACGGCGGGAGTGTCAATGCTGAAAATATCAAAGAGATTAGCAAAATTGCTTTTGTGGACGGTGTCCTGGTGGGCTCTGCTTCTTTGGATGCAGAGCGTTTTGCTTCTTTGGTATTGAGGTAGGTTTTTTAGCTCCTCTTTGTGTCAAGAGGAGAAGTTGCTTATTTAAATAAATCTGCCAATGCTGAGGTATCGGTTGTTTTTTCTGCCTCACTGTTTTCTGTGCTGCCTGCTGGTCTTTCCGTGAAGCCTTCGATTTCATTGAGTTCTATCGTATAACCTGTCAACATGGATGCCAAGCGGATGTTGATACCCGATTTACCGATTGCTTTTGCTTTTTGGTCTCCTGTAATGCTGACAATCGCTTTTTTGTTTTCGGTATCCACTTTGATACTTTGTGAAATCGCAGGGCTTAGTGCACGCGTGATAAATACTTCAGGAATAGGCGAGTATTCGATACAATCAATATTTTCACCGTTAAGCTCTTCGCTAACGGCATTAATACGCACTCCTTTTACGCCAACAGCCGCTCCGATGGGATCGACGTTCATTTGTTCAGTTTTTAGTGCTATCTTGGCGCGTTCTCCGGGTATCCTTGCTGCAGCGGTGATAGTCACTACACCATCATCAATCTCAGGTACTTCAGAAGCCATGAGTGCTTCTAGGAACTTGGGTGATGTACGTGTGAGTTCAAGATAGAGTCCATATTCGGGATCTACACTCACATAACGAAGCAATGCACGGATGGTATCTCCGCGTTTATATTTTTCACCCTTGATACGGTTACGAAGCGACATGATGCCTTTAAGTTCACCGATTTCAACATGGGTATTGTCCTGCGCATCAATGCGATTTACCGTACCCAACATTACTGTGCCTACTTTTTCTTTGTATTTTTCAAAGAGGTCTTGCTCGATACGTCTTTGGATGTGGTATTCAAGTTCTTTGAAAAGATTGGCTGATGCAGTTCGTCCGTGTTCTTCAAGGATAAACTCTTCTTTAAGCTGATCGCCCAGTTCCAAAGATTCATCATACTCTTTGGCTTCACTGAGTGAGATGAAGCTGTCTGATTCTATCTTCTGTTTATTGTCCTCTTTACCCACTTCGACATAGAGTTGTGCATCGTTGTCTGCTACTACGGTGATAACTTTAAATACAGAGTATTTTTTTGTATCATGGTCGATAATGACTTCAAAGGTGCTCGTAAAACTGCTGAGTTTTTTTGCTGTATTGACTAAAGAGTCTTTAAATGCCTCAATTGCATGTTCTTTACTGATATTTTTTTCATGTGCGATCGCTTCGATGATGTCTAATATTTTTTCCATTAATAATTCCTAATAAGTAGTACCTTTATAACCCATTGCAATATACCGCTACAAGAGGTAACAAAACAGTGTGAATGACATCTTGGGGATATTGTTTTTGAAGTAATGAATTATAGCTAATCAAAGCTTTACGCAAAATAAAGTATAATTTACTATCGTTGTATCAAAAGCATACATAAGAAAAAGAGATAAGAAAAAGGCAAAATGAATGAAACTGAAACTTGCTAGAACCACCCTAAAAGCAAAACCAAGAACCGTTGAAGTGGAAAAAATAGAAGAAGAACTGGCAGAAAAATCGATATTTTATTTTGACAAAGACAATTCACATAAAGAACTCAAAGAGATGATTGAATATTTTGAAGAAAAAGGGTATTCAGTCTATATG
Organism: Sulfurovum sp. 16-42-52; assembly: GCA_002281755.1. GTDB lineage: Bacteria > Campylobacterota > Campylobacteria > Campylobacterales > Sulfurovaceae > Sulfurovum. Next base: position 18,996 of record NCHB01000029.1, read on the forward strand.
AGAGAAGTAAAATACGGACTCGATGAAAACGAATATATCTATGAAGTGCATATCATCGCATAATGCGCAATAGTGTGCCAAAAGCAAAGGTGAACTTCTTTTTGGCACACTTTCACAACACTCTACTAGAAAGACACAGCATTGAGTAAAAAATTATTTATAGAAACGCTTGGTTGCGCGATGAATGTTCGCGACAGTGAACACATGATAGCAGAACTGAACCGACAAGAACCCTATGAGCTCACAGAAAACCTCAATGAAGCCGACCTTATTATCATCAATACCTGTTCGGTAAGAGAAAAGCCTGTAGCCAAACTGTTTTCTGAAATCGGAGTGTTTAACAAATACAAAAAACCCTCTGCAAAAATCGGTGTAACAGGATGTACCGCTTCACACTTGGGTGAAGAGATTATCAAGCGTGCGCCTTCAGTGGATTTTGTATTGGGTGCAAGAAACGTTTCAAAAATAACCCAAGTAATCAACCAAAAACATGCAGTGGAAGTCAGTACAGACTTTGATGAGAGCACCTATGATTTTGCAGAGTATAGAAGCAATCCATTTAAAGCGATGGTAAACATTTCTATCGGCTGTGACAAGTCCTGTACATTTTGCATCGTGCCTGCAACACGAGGAGAAGAGATCTCCATTCCTTCAGATCTTATCGTGCAGGAGATCACAAAAGCGGTAGCCACAGGCGCAAAAGAAGTGATGCTTCTGGGTCAAAATGTGAACAATTACGGAAGACGCTTTGGAAGCAATGAAGAGCAGTGTGACTTTACACAGCTTTTACGGAAGATTTCTCAGATAGAAGGATTGGAACGTATACGCTTTACTTCTCCGCATCCTTTGCATATGGATGATGCCTTCTTGGAGGAGTTTGCAAACAATCCTAAAATATGCAAACAGATTCATGTGCCCCTACAGAGCGGCTCGACCTCACTGCTTAAAGCAATGAAAAGAGGATACACCAAAGAGAATTTCATCAACCGTTGTGAAAAGATACGTGCATTGTGCCCCGAAGCAGCCATCTCTACAGATATCATCGTCGGCTTTCCGGGTGAAAGTGATCCAGATTTTGAAGACACGATGGACGTGCTTGAAAAAGTACGGTTTGAGCAACTCTTTTCGTTTAAGTACTCAGCCCGTCCGCACACCGAAGCGGCAACCTTTACCAATCAGATAGACAGCGACATCGCAGGAGAGAGACTCACCCGTTTGCAGTCTCGACATACAGAGATACTGGATGAAGTGATGGATGCACAGCTTGGAGCGGTGCATCAAGTCTATTTTGATGAACTCAAATCAGGCGGGCGGGTTTCAGGACGTTCTGATGACGGCAAACTCTTTTTTGTGCAGGGCAGTGAAGAACTTTTGGGTAAGATTTTACCAGTAAAGGTCATCAAAACATCACGTGGTGCACTGGATGGAGAAGTACTTTAAGGCGCTAAAATGAAAGATGTCTTACGACAAGTGGGCGGCTTTATCCTTCCGCCACTTATTTATGGGTTGATGCGCTTGCTATGGGTCAGTGCTTCGAAAAAATTTCACTATGTTACTCCGATTGGCGATGAGCAGCATGTATGTGTGTGCTGGCATGGTGAACTTTTGATGAGTCCTCAGGCATATCGCCATATTCACAAAAAACACCCCGCTTCTGCGATTATCTCTGGGCATTATGATGGTCTTTTGATTGCAAAGGTACTCAAAAAATTGCAGATACGCGCGCTTAAAGGTTCAAGCAGAAAAGGCGCCCAAAAAGTGTTATTGGAGGCTTTTAGAAGTATTAAGTCGGGTGAAGAGGTGCTCATCACCCCGGATGGCCCAAGGGGACCAAGGCATTCTATGAGTGATGGTGCTATCGGGTTGGCGCTTAAAAGTCATTTGCCACTTTTTGTGCTGAATTTTACTGCTAAAAACTATTGGCAGTTAGGCAGTTGGGATCAGTTTGTGATTCCAAAACCTTTTACACAGATAGACTTTTATATTCAAAGCATTTCGCTTGATGGATTAGAAGTAGAAGATGCGAGGGCTTTTCTTCGTGCAAAAATGCTTGAACATACGATTGAGTAGCGCATGAGAGAATCACTCCAAGTTTTGTATGAAGATTTTTTGACCTATCTTTTGGATGTGAGAGGATATTCTTTGACCTCTGTGGTCACGTATGAAATTATCTTGCGGCAGATGAGTGAAGTGTCTCATGATTATCAAGAAGAGGGTTTAAGGGTGCTTGACATCACACCCTATCGTTTTAAAATAGTCAAAAACAACAAAAAAACAATCATGAAAAAACTCTCTGCCATACACTCCTTTGTCAAATACCTTGAAGATCAGTGTCATATACCGGTTAAACTCATAGGCGATGAGTCCATCAAAGTGCCCAAAAGTCTGCCTAAACCCATAGAAGAGCAGTCTATTGATGAGGTATTGGCAAAAGCCAATTTGGAAGAAAAACTATTGGTTTCTATGTTGTACGGTCTTGGATTGCGTATCTCGGAACTCAGTGCGTTGGAGCTCAAAGATATCAAAAAAGAATGGGTGCAGATACACGGAAAAGGAAACAAAGTAAGAGAACTTCCTTTATTGGAGAACCTTTCAAAACTGATTTCAGTGTATGTGAATCAAAAATCCCCTAAAAAATACCTTTTCGAAAAAGGTAATGCACCCATGAATGCGGCACAGTTGCGCTATATGATGACAAAGTTGTTTAAAGAGTCAGGATTTAAAGTAACACCGCACCAACTTCGACACTCTTTTGCCACACACTTGCTTCATCATGGTGCACGGATTGCTGATGTGAGTGAGTTGCTTGGACATGAAACGATGGCAACGACACAAGTCTATACCAAACTGGGATCTGTCAAAAAAATGCAGGAGTACATGAAAGCGCACCCTTTGGCAGACATGGGTAAAAATTAGGAATTAGGAATTTTGGATCGATATCTTCTTGCAGTAGATAGGGTCTTATTTTTTTGGGAATATGGTGTTTTCTGCATATTTCTTTAAAGTACTTTGGCATTGTCATATCTACATAAGGCGCAATATAGAGGAGGTCATGATGGGTCTCTACCACCCAAGTACCTCCAATCACCAGAGAAGTCTCTTTGTCAATCTCTTGGCGTTGTTTGGCTGAAAGGAGATAACCTAGTTTTTTGAGTGTTAGGTCGGTTGCTTTTGTTCTAGACTCTGTGTTATGAAGTTTTATGATGACGAGTTGTTTGTGGGTATGCAGTGTTTCAAAATTGCTTTCAAGTTTTGTTTTGTCTTTGCGCAAATAGTCCATACTTCGTCTGATACCTTCTTTGTGTTGAGCCATAAGTGCATCAGAAAACTGTCTTCTAAATTGATTACGCTCATATTTTTCATCCTGATTGCTTTGGTCAACAAAATAAGGATAATTATTTTGTTGTAGATACGCCAGTAGTTCCTCTTTGCTATAGCCTAAAAGGGGACGTACAAGGGTGTAGTCTTCTTTGTCTGTTACAGGTTCCAGTCCAATCAATTCGCTCACTCCAGCCCCTTTGCTTAAACGCATCAGCAGCCACTCTAGCTGATCGTTTAGCTGATGGGCGGTAAGCAGGGTGTCATATCCCTCTAAACGTATGAGGGACTCGAAAAATTCATAGCGAAAGTCTCTGGCTTGTTTTTCAAAGTTGGTATGAAAGTGGGGTGCTTTGATACTGTGGCAAAAGCATTTATGTTTTTTTGCCAACGCTTTAGCATGGGCTTCTTCTGTGTCACTGTTTGGACGCGTTTGGTAATTGACAATGGCGATGTCAAAAGAGATGCCATGCTCTAAGAGTAAAAAAAAGAGAGCGGAAGAGTCCACACCTGCTGAGAATGCTAAAAGATTTTTTTTATTTTTTAGGTTTTGTGTGTCTAAATTTAGCATAAGTTCCTCTTTATGGGACGCGTGGCTTTGTTTCTCTCTTCATTTTTTTAGAAAAAACGAAGCAAAAAAGCGTCGTGATTCTCGAATCGCTTCGCTTTCAAGGTCGTTCATCACGACAAGGGTACGCAAAGCGTAATTAATGAGATGGTCGAATGAGTGTTGCAAGCAATTGTGTGCCGACGAGTTCTGTGATAGTTGCTTCATATCTTTTGCCATACTCTACAGCCAAATCTGATGTGTCATTGATAAGAATCTCACCATCGATGTCTACAGCCCAGCCCAATGGTCTAGCCGTAAGTAGATACTCGTGTTCATCACTCTCTCCATCTACTACAAGTATGATGGTTTTGCCGACCATTTTTTGCAGTGAAGTAAGAGTGTTTTCTTCTGCTATCATCCCCAATTTTTCTGCTCTCTCATCAATCGTTTCTTGGTCGACTTGTTCAAGTGTATAGGCTGAGGTTGTTTCCTCATTGGAGTAGCCAAAGGTATTAAACCTGTCAAACTCAAATGTTTTCATAAACGCACAGAGTTTTTCAAAGCTTTCGTCACTTTCACCTGGATGTCCTGCGATGAGTGAGGTACGCAAAAAAGCACCGGGTTTGCTTTTCATGTATTCAAGCAGTTCGATGGTTTTTTTCTCACCAAACCCGCGTTTCATGACTTTAAGTACACCATCGTCTATATGCTGAATAGGCATATCATAATAGGTTTGAAATACTTTAGAGTCTGCAATCGCATCGATAAGCGCAAAGGTGGTGGTGCTAGGGTACAGATATAAGATACGAGCAGAAATCACACCCTCAATTGCCTCAACCCCTTTGATGAGTTCAATAAGCCCATCTGCCATCTTCATATCGCGTCCGTAGCTCGAACTGTCCTGTGAGATGAATGAGAAATCATAAAAGCCTTGGGCTACAAGATTTTCTACTTCTTTCAGGACTGAGCTTAGGGAGCGAGAGTGGAGTTTGCCTTTAAAGCTTGGAATAGCGCAAAATGAGCAGGACTGGTTGCATCCTTCTGCTATCTTGATATAGGCATGGTAGTTGGAACCCGTGATGACTCTACCTGAGTTTTCGGTAGCCAGATACACTTCAGGCGAGAAGGTACTTTGCTTAGAAGCGATGAGCTGGTCTATCTTCTCATAGTCTCCGACCCCCGTGAAGATATCTATCTCTGGCATATCAGCTTGAAGCTCTTCTTTGTAACGCTCGCTCAGACAGCCGCTCATCACCAAAATAGAGTTTTTTTTACGTTCATCATGCAAGCTCAGAACGGTGTTGATACTCTCTTCTTTGGCTGCATCGATAAACCCGCAGGTATTGACGATGATGACATCGGCTTGTGTACTGTCATCGGTAATCTCATACTCTCTTAAACGCCCAAGCATCACTTCGCTGTCGACAAGATTTTTGGTGCAGCCAAGGCTGACAAGGTGTAGTTTTTTTTGCATATTCTTCATCTTTATTCAATTATTTCGAGAAAATTTTGTTTGACACTTTTGTATTCTTCTTCATTCAGACAACCCAGATACTCTACAAATCGAGTATTGTCTATGGCTCTTATCTGTGTGAGTATAATATCTGAATCATGCGTCAGTTTCTCTCTTTTGGTTATGCGCATCCGAATGGGTTGCGCTTCATCTACGAGGTGTGTTGTTAAAGGTAACACAATCGTAGTAGGATAATCACTTTCGTTGAGTCCATCGTTTTGAAAGATTAGTACAGGTCTTACTTTGCCTACTTCATTATTTTTTTTAATAGGATTGAGATTGGCAAGCCATATCTGACCTTTAGATACCATCACTGAATGTGCCATCCATGTCATCGTAAATGCGTTTATCTGCAGCTTTCGTTTTATCAATAGCATTACGCAACTTAGTTTGCTTGCTTGTTTCTAGAGTGTTTGCGTAAAAGGTAATGGCATCACGGATTACATCACTCTTTTTTTTATGCAATGTACTAGAAAGGCTTTCAAGTGTTTTTTCTAGCGCATCATCTAGCCTTACCGTAGCCACCATACTGATTCCTTTTTTGTAATATTGTATTACAGTAATATAGCACACAAAATAGGATTTGTCAATGTGAGATAGAGGATGATACAGTTACGTAGGGTTTAAAAAAAATGATAAAAAAGAAGATAGAGCCAGGCAGAAAGCCTGAACTCTAAAGTGAAGAAAAATTCTTAGAAGTTGTATCTAGCAACTGCGCGTATAAAATTAGCTGAACCGCCAACTGCACCATCGTTGTCAAGATCTACTACATCTGTATCAAGATATGCATATGCTAGACTTAAGCCAAGGCTTGAAGTAAGGTTTGTAGCATAAACAAGATCAAATTCATTTGTGGAGTCAGTATAAGACGAATCTGTATAAGCATAGATACCTGAAATGTTTCCACCTAATACATTGGTTCCAGCAGAAACTACAAATTTGTCCGCATCAAATTCAAATGTATTCGCAACAAGTTGGTTTGCTACTGTGTTTGTATAAAGTACAGATGTTGTCCCACCAAGGTTGAACATACCAAATGTGCTGTCATTTACATTAGAATATGCCAAACCAAGAGTGATGTCACTCATAGTTGTACCAATTTTTGCACCAAATGCTTTTGTGTCATCAATATCATCATGCATTACGGCACCACCTTGGATAGCAGCAGTAAACATACCTGCATCATAAGCTGCATCACCCCAAAGAATGTTTAGGTCATTAGTAGTAAGATATTCAGAACCATAATACCATGAACCTGTCAATGTTAAGTTTGTAATAGAACCCTCTGATTAACCCCACCTAACCACGATAAAACCGAAATTTAGCTAAAATAGAACTATCAAGAGCAACAAATATCTATCAAGGGATTATC
>NCHB01000030.1 GCA_002281755.1 Sulfurovum sp. 16-42-52
AGTTCGCATGTAAAACATACCCCAAGAGCCGCTGGTATAGGGTTTTTTCTTGCAGTGGTTTTTGTTTTTCCTTTTTTTCATTCGGACATTTTGCTTACCTATCCATGGACATTCGTGGCGATTTTCATTATTTTCATTGTCGGTGTATTGGATGACCATCACGACACTTCTGCCAATACCAAATTCATAGTCATTATTTTAGCTACAGTATTTCTTTATTTCGATGGAATTTATATCCATAGATTGGGAACCTTTTTTGGCTTTCCTCTTGTTTTGGGATGGTTTGCACTTCCTTTTACGGTTTTTGCTGTTGTGGGATTTACCAATGCACTCAATCTCATCGATGGACTTGACGGGCTGGCAGCGACAGTGAGCATTGTCATCTTAGGTGCTTTTCTTTGGGTAGGGTATGCGTATGATGATAGCTTTATGATGGTACTCAGCGGCGTTTTTATCGCTACGCTTTTGGCATTTCTTGTCTATAATTGGCATCCGGCTTCCATTTTTATGGGGGACAGCGGTTCGCTGGTACTTGGTTTTGTGATTGCGCTTTTGGCAGTGAAATCTTTGGCGTATTTGCCTGCTGTGAGTATTTTGTTTGTTGCTGCAGTACCTATTTTGGACACGGTAATAGTGATGGTGCGTCGCAAGATCAGAGGCCGTTCTATGTTTGGTGCAGACCGTTGCCATATCCACCACATTTTAAGACATTTTTTTGCTGAAGATACACGAAAAACGGTATTGTTTCTGGGTGTACTCCAAGTAGTGTATTCTTTAACAGGACTCCAGTTACATAAAGGTGCAGATGCAGGTGTGGTGCTGGTACTTTTTATATTTAATACCATCATGCTCTATATGTTTCTTGCCGCGATGATAAAAAGACAACAGCGTGATTGCTGAATGTTACTTCACTACATAGATTTGTAATGCAGTTGCGGATATAATAGTAGAAAAAGAAGCACCATGACAAACAAACTTTATTTTACTTCAAACCATACCAAAGAAGAACAGAGAGCCTTTGCTGCGATACAAAAAGAGCAGAGTGTGATCGGGTATTATGCGCTTCCCAATCAAGATATTGGCGCCATTACTTCGTATTGTGCGACACTTTCAACAGAGATTACAACCATCGCGGTCATCGGCATCGGCGGTAGTTCTTTGGGTGCCAAAGCGGTGTATGAATTTATGAAACCGGTTCAAGAACTGACAAGAAAGCTCTATTTTTTTGAAAGTACTGATCCCATTAATATCAGTGACCTGATTTCCAAATTGGATTTGTCTACTACCCATTTTCTCATCATATCCAAGTCAGGCACAACGACTGAGACTATTTCGGTGTATAAATATCTTTACACATTGCAGTCTGACCCAAAGGTCTATACCTTTATCACGGATCCGGGTTCTCCGCTTGAAAAGTATGCGCATTCCATCAAGGCTTCAGTGCTACATCTGCCCGATAGTGTAGGCGGTAGATTTTCGGTACTCTCAAGCGTAGGATTGGTTCCTTTGGCACTGTGCGGGATCGATATTGAGGCATTGCTCTTGGGTGCAAAAAAGATAAAAAACAGTTTTTTTAATGATGGATATCTTAAAGAAACACTGCTCAAAAAAGCCGTCTACTACGCCAAAAATCACGCCCAGTACAACATCAACTGTATCTTTGCGTACTCTGAAACGCTCAAGTATTTTTGTCAGTGGTATGTACAGCTTTGGGGTGAAAGTCTGGGTAAACACCAGCGTCACAGTGCCTTTCATGTGGGGCTTACTCCCATTGGTCTGATTGGCCCCAAAGACCAGCACTCTTTTTTACAACTCATCATGGAAGGTACACGGGACAAATCGGTGACGTTTATCAAGATTGAAGATTTTCATGAAGATATCGTCATCCCTGACATTACTTTGCCACATCTTGAGATGCTCGACACACTCAATAACCTGCCATTCTCAAAACTCATCAATATGCAGTGTGACTCAGTTGTAGAAGCTTTGTTAGATCAAGAGAGTATCCCACTCGATACCATCACCCTGCAAAGTGTCACCGAAGACAACATTGGTGCGTTGATATTTTACTATGAACTACTCACTTCTTTGGTGGGCGAACTTATCGATGTGAACACCTATGACCAGCCTGGTGTGGAAGCGGGCAAGATTATCTTGAAGAAAAAGCTTCAGCAGCGCTAAGAAAGACATGATGAAAAAAAGTCTATATCGTTTTCTTTTGGTCGCAATCAGTTCAACGCTTCTGCATGCTTCCCAAGAGGTGGTGGTAGATCTTTCAGAACAGAAAGCCTATGCGCTTGAAGATGGGTCTATTGTCTTTGAGGGGCGTATCTCTTCAGGGATGAGAGGGCATGAAACCCCTGAGGGTGAATTTACCATTTTACAAAAAAAGCGTCACCATGTCTCGAACCTTTGGCCTAAACCCAAAGGGGGTGCCGTGATGCCTTATATGCTGCGCCTGAATAATGATGGCATCGCTATGCATTTGGGCGCTGTGCCAAACAGACCGGCGTCTCACGGCTGCATACGCTTGTCAAACGGTTTTGCCCAAAAGATGTTCGCATGGGCACGGGTAGGGACTACGGTCGTAGTTGAGGGTGATGCAGGTCTGTACGGCAAAACGTCAGATGATGTCTATGCAGATGAATATGCCGTCATAGACATACATGAGTAACTCTTTTTTAGACTCTTTTAAAACTTTTCCATATGAGCACCAACACCAGTATTTCTATGCCTACAAGTAAAAAATGCAGCCAATAGACCTGCTCCTGGCTGTTTTGAATGCCATACAGCTTGAGTGTCCTATAAAAAAGATAAGAGACTCCCATACCCAAAAGATAACCCAGTTGTTTAGCCGTATCGAGCTGAGTGAGTAGGGTGTCGGTGTGTAAAAGTAGCGTTTCTGCACGTGTAAGGTAAGATCCAAATACAAAAGTAAACTGATACCCGATGTAGAGCATCAGGGCAGTCTGGTAGTTGTATGATGCATAGAGAAAATAGAGCATCGCACACAGCATCACAAGCTCTACAAAAAGTGAGATGGTAAAAAACCACTGGGCATTGAGTATATGGGAGTAGAGGCGTGCCACCAGAAGCATCCCCAGTGCAAGCACAACACCCCCAATGGAAAAGAGTGAGGGTTCAAGCGGTGCATAGAGTGTAAAGATAGCTCCCATGCTCACTCCTAAAAAGAGGGAGTTAAAAAATTTGTACCGTATGAACCAGATAGGGATGATGTTCAGCATGGATAATGATACCCTAAAAACGGTATTTTATCTTTGCATAGAGACTACGACCCTCTGTAGCATAGAGATAAACAGACTGATACTCTTTGTCAAAAATGTTTTTGGCATTGAGGATGAGATCGAGATCTTTTTGAAGTTCGGTACTAAAGTTGAGATTCCACAGCGTGTAGTTGCCTGTAGCGACTTCGGCTGCCACAGGGAAACCGCCGTCAGTGTCCATCCTGTCACCGATATATTGTGCATCTACACCAAAGAGCATACCGCTTTGCATCGTGTGGCTCAGTGAAGCGCCCAGTGTGTCTTTTGCACGTCTGACAAGGTCTGTTCCATCTTCTTTTTCATAGTCAAAGAGGTGGGTATAGTTTGCTGAAGCAACGATATTTAAAGGACTAAAAGTATAGCTGCTTTGTGCTTCCAGTCCAGAAAAGGTCGATTCTCCATCTATATTAGTATAGCCTCCAATGTAGGTGAGAGGATCAGAAACATAATCAATCATATCTTCAACGGTATTATGAAAATAGCTTACAGTAAGCCACTCTTTGTAACCTGTGGAGATGTCATAGCCTTTGGTGTAGCTAGGTTGTAAGAGTGAACCCACTGCAGTGTTTGCCAACTGGTACGCACTGGGTGCATCATAAGAGGTATAGTAGTTAGCCGATGACGTAAGACCTTCAAGAAAAGGGTGGGTGTGTTTTACTCCCAGTTTATAGCTGGTTTTACTCTCAAAAGCATTGTAGCTGTCATTTCGTAGATTGGTCTCAAGCAAGGTGTCTTCAGTGATGTCATACAGATTGGAGAGGTAAATGGCTTTTTCTGTGTAGTCAGATTGGCTTTTGGCAAAGTCATTGTATTGATTGAATCCATCAATCTCTTTGTACTCTAGTCCCAAGATTGCTTTACCTTTGGTGTAGGCATAGGCATTAATGAAAGCGTATTCGTTCAGTGTTGCTTTGTAAACATTGTGTGCGTCTCCAAAAAAACCGGTGGTGTAGTAGTCTCTATCGTATTCACCTTTGCTTGCATGCAGAGTAGCAGAGTAGTTTTCAAGACTGAAACGATAATCTAGTACAACATTATCCTGTTCTGAAGTGGCATGACTGTAATCATCTTCAGCTTGATCTAAAGAGTAAGCATCATCAAACTGGGTTGCGGTATCTAAAGAGTTGTAGCTCAGATTGACTTGGTTGTTTTGGTTGATGGCATACCTTAGTTTGAGGTTGAGATTTTTATTTGTATAGCCATCCGCTTCCGCTTCACGAGGGGCTAGAGCAGAAAAGCTTTTGCTGTCAAGGTAAGAAGCTAACACCTGTGCGGTAAGCTTTTTGCCTTTGTATGAGAGTTGTGCCTCTTCACCCAGCGTTCCGTAAGAGCCAACCGTCAGTCCCACATAGCCATGTACCCCCACTTCAGCGTTTTCCTTGGTGATGATATTGATCACACCCGCCGAGGCATTGGGTCCCCAGATACTTCCTGATGCCCCTTTGACAATCTCGATTTGGGCGATGTTGGAAGTGATGAGTGAATCAAGCAGAGCTCTGTTGTCTGTAGTACTTGGGTCATTGAGACGCATGCCATCTAAGAGAACCAAGATACTTCCGCCTTCTCTTCCGCGTAGAAAAAAGGAAGAGGGTTGTCCGACACCGCCAGATTGCGATACGGTGATGCCTGCAGTGGATTTGATGGCTTCAGCGACGGTGAGATATCCGTGTGCTTCGATCTCTTTAGCAGTAATCACGGTGATATTTGCCGTAGTTTTTTCTATGAATGTAGGTGTTTTGTTGGTTGAAGTGACGATGATGTCTTCAAGCGTAACAGTTTGTGCACATAATGGTGCAAAGAGTAGCGTAGCCAGCACGAGGCTGAGTGATGTTTTTGTCATAGGGTAGTCCTTGTTTGTTTTTTAGGTATGTAAATTTAATAAAAAAGCGACAAACAAGGAGGAGAGGTTTTGTATTCGTGGTAGATAAAGGCTTTTTTATGGTACTGAAAATTGCTGTCGATCCAACACAGTTTAGCCAGTGTGGAGTAGAGTGCGATGACGGCTAATTTAAAATAGTTTTTTCTATGGCCTCTAAGATGTTTCATGGCGTGGATTGTACTCTAATATCATTGAAAAACGGGTGTTTACTTCACGTTTAAACAAAATCAAGTATAATCTTTTTCATTATTTACAGGAGAATTTTAAGATGGCAATCGAAACAATAGCATCCACAGAAGCATTTAAAACCTTTGTAACAGAGGTGACCTCACAGGCAGGATACAGACAACCGATGGCGTTTGGTATCGCAAGAGTGGACAGAGGTCAAAAAAATGCCGAGAAGATACTTCAGGCAAACTTCGGACTCATTAACTGGAAAGAGAACTTCGGTTCTGCTGCGGTGTTCATCAAGGCACTTCAAGAGTCTAAATGTGAAGTGGACTTTTCAGGTTCTGAATTTGTAGCCACACTCAGTGATGCCTTTGTGCATAATGCCATGGCAGCCTTTGCTCCCTACTTAGGGGAAGCAACGGGTGATGCACACAAAAACGTACAAGTCATCAAAGCACTGGCGCATATGCAGGATATCGGTAAAAACTTTAGAATCGTCTTTTTGTTCGAAGATGCCAATGCCCAAAGTGTAGAAGCAGTCTATCTCAAACTCTACGCACTCTCACAAAGCAAAGCAGAACTTAGAAAAGTAAACCTCAATGGTGCATTTGGTATCTTGTCCAACGTCGCTTGGGTAGGCAACACGCCTTATGAGCTTGAGTACCTCAGAGACCACGAGATAGAGATGAAACTAAACGGTACTTTCCCAACCATCGATGCAGTCGATAAGTTCCCGCGCTACTTAGAACTACCGTGATGCCGGGTGCATCATACATTAACTTTAACGCGGGAACACTCGGACCTGTGATGGTAGAAGGGCGTATCTCCTCTTCTGCCATCGTGGGTACAGGCTCAGATGTAGGCGGGGGTGCGAGTATCTTAGGCGTTCTGAGCGGTACAGACGGTAATCCTATCAGTATCGGTGAAAATACGCTGCTTGGTGCGAACTCAACCTGTGGTATTCCTTTGGGTGATGCGTGTATCATCGATGGGGGTGTGGCGATATTTGCCGGTACAAAAGTCAAAGTGAATCCCGATGAGTTGGCTAAAATAGAAGCTGCCAATCCGAATGTAGCACTTGAACATAAAACAACATTTAGAGCAGATAGCTTTGCAGGGCTTAACGGTCTTCATTTTAGACAAGACTCTACTTCGGGGGAGATTGTGCTTAAAAGAAGTACGAGGGAAGTGAAGTTGAATGCAGAGTTGCATTAAGCAATAGGTTTCTTTTTTACTTTTTTAGAAAAAGTAAAGCAAAAAGCGTCACTGCTCTCAAATCGCTTCGCTTTCAAGGGTGTTCGCAGTGACATGAAAATGTTAAGAGGAGCGTAAGATGAGAGTAGATAAGTGGTTATCGGCTGTGAATGTGGTGAAGCGTCGTACGGTTGCTACAGATATGCTGAAGTCGGGTGTTGTGTTAGTCAATTGTATGCTGGCTAAAGCTTCTAAAGAGGTGAAGATAGGTGATAAGGTGACGATTGAGTATCTTAAAGGTGCTAAGTCTTATGAAGTATTGCAGATACCTGTGACCAAAACGATTCCAAAGTCTCAAAAAGAGATGTATGTGAAGGAGCTGTAAGTGTCTATCAAAGCACAATTTGAAAAACTCTTCAACAATGAAATGACGACCGAAGAAGCGCGCACCTTTTTAATGGACTTGGCACAAAAAGGTGAAACGCCCGGTGAGATTGCCATCGCAGCTTCCATTATGCGTGAACACTCCATCAAACTGCCTATCTCTAAAGCACTTCAGGAGCGTGCCATTGATGTGGTAGGTACAGGCGGAGACAAGAGTGGGAGTTTTAACATCTCCACAACCGTCTCTTTGCTTTTAGCATCAATGGGTTGTGTGGTAGCCAAACATGGAAGCCGCAGTATCACCAGTAACTCTGGTTCAGCCGATGTGTTGGAGCAACTGGGTATCAATCTCAATCTAAGCCCAGAACAGCAAGTTGCCATGCTCGAAGAGACAGGATTTTGTTTTATCTTTGCGATGAACCACCATCCTGTGATGAAACATTTGATGCCCATACGCAAATCGATTGAATACAGAACCATTTTTAATATCTTGGGGCCTCTTACCAATCCTGCGGGTGCAAAAAAATATCTCTTGGGTGTGTTTTCTCCAGACTACATCGACCGTATGGCAAAAGCGTTGTTGGAGTTGGATGCCACCCGTGCTTTTGTGGTGAGTTCGGATGATGGTATGGATGAGATATCGTTAGCAACGACGACACAGTTTGCTTACCTTGAAGGCGGTATCCTTTCACGCGGCATCATCGATCCTGAAGAACTCGGTTTTTCACTTGCTCCTAAAGAAGCCATACTGGGCGGTGACGCTGCTTACAATGCGCAGATAACTCGGGATATTTTTTCGGGCAAAGAACAGGGTGCTAAAAGAGACATTGTCGTGCTCAATGCCGGTTTTGCGTTGTTTGTTGATGGTAAAGCAGGAAACATTCAAGAAGCTTTTACGATGGTGCGTGATGCCATAGACAGTCAAAAAGCCCAAAAACACCTTGAGAGTATCGTACGTGTATCCAATCAATTTTAATCTTTCAGGCAAACAGCAATGATGAAAGAAATATGCGCAGCACTGGAGGATATCGCAGAGGTCGTAGACTATCTTGAAGCGGTTTTGCCTGCATCTTGCATCGTTTTTCTAAGAGGAGACCTTGCGGCGGGAAAAACAACCCTTACGCAGGCTATCGCCAAAGCAAAAGGCATCGCCTCTGAAGTGACCTCCCCGACATTTACCTTGCAGCAGTGTTATGGCACGCATGAGGGAAAGATGCTTTATCATTATGATTTGTACCGTTTGGAGCATGAAGCATTTATGCAGTTAGGGCTTTTTGAAGAGTTTGAAAAAGAGGGCTGGCATATGGTCGAGTGGGGTTCAGATACGTTGAAGGCTTTTTTAGAAGGCGTGGGTTACAGAGTAGCAACCATAGACATAGAACCAGCGGGCAATGCCAGAAATTACAGGATTGAACATTGATGCACACACTTGAAGCTAAAAACCTTGCCAAAACAATTAAAAAAACCAAAATAGTCCATGATATCTCTTTGTATGTAAAGAGTAAAGAGATTGTAGGCCTTCTGGGACCAAACGGTGCGGGGAAAACGACCTCATTTTATATGGTGTGCGGTCTCACAGACGCGACAGAGGGACAGGTCTTTTTGGATGGTGTCAATATCACTAAGTTACCCCTTAGTGCACGCGCGCAGCTGGGTATTGGCTATCTGCCTCAGGAATCAAGCATCTTTAAAGATTTGAGTGTGGAGGAAAATCTACTGATTGCGGCTGAAGCACTGAACCTGAAAAAAGAGCTGATACAACCGCGCATCGATAAACTGCTTGAGATTTTCAACATCGAACCCATACGCACACGCCAAGGCATACGCCTCAGCGGCGGGGAGAGAAGAAGGGTTGAGATCGCCAGAGCTTTAGTGGCAGAGCCCAAATTTTTGCTGCTGGATGAACCGTTTGCCGGGGTGGATCCCATAGCAGTCATAGACATCCAAAACATTATCAAACAGCTGGTTGAACTGGATATGGGCATACTCATCACAGACCATAATGTACGTGAGACACTGGGTATCTGTGACAGAGCCTATGTGATGCGAAGCGGTGAGATGCTTGCCATGGGAACCAGTGAAGAGATAGCCAAAGATGAGAATGTACGCAAATACTATCTGGGTGAGCATTTTACATTTTGAAGCATTTGGCGACCCCTTGCTTATCGCTTCAAAACACCAAGATGAATCCATAGCTTTGATTTGTGCCTTGTTTGCGTATGGAAATGTCACCGCGATAGTAAAGTTTCTGCACAGTCTGGATTTTTCTTTACTAGAAGCGAGTGAGGAGACGATTCGAAAAGAACTGGCTTCTTTTTACTATCGTTTTCAAAATGCTGAAGACATTGCTACCCTGTTTATCGCGCTTAAACGCTTACGTTCACAGGAGAGTATTGAAAATCTTTTTTATGCCGGGTATCAAAAAGAACACAATATTTTAGACGGATTATGGCACTTCATCGAAACTTTGCAAACGGTTTACCCCAGAGAGACAAAAGGCTATGGATTTTTAACAGGATCTGTGCCTAAAAATCTGAGCGCATCAGGTACCTACAAGCGCTATATGATGTACTTACGCTGGATGGTACGTAAAGATGCTTTGGATTTGGGTTTATGGTCGAAGATAGACAAAAAAGATTTACTCATGCCTTTAGATACACATACCTTTGCCGTTTCACGCCGTTTGGGATTGCTGGGGCGTAAAACCTATGATATGAAAGCAAGTATCGAACTCACCCGGACTTTACGTACCTTTGATGCCTTGGATCCTATCAAATATGATTTTGCACTTTATCGTTTAGGGCAGGAGAAATTGGCGTAACCTAAGGTGCAAAAAGGTATAATCACGCCATATTAAACTTACAAGAGGATGTTTTATGGAAGGTGTATTTACTTACCTTGGTGCTTTTTTTGGTCACGGGCAAATGATGTTTGTCGCACATTTGGTGTTGGTGGCAATACTCATACTTGTCATTGCAAAAATGGCAACAAAGAGCCTTAAAGCCGTACCAACAGGTACGCAAAATGTTATGGAAGCCTACCTAGACGGTACGATTGCCATGGGTAAAGATGTTATCGGTGAAGAGCTTGCCAGAAAGTATCTTCCGCTTGTTGCAGCAGTGGGATTGTTTGTGTTTGTATCAAACGTTATCGGTATCATTCCTGGTTTTGAAGCACCGACTTCAAACATCAACATTACTTTGCCTTTGGCACTTTTGGTATTTTTTTACTACAACTATGAGGGTATCAAGAAAAATGGTGTTGTCAAGTACTTTGCGCACTTTGCAGGGCCTGTGAAGATTCTTGCACCATTGATGTTCCCTATCGAAATCGTTTCACACATTTCAAGAATTATTTCACTTTCATTTAGGCTTTTTGGTAACATCAAAGGGGATGATTTGTTCTTGTGGGTATTGTTGATGCTCGTTCCGTTTATCGCACCGCTTCCAGCATACCTTTTACTTACGTTCTCGGCATTGCTTCAAACCTTTGTCTTTATGATTCTGATCTATGTGTACCTTGCAGGTGCTGTAGCTACAGAAGATGACCACTAAGATTTAGAGAGCGTGTTTCCTTTGAGACTGCAAAACAGTGCCTTGAGTTTTGTAGTCAACTTTTTGCTAGGCGTTGCATGGGCATCTGCCCTTCTGGGTGCTGTCACCTCTTTTCTTCTTATGTATGAAAATAACTTTCTTTGGGCTATCCTCTCAGCCTGTGTGGGTGCTTTACCTGGAATGATAGGGGTGCTTCTACTAGAACACATCATCACTGCCAAAGAGAGTCATCTTGAACTTCAAAAACAAACCCAGCTTCTAGAAAAACTTTTGATACACAAAGAGTCCGACACACCCAAATGATACGCTACGCTATCACCGATCCGCAAACTTTACATTTTGATACCATTCAAGAAGATTTAAAACGATTTGCCCAAAAAGCCTCGATGATCGTTTACAGAGATAAAGAGACTCCCCACTACGCAAGAGATGCGAAACTATTTCTGAGTCATGCCAAAGGCTTTGAGAAGGTATTGTTACATCAAGACTATCTGCTGGCTGCACATTTGGGAGCAGACGGAGTCCATTTGATGTCTACACAAAGGGATGACATCGCAAAAGCCAAAGCGCTCAATCTTTTTGTTATCATCAGTACCCATACCCTTGAAGAGGTCATATGGGCTGAGACTTTGGGGGCAGATATGGTTACGTTCAGCCCCGTGTATGACACGCCAAACAAAGGGAAAGCTGTTGGTATAGCTGCTTTAAAAGAAGTGGTTGATGCTGTGGATATCCCTGTGATCGCTTTGGGTGGCATCGTTTCTGCAACACAGATAGAAGCGTGCCAAGAAGCAGGTGCAAGCGGTTTTGCCTCCATACGCTATTTTGGCTAATCTCACTCAAATAAGCAAAACGCTATAATCTAACCCACTCTTTAACAAGGAAAACCCTTATGTTTGAAACCGTTATCGGTCTTGAAGTCCATGTTCAGCTTAACACCAAAACCAAACTTTTTTGCGCCTGTCCGACCTCTTTTGCCGAGCATCAAAACACGAATACCTGCCCAACCTGTTTAGCATTACCGGGTGCTTTGCCCGTAGTCAATCAAGAAGCAGCCATCAAGGCAATGCGCTTTGGCTATGCGATCAATGCCGATGTCAACCATACCTCTATTTTTGATAGAAAATCCTACTTTTATCCTGACAGTCCTTCTGCGTACCAGATTACTCAGCTGACCAAAGCCATTGTGCAAAACGGTGAGTTGTTTATCGATTTGGCAGATGGAACACAAAAACGGATCGGGATGACCCAAGCCCACCTTGAAGCCGATGCAGGGAAAAATATACATGAGGCAGACTACTCCAAAGTGGATCTAAACCGTGCAGGTACACCGCTGTTGGAGATCGTCTCACAACCAGATATGAGAAGTTCGGATGAAGCCGTGGCGTATCTAAAAAAACTGCACGCTACGGTGCGTTATCTTGATATCTCTGATGCAAACATGCAAGAGGGTTCGTTTCGTTGTGATGTGAACGTCTCCATCCGACCTAAAGGACAAGAGGCTTTTGGTACCAGAGTGGAGATCAAAAATATCAACTCTTTTAAGTTTGTAGCCGCAGCCATTGCCTATGAAGTGCAAAGACAGACTGAAGCGTACGAGGATGGGGTGTATGAGCAAGAAGTACGTCAGGAGACACGTCTTTACAATGTAGAAGAGGGTGTAACCAAGTCCATGAGAGGTAAAGAGGAAGCGGCGGATTACCGCTATTTCCCCGATCCTGATTTACGTCCGTTGGTGGTGACTGAAGAGATGATAGCCCAGGCAAAAAAGATGCCAGAGTTACCCGATGCAAAAGTGAAGCGTTATGTGGAGGAACTTGGCGTTAAGTTGGCTGATGCCCATGTGATTACTTCAGATAAAGAGATGGCGACCTATTTTGAAGCGATGCTAGCGTGTGGCGCTGCCCCCAAAACAGCGGTGACATGGCTGACTTCAGAGTTGCTCGGTCGTCTGAACAAAGCAGGGTTCTCTATAGAAACCACCCCTGTAGATGCCAAAACACTTGGCACTCTGGTATCCAAAATCTCTGATGGAACCATCTCGGGTTCGGGAGCCAAAGAGATACTTGATTTTATGATGGAAAATGAAAGCCGTGATATTGATGCACTCATAGAAAAAATGGGTCTTGCGCAGGTGAGTGACGATGGCGCTATTTTAGCCATCATTGATACTATCTTGGCAGCCAATCCGGAAAAAGTAGAACAGTACAAGTCAGGCAAAGACAAACTCTTTGGCTTTTTTGTGGGTGAGACGATGAAAGCCAGCAAGGGTTCAGCCAACCCTGCGAAGGTCAATGAGCTCTTAAAGCAAAGACTGGGATAATCAAGGGAGTGTCCGTACAGGGGCACTTTAAGCAATATGTCATCAAAAGACTTTGGGCTATAAGGAGAACGTATTATGCATCATTCTATGGTAAAACTTTCTCATGCGATGCATAACTCTGTAGGCTATCAAAAAACCAAATCATTTTTCCGTTCACTCTTTGAAGATCTCTCTTATCCCTACAAAAAGTATTTTGATGTCTTTATGATTGGTCTGATTATGGTTTCTGTCTCTATTCTTGTGGTAAACAAAACGCAAAATATTCCGCAGTGGCTTGTGGATATTGACCTTTATTTCATTACCGCCATTTTTATTTTGGAGTATCTGTTAAGAGTTTGGGTGAGTCACGATATGCATCACTATGTGGTCTCTGAAACTTCCGCAGGAAGATCGGTACGTTTTTTGGCAGCCCTGAGATTTAAACTGCACTATATGTTTTCCCTGCCTGCTTTGATTGACCTGATTGCGATTTTTCCTGATTTTAGGATTGTGCGGTTGTTGAAACTCTACCGTTATATGCATGGGGCATCCAGTCTCTTTGATGCCTTGCTAAAAAAACGTTTTGAGTTTATCTTTATAGGGTACATGCTTTTTGGCATCACCTTTACCTTTGGATCGTTGTTTTATCTGCTTGAATTTGGTGTCAATAAAAATTTGCATTCTTATCTTGATGCGATTTATTGGGCACTTATCAGTATTGCAACGGTAGGTTATGGTGATATCTCGCCGGTAACCGATCTGGGTAAAGTGGTTGCTATGTTTGGCATCGTTTTTGGTATTGCGATGATTTCCTTTGTGACTTCTGTGATGGTTTCTGCTTTTTCCCAGCGTTTTGATGAGCTGCGAAACCAAGACAGTATCAATCAGGTCAGAAAGATGCATAATGTGGTACTCATCAACGGGTATGGACATTTGGGTGCGACCATCGCCAAAAAGCTCAAACAACAGACCTTCTACACTCCTGTGATCATGGAAAATGATGAGACAAGGGTGAGGTATGCGCAGGAAGATGGGTATCAGATCATCCATACCGACACGGCTTCCATGAAGATGATAGAGGCACTGCATCAAAAAGGAAACATCACAGCGATGCTTACACTTAGAAGTTCAGATATAGACAATATCTATTTTATCCTCAATGCTAAATCTGTGTACGCCAAATCGGTTGTCTATAGCCGTATGAACAATAGTGAACTGCAACTTCAGTATGAAGCTACCAAAGTGGATGGATTAGTCAAACCCTATGATGCGGTCGATACGAAGGCGTTTCATTATTTGATGAAACATGGTATTGAGGTCAATCAATCTATTCATTTTTTTGGTTATACGCAAAAAAGCAGTCATATTTGCCAAGAGTTGCATAAAGTGGGTGTTAAAATATCTATCTATGAGAGAGATATGACACATATCACTGCTGCAAAAAATGATGGATTTGTTCAGGTCATACACATCGATAAACAGAACGATAAAATGCCTGAGATCAGGCATGGCATCGTCGTGTGTGCGATGGATGATGAGGCGGTCAATATTTACTACAGTATCACCCTGCGTGCCAAAGGATTTGGAGGGGAGATAGTCGCTCTTTCAGATACCAAAGAGGACAACAGAAAGTTTATTTTGGCAGGGGTCAATAAAATATTTGACATCTACGAAGAGAGTGCATCACAGTTTGTCGAGATGATTGAAAACAATGCAAAAAAAGGTTAATAGATGAAAATAGCGCCGCTATGGCAACTTCAGCAGTTGGCTCATATGACTAGTCATATTACAAGGGAAATGGTATGAAAATAGCAATTATTGGTGCAGGTAAATGGGGTCAGGCGTTGTATCATGCATTTAGCCAGAAAAATAAGGTGTGTATTACCTCACGTCATCATAAAGATATAGAAAACTTTGTCTCTATGGAAGAAGCCTTGGCGTGTGAGTATCTGGTGATGGCAATTCCTGCCCAGTTTGCAAGAGGATGGATGCAGGAACATTTTGTCGATAAGGGACAGAAACTGCTCATTGCCGCCAAAGGTATAGAGACCCAAACAGGTGCATTTCTCAACGAAATCTATGGTGCATTTGTCTTGGCTGACAGACTGGCATTTATCTCTGGTCCTTCCTTTGCCTCTGAAGTGCAACGCTCTTTGCCCACGGCACTCACTATCAGCTCAACCAATGCAGCGCTAGCACAGCGTTTTGTTGATGCCTTGCCGTCATTTATCAAAGGGTATGTGAGCAGTGATGTAGTAGGAGCAGAAGTCTCCGGTGCCTATAAAAATGTCATCGCCATAGCTAGTGGTGTCTGTGAAGGCTTAAAACTGGGCAATAATGCCAAAGCGGCACTGATATCCAGAGGATTGGTAGAGATGACCCGTTTTGGGGAAGCGTTTGGTGCCCAGATACAGACTTTTCTCTCTTTAGGCGGGGCAGGAGATCTCTTTTTGACAGCCAGTTCCACACTCTCACGCAACTACAGAGTAGGACTGGGACTGGCAGAGGGAAAAAAAACAGAAGAGATACTCGAAGCCTTGGGTGAAGTGGCTGAAGGTGTACCCACGGCAAAAGCACTTCATCATATAGCCAGCGAAAAAAAGCTCTATCTTCCCATAGCCGAGCAAGTCTATGCGATGCTGTATGAAGGGAAGAGTCCACTTTTGAGTGTGAAAGATTTGTTGGACTCAAACAAGTTGTGAGGAGAGGGGGCATGATGCTAAAAAACATACTACTGATTGTGTTCTTTTGCTCAGCTCCTCTTTTTGCTTCACTCTTTGGAGAGGATGAGCCTAAAGAAGTGGTATTGCCCACCCATGAGATACATCTTGTGGGACAACGCTATTTTGATGAGGCACAACTGCAAGATGCTTTGGGCATAGAGCATAAAAGTTTTTTTCAATTTTACAAAGACGATACACCGCGCATCAAAGACAAACTTTTACCGACCCTGCAACTCTCTTTAAAAAGTTTTTATCAATCTGAGGGGTTTTATGATGCTGTTTTTGACATCAAGGAGACCAATACAACGGTGAGTGTCAGTATCTCTGAAGGCAAACCTGTAAGAATTAACGATATTACTATTTCCAGTGATTTTCCTCTTGAGGGCTTGATTAAACTTAAAAAAGGTGATATTTTCAGAGCCGATGGCTTTATCCGCTCTAAAGCCAAGATTATCGAAACGCTTTTAAAAGAAGGATACTGTTCCTACGCGCTGGATGCTAAAGCCTATGTCGATCTTGATGCCCATAGAGTAGATTTACGTTATGTGTTACACAAAGGCGGTGTGTGTACCTTTGGAAAAGTGAGCATAGCGGGGCTGGAAAATATCGATGAAGCCGTAGTCAAATCCCGTGTGCGTGCCAAAGAAGGAGAGCGTTTTAGTACAGATCGCGTCAAGGAGACTTCTGAGGCACTTTATGGACTCAATGCTTTTGACTCAGTGCGCATCGATGTTGACAGAAAGTTTTACAATGTCGTTCCGGTGGATATCCAGCTGGCTCAGTTGCAAAAAGAGTACCACACGGAAGTGGGTGCAGGGTATGACAGCTATGTAGGTGCAAGAGTTCATGGTGAAGTCACTAAAAATAATTTTTTAGGCAATGCCCAGCAACTCAAACTCAATGCCGGATGGTCACAAAGAGAACAGTTGCTTACTTTGGGGTATATTAGACCTGCATTGTTTTCTCTTTTGGGGTATAGTATTGATTTGGGTGCAACGCTTGGGTATTCCAATCTGGAGTTCGAAGGATTTGCGGAAGAAAAAGCCTATACCGGAGCTTATCTGGCCTACATCGATCAGAAAATCACACTCAATACGGGGGTGATGGCAGAAAATATTGTCATTACCGCTTTAGATAATCTTCAAAGTGGACAGAGTCTCTCCCAAGCTGTTAATGAAGGGACATTTAATCTTTTTTACCCCTATATCGATTTTGTCTATGATGCAAGGGATTCCAAGCTTAACCCCAAGTACGGGTATTACCTCAGTGCCTATACCGAATTTGGTCTTTCACAAGAAGAAGACTCCAGTGTCTATTATAAGTCACTTTTTGAGGGCAGGCTGATACATACCTTCTCAGATCTCACCCTTGCGGCAGTAGGAAAGGTGGGGGTCGTGGATGAACAGACCCCACAAAGTCTTCCTGAATCCAAATACTTTTTTGCAGGGGGCTCTTTTTTCAACCGTGCTTACGGCTTTAGAGAGCTTGGTGTTATCCTCTCACCCACTGAGTACAGCATCTACGGCGCAGCGACGATGGCAAACCTTTCACTGGAAGCAGACTATCCGGTTTGGGGTGAAGTGTATGGTGCGGTGTTTACAGACAACACGATGCTGACGGCTGAGAGTTATGATTTTAGTGGAGAGGTTATTACTTCTGCCGGTGTTGGGGTACGGTATATGACACCCATAGGACCGTTTAAGCTCGATGTAGGTTTCAACGTCCAAGATGCATCCCAGAGTGCAATCTCGTTTCAGATAGGGCAGTCATTTTGAAAATATCATCTTTTTATCGTCTCTTTTCTCGGCTTACAAAGGCAGTGGCAATGGTATTGGTCTTGCTCATAGTGCTGGGACTTGCAGTTTATGTGACGCTCAACTCGGCTTGGGTGGTTCAAAAGGCAGCAGATGCCTTTGCACCTGATTATAACATCACCTATAGCCGCATTCATGGCAATGTATTTACCGGTTTACAGATAGAAAATCCCTCTTACAATCAACAGCCCTTAGCCAAACAAATCACCCTCAAGTGGAACCCCAATGCTTTGGTACAAAAAGAGATACACATCAACACATTGAAGATACAAGATGCCAATCTCTCAGCCATCCAAACATTGGTCGCTTCATTTGATAACAATGAAACCAACAGCACTCATACAGAGCCCTCCCCCAAGAGTGCCTCTATGCCAACACGTGTAACAGTAGATGAGATACACATCACACTCATGCCCTTACACTTTAGCCCTGTGGATGTGAGTGGCTTGGAGTTCGTGGGAAAAGAGATCAGGTTTGATATTGAACAAAATGTACTGAACCAAGCAAAACTGAGCCTTCACACAGAGACAAACTTTGGAAGTCTGGACTATAAGGGTAAGACGGGATATAATCATCTCAATGGCATTTTGCACATTGCACCTAGTCAAACGCTTTATGACACCTATGATTTACCATTTAACAAAGAAGCTGTGGGTGAACTCACAGTAGATATCAATGCTTCAAAAAAGCAGATTACAGCCTCACTTTCCAAGTCCATCAAACAGTTACTTAAAGCAGATAAAGAAGCTTTTAATCTTGATATCGACTCACTGACTATGTTGGCTCTCTATGATGTGGCACAAGGGGTTTTACAGGTTGACACAAAAGCTGTAGTAACTACACCCTATGCTAAAGAGATCAAGATAGACAACCATTTTGTGATGGATGATACGATTGCTTACAGCGGAGGCATATCTCTCAAGCAGCTCATCGGTTTGGATGCCAAACTGGTCAAGCCACTCAATGATTTATATCTTGAGTATGAGGGAACTGAACAGAATGTTTCAGTGAAAATGCGCTCCAAATCACTGCAAGCCACCTTTGTCTCTGAAGATTTTAACGCTGCACACCTTCACCTCCAAACATCAGAAGCCTTCATGCTCTCTGATATGATGACGCTCCCTGCTGAACTCAATCAGACCAAAGCAACACTGCAGATAGAGATGCCGCTGCACTTTGATGCCAATGCAAGTTACGCCGCACAGATAAACATACACTCCAACGTTGTCAATGTGGATGCCAATGTGAGTTATAAAAAGAACTTAGAGCTTCAAGCGCTTGCTACCATTCCTCAAAACTCACTCCTCAAAACGTACAGCAAAGCGTTAAAATGGCAGCAACTAAGCCCTGTGGTGCTTGATGCAAAGATGGGCGATAATCAGGCACAAGCAAACGTAAAGGCAGGGAGTTTGCGTGCGGATGCACGGTATGGGTTGGAAGATACTTCTGTTGATGGTGTTGTTGCTTTGGGTGGGATCAAGGCAAACATTACAGGCAAAACAAAAGAGAAGATGAACATCAAAGCCACCATCGCTTCATTGCCTGCTTTGTTTAAACATATCGCTGAAGTCTATACCCTCCAACAAGTACCTGAAGTGACGGGTAGTGCAGAGCTGGGTATCGATATCACAAAACTGAAAAAAATCAATGTCTCATTTACTTCACCGCACATAGGCTATCAGGCGGATAAAAAAACCCTACACACCATTGACAAGATAGCCCTCAGCGTGAGCATGGAAGAGGGAAAGATACAGATACCAAACTATGATTTTATATACAATGAACAACGTCTCTTTGCCACCAAGCCCTCATCGGTAACGCTTGTGGAAGATAGCATCCGTATCTCACCGTTGTGGGTGAATGATGCCTTGCAGGTTAGCGGTGCGTACAATCTTAAAACCCAAAAAGGCACCATCGATACCACAGCGAAACGCTTACATATCGACCATAAATTGGCTGCGATTGACAGCGGTGTCAACCTTCAGACACAACTCGATGGAAACAAAACTGCCATCAACGGAAAAGTAACACTGTTGGGTGGTAATATATTGTACGATTTAGGTCAAAAGAGTTACGCTTCAGATAGCGATATCCTGATCGTTCAAGAGATGAAAAAGCAAGAAGAAAGTGTCTTTATGGACAATCTTTCTGTCGGTGTGCAAGTCAAAACGGATAAGCCTTTTGTCTACCGTCAAGATGCCATCAACATAGAAGCCATGGTGGATCTCTCCATACACAAAGCCGAACACGCTGACCTGATGGTGCTGGGCTCTGTCGAGATACTTGAAGGCGGTACGTATCTGTTTGAGGGTAAAAAGTTTGTACTGGGAAAAAGCTATGTCTATTTTACCGGAGATGCCAACAAGCCTCTAATCGAAGCCAGCGTCAAATACAAATCACTCAATCATCTCATCACTATCACTATC
Source organism: Sulfurovum sp. 16-42-52 (assembly GCA_002281755.1). GTDB lineage: Bacteria > Campylobacterota > Campylobacteria > Campylobacterales > Sulfurovaceae > Sulfurovum. The sequence continues at coordinate 19,732 of NCHB01000030.1, forward strand.
ACGGGTTCAGCCTCTACCCCCAATATAGATTTCTCTTCGGTTCCAAAGCTTAGTAAAGAAGAGATACTCTCAGTGATTTTGTTTGATTCTGAAGGCGGAGCAGGCACCAACAGCTCTGAAGATATGATGAAAATGATGGGCGGTGCCATGGCAAAGTCTGCACTCTCCGATTTGGGTGTGCAGCTTGACCATCTTGTATTGGGTGCAAGCGGAAGTGTCGAAGTGGGCAAAAAACTGAGCGATAACATCACGGTTATCTACATCAACGGCATATTGCCTGTGGTAAAAGTCAAATACAAACACAGTGAACACACCGAGAGCGTCCTAGGTGCGAGCGAAGAGTCTCAGTCGTATGACATTATCTATAAAAAAGACTTTTAAGAGAGCCTATTTTTAAAATCAAAAAAGAGTATGATATAATAAAATCAAACTTTATGGAGCTTGAATTTGCCAACGGTATTGAGAGTGGATGGTTTTAGATTTTTCTTTTTTAGTGACGAACATTTGCCTATCCACATTCATGTAGAAAAAGGAGATGGCTATATGAGAGTAGAACTTGAAACATTTAAAGTAACCAAAAAATACAAACTCTCAACAAACGATGAGAAAAAGATACTTGCTCTTATAGAAGAGCATCAGCACGAACTTATGGGAGCATGGCATGAATACTTCAATTGCTAGACTTGATTTTGGCGATAAAATCTATATCTATCTGAGTAGCGGTGATATTTTAACGATACCCTACAGCTATACAAAAAAAATAGAAAATGCAGAAAAAGAGCAACTCTTAAGCTACCGTATTATTGGTGGTGGGGTAGGTGTGCATTTTGAGCAGATAGATGAGGACATTTCACTCGATGGCATTGTGAATTATAAAATAACCCATGAACTCAAAGCTTCTTGAAAAAATCAAGAGAGCCTGTTTTTAAAATCTTCATAGCCGAAATTGCGCACGACTTCAACACTTCCATCTAGTTTATGGATGGCGATGGAGGGTAGTTTGACACCGTTAAAGGTGGTGGCTTTGACCATGGTGTAGTGCATCTGGTCTTCAAAGATGATCTTGTCGCCTATTTGAAGCGGTGCATCAAAGCTGTAGTCTCCCATAATATCCCCAGCCAAACAGGTGTTACCCGCCAGACGATAGGTATGTGCTTTTTCACCTGCTTCACCGGCACCACGGACTTCTGCGCGGTAAGGCATGATGATGGTATCAGGCATATGTGCTTCAGCAGAGCTGTCCAAAATGGCGATATCCATCCCGTTGTGCACTACATCGAGTACTGTGGCTACAAGCGTACCAGTCTCCCAGCCTACGGCTTCACCGGGTTCAAGATAGACTTCAACATTGTACTTGTGTTTAAACGATCTGATGATGTGAATGAGTTTGTCCACATCGTATCCTTTACGGGTGATGTGGTGTCCGCCGCCAAAATTGATCCACTTCATTTGGGGGATGTAAGGTGCAAATTTTTCTTCAAAGTTTTTGAGTACGTTTTCAAGTGCATCGCTTCCCTGTTCACAGAGTGCATGAAAATGCAGCCCGTCACAGCGTGCCAAAACCGCTTCATCACAGTTTTCAAGCGTGCTGCCCAGTCTTGAGTAAAGCCCACACGGGTTGTAAATCTCTTTGGGAGATTCTGAGTATTCGGGATTGACACGAAGACCCAGTGATAGATGCGGATTAACTGCTTTGGCTTGAGCAGCAAATCGTTCAAACTGCGCAGAGGAGTTAAAGACCAGATGGTGTGAAATACGGGCTATCTCTTCAATCTCCTCTTCTTTAAAGGCAGGGGAGTAGGTATGTACCTCTTTGCCAAATGTCTCATGGGCAAGTTTTGCTTCATGAAGACCGGAGGCACAGCATCCATTGAGGTAAGGTCTTGCCAGATCAAAACTTTTCCACAGGGCATACCCTTTGAGTGCAAGCAGTATCTTTGCACCGCTTTGCTGTTTGATATGCAGGAGCAATTCAAGGTTTTTCTGAAGTTTTTCTTCTTCAAGCAGCCAGCACGGTGAAGGTAAAGTTAGGTTTATATTTTTCATAGCCAAATTATAACAGCAGAATCCAAAAATTTGTTATAATCTTTGTAAAGTATGAGGAGAAACACAGATGGATACAAGAGAAAATGAAAAACGCAGAGATTCTATCAAGTTTACCGGTAAAGAGATTATGCTTGCGGCAAAGATGCTTGATATGCTTCAAACCACCATCGACATTGTCTATTACCTGATGGAAAATGAAAAAGAGGAATCTTTTGTCCTGATGATGATTAGTGCACAAGCATGTGATTTGCCCACTTTGTTGGCAAAAGAGAAACGTAGTACAGATATCTTGTTTGAAATCGATAAAGAAGAATCCCTGTATGTGATGGTGTGTCAAGATACAAAAGTAGATGGTGGCTATCGTTTTGCAGAAAGAATTCTTCGTAATATTGTTTTGGATATGGGCAATGCCGTTTTCTGTACAGAACTGGAAATAAAAGCAACACATTATGCGCCGAAGATTCTTATTTTAAAATTGCTTGAGACCTTCATCAAAAGTAAACAAATGAACAAATCCGGGGAAATTGTTTTTAGAAGTTTGCAATAATTAGTGTGCCTTAAGCGGGTTTAGTGTAAAATCCCGTCCAAATATACCTCAGGAATGCAGGTAAAAACATAATTTTAAGGATGATTCGGCATGAAAAGAACATACCAACCCCATAGCACACCAAGAAAAAGAACCCATGGTTTCAGAACAAGAATGAAAACGAAAAATGGTAGAAAAGTGATTTCTGCAAGAAGAGCTAAGGGCAGAAAAAGACTAGCAGCGTAACACGTTTGGTGTAACCCATTAGTGCTATCAAACATTTTACTAACCTTAGAACAACTAAAGAGTTTAATGACGTGTACAAACACGCCACAAAGACATGGCACACACCTTACTTTGTGCTGTTTTTTAAAAAAAACAGCATGTACAAAGCGGGGTTTGTCGCTTCCAAAAAAATAGGGAATGCAGTTCACAGGAACAGAGCAAAACGTTTGTTAAGAGCACATTTCATCGAAAGTATAGACCTCTTGTCTGAGGGTAGTTACGTATTGGTTGCAAAACCTGCGCTGATTGAAGAACCTTATCTCGTAACACACAAAGCGTATCTCCATGCACTCCATAAGTGTGCTGCAACATAATTTAACACAGTTAATACTATACTATCAACGATTTATTATAAAGGTATAATTTTGGAACAACAAGATTTAAATAAACGACTTCTTCTCGCTCTGGTACTCTCTTTTTTTGTATTTATGGGGTACAGCTACTTTTTCCCACCCGCAAAACAGGTTCAAGATACAAATAAGACAGCAACAGCTGCACATGCAACCCCTCAAGTAGCCACTTCTGATACCACAAGTGTACCTTCATCATCTACGACCGTAGCGACAACAAATGCGCCCGTGCAGACTGCATCATCTGCATTACTGAGAGTCACATCTGAGCATTTTGTCATCACCTTTGATCAGTTTGCCCGTATCTCTCAGGTCGAATTGTTGGAGTCAAAATATCAGGATGAAAAGGGGGAGAATGTAAAGATTTTGGCTGCTTCTGAAGTCAAGCCACTCGAAATTCGATTTTCAGACAGCAAGCTGAACGAAGAAGCATTTAAAACACCGTATGTGACGACTGCAAACCCAAAAATAGATCTCTCAAGCGGTGAACAAACCGTTGTCATGACACAAACACTTTCCACCGTCACAGTGAATAAAAAAATCACCTTTAAGCCTACAGGTGAGTATGATGTTGTGGTAGAACTTTCAACACCTACAGCATACTTCATTACACCGGGGCACAGACCCGTAGCAGACAAGTCGATGTATATGTTGGTGCGAGGTGCGCTAATCAAAGGGGCTGACGGTATTATCAACATCATTGAAGATGGGGATGCAGAAGGATATGAAAAATTCGAAAATGCAAAAATAGCCTCTTCTTTTGACCGCTATGTGGCATCCATGTTTTTTAGTTTTGATAAGGGTATGAATGTTTCTGTCCTTAAAGAAGCCAATGGAGACCCGCTCATTTTTATAGAAGGCAAAGACAATTTGCATTTGGGTGCATACATAGGACCCAAAGAGGAGAAGATACTCAAAGCAATCCATCCTGAACTTACCGATGCGATAGAGTTTGGATGGTTCTCCTTTCTTGCAAAACCCTTTTTTAAAGTACTGCTCTGGATCAATGACTATGTGGGCAACTGGGGATGGGCGATCATCTTGTTTACGCTTTTGGTGAAATTGGTACTTTTCCCGCTTTCTTACAAAGGTATGATGTCTATGCAAAAACTCAAAGACCTTGCACCCAAGATGAAAGAGCTTAAAGAGAAGTACAAAGGTGATCCTGCCAAAATGAATGCGCAGATGATGGAGATGTACAGAAAACACGGAGCGAACCCGATGGGAGGCTGTCTTCCACTTCTGCTTCAAATACCGGTATTCTTTGCACTGTATCGTGTGCTTTTAAATGCCGATGAACTTCAGGGCGCACCATGGATACTCTGGATAAACAATCTGGCTGCGATGGATCCCTATTTTGTGCTTCCTATTTTGATGGGTGTATCGATGTGGTTTCAGCAGAAGATCACACCAAGCAATTTTACAGATCCTTTGCAGGAGAAAATCTTTAAATGGTTTCCGGTGATTATGACAGTCTTTTTTGTCTACTTCCCTTCAGGGCTTGTATTGTATTGGCTGGTAAACAACCTCTTTACGATCGCGCAGCAGTATTTTATTAACCATATGTATGCCAAACACAAAGCGACAGCCATAGCGGCGCATAAAAAAACAAAGGACTAGGGTATGAAAAAGGTAGAAGCACTCACGTTGGAAGAGGCGTACCAAAAAGCTTCCCAACTCTTAGAATGTTCTATTTCCCAGTTGCACTATGAAGTGATACAGTACCCTTCAAAAGGGATTTTCGGTTTTTTGAAAAAAAATGCGATTATAGTAGCCAGCTGTAAAGAGGGTACAGAAAAAGTAGTACCCAGAAAAGAAGAGATATCCAAACGTGCATCGCAAAAGCCTGAGCACGCTACTGTGAAAAAAGAAGTTCTCAACAGCAAAGAAGCCAAACCCAAAGATATAGTAGATACAAAACTTGAAACCAATGTGATTGTGGAACGTTTTTTTGACGTCAGTGCATCCGAAGATGAAGCTTTTGATGAACCACACGTTGCCACACCCTCACAAGAGGAGAGCGTGTTTTATCCTGAATTGGCAGAGATGATTGAAAACCAGTTAAAAGAGTTGCTTTCCCATTCGTGTTTTGCGATTGATGTTGTCGAAGTGGATGTACGGGACAATATGGCACTGATATTCATTGATGGCGAGGATGCGGCTTTGCTTATAGGCAAAGAAGGGTATCGGTACAATGCGCTCTCATATATGCTGTTTAACTGGCTTCATGCCAAATATGAACTCTTCATCAAGCTTGAAATCGCAGAATTTTTAACTTCACAGCAACAGATGATTCGTAATTACATTCAGCCTGTGATTGAAACAGTTGAAAAAGAAGGGAAAGGTAAAACACGTTTTCTTGACGGTATTTTGGTACAAATAGCACTTGAACAGCTGCGCGAAAGATTCCCTGACAAGTATGTCGCAGTTAAAACCGGTAGAGAAGGTAAAAAGTTTGTTGTTATCAATGCGTTTAACAGCAACACAAAGAGCCATGCATAACACCATCGCTGCCATCGCCACAGCGCATGGTGTCTCTTCTATCTCCATCGTGAGAGTAAGTGGAGAGGGTGCCTTGGAGATAGCACACAAAATTTCACACCTGCAACATATTATTCCCAGACATGCCCATTTAACTTCACTTTACACGGTTAATCAAGAACTGATTGATCGTGCCATTATGATTTATTTTGCCCCACCGCAGAGTTTTACCGGTGAAGCAATTGTAGAGTTTCAGTGCCATGGCGGGCTGATTGTAGCCCAGGAGGTACTCGATACCGTCACTGCTTATGGAGCAAGACTGGCACAGCCTGGGGAGTTTTCCAAACGGGCGTTTCTTAATGGCAAGATTGATCTTACAGAGGCAGAAGCGATTTCAAAACTCATCGAAGCCAAAAGTACGGATGCGGCAAAGATTCTAGCCAGGCAGATGAAGGGTGAACTCAAAACCTTTGTCGATGAAAGCAGGGAGGCATTGTTAAGGTCTTTGGCGTATTCTGAAGTGATGATAGACTATGCGGAGGAGGACATTCCTGATGATATCCTGCAAAGTATCGCTACACAGCTCGATGCGCTTACATTGCAGATAGAGAGAATAGTGGATGCCAGTCACAGAAGACGAGGGCTCATTGAAGGCTTCAGAGTAGCCATCATAGGTAAGCCCAATGTAGGCAAAAGCTCTTTACTCAACGCCTTACTCTCTTATGAGAGAGCCATTGTCAGTGACATAGCAGGCACCACACGAGACACCATTGAAGAGCAAGTTCGCATAGGCTCACATATCATTCGACTGATTGATACAGCCGGTATCCGTGATTCTGACGATACGATAGAAAAAATAGGCATAGAGCGTTCCATCGCTTCAGTGGCGGATGCAGATGTGGTGATTGCACTCTTTGATAGCTCACGTGCCTTTGACAATGAAGATCAAAAAATACTCTCTCTCATAGAAGCACTTAAAGATACTTATGTATTGGTGGGGCTGAATAAGTCAGATCTTAAAAATGTATTGGATAAGCGCCTTTTTGATGGTTTTGAGACAGTCGAGATGAGTGCCAAAAAGTCTTTTGTTGGACTAAGCCAAAAACTCGAAAAACTCTTTGACAGTATCGGTGAAGGTGAAGAGCTTATGTTGATTTCAGCAAGGCAAATTGAAGCGGTTACCCGTGCAAAAGAAGCAATAGTTGAAGCCAAACAGCCACTCTTTCATGGTGAACTGGAGTTTTTTTCCTATCATTTGCAAGAGGCAGTCAAGGCACTCTCTTCGATTTCAAAACCCTATGACAGCGAAGAGATTTTAGACAAAATGTTTGGCGAATTTTGTTTAGGAAAATAGTATGAGCATGTTGGAATATCTTAAAAGTTATGAGTTGTATGTCATTGCAGGCTTGTCACTGTTTATCATTTGGTTTAGTCTCAATACCCTCTCGTACTATAGGGCTGAAAAGAGAAGAGTAAAACATTTACATCGTTTTGCCAAAGAGGGTGAAGTCGAGGCGCAAAGCCATCTGGCACGCCGCTATCAAAAAGGAAATATGGTTAAACAAAGTTGCCATAAAGCAGCCTTTTGGTACCAAAAAGCAGCTTTTGGTGGAGATAAAGAAGCAAAAGGGATGCTTGAAGTTTTTTCAAAGCAAGCTAAAAATAAAAAGAAGTGTTAAAATGAGGCATTTTCATAAAGAGTTTATGATGTATAATGTCGCCATCACATAAAAAGGGAAATAATGTTAAAAATACAAATTATACTATGGGTATCTTTTCTTGGTATCGCTTTGTTTACAGGATGTGGTCAAAATGAAGCCTATTTGCCACACTCAAATGACCCTAGTAACCGTTGGGACACTCAAAAAAGTAGAGATGATGTTGATGTATCTGACTTGGATGAAACATTAACAGAATCTGAGATGATGATGAGTGAAGAGCGTGCATCCAACAAAGTGAAACGTATGGCATTTCCTGCTTCAGAGTATGCCAATTTACAAAAGCTGGGTAAAGGCACCATTAAAGGTTCCATCTACCTTAAAGACCCATACGGCAGACAGATTTCCGGTTCAGGTACACGACTGTACCTTAATCCTGTAACATCATACTCCACACAGTGGTATGAAGAGAGTTATCTGGAGGGAAATACGATGCAGCAGGCAGATTCCAGACTCTTTAACTATCTCAAGTTCACTGCCTCAGATTCAAGCGGTAGGTATGGATTTTATGGGGTTCCATCGGGGAGTTATTATCTCATCGGTACAGTCAAGTGCGGGCAAGAGTGTGGCTTTAGTGGCACAAAAAATGTTCGCATCGCCAAAAAAGTGACAATCTCAGGCAATCAGATTTTGGATGCTGATTTATTTAAAACCTTAGAATAACAACGATAACTTACCCTTTGGGGTAAGCTTTTTTAAGTTCTGCGTAGAGTGCTTCGGGTGTGAGCGTATCGTCTGCATCAAGAAGCGTCTGCATCACGACATTGTCTTCTTTCTTATCCCACATCTTGATGTATGTGCCTTCCTTGTAACCATGATCTTGTCTAAACTGGTTGAGGATGTTTTTGCCCACATAAAGCGTATACAGCATATCAAGATTGAGTCCAGATTGTAGGGCGACATCGATAAACGATTCCATCAGTTTTTCCGTTGATTCCCCGCAAAATAGTGTTTTCATCAGTCTTTCCACCACTTCTATCTGCTCATAGTAGTCTGCAGTGCAAGGGCTTAGGGCTGCACTGAAAGTGTGAAAATTACCCAACTGCTTTATCGCTTGAGACAATTCTTCGATGGTTCCTAACGCATGGGTTTTAAAGTCTGTCAGTGCTTGGGACATGATGAAATGCCATATATCAACGGCTTCTATTTTGATGTTTTCATAATCTGGTTCTGCATCGATGTTTTTCCAGTGTTTCCACGGATAGGACTCTATGAGTTCTGCACATTCCAAATATGTCGCACGTCTCCAGTCGATGCGTTTGCCATTTTTGGTCATGCCCTTTTCCCAGTCAAGTCCGTTTGTTGCGTCATTGAGCTGTTGCTGTAAAAGAAGCATTTGTAAAATTTTGTCCATTTAAACTGCCTTTTGGGTATATGGTTTGTCACAGTGATTGTAGCAAAAGTTGCCTTGCCCTTATCAAAACCTGCCGTAAAACCACTTCCTTTGGGTGGTGGATACAAGGCAAAAAGCTTTAGCTTTTAGTCTGGAGAGTATTGTTGTTCAATATACCGTTTGACCATTTCAAGCGAAATCCCTCTGATACTTCCTATGAAATATGACAATTTGACATATTTTTCCGCTGTTCTAGCAAAGAAGAATAAACTATCAATAGCACACCATATTCAAAAGGAGAAGCAATGTTAAAAGCTGTAAAAGTTCGCCTCTACCCAAACGCCGAACAAAAACAGTGCATTGCTTCTCAAATAGGTGGGGCGAGATATGTCTATAACCGTGCCTTAACTTTACGCAAGTATGTCTACACGAAGTTTGGCATCAAAATAGGAAAGTTCGCACTCATAAACCATATCACCAAACTCAAAAAAAGAGCAAACACCTCTTGGCTCAAAGAGATAGATTCACAGGCTATTCAACAATCTATTGCAAACATGGACAAAGCGTACCAACACTTTTTTAAAGGTGGCGGATATCCTAAATTCAAGAGCAGACATCATTCCAGACAATCTTTTCAGTACCCACAAAGGGTTAAAATTGAAAATAATAAAGTTTACCTTCCAAAAGTCGGCTGGGTGAAGTGCAAAGGTCTCAGAAAAGAGTTTGTCGGTAAAATTAAAACCGTAACTGTTTCGCATGAAGCCTATCAGTATCATGCAAGTATTTTGGTAGATACTGAAGAGAAAAAGACAGTGATTAGCCACAATTCAAAATCAGTCGGAATTGATGTGGGGGTTGCACTTGTCGTAGCCGATAGCAACGGCAAAAAGGTAAAGCCTTTGGACCTAATGAGAGAGCTAAAGAAGCTCAGAACAAAAGCGCAACAACTCAGCAGAAAGAAAAAAGGCTCAAATAATCGTGCTAAAGCAAAAGCCAAACTAGCCAAACAAAATCTCCGTATAGCAAATATGCGTAAAAATTTTTTACACAAACTTTCAAAATCATACAGCCAGAACCAAACTGTGGTAGTGGAAGATTTGAAAATAAAGAATATGACCAAAGCAACAAAAGGAAC
>NCHB01000031.1 GCA_002281755.1 Sulfurovum sp. 16-42-52
TTTTAGTTCGTAACTTTGATGCGAGAGTCACTTTTTTAATGAGTGAGCAGCAGTCATAGGAAATGTGCTGCTACTTTGGGTTGAATTTGCAAGTGGCTCCTTTTATAACCTTTTTAGATTTTATTTTACGATAACATTTTTGTTACCTCTAAAGAACGCCATCCGTAAACGTTTCTTATCAAATATTGTCTATGATTGTACTATCATCTTGGCAGGAAAAAAAGAAAATGTGATATATCGATTATCGGACATAGTCGGACTGAAAGCGATAGTTGTGAATACTTACAATGAGTGATGCAGTAGGGAGTTTAAGTGGTGGGTCGGGAGAGACTCGAACTCTCGACCACTCGGTTATGAGCCGAGTGCTCTAACCAACTGAGCTACCGACCCTTGTTTGACGCTGTTTGTCTTTCGAAATCATAACGATTTTCGAGTCGATATTATACCTACTGTAGTCTTTAAATGCAATTAAATTTTGTAAAATTCCAAAGATGACTGCAAAAATAATAAAAGAAGTACCGCCATGGCTAAACATGGGCAGAGGAAGTCCAACTACGGGAGCCAGTCCGATGACCATGTAGATATTGACCCCCATATAAACAAAAAACAAAAATGCCAGACCAGCAGCAAAGACCTTGATGAGAGGGTCGCTGGCGTATTTGGCTGAGAGACGAAGCAGATTTAAGATAAGCAGTATGTACAAGGCAATAACAACCGTCATCCCTTTAAATCCAAAGCGCTCACCTAGATAAGCAAAGATAAAATCGGTAGATGAGACAGGTAAAAATTTGAGTTGGGTTTGTGTGGACTCTTCTTTGCTTTTGCCGTCAAGTCCACCAGAGCCTATGGCGATAAGGGCTTGTCTGACATGATAGCTCGGTTTTCCCACAAAATCCGATATCCGTTGTTTTTGGTATGGTTTTAGATGCCCGTACAGCAAAGGTGCAGACAGTCCGAGAGTGATAAAAAGCACTGCCCATACTTTCCAGTTTATACCTATCACAAACAAGATCCCGTACCCCGTAATGAGCAGCACCAGTGCCGTTCCAAGGTCAGGTTCTTTGGCGATGAGCAAAAAAGGAATGATAATCACCACGGAGAGTTTAATAAAATGCAACACGTTATAACCGTTTGGCGGCGGTGGGTTTCTGGCTATAAGGTACCCTAAAAGCATAAACACACTGACTTTCATGAACTCTGAGGGCTGGATAGTCAAACCCACACCTGGGATCTCTATCCATCTTCTTGCGCCTAGAACGGAGATACCTACAACCTCTACGGCTGCAAGCAGACCCAAATTGGCGACATACAGCAAGGGGGCGAACCACCACATCATCTGCCGCCACGGTAAAAACACAGTAATAGAAAACGCAATCAATCCAAGAAAATAATAGATCATCTGTTTGGTAAAAAGATAAGGATTGATTTCATTGATAAGGTAAGAAGAGATAACCAAAATTGGAATAAGCTGCAGCATCAGAACATATGAAAAATGTTTAAAAATCCGTCTGTCAAAGTCAAACCAAGATTCCATGCACCCTCTTCTTTTTTAGGGTATTATATCAGAAAGAAATTAGGAGTCTCATGCCCGAACTGTACACGTTTGATCTCTTTACGCAGTACCCTGCCCTATTACACGGTGTGACGACCAAATCGCAACAACACCCCTACCATTTTAGTCTTGCTCTGCATACGGGCGAACATCCTCAAGATATCCTTGCCAACAGAGACACGTTATCTAAGAATCTAGGCAGTGCTTCACCCTTAACTCACATCGTGGCAAACCAGACTCACAGTGATCATATCGGTATCATCACAGAAAAAAAGACAAAAGGTTGGAAAAACATTGAAGATGCCGTGGAAGACTGCGATGCACTCATCACCGATACAAAAGGTGTCATGCTGACCATCTTAACTGCGGACTGCGTCCCCATACTACTGTATGACACCAAAAAAGAAGTCATAGCCGCCATTCATGCAGGGTGGAGAGGGACACAGAAGCGCATAACCCAAAAAACGGTACATCAAATGGTACAAACCTACCACTGTGACCCCAAAGATATCATAGCGGGTATCGCTCCTGCCATAGGAAGGTGTTGTTATGAAGTGGGTAAAGAGGTTGCAGGGCATTTTTTTGACACACCAGAAAGTCTCACAGTAAAAAACGACAAATATATGCTTGACCTGCCCTATCTTAACAAACAACAACTTTTAGAGGCAGGACTGACTGAAGCGAACATCCAGATGAGTGGTGTTTGTACTGCCTGCGAGACCAAGCGATTTTTCTCTTACCGTAAAGAAGATGGATGCTCCGGCAGATTTATGAGTTTGATAGGCATGGAAGCATAAATCCAAGCACATACGCTACATCAATAAAACAAATCGACATTTTTACCCTATTAAAAATCATCTCCGGAGCTTATACTTCTTCAAACACTTAAAGGAGTATAAATGTCAGCGTTACTCAAAGGACTGTATGTCATCACAGATGAAAAACTCACACCCGATGAAACCGTACACACCTACGTCGAGGAAGCCATCAAAGCAGGCGCTTCAATCGTCCAGTACCGAAACAAAACCAAATCCGATGAAGAAGTAGAAGATGTATGTCGTAAGCTACAAGCGCTTTGCACTCAACACAAAGTGCCGTTCATCATCGATGACCGTCCTTCTTTGGCGAATAAAATAGAAGCCGATGGCTTGCACATCGGTAAAGATGATATGTCTATCCAAGAAGCACGGAAGATTTTCCCCAAAGGCATCATCGGGGTGTCCTGTTACGGGAGTATCAAGAAAGCCAAAGAAGCGCAGGCTGAGGGCGCAAGTTATGTGGCTTTTGGTTCTTTTTTTGCCTCTCCTACCAAACCGCATTCGGGTATCATCTCCATGAATGTACTGCTTAAAGCCAAAGAAGCTTTAGAGATACCTGTGTGTGCCATAGGCGGCATCAACCAAAATAACATCTCAGAAGTTGCATCACACGAACCCGACATGATCTCTGTTGTAAGTGCTGTATTTCAAGGTGACATTCAGGCAAACGTCTCAAACTTAATCAAAGGAATGAAAATATGAAACTAAAACTCGCCATAGAATGGTTCTTAAACCCTGACCACCTGCCTTTTATCATAGGGATGCGTGAGGGTATCTTTAACAAATACCGCATAGAACTGGATCTCATCGTACCCGATGAACACTATGACGGACTGGATGAACTTATAGCCGGAAACATCCAGTTTGCAACCAATGAGCCTTTGCATCTCATCGAACAGTTTCATGAGCATTTTCTCTCGTTAGGAAGTTACTTTGAGACCAAAGGCGGTGTTTTGTTTAAGAAGAGCTCGTATGATAAAGTCAAAAAAGGCGAGCGCATTATCGTCACGACACCCGTTTCCAACGACGTGACCAACACCATCGGTTTTGAGATCATCAGACGCTACTTTGCCAAGGAGGGGTTTGAAGTGACAAGAGATCAGGTCGTGTTTGAGCCAAACGGGTTTGAGCATATCAAATACATGAAAGAAGGAGCAGATGCAGGATGGCTTTACTTTTATAACTTTGAAGGCATCGAAGCACAGCATGAAGGATTTGAAGTACTCTATCTTGACGCCAAAAATACCGGCTTTGCGAACTTCAGTGCTTTGGATCTTTTTGTCAATAAACCCTTTTATGAAGCAAATACACAAGTCTGTCAGGATTTTGATACCGCAGTAAAAGAGTCCATTGCCTTTATGAATGCCCATCCGCAAGAAGCGATGGCACATTATTATGCGTACACCCAAGAAGAGAAATCACCGCTGATGGATGACATACTTCTTGCAACTTTGGAGTGTTTTGATGTAAACTATGCTTCATCGTATGAGAAATCATTGCCGATATTGCACTTTTTTAAAGAGATAGGGATTACTTCACTCGAAGATGAGACCTTCAAGACTGCATTTTTACACTAAAGGAATAGGATGCAAATAGCCGTATCTGCCTGTCTGCTTGGAGAAAAGATCCGTTTTGACGGGGGACATAAACATGATCATTTTATCACTGATGGGCTAGGAGCATTTAGCCAGTTTGTCCCTTTTTGCCCTGAACATCTGGCATTTGGTACACCCAGACCGACCATCAGACTTGTGCATGGACAAGGGGGCATAGAAGTGCACCCCAGCAAAAAAGAAGACAACCTCACAGACGCACTTCTGGCTACAAGTAACGCTGAACTCTCTCGTCTTAAAGCAGCGCCTATCCGTGGTATTATCTTTAAGTCAAAGTCGCCCTCATGTGGGCTGGGTAGCGCTCTGGTGTACAGACCAAACGGTTATGCTGAGGGAAAAGGTGACGGGGTGTTTGCCAAACTGTGCAGAGAACATTTTCCGCTTTTGCCGATGGAAGAAGAAGGCAGACTGCTTGATCCTTGGCTTCGTGAGAACTTTGTGATGCAGCTCTTTGCTTATGATGACTTTGAAAACTTCAAAGCTTCTGAACCTGCGATGAAGGAACTTGTAGCCTTTCACCAGTCTTATAAGTTTATGTTTCAAGCCAAAAATGAAAAGATGTACAGAGAGATGGGAAACCTTGTTGGCAACCATGACAAACAGAGTTTTGAAGCTATATTTGCAGCCTATGAACTGCTGTTTAAAACCATCATTGCCCAAAAAAGCTCCATCGGAAAAAACAGAAATGTCCTTGAACACATGGCAGGCTTCGTTAAAGACCTCATCTCACCGGTGGAAAAAGAGATGCTGCACGAACAAATAGGTGAATACGCACAGAAAATCGTACCGCTCATCGCACCTTTGAGCAGACTTTATATGTTTGCCAAAAACCATCAGGTAGAATACCTCTTGGGACAGAAGTTTCTCAATCCCTACCCCAAAGAGCTGGCATTGCGGTCAGACATAAAGAGCGGGAAATGAAATACAGTGCGTTAATATTGGGTTTGAGTGCCTCGCTTTTGGCAGAAGAGGCAAAACCTACCTTGTTTGACCAAATCATCCAACCCAAAGTCAGCTTTCAGAGTGATTTTCTCTCTGAGGCGAACTTTGAAGGGTTCGATGCCAGCGTACAAACCTATAAACAACAACTCAAAGTCAACAATGAGCTCCTTGGTATCAGCTACAGTCGTTGGGATTTTGACTGGGACAATGAAAACGACCTTCCTTTTTACAGAGGTAAAACACCCATAGAGTCCATGGAAAGTATCAGACTCTTTGCCAACCTGCCTCTGCCCATCAACGACCAGTGGTTTATGCTTAATTCCGTAAATGTCAATGCTACCTATGAAGAGGAGTACAGTGACTCTTTTGGTGCGGGCATATTGAGTTTTTTCTCCTATAGAGTGGATACCGAGCATGCGGTTCAAATAGGTGTGCTTGCCAATTACCACCCTGTAAAGACATTGGTCCTGCCTGTTATGGGCTACACCTATCGCATCAGAGAAACAGACGGACTACAACTCTTACTGGGCTTCCCCAGAGCCTATGTCGGCTACCACCTCAACCCCAGACTCTTACTCAATGCCGGCATGGTCTTTTCACAAGCCGTCATACGCCTAGCTGACCAGAGCGGCATAGAACCCAAAGGTTTCACCGAAGCAAAAGATTATCAAAGCAATGTGGGAATCAGATATCAGATCAACGATGATTTTGAACTCACCGCTGATCTGCTGTATGCGTTTAAGCGTGATTTCACCATCTATAACCATCAAGCAGATGAGATTGATGCGTACAGCATCGAACCCTCAGCTGGTGCCATCGTCAAATTACAATACCTCTTCTGATACCGCACCGATGACACAAAAAAAGATTTTATGGTTTAGACGCGATTTGCGGATAGAGGACAATCCTTTGCTCTCTATAGGCGGTGAGGTCATGCCTATTTTTATCTTTGATACAGAGATATTGAAAACATTGCACCCTCAGGACAGGCGGGTCAGTTTTATCTACGCGCGTGTGTTATGGCTGAAAGATGCTCTACGGCAAAAAGGGCTTGATCTGAAGCTCTATCTGGGTAACCCCATAGAGATAGCTGCTTTGCTTGAACAGGAGGGGTTTGATGATGTATATGCTAGCGGTGATTATGACGCCTATGCCAAAGAAAGAGACATCAAAGTCTCTCATAGTCTAGATTTTCACGCCCTACACGACACCTACATCTTCAAGCCCGAAGAAGTGCGCAAGGATGACGGTTCACCCTACTTGGTCTTTACCCCCTTTTACAACAAAGCCAAAACACTTTTTACACCCAAACATCTTCAGGCATACCCCTTTGCCCAACAGTCTTTGTACGAGACTTCCTATGAAGGT
Source organism: Sulfurovum sp. 16-42-52 (assembly GCA_002281755.1). Taxonomy (GTDB): domain Bacteria; phylum Campylobacterota; class Campylobacteria; order Campylobacterales; family Sulfurovaceae; genus Sulfurovum. The sequence goes on from NCHB01000031.1 coordinate 6,294, forward strand.
ATCACACACATAGCAGCTGGACAAAAAACGGTTTTACCGCTTGATATCAGCTCCATAGGCTTTGAGCCAAACTTCATAGTAACTATCGCGCCAGAACGAAAATTAGAACATTTTGAAACGGCGATTACAGACTATGCCAAAGCGCGTGATTACCTGGGGACTGATGCCACTTCACATTTGAGTTTGGACTTGCGTTTTGGTACGATTTCAGTGAGAGCAATCTTACGATTTTTAGTGGAGCAAAAAAAGAAAGGTGTTGAGACGGAACCTTTTTTCAGGCAGCTTGTATTTCGAGATTTTTACGCCTCTTTGCTCTTTTCGTATCCAGACCTTGCAACCCACAATCACAAATACCGTTTTAACGGCATCGAAGATGTCTCAAAGTTTAAAGCATTTTGTGAAGCAAAAGCTGGTGTACCCGTCGTCGATGCAGGCATCACAGAGCTTATAAACACAGGAAACATGCACAACCGCGTACGGATGATATGCGCCTCGTTTTTCACTAAAGACCTGCTCTTACCGTGGCAGTGGGGAGAGCGGTTTTTTGCACAGCATCTACTGGACTATGACGCAGCATCCAACATCCTCTCATGGCAGTGGAGTGCAGGCACAGGCATCGACCCGCAACCCTACTTTCGCATCTTCAACCCCTATCTGCAAAGTAAGAAGTTTGACAAAGAAGCACAGTACATCAAAAAATGGATACCCCAACTACAAGCCATAGAAGCAAAACACATCCACGATGAAACCTACCTGCTTAGCCATACCATAGAGGGCTACCCTAAACCGATTGTAAACCACAAAGAAGCCTCCAATTATGCCTTGGCGTACTACAAAAAACAACTCTAAAAGCAGGATATATTCATAAATATGCACAAAGAAACCTCCTATCTCGGCATAGATCTGGCATGGGGCAGAAAGAATTTTTCTGCACTGACGCTGATGATGGGCAATCGTGTCATACAAACAGTCTATCTTCAAAGTGATGAGGCAATTTTAGACTATATATATGCCATTAAACCAGATAAAATCGCTGTCGATGCTGCACTCGAGGTCAAAAATGAGAGTGGAACCAGAGCCGTTGAGCGCGCCTTATTAAAAGATTTTGCACAATACAAACTGGGTATCTACCCCATCAACAAAAAAATTATGGACAGGCTCTATGGCGGCAATCGTGCAGAGGAGTTGTTTGCAAGGTTGCATGCGTATACCTTGCGGGAAAATCTGTTTGAGGTGTATACCCACGCGACTATCATCAGATGTTTTACGCAAAACAGTGTTTTACCCTACAAGAGAAAAAAGGGGCGCACAACGGCGTTTATCAAAGAGCAACTCACGCTTTTGCAAAATTTTCTTTTGGATGCCACTTGTGGACTCGAGCCTTACGACATCAGCATAAGCAACACGCGTGAGCTCAAAATCATAGAAGACAAACTAGACAGCATCGTCTGTGCTTACAGTCTCCACCGTGCAGCGTGTGTAGGGTTTGACAGTTATGATGGGCTTTTGGTCGTTCCAAAAGCCTCAAATCATCTTACCACGGACCTTGAAACCGTGTGATTTTGATATCCAGCTTTTGGTGGTGTTTGGTTTTTCTGCCCTGTACTCTCTTTCTCCACCGCTTAAATGAAGAGGGTTTGATGAGACTTCTCATCGCTTTTTTGACCTGATTTTCAGTCAACCCGAATGTATCTTCTATGGACTCAAAAGGTGTCCTGTCCTGCCATGCCATCTCGATGAGTCTGTGTATCGATTCATCTGTGTTTGTAGTTGAATGTTTATCCATTTTCATACACTTCTTTTTTAAAAATTCCTGTCATATTTTTGCTATGTGGCATATTTCGCCGGCTGTTTTGTGACCCAGAGGCATCACACCCTTACCTATTTGGGGGCCGTTTTTGATAGCCAGATAGACAAACTTTTTGGCTATCTTGATCGCTTCATGAAGAGAAAGCCCCAGTGCCAGATTGGCAGCTATGGCACTGGAGTAGCTACACCCTGCACCATGGGTATTGTGACTCTGCAGCAAAGGGGTATCGATGATGGTTTTATCGGTTTTGTCATAGAGAGTATCGAGTGACCTCATCAGTTCATCTGTTTGGACTGTCTCATTTTTAACCAAGATCTTATACGGTTTGTTTACGGTGTCATCCAAAACTGTACCTTCATCTGTCTTGTAACCAAAGAGCAACGCCGCTTCAAATTGGTTGGGTGTCACTACAGTCGCATAGGGAAATATCTCCTTGAGACTCTCAATGGCATCATCACTTAAAAGCTTTGCTCCGGATTTGGCGACACAAACAGGGTCTATGACGATAGGAATAGTGAGGTCTTTGATCTCTTGAGCGACCACATCGATGATTGCTTTAGAATAGAGCATCCCTATCTTGATGGCATCTATCTTCAAGTCATCCAGTACCGCTCTAATCTGCGCTCTTACAAACTCCGGGTCAACCTCAAAGATGTCACTTACACCTTGTGTGTTTTGCGCCGTCAAAACAGTGATCACACTGGCACCAAAGACCCCAAAGGCTTCAAAGGTTTTGATATCTGCCTGTATGCCTGCACCACCGCTGCTGTCGCTTCCTGCTATACTTAGTACTGTTTTCATCTTTTGATACCTTTGAAGTCGAGCAGTTTATATTTACCCATTGAAAAGGTAGAGGCACATTTGAGCATGCTGTAAAGCGCATCATGTTTGCTTGCAAAGAGAATGATCTTGAACTCTTTGAGTGTCAGATGTTTGAGCTGAAGATACCAGTATCTAAAGATGGAATCGCTGTTCTTTTTGTGCAAGAGTAAAGCACTCAGCTCATACGAAGCGATATGGATCATCTCATCGATGGAATTACTTACCAGTATGGCATTTTTAGCTCTGGCGATATCTATAGCTTGGGCGTATGGGGCTTTGATGGGTTTGAGTCGGTTGTCTTGGTATACATAAAGCATGGTACATCCTTTTTTTTCATATTTTATGTGATAATCAAGTCTTTTGGTAGCGTGTCAATGTCAAATCATAACACTGCAACTCTAATGAACCGACAGTAAAGTCCTATAAATAAAGCTTCAATTAGACTATACTTCAACAAAGGAGCTCAAATGAAAGTCTTACTCACCGGAGCGAACGGGTACATTGGCAGACGGCTTAAACAAACCCTTTTGAAACAAAATCTCTCTTTACGTCTGCTTGTACGCAACCCCAAAAGTCTTGAACCTGAGCCTGATGTCCAGATAGTCCAAGGTGACACCTTTGATACGGAGTCATTGGACATCGCGCTTGAAGGCATAGATACTGCCTACTATCTCATACACTCTTTACAAAGCAATGACTATCAAGATCTTGACCGTCTCAGTGCACAGAATTTTTTGGATGCAGCAATCAGACAAGGCGTAAAACGCATCATATATCTAGGTGGATTGGGTATCAAAGAAACATCCAGTAAACATCTCCAAAGTCGCATAGAAACAGGTGAGATCCTCTCAAGCAGACCTAAAGAGATACAGACGGTATGGATACGTGCAGGGGTTATCATCGGCTCAGGGAGTGCGAGTTTTGAAATTCTCAGGCACTTAACAGAAAAACTGCCTATCATGGTCACACCCAAGTGGGTCAAGACACTGGCTCAGCCTATAGGTGTCGATGATGTCATTTCATATCTGGATACCTCCAAAGATTTGGATATAGACCAAAACGTCATTGTCGATATCGGTAGCAAAAAGATGACCTACAAAGAGATGATGCTCTCCTGTGCCAAAGTACTCCGGCTTAGAAGATGGATATTTCCACTGCCTGTACTGACCATCAGGCTTTCATCCTATTGGCTGAACTTTTTTACACCCGTACCCTACAGTGTAGCACGCTCTCTCATAGAGGGACTCTCTTCTGAGGTCGTGGTACAAAATGACAATGCCCAAAAATACTTTGAACACATTCATCCCATCAGCTTCGAGTCCGCGGTGACAAAAGCCATACAGGAGATAGAGCAAAATCAGGTTTTCAGTCGCTGGAGTGATTCGGGAGGTAAACATGATATGTGGGAAAAGCAACACAAAGATGACCCCTCATCTTCAGTCCTGCTCGATAGACAAAGTATGCCTATCGGCGATATCCCCAGAGAAACCATCTATCGTACTTTCTGCTCCATCGGTGGCAAAGAGGGGTGGTTTGGATATGACTGGCTTTGGGAGGTACGCGGATGGATCGACAAGATGCTAGGAGGCGCAGGACTCAACAGAGGCAGACGAGACAGCCATCATCTCCGTGTGGGTGAAAGTGTAGATTTTTGGAGGGTCGAAGATCTAGAAGTAAATGAAAGGCTTCTACTTTATGCGCAGATGAAAGTACCGGGAAAAGCATGGCTGGAGTTTAAGATCAAAGAAGATGAGTTGGTGCAAACTGCCTACTTCTATCCCAAAGGGTTGTGGGGCAGACTCTATTGGCATCTGTTGACGCCTATTCATTACCTTGTATTTCGCAACATGATACGTTCTATCTTACAAAAGGCAAATGCCCACAAAGGTTTAAACCATGCAACATAAAGCCCTCATCATCATAGCCCATGGCAGTCGCAACGAGAAATCCAATACCGAAGTGAGAGAGCTTGTACAACAAGTCAAAGCACTGCTTGGTTCTGATTTTAGCCTTGTAACATCTGCCTTTTTGGAGTTTGCCTATCCTTCTCTTGAAGCGTCTATCCTTGCTTGCATACAAGCAGGCAAAAAAGAGATTGTTATACTCCCCTATTTCCTGGCTTCGGGCAATCATGTCACAAGAGACATTCCTGAAATAATCGAAAAAATGCAAAAAGAACATACAGAGGTGACACTGGAGCTCAAAAAGCATTTAGGCAGTGCCTCTGGTATGGCATCTTTACTGAAGAGCATGGTGTAAAGAAATCTTATTGGCTTGCACAGAAAATGCCACACAAGCCATCTTCCCTTAACAATCAACCAACAAAAATCTCATACCAAAATATATAAAATATCTATAGAATTCATAAACTAACCTATTGCCATCGCGCCAAGGAGTATCAGATGAATCACAACAAAAAAAGAGTAGCCATCGTGGGTGGTGGCGTTGCAGGTGTAACCACAGCTTTGCATTTGGCACAACTGGGTCTGCATGTCACACTATTTGAGAAGAAAACGAGCTTAGTAGATGGCCCTCCATGGTGTCATCTTCACGCAGGAGGAAACCTCTATCGTGAGATATCTGATGCACAGTGTGTTACATTACTTAAACAATCCATAGATTTTGTGAAGTTTTACCCCTTTATAGTTGATTACCGACCAACGGTCATCGCCCTGCCTTTGTATGATCATGGAAGCGTGGAAGCTCTGTTGCCGCGTCTTGATCTGCTTAAAAATGCGTATGAAAACCTCATTGCAGATGACAGTAAAAATAAAGTCTTGGGAGAGAGTGAAAACTATTATACGCTCTACAGCCGCGAAAAGATGGAGATGCTTAAATCGTGCAGCACGGTAAAGACACCCAGCACCCTGGATGAATGGATGATACCAGTGGCACAAAATATTGACCTCAACACTGTGAAGTTTCCGCTGATTGTGGTGCAAGAGTATGGACTCAATATGTTTCGTTTGGCAGCAGGCTCGATGTTGGCTCTTGAAAACTTTTCAAATGTCGATATCAAGACACGCAGCACTGTGCACGATATACAAAAAGAAAATACAAGCTGGAAACTCATCTATAGTGATGAAAATGAGGCGACACAGGAAGAACAGTTTAACTACCTTGTCAATGCTGCGGGGTTTAGGACAGGTTTGGTGGATGACATGTTGGGTATTATAACGCAGAGGATGGTTGAGTTTAAAGCCTCTTATATCGCCAGATGGGAAGAGCAGAGTGATACGCTTTTTCCTGAAATTATCTTTCATGGAGAGCGTGGTACACCTCAAGGAATGGCGCAGTTTACACCTTATCCTGGAGGGTACTTTCAGCTGCATGGCATGACACATGATATTACACTGTATGACACCGGCCTTGTAAAAAGCAGTACAAACGCTTCACAGCCTGTTTTAGAAGACCATTTCATCACAAAGATAGACAAAGGGTGGCAAAAAGAAGAGGTAAATCAACGCACCAATGCTGCGATTAAACATGTGAAGCAGTTTATGCCGGCATTTACGCAGGCGAGTGTTGGGTCTAAACCTCTTTTTGGGGCACAGCAAATCACTGGAGATGACCCTAGCTTGCGTGTTGCAGAAGTTTCTTTTCCCCTGCCTGCCTATGCACGCTGTGAGATCATCAAAGTCTCCTCAAGCATCGACATGGTTAAAACGATTGTAGAAGAGTTAGTAGCGTCGGGGTATCTGAGTTCTGAAGCATTAAAACACAAAAGCTGGATACATACTCAGCTTATAGACGAAGAAGAACTCAAAGCCTATGCCAAAGAGATCTGTTTAGAAAGAGGGTACCCCGCGTCTATGTCAAACAGAAATGTAGAGAAACTTACTCAAAAAAGTGAGATAAAACAAAATAATCTAGAAAGGATAAAACATGAAACAGCGCATATGGATAGTGGGTGCCAGCAGCGGTATAGGGCTTGAACTTGTTAAGATCTGGCTCTTAGAAGGTCACTCTGTCGTTTGCAGTGCACGCAATGCAAGCAGTACCAAAGAACTCTTGGCACTCAAACACATCCACGAAGCACAGCTTCAGATTGTAGATATGGATGTCAGTTCACTGGATTCTGTCAAAAAAGCCGTACCGCAGGCATGGAAACGATTTGGGGGACTGGATGTGTGGTTTTACAATGCTGCGGTGTATGAAGTGATGTCAGTTGAGGAGTGGGATGTGGTACATTTTGAATCCATGATGCAGATCAATTATATGGGTGCGGTACGCGTGATGACTGAACTGATGCCGTTATTTGAAGGACAAAAAAGTGGGCGATGGATCTGGAATGCCAGTTTGTCAAGCTATTTTGGGCTGCCTCTTGGCGGTGGATACAGTGCCCCAAAAGCTGCTTTGTGCAATCTGGCTGAAGCCTTGCAGCCTGAGCTGTATGCAAAAGGGATTAAGATGCAGGTCATCAATCACGGTTTTGTCAAAACCAGACTCACGCAAAAAAACAGTTTTGAAATGCCAGGAGTCATGGAAGCCCACCAAGCTGCGACAAAAATCGCCAGAGAGATAGAAAAACCTTACCGATTTGAGATCCATTTCCCTTTTGGACTCTCTTCCTTTTTACGCCTGCTCAGACTGCTTCCCTACCGCCTTTCACTCTGGCTGACTAGAAAGATGCTGCCATGAACACACAAGCACTTAAAACTTTTTTTGAGACACTCAACCAAGAGACGACACTCCAGGCGTTCGCAGAAATCTACGCACGGGATGTCTACTTCAAAGACCCGTTTAACCAAACCCATGGCGTACCTGAGGTGTATGAAATATTTCAAGAGATGTATACAAAACTTGATGCACCACGATTTGAGGTACTTGAATGTGTTGCCATGGGTCAAATAACTTATGTAAAATGGCGTTTTATCTTTTGTTTTAAAGGCAAAAGTGAGGAGCAAGGGTTTGAGGGGGTGAGCCGTATGCAATACAACGATGAAAACAAGATTAGCTCTCATATCGACTACTGGGATGCGGCTGAACATGTCTATGAAAAGATTCCTCTGTTGGGGTCTATCATTCGCCTCATCAAACGCAAGATAGCAAAATGATGCATACAGAAAAACTAAGCCTTAAAACACTTCTCTCCTACGCGGCAACTGCCATTCCTCTGGCGATGCTCGGACTCCCGCTCTATATCTATCTGCCTACTTTTTATGCACAACATACAGAGCTGGGTATCGCGCTTGTGGGCAGTATTCTTTTTATATCACGACTCACCGATGTCATCACTGATCCGCTGGTGGGACTCTATAATGACCGATTCCAGAGCAGATACGGTAAACGAAAACCCTTTATGCTTGCGGGTACTCTGCTTCTTTTGGGCAGTTTTTATGCGCTCATCCATCCTAGCGCAGCATATACTTCACTCTGGCTCTTGGTATTTTCCGTGTTGGTCTATCTGGGGTGGAGCATTATCTCCATCCCCTACTTGGCGTGGAGTGCAGAGATTACTACGGATTACCATGAAAAGACCCGTCTGAGTGCAGCCAGAGAACTTTTTGGCATCATCGGTGCATTGGGTGCACTGCTGATACCCTATCTGTACAGCGTCTCAGAAGACGCACAAAAAAGTCTGGAGCTTTTGTATGCTGCATGTGTCATCAGTTTGGCTATCCTGTTTCCCCTTACGCTTTTAGGCACAAAAGAGAAAGTTGCACCCAGCACAGAACAAGTCACACTTCAAAAAATCATCACACTATGGAAAAAAAATCCTTCACTCTACACACTCCAAACAGCATTTACACTCAACTCACTAGCCAATGCCCTGCCAGCTACACTGTTTTTGTTTTATGTGGAGTTGGTTTTACAAGAGCCCTCCAAAACAGGGATGCTTTTGTTGCTCTACTTCATCTCTGGCATCATCGGACTGCCCTTTTGGAGTATGCTAGCATGCAAAATCGGCAAAACAAAAAGCTGGCAAGGCTCAATGGCACTAGCTTCTTTGGCTTTTGTCTTTGTGCCTTTTTTGGACTCAAATGATCTTGTGCTTTTTGCCCTTATCACCTTTGTCTCGGGTCTTTCTTTGGGTGCAGATATGGCACTGCCTGCTTCCATTCAAACCGATGTCGTTCAAAAGATACAGACAGAGAAACACTCTTATGCCGGCGTATTGTTTGGTATCTGGGCGATGCTGACCAAGTTTGCACTAGCACTGGCTGTAGGTTTAGGTTTTGTGATACTCGGCGCAGTTGGTTTTGATGCAAAAGCACCTACGCCCTTGGCACTTTCAACACTTTCATTACTCTATGGCGGTATGCCCGTTGTACTGAAAATGCTCTCTTTTTGGATCATGAGAGGCTACCGTGACCATGCCTAAACTAAGCCCTTCAGCCTTATTTTTGATGACTTTTGCAGTCGGTATTGTGCTCTCTTGGTATATGCCTTGGCAGATAAGCCTGCTTGTCAATGTATCGCTCGTTCGCTTTTTAGGTATCGTGCTACTCCTTGTAAGCCTTGTACTCAATACCCTTTCTTACCGTGCATTCCAAAAACACAACACACCCTATGCGCCTTTTTCACATCCGCAGGTACTTATCCAAAATGGTATTTTTGGCTTGAGCCGCAACCCTGTCTATCTGGCATTGATACTCTCACAGCTTGCTTTAGCCTTTGTGTTTGACAGCATTTGGTTTGTACTGGGCAGTGTGGTTTTGTTCTTTGCTCTTGATAACCTGATTGTCCCTCAAGAAGAAAAGATACTGGCACATACCTTTAAAGAAACCTATCTGAGTTACAAAAGAGTCACAAGACGCTGGTTCTAAGTGAGGTAAAAAAGGTATTTTTACGCGCTCACTCAACTAAACGACAAATTCACACTACAAAATGCTCCTAGAACACACTAAACTACTTTTAAACATGAATGCCAAAGGAGCCTGTGATGAAAGCCTATCTGTATCTATTGACTTCTGCATTGCTTTTTGCAAATACGCCTTCACCTGTGCCTCATGTTGACACAGAAAAATTCAGCGGTCTGTGGTACGAAATCGCCCGAACCTACAACAGCTATGAAAAGGACTGTGTGGCATCCACCGTTGAGTATACACTCCAAGACAATAACACCTATATCGTTTACAACCGCTGTTTTAAAGATGTCATAGGCGGTGAACTCACCCAGTACACAGGCAGTGCAGAGCCTGCCAATGGCTCTTCCATGTCAGAGATCGAAATGACCTACTACTATATATTTACCGAGCGTTACCGTGTCATCTATCTGGAGAAAGACTATTCTGTAGCGGTTGTTGCAGACAAAGAGATGGAACAGGTATGGCTGATGCGCAGAACACCGATGCTTGAGAAACCCAAACTCACACAGATCCTTGCCACACTCGAAAAATCGATGGATCTTAAAAAACTTATCTTCACCCCGCAAGATGAAAAAGGACGATACAAATGAAAATAGCCGTACTGGGAGCAGGCATCAGCGGACTGGGTGCTGCGTACCTCTTGAGTCAAAAACACACGGTTGATCTGTATGAAAAAGAGCCTCGCCTAGGCGGTCATGCACGTACCACGATGGTTGAAGAAGAGGGTAAAACCTTTGGTGTCGATACAGGCTTTTTGGTTTTTAACTATCCTACCTACCCCCTGCTTACCACACTTTTTGAAAAGCTGGGGGTTAAGATTGAAAACAGTGATATGAGTTTTGGTTTTTGGGATGAGACTTCCAACAGTGCTTACAATGCCCAAACCCTTGGAGGAATTTTCTTTCAGAAAAAAAACTTTTTTTCACTCGCGCATTACCGCATGATATGGGACATCATCCGTTTCAACAAAAAAGCCAATGCTGACTTAGACGCAAACAACCCTGCCCTAGATGTCTCATTAGGTGAATACATCGCTTCGTACTCCACCGTTTTTAAAGCGCGTTACCTCATGCCTATGGGTGCAGCCATCTGGTCTACGCCGAGTGAAAAAATGAATGATTTCCCCGCACGCACCTTTGTGCAGTTCTTTAAAAACCATGGACTTTTGGGTGTCAATACCCAACACCAGTGGCTCACGGTCAGCGGCGGTTCAAAAAACTATGTAGATAAAATCGCTTCACAGATTTCGGGTAATATCATCCTAAACTCAGATGTCATACGCATCAAACGTCATGCTAAAGGTGTCACACTCATCCATGCTGACGGCACCTATAGCCAGTACGACAAAGTCGTCATGGCGATGCATGCACCTCAGGCACTAGGGATGCTTGAAGATGCCACCATGGCTGAAAAAGAGATACTCTCTGCCTTTGGCTACAAAGAAAATGAAGCACTCTTGCACAATGATGCTACCGCACTCTATCCTGACAAGCGCATCTATGCTGCATGGAACTACAAAACGGGTGGCAAAGCAAATGCGGTGACCTTGTCCTACTGGATAAACAGGCTGCAAAATCTTAAAAGCAAAAAAGAGTACTTTGTCTCTCTCAATGAAACGGCACAGCTTTCAAATGTGATAGAAAAAATCTCTTACGAACACCCTCAGTTTGATGCTAAAGCCATACAGATGCAAACAAGACGTGATGAGATAAACGGTGCCAACCACACATACTTTGCCGGTGCATACTGGCGATATGGTTTTCATGAAGATGGACTATGGAGTGCCAACACCATTGCAAAGAACTTAGGATGTGCCTTATGAGCCACCATTTTTTTGAAGGAACGGTCTATCATAAACGCTTTACGCCGAGCGTTCATGAGTTTACTTATCCTTTTTATCTTTTAGATATAGATTTAGACTTTCTTTCTTCGCTCAAAAACAGGCTCTTTTCCCTTGGAGGGTTCAATCTTTTCTCTTTTAAGAGTGAAGACCACTTTGGCAAACATAAAGATTTTAAACAAAATGTAGAAGATCTGCTTGAACAATTTGGGCTTATTGCCACTGAAAACATGCATTTTATGACCCTTCCCAGAGTGATGAACTTTGTCTTTAACCCCATCAGTGTACTCATACTTTTTGAACAGAAACGTCCCACATATCTGTTTGCTGAAGTTCACAACTATAGCGGAGGCAGGGTCGTTTACCCTGTAAAACTGACACAAAAAAACGAGAAAAGATATGAAGGTGAAGCGATGAAAACCATGTATGTCTCACCTTTTCTGGAAACTTCAGGAGAGTACCGTTTTTACCTGCAGTATGAAGAGGGCAAGATGTCACTTAAAATTGACCTCTATAATGAAGGCGCAAAGAAGCTCACCGCATCTTTTAAGGGACAGGAGAGACCATTTGAAAGCAGAACTGTCGCAAAACTCTTTCTACGCCACTCGTTTTTAACTCTCTGGGTCGTCACAAGAACCATTTGGCAAAGTCTTAAACTCAAGAGAAAAGGGTTAGTTTCTTATGAACCAACACCGTTAGATCAAATAAGGAGGTATTAATATGAAAAAATTTTGGAACAAACTTGGAGACAGTTACTTTAGTCGCATAGAGCTAGGGACGCTGCATGTCACCTACAGCAACGGGACACAAAAGACTTACGGAAACGGCGAACTGCCTGAGATTTCTATGGATATCAAAAAAAGTCGCTTTTTTAAAAGGCTCTTTCTTTATGGCGATATCGGTTTTTCAGAAAGCTACATGGACGGTGATTTTGAAGCCTCAGACCTGCCTGCACTCATCACACTGTTTTTAAACAACTCAAAAACACTTGCCATCAAAAGTGAAGACAAAAACGCTAACCGCTTGGTTAATCTATTGCCCCAATTTAACAAAATAAAACACTGGATGCGCAAAAACTCCAAAACACGCTCACAAAAGAACATTTCTGAGCATTACGACCTCTCCAACGACTTCTTTAGTTTGATGTTGGATGAGACTATGATGTACTCCTCTGCTGTCTTTAAAAAACCTGATGAATCACTGCATGAGGCACAAAAAAGAAAGATAGCCCTGCTTGCAGACAAACTGCGCATACAAAAAGGAGCGAAGGTTTTGGAGATCGGTTCGGGATGGGGTGCTATGGCGATACATTTGGCAAAAGAAAGAGACTGTGATGTCACCACCGTTACACTGAGCAAAGAGCAAAAAGCCCTCTGTGAAGAGCGCTTCAAAAAAGAGGAGATAGAAAAACAGGTAGAAGTACTGCTCAAAGACTACAGAGACTTAGAAGGTACTTTTGATGCCATCATCGCCGTGGAGATGTTTGAAGCCGTTGGCAAAGAGTATTTTGATGTTTTCTTCAAAAAATGTGAGTCTTTGCTTAAGCCCTCTGGGGTACTGGTGATGCAGATCATCACCATGCCTGACCAGCGTTATGCTGCCTATGCCAAAGGCACGGACTTCATCCAAAAGTACATCTTCCCCGGTGGTCATCTGCCAAGTTTGGCAAAGATACTTGAGACAACATCCAGCCATACACGGCTCAATCTTTTGCATATGGAAGAATACACCGAAGACTATGCCAAAACCATTCAGCTCTGGCATGAGGCATTTTTACAAAAACTGGATGAGGTTAAAAAACTCGGTTTTGATGACTATTTTATCCGTATGTGGAAAATGTACCTCAGCTACTGTGAAGCCGCATTTGTGACACGCAACATCAACCTTGTTCAAGTCGCTTTCACCCGCGACCAAAACACCCATCTCAACAAAGGACTTGTCGCATGAACATCAAATCACTCTTAACCCTAGGACTGTGCGGACTGCTTACAGGTTGCGGTTCACCGCAGATAGAAGACTTCAACGGTACAACACCCGAGTTCATCCCGCAGGAGTACTTTAACGGGCCCATGACCGCGTATGGTATGGTCAAAGACCGTGACGGAAAGATCACCAGACGCTTCAAAGGGACACTGGTGGGAAGCTGGGATGCTCAGGGTGTGGGCACACTCGATGAAAAATTCGTCTACGATGACGGAGAAACCCAAACCAGAGTCTGGAAACTCAAACCCACAGGTAACAAGAGATTTATAGGTACGGCTGGCGACATCGTGGGTGAAGCCCAAATGGTAGCAAATGGCAATACAGTGATGATAGACTACACGATGAGTGTTCCCTATAAAGACAGCACCATAGACATCGATGTGCGAGACTGGCTCCACCTGCAAGAAGATGGCGTCATACTCAACCATTCCAAAATGAAAAAATATGGTTTTGAAGTCGGAGAACTAGTGATAACCATCATCAAAGATTTTCCCTCAAAACCGTCACACTAAGAGAGCTTGCCTCGTTCCCATCGAGACGATGGGAACGAGGCAAAGACTATTTAGAGTTTATTAAGTTTACTCTATCACACCCCTATACATAATTCCTGAGCCTCCTTCACCAAATTCCTCTTCGCCAGAACCATCTCCTCTTCCACTCATAAAGGCGGTTGCCAGTATAATCTCACCTACGATAATTGATAGTACTGCCATGAATATGATTTTGCCCTTAAAATATGGGATTATGTTATACAAAAATGAAAGTATTAATCCAAAAAGTAAAACAAAGGCAAAAAACCCAAAGAATGATATACCTACTATAATAGAACCCTCTGATTAACCCCACCTAACCACGATAAAACCGAAATTTAGCTAAAATAGAACTATCAAGAGCAACAAATATCTATCAAGGGATTATC
>NCHB01000032.1 GCA_002281755.1 Sulfurovum sp. 16-42-52
ATTTGCAGGGTAGGTGTCAAACGCGAGGTTATGAAAGGTTGTCACTGTTTTTACCTTAGGATGAAGCAACTTCACCAAACCAGTGTAAAAGTAGGCAAAGAACAGGTGGGCATGGATGATGTCGTATTGATTGCGTTTGAGCAGTTGATGGAGCTTGTAAGTTCCCTCGATGATATTCCACTTATAACCTAGGTGTAATCGATGCACTTTTACCCCTTGCCTTTCCATCCCCTCCGCCAGATCATCCCTTTCAAAAAGGATGGCGACTTCACATTCTATACCAAGTTTTTTCAACTCTGGCAAAGTGTTAACAAGTACCCTCTCTGCTCCACCTTTTCCGAGGGTTTCGATGATTGATAGTATTTTCATTTAGTTCTTTCCAAAAACTTAGTACTATAGTTTTCAATCTGAGATTTCAATTGCAACGCCTTTATTTTTTGTATAATAATTTTACCAAGCAATGTTCTGAAAAATAAATCATATGCCTTGTATTCAAAAGGATTTAAAAAAATTACTTTCTTTAGCCATTTTCTTGTATTTTTAAAATCTCTTGCGGCATAACTCCAACTTGCAATCTTTAGATGAATTTTGGCTCTAGCGTATCGATTCCAAAAAAAACTTTTCATTTTCGGATAGTTCGCACTATTTTCTTGAAAAATATTTAACACATCATCTACCAACGTACTTGTAAATTGCTGACTTAAATTATTACCAGATTCTACTCTATACTCTGCAACAAACTCATCCTTAAAAGTAATAAGAAATTTTTTAGAAATTCTTAAATATAAATCCCAATCTTCAAACTTATGATTTTCATTATATCCACCAACTTCCAACAAGCATTTTTTTGAAAATATTGCAGTTGAATACTGAAAAACATATTTCCACAACAACATGTCTTCAAAAATATTCTTTGAAATATAGTTTTTCATATTTGGAGCAAATTCTCCTATTCGATTTCCATTAGAATCAATAGCATAACACTTTGAAAATATGGCGCCTACTTCATCTTTATACTTTTCATATTCAGATACCAGTAAAGAAATTTTATTTTTTAAAAATTTGTCATCTGAGGCAAGTGGACATATATACTTTCCCTTTGTCAACTCTAATCCCACATTAAGCGTTCTACACAACCCTTCATTCTCTTTTAAAACCACTTTCATGGGGATAGGGCTGATTTTTTCAAGCCTTTTTATAATCTCTGCGGAGCTGTCTTTGGAACCATCATCTAAAACAATGAGCTCAACATTTGAGTAAGTTTGTTCCCAAACACTGCGTATCGCTTCTTCGATATATTTTTCATGATTATAGCTTGGCATGATCACACTCACCAACGGAATCTCTTTTACCTCATTTTCCACTCAAATACCCCCTCAAACTAAAATACAAAAATCCCAAATACAGCATATAGTTCACCATAAAACCTATCGTCATCCCGATGATGCCGTACAGATGCATGAACACCACAGACAACAGCACAAAACTCAGTACAAAGATGAGTTCACTCACGATGAACAGCCGTGTCATCGCTTTGGCTACCATGATGTACCCTAGCAGCCAACTTGCTATCTTGAACACATCTCCGATGAGCTGATACAAAAAGAGTTCTGCCATGGGGGCGAACTTTGGTGTAAACAGCAGCGTGATGACAACATCGCGAAAGAGGTAGATGCCCAATGCCATGACGATGACAAGCGGCATGATGATCTTGTAGCCATGGAGCAGTTCGTGTTTCAGCTCACTTCTGTCTTGGAGACTGGAAAGCTTGGGGAGGTAGTAGATGCTCAAAGTGGTGGTCACCAACATGAGGTACGTTTCACTGATGCGCCAGATGGCTTGCCAGTAGCCTGCTTCATCCCAGCCTATATGTGTACCGATGTAGTCTCTGAGGTACATGTGTGACAGGGGGATGGAGATGGCAGAGGTGAGCGCCATCGCAGAGTATTTGAGTAGTTTTTTCATATAGGCCTTATCTAAACTCCCTACAAACAGGGAGAGCTTAAACCAGTTGCTTTTGAGCACAAATCCAAGAGTGATAAAAAAGACGATCGACTGTGAGACGATGCCTGCTACTAGCGCACCATAAAGCTGATAGTTCACCACTAGCACGATGGTAACTCCGAGTCCAAACAACGCTCCTGCTATGTTCAGCAGGGTTAACCGTTTGATCTCTTTTTGCCCGTTGAGAATGGAGCTTAAAAGACCATTGAGCACAAAAAAGACCAACGAGACGGCAAATACAATAAATACAGAACTATACTCTCTCGTATGCAAGAGTTTTAACGAGATAAACTCAGCCAAAAAGATGATTGCCACTGCCATCGGTACTATCAAAACCAACGATATCTTAAGCGCACTGCTCCAGATCTTTTGTTTTGCGCTCTCATCTTCATAATGCTCTGCGGTGTATTTGACAACGCCGCTACCGATGCCGGCACTCGCAACACTGCTCATCATCCCGATAAAACTTTGCATCTGCCCCACCAAAGCCAACCCCGAAGGACCGATGTAAACCGCCACGATTTTGACACTGACAAATCCTGCTATGACCCGTATAATGGTTGCGATAGCCGAAAGGATTGAGGTTTTAATTAAGGTCAAGGCTTTTTATCACTTTGCAAGGATATCCGCCTGCGATCACATTCTCAGCGATAGATTGCGTCACCACCGAACTGTTGGCAATCACGCTGTTGTCTCCGATACTCACACCTTTGAGTATCTTTACATTTGAGCCTATAAATACATTTTTACCTATGGTCACTTTAGCCGTTTTGGGATTTCCTCCCATTCTTTTATCTGGATGCAGATCATGAAAATTACTGTCTGTAATCTCTACATTTAAACCAATCAAAGTTTCTGCACCTATCTCTATGCCTTCACCTTCACTTATGATCATCACGTTGTTATTGATCCAAACATCATCACCGATACGGATTGTAGAGTGTGCTTTTCGTGCATCGATATAACCATATCCGCTATAGAAACCGGGGCTTGGATTGACACCCAGTCTCACATTATTGCCAAACATGATTGTACCCCCCCCTAATAGCTGAGTTGGCTGATAGTAAATCGGTTTGCCTACGACATTTTGACAATTAGACAAAAAGTTATATTTTAAAATTCTTGGATAGTGAAATAGATAATTTCCAACTATACGTTTTAATTTTCGTTTTACCTTAACAAAAAACTCATTGATAGTCATTCATCACCTTTACAATCATCCGAGTATCTTCCAAACTCTGCACTCCGCTGATGGGAAGACTCAACACCTCGTCGTGTATCTGTTCGCCGAGGGGGTAACTGTGGTCATGCCACTCTGTGTAAGCATTTTGCTTGTGTGGAGGGATGGGGTAGTGGATGAGCGTTTGGATGCCATTGTCAAGCAGATACTTTTGCAGCGCATCTCTGTTTTTTGTTCGTATGACAAAGAGATGCCAGACATGGTTGTCTTCAGCTCTCAGGGTTGATAAAACGATATGTTTATTTTTGATATTTTGCAGGTAATAATGGGCTATAGCTCTTCGTTTTTCTACTTCTTCATCCAAATATCTTAGTTTCACTCTTAGCAACGCGGCTTGCATCTCATCAAGACGGCTGTTGATGCCTTTGTACAGGTTTTCGTACTTTTTATGGCTTCCGTAGTTAGCGAGTGCTTTTATGGTATTTGCCAACGCTTCATCATTGGTCGTCACCGCACCGCCATCACCTAAAGCACCGAGATTTTTACCGGGGTAAAAGCTAAAACCGCTCGCATCACCTAGATTGCCGCTTCGTTTGTCTTTGTAGTAGGCACCATGCGACTGGGCTGAGTCTTCTATGACTTTGAGATTGTATTTTTGTGCGATGGCATTGATGGCATCCATCTCGCAAGTCTGACCATAGAGATGCACGGGCAGGATGGCTTTTGTTTTGGAGGTGATGTGTGCTTCTATCTTGTTTGGGTCTATCAGGTAAGTGTCTATGTCTGGCTCTACCAAGACAGGTACAAGTCCATTTTCAGAAATCGCCAAGATGGAAGCGATGTAGGTATTGGACGGGACGATGACCTCATCCCGCTCACACATCACACCCATCTCTTTGTACGCTCTAAGGATAAGGATAAGCGCATCCAAACCGTTGGCTACACCTATGGCGTATTTGGTTCCGCAATACTCGGCGAACTCTTCCTCAAAAGCTTTACACTCACTGCCTTGGATATACCAACCGCTATCTATCACTCTAGTACACGCTTCGATGAGTTCAGAACGATACTGGGCATTGATGCCTTTTAGGTCTAAAAATGGGATCATTATTCTTTTCCTTTGCAATCATCACATATTAAATTCTCATTACACTTTTGCCCACATTTGCAAACATAGCCTTTGTGCTTGGCTGGATTTCCATACCAAAGTTCTTGCACACCGACATCTTTCGTAACCACACTTCCTGCACCTATCATGGCATAGGCTCCAATAGTTATGCCTCCAATAATTGTGCTATTCGCACCAATCGAAGCACCTTTTAATATATTGGTTTTTAAAAATGCATTGGGATACTGCTTACTTCTTGGCATAAAATCGTTGGTAAATGTCACATTCGGGCCTATAAATACATTGTCTTCTATGGTGATGCCATCCCATATCTGTACACCGCTTTTGATCGTGACATTATCTCCGATCTCTACATCATTTTCTATAAGAACTTGAGCATTTATATTGCAGTTATTTCCTATCTTCACACCTTTGAGTACAACACAAAACTGCCAGATATTTGTATTTTCTCCAATATTTTGCGTTTGAACATCTGCTAGCTTATGAATCATTTATTTGCAATCTCCAAAAACTGATCATAATCTCTTATATAATCACTATCTTCATAATACGTATCAGCAAGCACCATTAAAATACAGTCTTGGCTAAAGTCATGCATTGCAACCCAGATTAAAGCATCTTTGAAAAGTCCTACATTTGGTTTATTAAGCGTGTAAGTTTCTTTCTTTTGTCCATCATCAAGAGTAACTTTACAACCGCCGTTAATGGCAACCAGCAGTTCTTTGGTTTTAAAGTGAGAATGTTGTCCGCGTGGTACGCCTTCTTGTGTCCCATAGATATAAAAAACCCTTTTAATATCAAAAGGCACATTATGATTTTCTTCAAAGGCTATCAGAGAACCGCGTTCATCTCCCATTACTTTGAAATTGATTATTTTATCTTGCATTGTATTGTCCCATATACCACCCTAACGCCTCTTGCATCCCCTGATAAATGTCATGCGTCGGCACATACCCTACAAAGTTTTGTGCTTTAGTGATGTCGGCATTGGAGTGGCGGATGTCTCCTGCACGGAAATCACGGTAGATCGGTTCCTTGGTGATTGGTGACTGGTGACTGGTGATTAGTGAATTGTTGAGTTCATTTTTAATAAGTGCATAGAGTTCATTAAGCGTGTTGCGTCCTCCTACGGCGACATTGAATGCTTCTCCGAACGCTTTTACATTTTGTGTCGTCCCCGCTAAGAGGTTCATCTGGATGACATTGTCGATGTAGGTGAAGTCACGACTCGTCTCTCCGTCTCCGTTGATATAGACATCTTCACCTTCAAGCAGTGAACCGACCCATTTGGGGATGACTGCCGCATACGCCCCATTGGGGTCTTGTCTTCTTCCAAAAACATTGAAGTAGCGCAGCCCCAGTGTCTCCATACCGTAGCACTTTTGAAACACACCTGCATAAAGTTCATTGGTCATCTTCATCGCTGCATAGGGCGAGAGCAGTTTGCCCGTACGCTCTTCTACTTTAGGCAGTTCTTCGGAGTCACCATACACCGAACTCGAACTTGCATAGACAAAACGCTTGATGCCTGCCTCTTTGGCTGCGGTGAGCATATTGAGAAACCCCGTGACATTCGAGCGGTTGGAAGTGACAGGGTCTTCTATGGAACGCGGCACAGAACCCAACGCCGCCTGATGCAACACGATGTCCACCCCTTCACACGCTCTCATACAAACCTCAAAGTCGGCGATATCACCCTCGATAAACCTAAAATTTTTCGCCGCCTCTTTGCCCACCTGAGCCAACACATCCTCGATGTTATGTCTATAGCCCGTAGAAAAATTGTCCAGCCCGACCACTTTTTGATTGTGTTTGAGTAAAAACTCTGTGAGGTTAGAACCGATAAAACCGGCATTTCCTGTCACTAACCACGTTTTTTGCTCGGTCTTTAAATATTCTAACAATTTTTCAAATGCTGTCATTACAGTTTTCCGTCACTTTTATCAAGCTTTGACTTGATATCATAAATCACTGTATCATTGCCATTTGTAAGTTTGTCAATATTTAACCCCGCAAACTTGTCATGTGCAACCGCAAGCACAATAGCATCATACGATACATCATCTAGTGAGTCAAGAAGATCCATTCCATACTCATGCTTCACCTCTTTAGGGTCTGCCCATGGATCATAGACGCTTACCTGTGTACCAAACTCTTGAAGCTCTCTAATGACATCGATGACACGCGAATTGCGGATATCGGGGCAGTTTTCCTTGAAGGTGATACCCAGTACCAAGACTTTTGCGCCTTCGACTTTATGCCCTTTTTTGATCATCAGTTTGATGACCTGATTTGCCACATAGATACCCATATTGTCATTGAGACGGCGTCCTGCAAGGATGATCTCTGGATTGTACCCTACCTCTTGCGCTTTGTGGGTTAGATAATACGGATCCACACCGATGCAGTGCCCACCTACCAACCCTGGACGGAAAGGAAGAAAGTTCCATTTGGTTCCTGCTGCTTCAAGTACGGCTTGCGTGTCGATGCCCAGTTTGTTGAAGATGATCGCCAGTTCATTGACAAAGGCAATGTTGATATCTCTTTGGGAGTTTTCGATGACCTTCGCTGCTTCAGCCACTTTGATGGAAGGAGCAAGGTGGGTTCCTGCCGTGATAACACTTTTATAGAGTTCATTGACCTTTTGGCCTATCTCAGGGGTTGAACCGGCAGTCACTTTTAAGATCTTTGTAACAGTATGCTCTTTGTCACCTGGATTGATACGCTCTGGAGAGTAGCCGCAATAGAAACCTCCGGTTTCAGTTAATAGTTGATGGTCCATAGTGGATAGTGTTTCGGTAGAGATGTATTTGAGGCCGGAGAACTTCTCAAGCACAGGCACACAGTCCTCTTCTGTTGCACCAGGGTAGACCGTGGACTCGTAAATGACTATGTCGTCTTTTTTGAGCACTTTACCGATGGATTCACTCGCTTTGAGTAGCGGTGTAAGGTCAGGACGTTTATGTTCGTCTATAGGCGTAGGTACTGTCACCACATAGATATTGCAGTCAGCGATCGCATTGAGATCAGCAGTAAATTTCATACCGTTCGCCAATGCCTCTTTGACTTGTGCTTCACTCAGTTCAAGCGTACGGTCCACACCGGAATTCAACTCATCAATACGCCACTGCGCAATGTCAAAACCGACCACCTCGTATTTCTCTGAAAAAGCATGTGCCAAAGGCAGTCCTACATAACCAAGTCCAATCACCGCTATCTTATGGGGCATCTATCATCCTGCTATTAAATTGTGAGTATTGTACCCAAAGCGTGGTTACATTTTCATAGGATATAATATTAAATGATTACATTTTTGTTATCATGTGAGCAGCATAAAACGTATTGCTTAAAAAACCTATCAAACTTCTCTGTTGGCTAAATTATCATAGATGTTATTGTTTTCTCTTTTACCCACACTTAAGACAAGCACTATCATCGCTTCATCTTTTACTTCATAAGCCAATCTATAACCTACATTTCTTAATTTGATTTTATAAACATTTTCGTAACCGCTCAGTTTATCTTTGGGTACTTTTGGATTTTCAAGTCTTTCTTTTAACTTTTTTTGAAATTGAGATTTGACAGTTGCATTTAACTTACTCCACTCCTTTAAAGCCTTTGGCTTGAATTCAAGACTATAAGTCATCTATATTTACGCTTACGGGTTTATCTCCATCCTTGAGTCTCTCCTCAACTTCTTTAGCCAAATAATAGTCATCGATGATATCCATCATCTTCTCGTATAAACTGCTAGGGACTAAATATGCACTGGCAACATTATGATTGAGTATTGCAACTGCTTCATCCCCTGCTTGTTTAAGCAGTTGCGTGGGCGATTTCTTTAGTTCGGTTATACTTGCCGTATAATTTGACAAAATTGGTTGCATTTATAATCCTTTAAAATATATCTTATATTATACTTTTTTTCATACTATTTTGTCAAACTTATTTTTGAATGTGCTTTACTTCACAACTCTTTGGTATAATAACTCTTTTGAACAAACAAGGATTTTTATGGGCATTGTGGTTGCACTTTTGGTTTTATCGGTATTGATTTTTTTTCATGAGTTGGGGCATTTTACTGCGGCGCGTTTTTTTGGGGTGCAGGTAGATGTATTTAGCATCGGGTTTGGTAAAAAACTCTACGCCAAAACCATCGGCAAAACGCAGTGGAGTCTTTCACTGATTCCGCTTGGTGGCTATGTGAAAATGAAAGGACAGGATGACACCGACCCTACCAAAGTCTCTTACGACAGCGACTCTTACAACAGCAAAAAACCGTGGCAGCGCATCATCATCCTGCTAGCAGGGCCATTTGCGAACTTTTTGCTCGCTTTTTTACTCTACTTTGCCATCGCCAACCTGGGTGTACCCAAACTCTTGGCCGTTGTAGGCGAAGCCAGCAAAGAATCCCCTGCATTTCAAGCCGGACTACAAAAAGACGACAAAATCCTCTTCATCCAAGGCAAACCCATAAGCTACTGGGAAGAAGTCGGTGAGAGCATCAATGCCAGTACCGGTGATGTGACGATGGTAGTAGTACGCCAAGGGCAGTCTCTGACACTTACGCTCACACCCAAAGTCATCGAAGATCAAAACATTTTTGGAGAAAAGATCACCAGACGCATCATCGGCATCAGTCCATCAGGCAAACAGACTACGGTTGTGTTTGGCTTTGCAGATGGGATGACGTATGCGTGGGATGAAACAAAAAAAGCCTCTTTGCTCATCCTGCAAAGTCTCGAAAAACTCATCACGGGTGTGGTAGGAACAGACAAACTCGGGGGCATCATCACCATCGTGGATGTCACGGCACAGGCAAGCGCTTCGGGCATCTTGGCACTGTTCTTTTTTACCGCGCTCATCTCGGTTAACCTTGGTGTACTCAACCTCATGCCCATCCCTGCACTTGATGGCGGACATATCATGTTTAACCTGTACGAGATACTCACGGGAAGAACCGCCAGCGAAAAGGCGATGACTTACATCACCATGGTAGGCTGGGCGATACTCATCTCCTTGATGCTTCTGGGACTGTACAATGACATCAATAGACTTGTAGGAGGAAACTAAATGGCCATACTCAACAAAGAACGCCTCAGAGCCAACTTAGATGAAGTGATCTGGAACATCGAACAGGCACGCATCACCGTCAGTGAGCACCACATCGTCAAACTGGTGACTGTTGCCAAATACACCGAACTGGAGAACATTGCCACACTCTATGAACTCGGACAAAGAGCCTTCGGTGAAAATCAGGTGCAACAACTCAAAGAGCGCATGGAACTGCTTGATGCACTGCCTCTTGAATGGCACATGATAGGCTCCTTGCAAAAAAACAAGATCAACAATCTCATCGATCTGCGCCCCAGCCTCCTGCAGTCGCTTGATGGGCTGGAACTAGCAATGGAGCTCAACAAAAAACTTGTGGCAAAAGAGACAACACTCTCCTGCCTTTTACAAATCAACGCAGCACAAGAAGAGAGTAAATCCGGTGTAGCCCCCGATGAAGCCATAGATATCTATCAGCGCATCAAAGAGAGCTGCCCTCAGATCAGCCTTAGAGGGGTCATGACCATCGGTGCACACACAGAGGAGAGAAAAATGATACAGCATAGTTTTGAGCGTACACACGACATTTATGAAAGCCTGCAAAAAGAAGGGGCTTCTATCTGCTCGATGGGGATGAGTTCAGACTATCAGCTCGCCATCAAGTGCGGCTCAAACCTCGTGCGTGTGGGTTCTGCGCTCTTTAAGTAAAAACGCTTGAGCTGATTAGGATGCGACTACCTGAATGCAGTCACTGCAGACGCCGTAAAGATTGATCTGCTGTTTACTCAGTTTAAACTTCTCATCTTCTGCCATAGTCTGAAAAATACTGCCTGCACTGAGATTGTGCGGTCTGTCTTCCACTGCTCCACACTCGGTACAGATGAGATGAATGTGGTCATTTTTAGTCAGTTCATACTTGGACTTTTGCCCTGTTATGGGCACTTCGACCAACACACCTTTTTCGACCATCAAGATGATATTTTTATAGACCGTTGCCAGTGAAAGTGAAGGGTGTGTTTTGATGACCTCATCATAGATGGCATCAATGGACATATGTCCATTTTTTTCTATGTTTTCGAGTATATTCATGCGCTGAAATGTCGCTTTTAGCCCCTGCTCCTGAAGCAAAGTTGCATAATCTGTCACGGTTTTCCTTTATGTATATATTAATCTACCACGATAAACTCATATATACACCCTCTCTGGTTTTCACCAAAAGAGAATGTATAGAGTCTTAGAGTGACTCTGCGTGTTTTGCAAGATACTCAGCAACACCTTCAGTGCTGGCTTTCATACCTTCATCACCTTTTTGCCAACCCGCAGCACATACTTCACCATGCTCGTTTGTAAAGAGCATCGCATCTACCATTCTGATCATCTCATCGATGTTTCTGCCTAGCGGAAGGTCGTTGATGACCGCGTGTCTTACCGTTCCGTCTGCATCGATAAGGAAAGAGCCTCTGAGTGCTACAGACTCACCAAAAAGCACATCATAGTCTCTTGAAATTTGTTTGTTAAGGTCTGCTACCAATGGATATTTGATTGCACCGATACCACCTTTTTCTACCGCTGTTTCTCTCCATGCAAAGTGGCTAAACTGGCTGTCTACAGATACACCGATGACATTGATGCCTCTGCTTTCAAATTCGTCGATTCTGTGTGAGAATGCGATGATTTCGGAAGGACAAACAAACGTAAAGTCAAGCGGATAAAAGAAAAGTACCGCACCTTTTTTACCGAGGTTTTCCATGAGGTTAAACCCTTCTACAATTTGACCATTGGCAAGCACAGCCGTTGCTGTAAAATCAGGGGCTTTTTTCGTTACTAACATAGTTCTTCCTTAAGGATAATTTTTATTACAAGATAATAGTAGCATAGAATTATTAATATAAGATAAATAGACTCTTACTTGCGCTTTTGTTTGCTACACGTTACCGCTTTGTAGTCTCTTTATACTACACTCAGCCTATTTTTTTAACGAGGAGTCATCATGACACTGCACAAACTACAGATCAATCCGCTTTATGCGCTTATCCCGCTTCTGATGTTGCTGCTCTTTGCTTTGTATTTTACTTCCGCGACGTGGGGAAAGTATGGAACGGCACTCGAATTACGCCAGCATCTTCAAAGAGGTGAACTGCTTAAGACATTTGAACACGCGCTCTCCAATGAGATCATCTGTTCAAGCAAAATGAGCAGCGACCCAAAAAACCTGATACAAGTCTGCCAAAAAACCAGAAATGAGACCGATATTGCCCTAGAGGCAATCACCCAATACAACAATACACCCTCATGGCACCAGAGCATACAGGCGGTCTTTGATGCATCTAGCTCCGAGAAAGAAAAAACACTCTTTTTTGGGGAGAAGAACCTCAGAAAAAAGCTGCAACACAGCAGAGATACCATTGACAAAGAGAAAAAACTGAGTTTAAATATGCTTCTAAGAGGCGAGTATCAGCAGGATTTTAGTGTGCCCATAGAACAGTTTTGGCAAAAAGCACATCTTTTTGGACAAGAGGATGAAAAACCCTATTTGATTTTCCTCTCAGAACTCTCCAAACGCTATGCTTCAACGGTAGCACATACCGGATACGGAGCCTATTTTCTTGTAAACAGGGAACTCTTCTCCCCACAAAACTTTGCACTTTGGGACGAGCATGCTACCCAGTCAACATTTCCAGAGCTCTCAAAATTTAAAAACATCGCACAGATCAAAGAGCCCTTGTTTTTGTTGTTCAGCTCTAAAGCTGCGCAAGGGGTGATTGACAAAGTTGACAATATGCATATCGATATGTTGCTCAGTCAAAACAGTGGCAATCACAAAGCAACCATCGAAGAATGGATGACCAATAATGAAAAAAAATTATCGCTCTATGATGAGGCGGAGTCACTTACACTGGGCTATCTTGTCAACAAAAATACAGAAGAGATAACTACAAGCCAGACCATACTCATGCTGAGTATTCCTATGATTTTTTTGAGTACGCTGTTGCTGCTGTTTACACTCAAAAGGTATGTTGAACGCCTCAGGCGAGAAGATGCTGCCCTACGAAGTATGATGGAAGACATCAAAACCCTCACAGCTGAGAGTAGAAGAGAGATAGAATCCGATACTCATATCTTGCGGGATTTTAGAAATAAAGAAAACATTTACAAGTACATTGGCTCCATTCTTCATCTTTTGCATCAAAAAGAGTTGCAGGCAGAAGAAGCCAATGTGACAAAAGATCTTTTTTTAGCCAATATGTCACATGAAATCCGAACACCTCTCAATGGTATCATCGGTTTTACCGCACTGTTAAGTGATACCGAACTAAGTGAAGATCAGCGTGAGTTTGTCACCATCATCAAAAATAGTTCAGAAAATCTTGTAAGCATCGTAAGCGATATTTTGGACATCTCCAAAATCCGTGCAGGGAAAATGGAACTTGAGCATATCGGCTTCAATCTTTTTGAAAAAGTAGAGTCTGCCATTGAGACGTTTACGGCTAAAGCCGATGAGAAAAATATAGAGTTGAGCATTCTCATCGACCCTTCACTTCCCCACTATTTCATGGGAGACCCCACAAAACTCACGCAAGTGCTCATAAACCTTGTCAGTAATGCCGTCAAATTTACTCCTGAGCATGGCACGATTGATGTGTTTGCACAACACATCTCTGAGGATGATACAGGGTGTACGATTTACTTTGGGGTAAAAGACTCAGGCATCGGCATCAACAAAAAACAGAAAAAGAAAATATTTCAAGCCTTCACGCAGGCAGACTCCAGTACCAACAGAGAGTTTGGCGGAACAGGATTGGGACTTACCATCTCAAGCGCTATCATAGAGCACATGGGAGGCAAACTGGATCTTAAAAGCAAAGTATCCAAAGGCACAGAGTTCTTTTTTACCCTTTACTTGGAAAAAGACCGTACCAAAGAAGCAAAAATGTACCGACATTTTAAACACCTGCACGTCGGTATCGTCATTCCTACCCCCACCCACCACAATCCTTCCATGCAAGCCATGATGGCATATTTGGACGCTCTGGATGCAACATGTACACTCTTTGTACTGGATAAAATTTTGGATGTTCAATCATCCCTAACATTGCCGGATATACTTTTCATCAATCAAACAGATGGCATAGATGCGCAGACACTTGAACAGCTTTTGGGCTTGGATACACAAGTCATACTCTTAACCACCGCCAACCTCAAAAAAGCTTTTGATGCGCAGATGCTGAAACGCCTCAAGTTACTTCACAAACCGATGACATTGGCAAAAACTGAGCGAATACTCTCGAGCTGTCTTTCTGAAGAATATCACACAACAGAACAGGAAGAGTCAAAAGATTTGCTCATCCAATTTGATGATATGCATGCTTTGATTGCCGAGGACAATCCCATCAATCAAAAACTCATCAAGGTGGTTTTGGAAAATTTGGGCATACAAACCACTCTTGTCTCAAACGGAAAAGAAGCACTGGAGCATCGTCAAGACCATCACTATGACATCATCTTTATGGATATTCAAATGCCTGTGATGGATGGCATGGAAGCCACACAAGCGATCATCGACTATGAATCTGCCAATGCTCTTAACCATGTTCCTATCATCGCACTGACAGCCAATGCCCTTGAAGGGGACAGAGAAAAATATATGGCAATAGGGATGGACGGCTACGCCTCAAAACCCATCAATCTCCTTGAACTCAGAACCATCATCACTGAGATATCACTCAAAAAGAAAGAAAAACAACTCTAAGAAAAATGTATTGGGGTAAACACATACCTCAATGCTGACTGATACTATCAACGCCCAATACAGATAAACGACTCACCTTCTCCAAAATATGCCTCATCATTGTATGCATTATAATCTCATCCACGATGCCTATATTTTGCAGGATAGGGCTTATATGAAAGCGGATTATTGAAGGTTCAGGAATATGAAGAGGCTTGCTTTTATGAAGATGTGTTACATCCCATGATGCAACACATGACTGCGTGATACGCAGGGAGTTAGGGTTTATTTTTTGACCCAGATTTCTACTCTTCTGTTTTTGTTTCTGCCTTTATCATCACTGTTGTTTGCAACAGGATAATCTTCACCGATACCGACAATATTTTTACTGTCAATCGCAACGCCTTTATCCTTTATCGTGTGAAGCAGTGACTTTGCTCTGTTTTGCGAGAGTATGACATTGGTTTCAGCAGAACCAACATTGTCTGTAAACCCTACAAGATAGATATTTTGGGGTGTAAATTTATTCTCTTTGAGGTATTTAACTACCCTTACCAAGTCTCTTTTTGCTTTATTGTCAAGATTTTTGCTGTTGGTCTCAAACCTGAAGTTTGTCGAAAGTCTGGTCAGTTTTTGCGCCAGATTTCTATACTGTGTCGGCATTTCGTCTGTGATGATTGGCTTAAACTCTTTGATATTCAAATCGATGAAATTGATCTCATCCACAATTTTTTGCCCCTCAGAGGAGAGTACAAACTCGATAAAATCTTTGATGTGTTTTGATGCATCCTGTTTGGTATAAAGATACAGTCTTCTTGAAAGTGGATAATCCTCCGTAGCAACCGTAAACTTGTCCGGTCTTATCGTCATCTCACCATCAGAGATAGCGAGTTCTTTAGAATTCAAAATATACGGAAGACCACCAAAACCGATACCATTGACATCTGCAGAGACATCTTCAGAGAGTTTTGTGTTATCTTCATATCTTTTTGTAGCCTCGCTAAGGGGCTGTTTGTTCATGATGAGGCTGTTAAAAGTATCCCAGGTTCCCGATTTATTGTCACGGGCATAAAGTGTGATAGGTGCTTTTTCACCCCCAACCTGACTCCAGTCGGTGATACTTCCCGTATAGATATCTTTGATTTGTGCTGTGTTGAGTCTAAAGACGCTGTTTTTCTGGTTCACAAAAATAGCAACACCGTCAATAGCAATGACATGTTCATTTTCGATTGATTTCATATCACCGTAAGTGGAGAGTACTTTGACTTCTTTGTCTTTGATTCTTCTTGACGCCATCCCGATATCACAGAGGCTATTTTCTAAGTCCCCAAACCCTGTCGTAGAGCCGTGTGAATTGATCTCTACTTTTATCTCCTTGCCATCAAGTTTTGCTGCTATCTCCATCTCTTCTTTGGCTTTTTCTGTCTCAGTGATATTTTCAGCACCAAGGTCTGCAAGATAGCGTTTCACCAATGCAGGAGCCAATTTTGCCCCGATTGTATTTGAGCCATGCATCCTGAAGAGATACCCAGAAGTGTCCTCTGCGCCCAAACTTTTTATTTTGCTTGCACTCGAAGCGGTATTTTTACCTGCAGGCATAAGATCAACACCGCCTATCTGGCTATTTTTGACTTTGATATAGTATTTGTTTTCTACAAACTTCAGTACTTGTGTTGAGACATCGGTATTGTTGATAAATCGAATATAATCAGGAGAACCGTATCTCACTTGGGCAATCTGAGACTGGGGAATCTCCAAAATATGATACCCATCGATGACAGAATCTATCTTTGCTTCAAACGAAGCACCGTTACCAAGAACAATCGTCTCAGCCAACCCTATCTGCACCATAGTAAGCACCGCAAAGATGACTTTGACCATGTTACGCATAAAAAAACCCATGTTATTTCCTTTTTGAATCAAATAGTTAAGAAGGAGCAACAAGACTGCCTGCAAGGCAGAAATGTTGAGCCGTACCTTTGATTATCCTCAAATCGGGGAACATTTTAGTAACAAGTGGGGTATTTTAGAAGCGATTAGAAGGGAAGCAGTCCAAATTTTTTGATAAAGGTTTCATCGATATAGATAATGCCTTTTTCCTGAAGCCTCTCAAGCACCTCTTTGGTGCAGAAGGTATCGCCAGGCCATTCTCTCATGAAGCCGTCAACTTCAGTTTTATGGGTCGCATCAATGGCGATAAACGGCTCAAGCAGGACATCTCTTTGTGCATCGATATTGTTTACCACACGCCAAAGCAACATATAAGGCTCGTCTAAATCATTATTGGCAGCATCAACGATGACCAGCAGCTTGATGTGACTCTTGAGCACTTTTAGTTTTTTGATGAGTTTGTGCTGAGATTTCACCTTTTCAACCGCGATGATGCACAGAGGCGTTTTGGTGTCAGTCATGTATTGTTTGAGCGCCGTGACTCTGGGGCTTATTGCTTGTATTTTTGCCAGTAGTTCAGCATCTTCTAGCACACTCTCCACACCCTCTTCAACCGGCTCGCCCGTTGCATCCACACCCAGCTTTCCTCCCACAAACTGTTTGGATGAACTATGGTCAAGATGGTCAAGAATACCTTGGGTGATCAGCACTTTGCTCGCATCAAGCCTGTTCAGTATGTACCGCGTGAGTGCTTCACTCTCTTGAAGCGCTGGGGCATCTTCTCCCACGAACAAGGCATGCTTGACAAAACTCATCTGACCTACTCCCCAAAACGCATGCATAAACTGCTGTGCATGCCCAGGGTACAGTGTTTTCATCTTCGCGATAATAAGATTGTGAAAGACGCCATTCTCAGGCATACGGTAGTCGATAAGATCAGGTGCCATCGGTTTAAGCATCGGCAGGAAAATACGCTCAGTTGCCCATCCCATATATTTGTCCTCAAGGGGTGGTTTGCCCACGACCGTTGCGGCAAAAACAGGTTTTTTCTTCATTGTAATGGTCTCTACGCTCAAAACAGGAAAAGGCTCTTGAAGTGTATAGTACCCCGTATGGTCACCAAAAGGTCCTTCGATACGCATGGCTTCAGGATCTACAAATCCTTCAATGACGATGTCCACATCACGGGGGATATAAATGTCATTAGTAATGGACTTCACCAATTGGGCATTTTTGTTGCGCACAAACCCATAGAGCAGCATCTCAAACATACCATGCGGCATCGGAGCTTGACCACACCAGATATACAGAGGATCTCCCCCTATAGCCACCGTTACAGGCATCTTTTTACCCACTTTTTGATACTGGTCAAAAAAGTGTGAAGCATCTTTGTGGATCTGCCAATGCATCCCCAGACTCTTTTTATCATGCTGTTGCAATCGGTACATCCCAAGGTTTTGCATCTCTCCATCAAGGCTCTGTGTATAAACCTGCCCCATCGTGATAAAAGGACCGCCGTCTCCTTCCCACGTCTTGAGTATGGGTAGTCTGTCCAAATCGACCTGCTCTTTAGGGATGATAACCTCCTGACACTCACCTTTGAACCGTAAACGTTTGGGAAAGACATTTTTAAGCGAAAAAAGCTTCGGAATCATCGCCAGCTTTGCTCTGAGTCCTTTGGGTGCTTTGAGTTTTAAGAGTTCATCGATGCCTTGTGCCAACACATCAGGATGCCTGCCAAATATTTTTTCGGTAAGGGCTTGATTGGCAAAAATATTCATCAAAACGGGCATTTCGTAGGTGATGCCTTTGGCTTTATTGATGGGGTTGGTAAACAAAAGAGGGCGGGAATGGTCTTTTTTTACTTCTATGTAGGCAACATGAGGAATCTCAAGTTCCACATCCAAAGGCGCATCGATGATTTTTAGATTGCCATTGTCTTTGAGCCATTGTACTACATCTTGCATACTGTCCCCTCTGATTGTAAAGTGTACTAAAGCCTTTGTGGCATTTGGTCTTTAAATGCCATTGCTTCAGCCTCACTGAGTATACCCAATGCACCTTTTTCTATCATGATGTCTGCCAGGTCTTTACCTAAATGCTCACAGTGCGGTAGAAGTGAAGTGAGTTCTTCTTGCATGATATGTGT
This sequence comes from Sulfurovum sp. 16-42-52, assembly GCA_002281755.1. GTDB lineage: Bacteria > Campylobacterota > Campylobacteria > Campylobacterales > Sulfurovaceae > Sulfurovum. Next base: position 18,134 of record NCHB01000032.1, read on the forward strand.
CCCATCAGGATAGCCAAGCATCGCTTTAATGCGCATCTGTTCACCTTCTATCACTGCATTGACTGCAACGGGGGCAGAACATCCTGCACCGATTTTGGAGACAAAGTCACGCTCCAGTTTGGTACACAAAAAACTCGCTTCATCATTGAGACTCATCGCTATTTCTCGGACTTTTTCATCAGCGCTTACGATCTCAATCCCCAGCGCTGCCTG
>NCHB01000033.1 GCA_002281755.1 Sulfurovum sp. 16-42-52
TTGAGAAACTTGAATTTTTTCATAAGACAGTTTAGTGAATATAGGGATTTACTAGAAAAAGAAATCCACGATAAAATAGAGAAAAAAAATATAGTATCAAAAATAGAGATAGAAACTGTATCGAAAAGGATTATCTTTAATTTTGCAGAAATGATTTGTATTGTTTTTATCAAAAAAATATCTTCAAATATTGCTTCTAAAAATTTATTTGAAGATATTGAAAATTTGGCATTAAATAATGAGGCAATGAAGCTAATACATATGGTTACTAAATTGGATTTTTCTAATGGTTTGAATGGAGAAAATATTAATTCGTTGTATAAAAGTTTTTCAAATGAAAAGAATATAATTCCACAAGAGTTATTGAAGCACTTTGTTGTAGAACATATGTACAAATTTGATATTGATTATAAAAAGAAACAAGAAATATGTGCTAAATTGAGTATTGGTACATCAAAACAAAAAAATATTTTAATCAATAAAGCAAAAGATTAAAATCGAGAAAAATAAAACTTTAGTGTACATCATGGAAAGAATAAATTTGCGAGAGACAATTCTCATTAATAGAATTGAATCTTTTTGGTCTTATGCGAAAATAAGATTAGTGAAGTTTCACAAGATGAACAAAAGAACCTTTAAACTAGACTAGCTCTTTATTTTTACGTATCACCACGATATTTTTTTGATTGTCTCCTAACATTTTACACCCAAATGCTTCACACAATACACTAAAAGTTTTTACTGTAAAAAAGACGATATGCGTAGGGTCTTGATGATAATACCAGCTAAAAAAAGCTTGGATATCATTGGGGTGAAACTGTGTTTGCAAAGCAAGATAGCCACCCTTTTCAAGCCGTTGCAACAAATAGTCAAATACCTCTTTTGGCTGATGCAGATGCTCAAACACTTCGGTGCTGACTATGAGTTGATATTTTTTATTCTCTATCGTATTTTGGGGATGAAAGAGTGGGTCATAGTAGTCACAGGGTATGCCATTTTCTTTTAGCATCTTTGCAAGTAAAGTACTCGCACCACAGCCAAAATCAAGTGCATTTTTAGGATTTCCCACCAAAGGCAATACAAAGTCCAAAAAACGCTGAAAATAGGCTTGATAGCCAGCATTATTTTCATCATTCTGATGTAGCGTGTAACGCGATTTTTGTGTGTTTAGGTCTTGATGGTGTTCAGCTGACTTGCATAAAAAGTCGCAATGACTACATTGATAGTAGCAAATAGCAGTTTTTGCATCACAAAAAGAATGCATCTCATGATGACAGATTGAACACAGCATTTTACCCCTTTAAAACGATTGTTATGTTACTATTAAATCAATTAATGCAAGGAATACCGCAAAATGAAACGAAGAGAGTTTATAGCTACTACAGCTTTAGGTGCAAGTGCATTGGCACTGGGCGGATGTCACAGAGCTGAAGACCAAACCAAAACTGCAACCTCCAGCACCAACCGAGGTAAAAAAGTCACATTAAAACTGGCGACCTCATGGCCTGCGCACTTTCCCATCATGGGTACAGGGGTGGATGCCTTTGCTGCGCGCTGCTTAGAGCTTAGCGGGGGGAGTCTTGAAATCAAAGTCTATGCCAAAGATATCCTTGTGCCAGCACTGCAGGTTTTTGACGCCACTTCGGCTGGACAGATAGATGCTTTTCACTCAGGAGTGTACTACTGGAAAGGTAAAAACCCTGCCTTTTCCATCTTCGGGGGTATGCCGCTTGGACTAGTGAGTGAAGAGATGATCACATGGATGAAGTTTGGGGGTGGTTATGCACTTTGGCGTGAACTCTATGGTACATTTAACCTCTATCCGCTCATCGGAGGTACTACAGGCCCTCAAATGGGAGGATGGTTCAAAAAAGAGATCAACACCCTAGCCGATCTTCAGGGACTCAAGATGCGCATTCCGGGGCTTGGGGGTGAGATCATGAAAAAACTGGGTGTCAATCCTGTGCTCTTGCCTGCAGGTGAGATTTTTACCTCGCTAGAGCGTGGCACCATCGATGCCACCGAATGGGTTGGACCAGCGCTTGATAACATGATGGGCTTTGCCAAAGCTGCACCCTACTACTACACAGGATGGCATGAACCGGGCTCCATACTTGAACTCACTTTCAACAAGGCAAAATGGGAAAGCTTAAGCAGCGAACATCAAGCCATCATCACAGCTGCAAGCGAAGAGATGACAACAAATATGCTGCAAGCGTTCCGCTATGAAAACGCCAAAGCTTTTGCTGCACTTCCTAAGGAGGTGCAAATCAAGACATTCCCCAAAGAAGTGATGGATGCAGCCAAACTAGCCCTCACAGAAGTACTCAAAGAGGAGAGTGCCAAAAGCGGGGACTTTAAACGCGTCTTAGCCAGCTACGAAGCCTTCGTGGCACTCAACAAGCCATGGGACGATATCAGCACAAAGAACTTTTTGGAGATTAGAGGGTAGTATGTTTTCCCTCTTCAGTACAAAAATATTCCCATCACATAAACACAAGGGTTATTTTGAAAACATCTCATAACGGTATTGACCCATAGGGGTATCTTCGCGGTTTCCCCACTCTTTCATCGAGGCATCATAAAGACGAACATTTTTATAACCCAGCACACCAGAGAGGACAAAATAGTTAAATGAAGTCTCCAACCCTCCGGTACAATAGACAATCACTTCTTTATTCTTATCTAAACCATACCCTTCTTTAAACACATTTTCCAGCATTATTTTAGATTTGAGGATATACGCTTTATCTACAGAATAATTCCATGAGTAGCTCATACCACCAGAGATATGTCCGTTACGCTTAACGGTGGGGGTTGGAGTGACACCCAAATACATATCTGCAGGTCGCGCATCGATCATCGGAAGTTTTCCAATATGGTTTTTTACATAGCCTAAATCAGCGATTTTCGCCGAATCAATTTTAGCTTTAAACGAGGTCGCTTTGACATTGGTCTCCGTTTGCTCCAATGCGAATTTAGCATTTTTCCATGCTTCGAGACCGCCGTCTAAAAGTGCCACATTTTTCACCCCATGGTACTGAAGCGCCCAGTAAATATAGCTTGCTTTTAAAAGATCTTTAGGCTCATTGATCGGTGCGTAGAGCACAACATCACTTTTTTCATCGATGCCCAAACGCGAAATTTCGGCTTCTATTTGTTCTACGGGGCGGATAGAGAGAAATGTACCGTTATCAAAACGCCATTGACCTATTTGTGTGTTCATTGCATGAGGGATATGTTCTTTCGCATACAAATCTGCTTCTGAGACTTCGACAATACGCAGAGTTGAATCATTTTTATGCGCATCAAGCCATTGTGGCGTGACGAGTGGTTCGATGGCAAAGAGTGAAAGGGTTGTAGCAATCAGTGAGACAAATAATTTCATGGATATCCTTTAAGATGTGTGGGTAAAGTATAGACAAAGAAACCTTAAAGGATAATTTTTTTCTTTTAAGGTTTGATTATGATGAATCCTAAACGCCTAAGCCTCCCAAAACGGAAGCAGAAACTCTATCTGTTTGTCGTTTAGTATTTTAAGACTCTCTTTAAGACATTTGAGTTGTATTTTGGTGGCTTCAGCTTTGAGTTTGGCAAGTTCATCTACTTTTGGAGCGATAGTCTCTAAAGGTTCATCATCGACTGAGAGTTCGATGATCTCATCTTCTAGTTCTTTCGCTTTTTCTTTGATGTCACCAACGGCTTTGAGTGTTTCATTGCGTACCACAAGTAGTTTACTTTTTTGATCTTCGCTGAGTCCGAGGCTCTTTTTGTCCCAATGCATCACAAGCAGTTTAGTCAGATGGGGTAACTCTTCACGGTTGATGAGAAAAGGTGAGTTCAGTAGCCCGTTCACTTTGTCGTTTTTTTGTATCTCAGTAATCATGCCCACAAACGCTTTACTAGGATATGTCGCCATCACATAATCCGCTATGGCTTCAAGTTCGTTCACCGATACCGTTCCTTTAAGTGAAGGCATCACACCAAAGCCTTGCACCTTGTTGGACTCACACACAGACTTAGAAGCATCAGGGTTTTGCAGATAATCTACAATGAAATCTTTCATCGTTTTTTTGTCTTGCATATCAAGACCTATATGAAACATCACCGCATCCATCGCAGGTGCTTTGAGTTCTGGTATCATTTCTGGCTTGGGTGTGGTGAGCATATGACAACTCGCACAGTGTTTTTGTGTCAGCTCAGGACCGCTTGCACCAAAGAGCATGGAGCTTGTGAGCGTCATAAAGGCTAAGGTTTTTTTCATAAAATAATTTCCTTCTGGTAATGTGTTTCAAACAGTGTACCTTAACACTATTAACTAAGTATGAACTCAAAACTCAGTATTTTTTATTCGTATGTTCCAACAAATCTTTTGGGCTCAACCCGTCCATCAGCCCGCCTAGGTTTCGCAAAGAAAAAAGCTGTACATTTTCGCCTTTTTCTTTTTTGAGTTCGGAGGAAAATTTGTTTTTGGAAAAAAGAACAAAGGCTGTTACATCAAGCCTAGCCTCTGAACATTTTTCTTTGAGTTTGCTCAGTTCACTTTTAGTCGCTTTTACTTTAGAGTATTTGGTCGCTCCGGCTATCATCTCGCCCGACTTTCTTTTGATGAGAATGTCTATCTGGGTATGTTTATCCCAATACCCGCCGATGCCAACGATAGGGTCTCCAGCGAATGCCTCCTTGAACCCACCTTTGAGCATCTCCAAAACCAACCCATCATAGATAAGCTCAGAAAACCCTGCTTTGATTTGCTCCCAGTGGGCTTTCATCTCCGCATAGTCACCCTCTTTGATACTCTTGTAATAAGGAGAAACACAGGCAAACCAAAAGCGCATAAAAGGTTGCACAAAAAGCAGTTTATCAGAACTACCCTCTTCTTCTTTAAGGGGTTTTTCCACTGACTTGTCAAAAACCAAAAAACCGCTTTTGATGAGCCAGTCTATCGCTTCTTCTCCCTCTTCTCTTTTGACCTTTGCTTTTTTAAACGCCGCATGTTCTCGTCTGTCACCCGTTGCCAAAGCTGTAAGTAGTGCATGATAGAGCGGTTTACTTTTGGTCGTGTGAGCGATGTCTCCGTGGATGTAACGGTAGTTTTTAAGCACTTTTTCCTCGATGAGTGTCTCGATGGATTTGGAAAAATCAACCCTCCACCCCATACCGCCAAATACAGCAAAGTATTCGACTGCCTGCTCAAAATCGGTTGCAGCGTTTTGAAAGCAAAATGAGCGAAATTCTTGAAGAAGCGTGGGATGCGTAGTGTGTTTTTGTGGCATAGATGAGACCTTATTTGAGTTGCGTCATTATACCCTATATGGCATCAGGTACGATATTGTATTTTGCATCAAATATTTTCATTTTCAATATAATATGTAACTACCAACTTAAGTCTTGTTTGATAAAATGAGATTGGATATTAACCTAAAAACAAAGGAATAAAAAATGAAGTTATTCATGACAATTACACTAGCATTGAGTATTTTGAGTGCGGAAAGTTTTACGCTCAAAAGTGACACTATGAGTGGGCAACTGGTTAAAAAGCAGGAGTTTTCAGGGTTTGGCTGTGATGGTCAGAACATTTCTCCCGAATTACACTGGGTTGATGCGCCTAAAGAGACTAAGAGTTTTGCTGTCACAGTCTATGATCCAGATGCTCCAACGGGAAGTGGGTGGTGGCATTGGATTGTTTACAACATTCCATCTAAGACAACATCATTGCCTGAAGATTTTGGAAACATTACTAAGCCATCTACACTCAAAATTGTTCAAGCCCTCACTGATTATGGCACAACAGGGTATGGTGGTGCTTGTCCACCCAAAGGTGATCGTCCTCATCGTTATATTTTTACCATTCATGCCTTAAATGTCGACCACTTAGATATTGATGCTAAAGCATCTCCAGCACTTGTTGGCTATATGATAAATTCACATTCCATTGCCAAAGCTACACTTGTTTCTTATTACGGAAGGTAGATAGAAGATGCAGACTTGGGATGAGCAAAAAGAGTATTTAAAATCCTACAAAAAATCAGACATTTAGCCAAAAACAGTGAGTCAAACGGTAAGATTGCACATATTTTTTCATTCAAGTGTCACAAAGATATTCTTTTTAAAATGTCTTTGTACTTTAAAAAAGAATAAAGCTTCTACTTTTCACTAACTCACACATCAAGGAAACCTTCATGTTATTACTTTCAAAAAAAGAAGAGTGGTTTGGCAACATCCGTGGTGACATACTCTCCGGCATTGTCGTAGCACTCGCTCTCATCCCTGAAGCCATCGCTTTTTCTATCATCGCAGGTGTTGACCCTAAAGTCGGGCTTTATGCTTCTTTTTGTATCGCTGTGGTCATCGCATTTGTCGGTGGAAGAGCAGGGATGATCAGTGCCGCCACAGGTTCTATGGCACTGTTGATGATCACACTGGTCAAAGAACATGGGCTTGAGTACCTGCTTGCGGCAACCCTGCTCACGGGTCTTTTACAGATACTTGCGGGCTATCTGAAATTGGGTGTTTTGATGAGTTTTGTCTCTCGTACGGTTGTCATCGGGTTTGTGAATGCTTTGGCAATACTCATTTTTATGGCACAGCTTCCTGAACTCACCCATGTCACATGGCACGTGTATGCACTTACGGCTGCAGGGCTTGGGATTATCTATCTTTTTCCTTATGTACCTGTTGTTGGGAAGCTGATTCCTTCCCCTCTTGTGACTATTGTTCTTCTTACTATTGTGGTAGTTGTATTAGGCATCGATGTGCGAACGGTTGGCGATATGGGTTCGATGCCCGGTACGCTGCCCATCTTCCTCTGGCCACAAGTACCGCTCACGCTTGAGACTTTAGCCATCATTTTCCCCTACGCTGCTGCTTTGGCTGCTGTTGGCTTACTGGAGTCATTTATGACTGCTACCATCATCGATGATATGACCGACACAGACAGTGACAAAAACCGTGAAGCCAAAGGACAAGGCATCGCCAACATCGCTTCAGGATGTCTGGGTGGCATGGCAGGCTGTGCGATGATAGGTCAGTCGGTTATCAACATCAAATCAGGCGGACGCGGTCGGCTCTCGACACTTGTTGCAGGAGTGTTGCTTCTCATTATGGTTGTTTTTATGTCCGACCTTATCAAACAAATCCCGATGGCTGCGCTGGTAGCGGTGATGATCATGGTCTCTGTTAGCACTTTTAGCTGGGCATCCGTCAAAGGACTCAAAACCTTACCGCTTTCGACCAATATTGTGATGTTAGCCACCACCGGCATCGTCGTTTTCACCCACAATCTTGCGCTTGGGGTTTTAGTCGGCGTGTTACTCGCGGCACTCTTTTTTGCGAACAAAATCAGCCATTTTATGTACTGCCAAAAGTCTTATGACGAGACAAGCAGTACCCGTATATACAAATTTGTAGGGCAAATATTTTTTAACTCTGCCGATCGATTCTCTGATGAATTTGATTACAAAGAAGAAGTCAAAAATGTCATTATCGATGTGAGTCAGGCTCATTTTTGGGACATCACCGCAGTGTATGCACTGGACAAAGCCGTCATCAAACTGCGCAATCTAGGCAAAGAAGTCCAAGTCATCGGACAAAATGAAGCGACCCGAACTATCATCGACCGATTTGGCATCCACGACAAACCCGAAGAGATACAAAAGGTGATGGGCGGTCATTAGGAAGATTTGCTATAATTGCGATTATGCATAACAAAGACACTTTAGACCTTCTCATACCAAAATCAATAGACTACTCCAACGATCACGAGTGTTCTTACATCCCCGGCAGAAGAACGCGCATGAACTACAAAAAGGTTGAAGTAGCCTCAAAAACTTTTGCCACTGCAGTCATCCAACGCGGTTGGAGACGGTATGGGAAAAACTTTGTCTATCCTGTCTGTTTTGGCTGTAGTGAGTGTAAAAGTATGCGTATTGATGTGACCGATTATAGCTACACCAAATCACAAAAAAAAGCCATCAATAGAAATGAAGCGACCAAAATCGTCATACAAGAGCCCCGTCTCACACAAGAACATGTCGCTCTCTACAACACCTACCATGCCTACAAAGCCCAAAGAGACGGCTGGAAACACCACGATATGACGATGCAGGAGTATTACGACAATTTTGTGGATGGGGCGCATGATTTTGGCAAAGAGCTGCTCTACTACATCGACGGTAAACTGGTCTGCATCGACCTCATCGACATCCTCGATGACGGCATCAGTTCGGTGTACTGTTATTATGACCCGGCGTATCCTTGGTACTCTTTGGGTACCTACTCCTTGCTGTATCAGATAAAACTTGCGCAGATGCTGGGCTTAGACTGGGTCTATCTGGGCTACTGGGTTGAGGGATGCAAAGCGTTTGAGTACAAAGAAAACTTTCACCCTATGGAGATACTCGAGGGGTATCCGCGCGTATTTGAAAAACCCGAATGGAAACCTTGGGAACCTAAAGCCTAAACTGTTTGCTTGGTGTAAGTGCGATTAAAGTTTGACAAGCTACTATAAGTGCATGAAACTAAACGAACTCACACTCACCAATCCTTATCTAATGCTACCCGCCAAATGCTACGACAGAGTCTCACCCACGCCTCTTGATGCACCCAACCTCATCCACGCCAACAAAGACGTTGCCAAAGTGCTTGAGATTGATGAGGATGAACTTCAAACAGATACCTTTGTTGAGTGGCTCAATGCCGAGTACATTCATCCACACTCTGAACCTTTTGCCATGTGTTATGCAGGGCATCAGTTTGGGTATTTTGTCCCAAGACTAGGTGACGGCAGGGCTGTCAACATCGGCACGATAGGCAAGTACCATCTTCAACTCAAAGGTGCAGGCAAGACCAAATACTCCCGTGGCGGTGATGGGCGCGCCGTGTTGCGTTCAAGCATACGCGAATACCTCATCTCTGAAGCCATGCAAGGACTTCGCATCCCTACAACACTTTGTTTGGGACTCATAGGCTCAGAGCATAGAGTGAGGCGTGAGAAAATAGAAAAAGGGGCGATGATCTGTCGTGTCAGCTCTTCTTGGGTTCGTTTCGGCACTTTTGAGTACTATGCCCATAAAGGGATGTTCAAGGAGCTTCAAGCCTTGGCGGATTATGTCATCGATGAGAGTTTTGCGCACATTAACGGCAAACATGACCGCTACACCCTGCTTTTCAATGAAGTGATGGTCATCACAGCAAGACTCATGGCGCAATGGATGTCTGTGGGCTTCAACCATGGTGTGATGAACACCGACAATATGTCCATAGCAGGTCTGAGTATAGACTACGGTCCTTTTGCTTTTTTGGATGATTTTAGCCATCATCATAGCTCCAATCATAGCGATGAAGAGGGGCGTTACGCGTTTGAAAATCAACCCTCCATCGCCAAATGGAACCTCAAATCCCTCATGATGGCGCTTAGCCCCCTTGCCCCTTTGGAAAAAACAGAACCCCTTTTAGCCCTGTATGACAGAGTCTATATGCGCTACTTTCACTACTATATGTGTAAAAAACTGGGGCTTGAAGGCACGATAGAAGGTGATCCTGAACTCATAGACGATATGCTCGATATGCTAGAACAACTCCATGTGGACTATACGCTCTTTTTGAGAACACTCAGCCACTACGAGGGTGATAGAGACGCGCTGCTTAAAACAGGACTTTACCATGAACCCATGCAGACATGGCTGGACAGATACGATGTACGCATCAAGCCACTTCCTGTAGCCAAAAGAAAAGCGCAGATGCTCAGCGCAAACCCAAAATATGTCCTCAAGAACTACATGCTCCAAGAAGCCATTGATGCTGCAGAACAAGGGGATTTTTCAGTCATTTCAGATTTGTTTACCATCGCACAAAACCCTTTTGAAGAACACCCTGAGTTTGAGCGGTGGTCACAGGCAACACCGCAGACTTTTAAAAACCAAAGACTAAGCTGCTCTTCTTAATACCACACACAAAGGATAAACGCATGAATCAAGAAGAATTACTCAATCTCTATCTGGAAAAACTACGACTGCTCTGTCTTGAAAAACTTCAACATGGTGAGCACAGTGTCATAGAAGTACTCAAAGCCTCCCTGGTCTATCTTGAAGGTGAGATGCAGGGGTATTAAATTGTTTTTTCTTAGCAATTACTATAATAAAAAATAATTACTATTTGTTAAAAAAAATTATTCTTTAAGTTTATGCATACTACAATATAATTGACATCGAACTTTTAGACGAGATGCTCTTTTTGAGTTTTTCAATCATTTTTTACCTATTATTAAAGAGGATAATATGTTTGACACAAATACACCGACACAACACACTTCAAGTAACGGCACATCCAATCAAGAGTGGTGGCCCAATCAAATCAAACTCGATATCTTGCATCAACACTCAGAACGCTCCAATCCTTTAGGCAGCGACTTTAACTATGCCAAAGCCTTTTCTGCACTCGATCTTGGGGCAGTCAAAAAAGACCTCATTGCTGTGATGACAAACTCGCAGGAATGGTGGCCGGCTGATTTTGGGCATTATGGTCCTTTTTTTATCCGTATGGCATGGCACAGTGCAGGAACGTATCGAACGGGTGACGGACGAGGCGGCGGTGGCAACGGAAATCAGCGTTTTGCACCCCTCAACAGCTGGCCTGACAATGTCAATCTCGATAAAGCACGCAGACTGATCTGGCCGGTCAAACAAAAGTACGGGCAAAGCATCTCATGGGCAGATTTGATGATACTAGCAGGCAATGTTGCGCTTGAATCGATGGGATTTAAAACTTTTGGGTTTGCAGGCGGACGTGAAGACATCTGGGAGAGCGAAAAAGATATCTACTGGGGTAAAGAAAAAACATGGCTGGAAGATACACGCTACAAAGGCGGAAGAGAAACACTGGAAAACCCTCTTGCAGCGGTGCAAATGGGACTTATCTACGTCAATCCAGAAGGTCCTAACGGTGTGCCTGACCCTCTGGAAGCGGCTAAAGACATTAGAGAAACCTTTGCGCGTATGGCGATGAATGATGAAGAGACCGTTGCGCTGATAGCAGGTGGTCATACCTTTGGAAAGTCTCATGGCGCAGGTGATGCCAAACATGTAGGCCCTGAACCCGAAGCTGCAAGCATCGAAGAACAGGGCTTTGGATGGAAAAGCAGTTTTGGTACAGGCAAAGGTGCCGATACCATCAGCAGTGGACTGGAAGTAACATGGACTTCCACCCCTACCAAGTGGAGCAGCAACTTTTTGTGGAATCTTTTTGGCTACGACTGGGAACTGGTAAAAAGCCCTGCCGGCGCGTATCAGTGGACACCCAAAAATGGTGCGGGTGCAGGAAGTATCCCCGATGCACATGACCCTTCCAAACGCCATGCTCCCACCATGCTCACGACAGATTTGTCTTTGCGATTTGACCCGGCGTATGAGAAGATCGCCAGGCATTTTTATGAAAATCCCGATGCCTTTCAAGAAGCCTTTGCAAAGGCGTGGTTCAAACTCACCCATCGTGACCTCGGACCGCGTTCACGCTATCTTGGACCTGAAGTACCCAAAGAAGAACTCATCTGGCAAGACCCCATCCCCGCAGTCAATCACACGCTCATCAACAATAATGACATCGATACACTCAAGGATGCACTGCTTCAATCCGGTCTGCGTGTAAGCCAATTGGTTCGCACGGCATGGGCATCTGCTTCGACTTTTCGGGGTACAGACAAACGCGGCGGTGCCAATGGTGCACGTATCCGTTTAGCTCCGCAAAAAGACTGGGAGGTAAACCAACCCCAAGAACTCCAAAAAGTACTGACCGTTTTGGAGTCCATCCAAGAAGATTTTAATGAACGACAGCCCGGAGACAAACGTGTATCACTGGCAGACCTCATCGTCTTAGGCGGATACGCGGGTGTGGAACAAGCAGCAAAAAATGCAGGCTATGAGGTCAGCGTTCCTTTTACCCCTGGACGTATGGATGCAACACAGGAACAGACCGACCCCGTCTCTTTTGCCGTACTTGAGCCTATAGCCGACGGCTTTCGCAATTGGCAAAAAACCACATACAGCATTTCTTCTGAAGAACTTTTGGTGGATAAAGCACAACTCTTGAACTTGACTGCACCCCAGATGACAGTGCTTATCGGTGGACTGCGTGTTTTGGGTGCCAATGCTGCTGAGAGTAAACATGGGGTATTGACAGACAGGGTAGAGACGCTGAGCAATGATTTTTTCACAAACCTGCTCACCATGAATACCGTTTGGAAAGCAAGTGCTACAGAAGATGGCATCTACGAAGGAAGCATGCGTGCCAGCGGTGAACTCCAATACACCGCGACACGCGTAGATCTGATCTTTGGTTCAAACTCAGAGTTGCGTGCGTTGGCAGAAGTGTACGCCAGCGCTGATGGACAAGCACGTTTTGTGCAAGATTTTATCGCCGCATGGAGCAAAGTGATGAATCTCGATCGTTTTGATTACATGGCGTAAACACATCACATTCTGATTTTGGTATACTGTTTGATACCAAAATCGGAGCATCCCATGCGTACTGCACTCAAACTCTTAACCCTGCTATCTTTTATGCTTTTTGTAAGCGATGCCCAAGAACGTTTTGTCGATGCAGACTCACTCAATCTGGCGCACATCTCGCTGCAAGAGCAGTACTGCAAAAGCATCAAACCCACTCAAAAACTCTGCAAAAGCAAAAAACTCTCTTACATCGACTATGACGATTCAGAGCTTCCGACATTTCTAAAAGGCATCAAACAGCACATAGAACCTGTTGTGTTGGAATACAAAGCTGATGATCTAAAAATATGACGATTCAGAGCTTCCGACATTTCTAAAAGGCATCAAACAGCACATAGAACCTGTTGTGTTGGAATACAAAGCTGATGATCTAAAAAAAAGTACACTGAGTGACCTAAAAGAGTTTAGTGGAGATATCTCTGGTGAATGGGAAGATGAAAGTAGCATCGAACTCTTTGCCAAGACCCCTTCAACGTACACACTTTCGACTACTTCCAGCGGTTACAGTGGGGGTGCACATGGCTACCATGGCATGGCGTTTGACAACTATGACATCGAAACAGGCGCCAAAGTGACTTTGGATGATCTCTTTGTTGCAGACTACAACCAAACGTTGCACGCCATCGCGCAGGAGCACTACAAAGCCTCGATGGGACTGAAAGCGCAACAGCCACTCACGGATGATAACTGGTTTGATGACAACTTTATCCTCGCAAGCGCATTTGCCATCACCGCCAACGGACTATACTTTTTTTACAACTCTTATGAGATCAAACCCTATGCTGCGGGCAATACCGAGTTTATGCTTCCCTACAGTAAACTTAAAAGTATCATCAACCCCAAAGGAGTGTTAGGCTTTGCACTTGAAGACAACAAAACATTTCACACCTTTTTCAAACAAGATGAAGCACTCTCTCTGGACATCAGTGCACAGGCACAACCAGATGGTACCGTGCAGATAACGGCGAGTATGCAAAACCTCTCGTATGAAAACAAAGGATGGATGAGTCTCTCTTTTCCTCAACTCACAGCCAAAGAGGCTATCAAGAATATTCAGACACAAGGCTTTAAAAGTGTACAAGCCTACCCCAAAGGAAGCAACATCTTTCACAACGAACACAAAAAAGCCGTCAAAAGCACCTATCTTTTGGTAGAGGGAGAAGATACACAATGGAACTACAATGACACACAAAGTATCAAACTCTCGGTAGTGCCACCCTCTACTGAAAAAGAACTTATCTTAGACATCAGAGGCAACTTCAAATCCAAAGAAAAATCGATCATGCTACCCAGTGAATACGAAGGCGTAAAAGGTCAACAGGGCTTTACCAATTATAGAGTGTTTATCACGTTGTAAATTTTTTATCTTTTTTTAAGCTTGTGAATGTACAGTACTCCCATAAGGCGGACCCATGAAAACAACACAACACAACACAGAAACGATACACACACTCGATGAACTGGCAGCTTTGGTAGACTACACGCTCACACAGACGCTTCATGCTGACCCAGAAGCCACACAAAACGGCATCGATCACGCCCCGCGTGAAGTCTACAGCGGACACTATGTTCCCGTAAATCCTACACCCATCAAAGACCCACACTACCTTGCGCACAGTAAAACTTTTTTCAAAGAGTTGGGTTTTGCCAATAGTTTGGCACACGATGAAGCGTTCATGCGTATGTTTTCAGGGGATCTGTCACAGGTACCTGCCCCACTCAAAAAAGTTGGTTGGGCAACGGGGTATGCGCTTTCTATCTACGGCACCGAGTACTACCAGCAATGCCCTTTTGGTACAGGCAACGGCTACGGTGACGGACGTGCAGTTTCTATCTTTGAGGGGATGCTTCATGGCAGACGCTGGGAGATGCAGCTTAAAGGCGGTGGGAGAACACCGTACTGCCGTGGCGCAGATGGGCGAGCGGTCTTGCGTTCGAGCATCAGAGAGTTTTTGGCACAAGAACATATGTATGCACTGGGCATCCCCACATCACGTTCTTTAACGCTCTATGCTTCTGCTACAGAGAAAGTCAAGAGACCATGGTTTAATCAAGGCTCTTACTCAAGAGACCCTGAAGTGATGATCGATGAAACCGTCGCCATCACAACACGGGTAGCACCCTCCTTTCTTCGCGTAGGACAGATAGAACTCTTTGGTCGTCGTGCCCGTAAACGAGAACACCCAAAAGCCCTGGAAGAGCTTGAGATGATTGTTCTGCACCTCATTGCGCGTGAGTACAGTGAAGCGATTGATACACACCTGCCACTGGAAGAAAAAGTACTCTTGCTTGCAACTGAGTTTCAAAATCGCCTCACCTCACTGGTGGCAAACTGGATACGCGTAGGCTACTGCCAAGGCAATTTTAACAGTGACAACTGTGCAGCAGGTGGCTTCACGCTTGATTATGGACCCTTTGGGTTCATCGATATGTTTGACCCCAGATATCAGCCATGGACAGGCGGTGGCGTTCACTTTTCATTTTTCAACCAACCCCAAGCAGCGAGCCGTAACTTTGATGTATTTTGCAAAGCACTGCAACCGCTATTGGCTTCAAATGAATTTGCTTTAGCGAAGTTAGATACTATCGTGCAAAACTTTCCAAAAGTCATGGAGGAAAAACTCGAAGAGATGTGGGCTTCAAAACTCGGTCTATCTGCTTTTGATACAACACTGTTCAAAGAACTTATCGTACTGATGATAGAGACTTCGGTTGATTATACGCTGTTTTTTCGCGAACTCTCAGAGCTACCTGAAGAGATCAGCCCGCTTGTAAAAAGCTTCTATGTGGATGATTTTGATGATGAAAAATTGCTTACCAGATGGCAAGCGTGGTTAGAGAGTTGGAAATCACAGCTTCATGCCACAACACCCGAGGCTCGCCAAATACTCTCAGCACAGATGAAACGCATCAATCCCAAATACACCCTCAGAGAGTGGTTTCTAGTCCCTGCCTATCAACAAGCTGCACGAGAAGACTATACACTCATCACAGAGCTACAAGAAGTGATGAATGCTCCCTATGACGAACAATCCAAAGAAACAGAAGAAAAATACTACAGAGAAAAACCCTCTCACTTTTTTGACATCGCCGGCATATCCCATGTGAGCTGCTCCTCATGAGATTGTTTGATTAGAATGAAAAATCTATCGCTACTTCTTTTGATTTTTGGATGTATAAAAAAGCATTGGTAAGCGCAAACTGATCTACATCTGCCAACCCGTCTTCTTCATACTCAAGCAGATAGTCATACCCTTCCAAGGGAGTATTATGCACTCTGTTTAAGTACACTGCGTAGATGAGCAAATCAGCCAAATCATTTACAGGTGTGGTGTCATTAAAAGGCTTGTTACATGCATCTATATACTCAGAGCAAATATCTTCGTTTGACATAAACAGTATCCAAAGAATGATGGCATCTATCTCTTGCGGCGCGTCCACCTCTTCCATAAATCGTTCATGTAATTCTTTATTTTGCGCTATTTCATCAAGTTGCTCATTGGCTTGTGCGATTAAAAAATTGATTCTCTCATCACTCAGTTTACTGTTTTTGTACCCCTCCAGAGCTAAAGGTGCGATTTGGGCTGTGTTCATGATTTCTCTTTATATGTTGATATAGGTTTCGTATTGTAGGCTAAACTCACTATAAATCTTCTTCACCCTCAAAAGCCTCAGGCAACTCCAAGGCTTCAATGTGCCGAATTAGCCCTGTTCCTGCGATGCCTTGAAGGGAACCATACATTTCGGTTGTGTTTTGTAGTACCCCATCAATGAGTTTTTGGCGGCGTTTCCAACTTGCCATGAGTGAACGGCGTTCTTTGTCGAGTTCAGCCTGCATCATCATAAACCCATCAACGATGGACTTCATCTGCATCCCAAACTCATTTCCCGTAAGATAGGTATACAGCAGTGCCATTTTGTCACCTCTGTTTTCCTCTCTTTGAACTGTTTTATGAATGCGTATCAAACTCTCCCTGAGCAGTGAAACCGAACCCTTAAACTCATCCAGACTGCAAACCCAAATGCCATCTACAAACCCCATCCTCTCCATACCGTTAGGATACACGGACGTTACAAGCACACCCAAATCAGCACCGACTTTAAGCATGTCTTGCTTAAGTTTGCTTATCCAGCCTTCAGACCATGCTTTTGTGTTTTTGGACTCATAGCAGATAATGCCGCAGTTTTGTAGTTCTCGCGTATGAATCGTCTGTATACAGTCCGCACCAAATGCACCTTTTTTGACTTCTTCAAGTGTATCAAAAGGGAACTGGGTACTCAGCCAAGACTCTATCACCAGCTCAAGTACCTCACCTTGTATCTGCATACTGCCCTGTTCTGCTTTGCGTTTGGCATCATCAAGACTGCGTTTGAGTTGCTCCATCTGCTCATCTTTTTCTTTGAGTTTGAGTGCATTGGCTTCTTCAAATACTTTTTGTATCTTTTCTCGCTCTAACACAAGTTGTTCACTGAGGGCTATCTGCGCTTCAGCTTTAGCGCGTGAGGCAAGTTCCTCTTTTTCTCGTTTGAGCTTTTCTATCTCCACTTTGGCTTCATTGAACGCTCTCAGCTCCAAAGATTTCGCTTCCAACTCTTTTTGAAGCATCGCCATAGAAGCACTTTGCTCCTCTACAAGCTCTTTTTTAAGCTCTTGCTGAAGTATGATGCGTTCGATGCGAAGTTGTTCTTTGGTCGCTCTTTGCAACTCCTCATCAAACTTTTCTTTTTCTTCTTTGAGTGCTTCTTCTTTGGCTTTAAGCGACTCAAGATGCACTTTGTACTCTTTGCGTTTGGCTTCTACCTCATCTTGAAGTTTTTTCTGTTCCTGTAGATGTTGCTGTTTAAACTTCTCTTCTATCTGATGATAAAAAAGCGCATCGATATCGATTTGCGTACCGCAATTGGGGCATTTAATGGTATTTTGTTCAGGCATACACTTTCCTTTTCCTTTTCCTAAGTTTTACAATCATAGCTAAAAAATAAGAGGTGATTTTAAAAAGGTGTCATTTTGACAGAAAAGCAGTGTAGTATTGTTACTCGTAGTCTTTGCAGTGTTAAGAACGAGAAAGAGACAAGCCTAACTTGTCCATTTCAATTCAGGTTCAATATGCCTCATGGCACAATCGCCAAGATATGAATTGATAAGTGTTTGATATGGCAAACCCGTCTTTTTTGACAACGCTTTAAAATAATCAATCGTATCAATATCCACATTTAGAGAAATCTGTTTTTTGAGATTTTTTGCATATGGATTTGGCTTTGAGTTGGAAAAATCATACTCTTTTTTCATGGTAAAAACTCCTTATATTGTTTTTGTTCATTTTTTGTGGATTCTCTTGCAGAGATAATGCGAATAACTCCTTCATCATCTCTAAAGCAATGCACTACAGTTAAAATCTTTAGAGCATAGCTCATACCCAGAAGTATAAACCTCTCCTCGACATCTGAGTGCTCAGGATCTTCAAGCAATCTTGCAAAATCATCATCAAACACTGTTTTGGCTTCATCGAATGTGATTCCGTGTTTTTCAAAATTGCTTTTGGATTTATTTTTATCCCATTCAAATTTTATGCTTTTCATCATGTAATTATAATTATTTTATCATGATTTGTCAATCGTGTATTTTTATGATTAAGTCTGAAAATAGAGCCACTTGCAGATTAGTAAAAAAGAGGGGTTATTAAGGGTTAAAACGAAGAAAAAAAGCTGATTCTGATTTCAAAAAGTTATAATTTTTTA
>NCHB01000064.1 GCA_002281755.1 Sulfurovum sp. 16-42-52
GTTTTTAAGTGATTTAAAAAAAGGCGACAGAGCCCAAATCGTTCAAATCCATGCAGACAAGGCACTCAAAGACCGACTGACTTCTTTTGGTGTGATGCGGGGAGAGATGCTGTGGATAAAAGGTTGTTCGCTGGCGAAGCAGACAATGGAGATAGAAGTAGGCTCAACACTGGTTGCCTTGCGTGCCCAAGAGGCAAAAAAGATAGAAGTGATACAGATAGATAAGGGTTAAACTTATCTTTTGTCTTACTGTGTGTTTCTTCAACTGAATCCCTTGGCGTATTTGCATGATTTTTTTTGCTATAATCACCCTATCAATACACTATGGGATAAAAAATGGCACACATCAAGCATCGCGTAAGACACCTCTATGCAACCCTCTCACTGATGACACTGTTTGTGTTTGTACCCGATTTAAGCGCAAACACAAATGTTGAATTTAAAGAGGTCTCTTCTACAGTTATCATGAATTCACTGCAAACAGAGCCTAAAGAGAGTTTTTTAAGACAACTCTACACACAGCTTCTTTTTATCCCTGTATGGACAGATGAAGAATCACTTTCTGAGATGGGTATAGAACTTTTTTCACACATCAAAGAAGACAAAACCCTGCAAAAAAGTACCAAACTCTACCAGGATGCCTTACGCTTGGAAGAAAAAGCGGCCGAAGTGTACACAGAAGAGTCCACAGTGGCACAAAAAGTTGATCTTGAGTTTAAAATGTCACAGCTTTACGGGGGATATGCCAACTATACACTCTATGGAAGTATCAATTGGGGTGCCTTTCAGGACAGACTGCACAATCTCAAAGTAGAAGACATCGGCGCAGCATGGGTAACCTACAAACCTCAATTTGGGGCAGTGAGTCTTTTGGAAAGTGCTGTATTGGGTGGGGGTCTTAAAAAGATGTTCAAACAGGCCCAACCTAAAGGGTATAACTATAAAGCGCTTCGTGCTGCACTGATCGAATATGAGAATATTGAGAAAGATGGTGGATGGGAATACCTTCCTCTTAAAGGAACGCTAAAGGTGGGCAATGCCTATGGTGTTGTTCCTGCTTTACGAGAAAGACTTCGTATCACAAAAGACTATGAGCCCTGTGACACTGAAGAAAGCACTGTTTATGATACCTGTCTAAAGGATGCGGTGGTACGTTTTCAAAAACGTCATGGTCTTGTAGCCCAGGGAGTCATAGGTTCTGAAACCGTGCTTGCACTCAATGTGCCTGTGGAAAAGCGCATCGAGCAGATACGACTCAATCTTGACCGTATCAAATGGCTCAAAGAACGGGATGAAAAACGTCATATCATGATCAACATCCCTGCCTTTACCCTCTTTTTTGAAGAAGATAAAGCACTCAAACAAAAGATGCGGGTCATCACAGGAACAAAAAAGAACCCTACACCCATCTTTTCCAATCGTGTGCAGACTATCGTGCTCAATCCCTATTGGAATGTACCCAAGAGTATCATACAAAAAGAGATGATTCCCAAACTGCTCAGAAATCCCAATGCCATGGCAAGAGAAGGTATAGAGATT
>NCHB01000034.1 GCA_002281755.1 Sulfurovum sp. 16-42-52
GTTACAATATTGACTCTTAATTTTTTGACTGTTCTTTCGATGATGATATTAGAAACACCTGCATAAAAAAGTTCTTTTTTAAGATATTTTCTAATCTTGTAATCTTCAGCGATAAAATCTGCCGTTCTGCCTTTTGCTGGAAACCATCTTGATTCCCAGTTTCTGTTGATTCCAAGTCTAAGACCTATAGGATTTACTTTTTGACCCATTATGCGTCCTTCTCAGTTTTTTCAGCTACACCAACTTCAACCAAAATGTGCGCTGTTGGCTTAATGATTCTAGAAGCGGTACCTCTAGCTCTTGGTCTAAATCTTTTCATCACAGCTGCTTTATCCACTCTGCAAGAAATGATTGTTACTTCTTCAGGTTCAAAATCACCGTTAGCCACAGCAGACGCGATGACTTTAGACACGATACCTGCTGCCTTGTTTGGCATAAACTCTAATGATGCAAGTGCAAGTTCAGCATTCATACCCTGAACTTCTCTTGCAATCAATCTTGCTTTTGTAGGAGATACTCTTGCAAATCTTAATAATGCTCTACTCATATTATCCTACCTTCTTCTGTACAGAACCTTTGTGGCCCTTGAACGTTCTTGTTGGTGAAAATTCACCCAGTTTGTACCCTACATGGTTTTCTGTGATAAACACAGGTACAAATTGTCTTCCGTTGTGTACGTTAATTGTCAATCCGATAAACTCAGGAAAAATCACTGATCTTCTTGACCATGTTTTGATAGGCTTATTTGAGCCTTCTTCTTTTGCCTTAAGCACTTTTTTCATTAAGTGCCCATCGATAAATGGACCTTTTTTTGTCGATCTTGCCATATCTTAGCCCCTACCTTTTTTACGTTTAGAGATAATTAACTTATCACTAGCTTGTTTCTTACGAGTCTTATACCCTTTAGCCGGTGTACCCCATGGAGAAACCGGATGACGTCCTGAGTTCGTTTTACCTTCACCACCACCATGCGGGTGATCGACTGGGTTCATCGCAGAACCACGTGTTTGTGGTCTGATACCAAGGTGTCTGCTTCTTCCTGCTTTACCGATAACGATATTTGCAAAGTCTTCATTTCCTACAGTACCGATAGTTGCCAAACACTCACCCAAAACATATCTCATCTCTGAAGAAGGAAGTCTGAGTGAAACGTATTTGCCATCTCTACCCATAATTTGTGCATAACCACCCGCTGAACGTGCGATTTGACCACCATGACCAGGGCTCATTTCAATATTGTGTACCAATGTACCTACCGGGATACTCATCAATTTCATCGCATTACCAGTCTTGATATCAAGACCTGATTCTGCTGACATGATTTTATCACCTACTTTTAAGCCTTT
Source organism: Sulfurovum sp. 16-42-52 (assembly GCA_002281755.1). Lineage (GTDB taxonomy): Bacteria > Campylobacterota > Campylobacteria > Campylobacterales > Sulfurovaceae > Sulfurovum. The sequence continues at coordinate 1,347 of NCHB01000034.1, forward strand.
TGGCTGAAGTACATATCTTCTGTCTCCATCAACATACTTGATAAGGCAGATTCTACAGTTTCTGTACGGATCGTACTCAACTGTTGCGACTGTGCCTTCGATGTTAAATTTGTTTCTTTTAAAATCGATGATTCTGTAAAGTTTTTTAGCACCCGCTTCTTTATGACGAGAAGTGATTCTTCCGTTGCTGTTTCTACCTGCAGATCTTGGAAGATTTACAAGCAATGCTCTCACGCTTGCTTTAGCAGTGATATCATCGCTGCTAAGGTTCGTCATATAACGACGTGAAGGTGTGGTTGGTTTATATGTTTTAATTGCCATCTTCTATCCTTATACCGCTAAGCTTTCGATTTTAGCATCTTCAGGAAGCTTGACATAAAACTTTTTCAAGTTAGGTCTTTTTCCTGCGACACCTTTAAATCTCTTCACTTTGCCGTCTACTCTCATTGAGTTTACTCTAAGTGGGTTAATCCCGAAGAACTCTTTAAACACCTCTTTTAGACCATTTTTAGTCATTTTAGGCGTTGTTTGTACTACGATGATACCATCTTCTTGAAGAGCCAAACTCTTCTCTGTATACATAATTGATTTAATATCTGTAATATCTGCCATCTTAAGCCTCTTTAGTCAATTTATCAAATACAGCTTTTTCAATCACGATTGAGTGATATGCAGCTGCAAGGTAAGCATTCAGCTCATTTGATTCAATAAGGTATGCATTTTGTAGGTTTCTAAACGCCAAAAATGTTTTGTCGTCAATCATCTCTTTTACGACTAGCACATCTCTCTGTGCAAGACCGTTTACAAATGCCAACGCATCTTTCGTTTTACCTGACTCAACCGCAACATGATCTACAACAAAAAGTCTTTCGTTTGCTGCCATCTCTGCTAGTGCATGATAGAGTGCCAATTTCTTTTGCTTTTTGTTTACTTTTTGATCATAATTTCTGTTTGTGCTTGGACCAAATGCAACACCACCGCCAACATAGTGAGGTGCAGTGATTGAACCTTGTCTTGCTCTACCGCCACCTTTTTGGGCAAATGGTTTTTTACCACCACCGCTTACTTCGGCTCTTGTTTTTGCTTTTGCCGTATTTGCTCTTAGTCCTGCTGCATATGCTTTGCAGTAGAGGTAGAGGTTGTGCGGGTGAACTTCTAAAAATGCTTTTGGAAGGTCTGTTGTTTTAATTACTGTTGTTTTCATTATTTAACTATCCTTACCAATCCTCTAGCCCCATTGTGACCAGGAATTGAACCTTTTAATACTAAAATACCGTTTTGCGCATCAAATGACAGTACGTCATTTTTTACAGTCACTTGTGTGTTACCGTATTGTCCTGGCATTTTTTTACCCGGTTGTACACGACCTGGCCACTCAGCATTACCGATAGAACCGATTCTTCTACCAAATCTGTGTCCATGCTCTGCTGGTCCACCGCTGAAACCGTGACGTTTCATACCACCCTGAAAACCTCTACCTTTGGTATTTAAAGATGTTTTCACACTGGTTGCCTCAGTTAAGGCTGCCGTGCTCAAATCACCCGCTTCTGTACCTTCGGCAACTTCAATGGTCATAAATTTGTTAAACTCTTTAGATACACCAAATTTAGTCTGCTGACCTTCGATGCTTTTGTTGAGTTTTTTACTCGAGTTGTACGCAACCAGTGCTTTTCCGTCTTCTCTTACTTCACATACTTTTGCTTCAACGACTTTAAGAAGTGTCACTGGAACAGATGGTACGTCAACAGTTCTGCTCATACCAATTTTTTCAATAATATATTCCATTTTCTACTCCTACTTGTCCATTGATCTGATTTCAACTTCAATCTCAGGTGCCAGATCCAACTTCATAAGTGAATCAATAGTATCTGAAGTAGCCGAAACGATGTCAATCATTCTTCCGTGAATTCTGATCTCAAATTGCTCACGAGCGTCTTTATTGACGTGTGGTGATTTAAGAACTGTATAGCGCTTCATTTTAGTTGGCATCGGGATCGGCCCTCTAATTTCTGCACCTGTACGCTTAACTGCATCTATGATAGCAGCAACTGATCTGTCTAGAACACGATGATCGTAAGCTTTAAGCTTTAATCTAATTTTTTCCATATTTACCCTTTAAAGAACTCGTTAGCCAAAGACATTGCCCGGGTGCCTAAACACGGGGTTAAAACCCCCTAACATAAATTTAGGAACGCGAATTATACCAAAAGTTTTTCAAAGTGGCAATATATTTTGCTCAAAAAATGCTACAATATGCAAATATGTTTCCTTTTAAGAAGGAATAGTTGGAGTTGTGGCCCTATGGAATTGCTTGCGTATTATCACCAACAGCGTTTAGTAACCGATCACTATATCCCTAGAAAATGTCAAGCTCTACTCAAGGACAAAAGTGAAGAAGCCCCTATCAACCTCTTTGGTGCAAGAGGATCCGGCAAAACTGCTCTCATTCTTGACCTCATCCACAAAGAAGAAGACAAACAAAGCATTCTCTATATTGATTTGGATGATCCCAACCTTATCTTCTCACCCCTTGAATTAATTTCGTTGCAACAGTTTATCGACAAAGAGAAAATTACACTACTAGTACTGGATCACTATAGACCTGCTCTGCTTCCTGATTTTCCTTCGGTACAAAAACTGATTGTACTCTCACGCATACCACTCAATGCGTCAGCTTTGCTCAAAGTGGAACTTTTTCCTCTGGACTATGAAGAGTTTCTTGCATTTGAATCGAACGCCTCACATAACAGCGGACTGAATCACTTTTTACGTTCGGGGACACTGCCGCTTCTGGCGCGTTCACATAAAATGCATACGCAATCGATGAAAACTTTTTTACACAGTGCCTTTGATGAGAGTGAGCTTCATCTTCTACTGGTTCTCTCCCAGCATCATGCCAAACACATCAGTACCCATCAGCTCTATGCCTTCGCAAAAGAAAAATTTAAAATCTCTAAAGACTGGCTCTATAAATCTATCAAAGCCTTTACAGACGAAAAGCTTATCTTTTTTATCGAAGACCGCTACCAAAAATCGGGTAAAAAAATGCTCCTGTTTGACTTTGCCTTTGCAAAATACCTCAGTATTAATCAGCCTTTTATGATGCAGTTTGACAGTATGATAGCGCTTGCACTCATCAAGCATGGCATACACGTACAAACGCTGGGTATACACGGGTATGTCACGGCACAGAATGAACTGATAATCCCTGCACCTTTTGAGAATGAAGAAACGCTTTGGGTCAAATCCCAAAATAAATTTTCACTGTATAAAAAGTACAACATTCAAAAAGTGACGATCGTGACCATCGCCAATACCTATGAGTTTGTGATAGAAAAAGTACATTTTGAAGCACTGCCTTTTGATGAGTGGAGCGTCATCCATGATGAAGAGTAAACTAAGCTAGCTTTGGCTAGAATTTCGATGCCTCTTTTCAGACCTGTGCAACGGGACTGAGAGACAACGGGTCAGGATGGGAACATAGCAGCCCACCTTTTTTTTCTGTGTGCCGCAGGTATCTGGGGAGGGGTATTGCAAAGTAGTCATATCTCAAACAATTATCCCATTTTTTGTTTACTGACAGATATTTTACAGGTAATGAGAGGTGTCCGAGCGGTTGAAGGTGCAGACCTGGAACGTCTGTGTGGGGCAACTCACCGAGGGTTCGAATCCCTTCCTCTCAGCCATATACTTCAACCTATTAGCCCTATTCTTTTCTATTTCTCATATTTTCTTGACATTTTTAGTGTATACTTTTTATAATAATTTTTTTACCCTAAAGATAAGACACTATAATCAAAAAAAGGCTGCGCGTGGGACTGTTAGACTTTCTCAAGAAAAAAGAAGAGATACCGTATGCAAAGATTGCTGATATCCTCAATGGATTTACCATAGAATCTCTTGCTATGCCTAAAATGAACAACCCATTTTTACTGAACGATACGACTAAACATCCTATGATATTTGGGTACTTTATGGGTGCGATGCAGCATATCGCAGAGGTCTATCATCTCAGTAAAGAAGAAGAACGTACACTCTACACACAATACCTCGCAAAACATTTTTCCAATAATGATGAGGACAAAACCAAAGCGTTGCTTGAATACTCACACAACCTGAGCCAAACCGAAGAGGGGGCACACTATATGTTATTGGGGGCACACGCCATTAAAAAGTGGATGGGCGAAGGTCCCATCGCACAATATGCCGCCATGGGATTGATTAGACTCCTGAATGGATAGCGCGATTAATAGATGTCTACACACAGTAAAACTTCCTGTAAACCCATTACAAACCATACAGTGATGCACCCAGAACCCGTTTACTAAAAAAAGTCAAGTTAGTGTATACTAACATTCATATTTTAAACACTAAGGGATTTTATGAACATGTTCTCGCTTTTTTTATCGATTATGCTCTTTTTTTTCTTCACTGCCTGTTCTTCTCCTGATGTTTTAGGGAAATCTGTTAAAAAAGAGTACTTTACCGGTGGTAAAATACGTTCAGAATTCATCATGGATGATGATACAGAACAAAATGGGCTGTTAATACAGTATGGCTACACGGGGAGTAAAACCTCTGAAGTGACCATTAGAAATGGTGTCAAAAATGGTCTAGAAACCGGGTATGATGAAGAGGGTCGCGTCCTTTGGAAGCAAACCTATGTCAATGGAAACCTGGAAGGTGTACAAAAAGCATTTTACCCCAATGGTGACTTGATGGTAACCTATACCTATGCCAACGGGTTAAAAAATGGGCCGGCACAAACCTACAACATAGACGGCACCATCCACAGAAGGGTCATGTACAGAAATGGTAAACTCGCCAACTAACCTGTCATGATGGGGATTTTGCCACAGTATATCCATATTGTCAACCCCAAGCTTAAACATATCTATCTTACACTTGACAACAGTGGAAATCTTGTTGTCAAATCTCCTAAAGTACCACAGCATAAAATTGTACAGCTTTTACTGAAAAAAGCTTCATGGATTAATGCTTCAAAAAAACGCTTTTTAGAAAAAAAAGGCAAAGCCTTAGACTTTTATGACAATCCTGAGTTGTATTTTATGGGTAAAGCCTATCCGCTTGTTTTGATACCACACGACAAAAAAGATGTACAATTTGAGTTTAAGGAAGATGCTTTTAAACTCTCATACTCAGTCTATGATGAGACAGTGTTTCAAGCCCATATTGACCTTTTTTACAAAAAAGAGGTTCAAAAGCTTATCCCTTCTACTGTGACTCTATGGGCAGAAAAAATGTCTCTTTCACCACAGAGCGTGCGGTTTCAAAAAACGAAGCGACAATGGGGAAGCTGTAGTGCTAAAAATGTTTTGAGTTTCAATACCATGATGATGAAACTTCCCTTGCCAGTGATACACTACATCATTGTACATGAACTCGCACATATCAAACACAAACATCATCAAAAAGATTTTTGGCTTTTGGTTGAATGCTATCTGCCTGACTTTAAAGCGCAGATACAGGTGTTGAAACACTATACCACTTAAGGAGTCTCTTATCGATTCAGTCTATCTACTCATTTTTATGCTGCTTGTACTTCTGGGAAGTGTATCCGTTTATATCTATTATCTCAAAGAGAAAAAAGAACAGCTTGATGCTATCAGAAGAGGATTTTGTCCTAAGTGCCATCACAAAAGTATTCTGCTCACTGACCAAAGATCAGGCGGATGTTCTGGCCCCAAACTGCTCTCGTTTGAATGCACAGAGTGTGGCTACACCAACAGCTTTGCTGTAGAAAACAATGATAGTTGCAGTTCAGGCGGGTGTCGCTAAACCCTCATTCCTTGTTGCCTAAGCTATTTCATGGTATAACTTTCCCAAAAAAGGTACTACACTATGCAGTTTGGCACATCCTCTATAGATTTTTCCATCCTTCCTTATCAAGAGGGCATTAATCCTCCTGTAACCAAACCCAATCCTGGATTTCTGACCGACATAGGTGAAGAGGGTATGCGAGACTTGCTTGAGCGATTTTATATGAAGTTATTTGAAAGTCCCATCAAAGAGCTATTTCCAAAAGACAAAGAGGCTATGAGAGAGGCGGGACAATTCTCTGCAGACTTTTTTATCCAAATCTGTGGAGGAACACCCTACTTTAACCAACACCGCGGTGCGCCCCAAATGCGAGGCAGACATGCTCCCTTTCGCATCACGCCTACAGCAAGACTGCACTGGCTTGTTCTTTTTGAGGAAGCACTCCAACCCATCATTGACAATCAATTAAGCTCTGAAGAAAACATTCAAAGCTTTTGGAACTACATCAATGTTTTTTCGCAGTGGATGATTAACACCAAAGAGGCGTAAACCTTAAAACCGTTTTACACGTCTGTGACAATACGGCACTGAACCCTTGCGCTCATAATAATCTTGATGATACCCTTCAGCTTTGTAAAACGGTGCCGCAGGAAGCACTTTGGTTGCGATATGCAGCCCATTCTTCTCAAGTATACTGATGAGTTTTTCAATAGTTTCTCGTTCTTTGGGTGAGCTGACAAACACTGCTGAGAGGTATTGACTCCCGATGTCTGGGCCCTGTCCGTCTCTTTGCGTGGGGTCATGTATCTCAAAAAACGCTTTTGCCAATGTTTCATAAGAGACTATTGAGGCATCGTAGACAACCTCAACCGTCTCCAGATGTCCTGTGCCATGGCCTACCACTTCTTCATAGCTTGGGTTGGCAACTTCACCGCCCATAAAACCAGAAGTTACCTCTTTAACACCGGCCATCTTTTCAAGATAATATTCTACACCCCAAAAACATCCACCAGCAAAATAAGCTTTTTTAAGTTGTGGATCCGCTGTTGTCTTTTTTTGAAACTCTAAAGAGACAGAGTTGACACAGTGTCGTACATTTTTGGTCGTTAAGCCCTCCCCTTTAAACACATGACCCATGTGTGCTCCACAATTGGCACAGGTAATCTCTGTACGGCTTCCATCTGCATCGGTTATCTCTTTGATCGCACCAGGAATGGCATCATCAAAACTAGGCCAGCCACAATGTGAGTCAAATTTGTCATCTGATTTGTAAAGTGCTGCGCCACATACTTTACAGACATAGGTTCCATTTTCTTTGGTGTTGACATATTCGCCTGAAAATGCCCGTTCGGTACCCTTGTCCACCAATACATGTTTTTCAAACGTGCTCAGGCTATTGAGTTTGGTAATCCACGGCTTCATCTCTTCTGAAAAAAGAAAAGTCAAACCCACAAGCAAAAAAAGCCACATTATTTTATACATCGGTCACCTTTTGTTTTTTCAGATTATGCACAATGCCCGTGTAGTCTTAGTGGACTAATCGGGAATGATCGCATATTTTCCAGAACCCAAAAAAACTATTGCCAATCCACCCAGTAAATAAAGCATCGGGAGCTCAAGTGCCCAAGCCCCATGTTCGCCCAAACTCAACCACAGAGTGCTCTTAGTCAAATAAATCGCCACGAGCATATTGAAAGCCAGTACACCGCCCCAAAACCTGCTTTGCCATCCAATGATCAAAAACAATGGTGCAAATATCTCACCGACGTAAACCCCATACGCTAAAACTTCAGGGATATGCTGTGTATTCAACACGCCTTTAATAAACCCGATACCATGAAGGGCTTTTTCAATGCCATGAAAAAGCATCATGCCTCCTATCATTACTCTTAGTATCAGTTTTCCAAGATGTTCACTCATGCTTTGCTCCTTGTATTTTGACTTGTTTGATTATAGCGAGTATTTTACGCTCTTATGTTACAATTTTAACGATTCTTGGCCTCTTAGAGTAGGCTATCTCGCTCCAAAAAAGGTAACACATGAGCAACCAAAGCAAAAAAACCGCTTATCAAAAACAAAGAGCGTCCCAAATCACTCAATTGGGTTCTGGACACACCCAATACACATATACCTATGCACCAGAACTCCTTGAAACCTTTGAGAATGCACATCCCCAAAGAGACTACTGGGTGACACTCAATGCAGATGAATTCAGTGCTTTATGCCCCATTACCAATCAGCCCGACTTTGGTACGCTCATTATAAACTATATCCCGCATATCAAGATGGTCGAAAGCAAATCGCTCAAACTCTATCTTTTCAGCTTTATGAACAGTGGAGAATTCCATGAAGATGTTGTCAATAAAATAGGTAAAGATCTCGTTGCTCTCATGTCACCCAAATACATCGAAGTGATAGGGCTCTTTTATCCACGAGGCAACATCAGCATCCATCCTACTTTTAGTTTCAGTAATGGTGAGACAAAATATGAAGAGATAGAAAAACACCGTTTTATCAACAGAAATATCAACCCCCAGCGTATAGGATAAATGATGAAATTTACAAAAGTAGCCGTCAAAGAAGACACTAAAATACAATATATGTCTCCAGAGTTGCTGTTTTTGGCACCTAGCGGACAGCCTTACCGAGGCACACTGTATGTCAACTTTACAAGCAAGGGAGAAAGTTTTGATCTCATCGATTTCAAACGGTACATCACCTCACTCAGAGCGGTAACTCTCAATGCAGAAAATATCGCCTATGAGATATTTGAGACCATTCAAAGCAATGTTGATGTTGCATCGTTGGGTATTATTGTTGATCTGACTGCCCGTGGCGGCATACAGCAGCGCATCCAGTTTGGTACGAATTTTGAAGTAGTACAAAAGCAAATGATGTTTCAGATTTAGTCGTAAAAATAGAATGAAAAAGATTGTTAAATAGGTGGCCGGGAGAGGGGGATTCGAACCCCCGGAGGTATAACCCTCACCGGTTTTCAAGACCGGCACATTCGACCACTCTGACATCTCCCGACAATTTTAAGAAGAGAATTTTACCCGAAAAAGATAAAATCTAGTTTACTATGTTAAAACTTCTGAACCCTCAGGTGAAGCTTTAGTGAGATGAATTGATGCAGGACTTTGTTCTGTATCAAGAAGACATCTGTTAATGGAGGAGCCACCCGGATTTGAACCGGGGATAGCAGCTTTGCAGGCTGCGGCCTTACCGCTTGGCGATGGCTCCATAGCTCACTGGTGGTGCCCGGGGCCGGACTCGAACCGGCACGGTCGCAATGACCGGGGGATTTTAAGTCCCCTGTGTCTACCATTTCACCACCCGGGCATTTACGATACCCATCATATTTTATCAAATTTAAAAATCTCTCAACATCTGTAAAAAGCGACTCTGTTGGATTACAACGGCTTTGGTGAGATGAGTTAAAAAGTGTTTACTTCTTTCTAGGGAGATACTACTGTTTTTATGGAGCGGGCGAAGGGAATCGAACCCTCTACCCCAACCTTGGCAAGGTTATGCTCTACCGATGAGCTACGCCCGCAAATCCACACCGATTTTAACGTTTATTTTAAAATTGGAATGCGATTATAGCCAAAAAAAAATCTAATGTAAAGAGAAAGAAGCTGTTTTATCTCTAAAATAAAAAATATTAGCATTTTTTGAATACAAAATGCTATAATCCACAAAAATACATACAAAGGTTTTTTCATGAGAAGTGACGAAATAAAGCAGGGGTTCAGCAGGGCTCCTCACAGAAGTTTGCTCCGTGCAACGGGCGTAAAAGATGACGATTTTAAAAAGCCGTTTATCGGTGTGGCCAACTCGTTTATAGAAATTATCCCTGGTCATTTTTTTCTCAACAAAGTAGCTGAAGTGATCAAAGAAGAGATACGTGCAAACGGGTGTGTGCCTTTTGAGTTTAATACCATCGGTGTAGATGATGGTATCGCCATGGGGCATGATGGTATGCTCTACTCTCTTCCAAGTCGCGAAATCATTGCAAATTCCATAGAAACGGTCATGAATGCACATAAGCTTGATGCGATGATAGCCATACCTAACTGTGACAAGATTGTCCCTGGCATGATAATGGGTGCTTTGCGTGTGGATGTCCCTACAGTATTTGTCTCTGGTGGACCTATGGAAAAAGGGTACACTAAAGATGGTACCCCCATCGATCTTGCCACAGCATTTGAAGCCGTGGGTAAACACGAAGCAGGACAAATAACCGATGAAGAACTTCATGACATCGAGTGTAATGCCTGTCCAAGTGGAGGATCTTGTTCGGGTATGTTTACTGCAAATTCCATGAATACCCTTATGGAAGCCATGGGAATCGCATTACCTGGAAATGGCACTATTCTGGCATTGACCCCTGAGAGAACCGAACTGTATAAAAAAGCGGCTCAACGTATTTGCGAAATCGCCAAAGCAGATGCCGCCACACGTGAGAAATACCGCATCAGAAACATCCTCAATGAAAGTGCTGTTCGCAATGCCTTTGCTGTCGATATGGCAATGGGCGGTTCATCTAACACCGTGTTACATATGCTTGCCATTGCAAAAGAAGCAGAAGTTGACTTCAATCTTGAAGACATCAATGCCATCTCCAAACGTGTTTCGCATATCGCTAAAATCTCTCCCTCACTTTCAACGGTGCATATGGAAGACATCAACAAGGCAGGCGGCGTAAATGCGGTGATGCATGAGATGATGAAACGTGGCGACAACATCCTAATTGACGCACTTGGCATTACAGGTGAAACACTGTATGAAAAAGTGAAAGATTCCAAGATACTCGATACCACTATCATCCACACCATAGACAATCCTTACTCCGAAGTCGGCGGTCTTGCCATTCTTTACGGTAATCTCGCTGAACAAGGAGCAGTCATCAAAACTGCAGGAATCACCGGAGAGAGGGTTTTCACAGGAACAGCCGTCTGTTTCAACTCACAAGATGATGCCATCCAAGGTATTCTGGGAAGTAAAGTCAAAGCGGGCAATGTCGTAGTCATCCGATATGAAGGACCTCGTGGTGGTCCAGGTATGCAAGAGATGCTTAGTCCTACGAGTCTTATTATGGGTATGGGTCTTGGTGACAAAGTGGCACTCATCACTGATGGCAGATTCTCTGGAGCAACCCGTGGTGCCAGTATAGGACACGTAAGCCCCGAAGCGGCAGAAGGGGGTCTCATTGCTTTACTTGAAGATGGGGATGAGATTTTTATTGATGTAGACAACTATATCCTCGAAGCAAAACTGACATTCGAAGAGATAGCTAAAAGAAAAGATCACTTCAAACCTATTATAAAACCGCTCAAAAGTAAATGGTTAAGACAATATAGAGCATTGGTAACCAATGCAAGTTCAGGGGCTGTACTCGAAGCCGAATAAGGCTTTGTGTTTTAAGGATTTGGGGATTTCTTTCCCCTGCAGTATGAGTAACGCGTTAATGCTTAAGACTTAAGTCTTCTAGCGACAGTTAAACGGTTACGGTAAAATGGTTCATTGAGGCTTGAAATGACCACTTTTCGTTTTGCTGAACTCGCATGGATAAATTTGTTATTTCCTATATAAATACCTACATGGTTCACATAACCTCTGCGACTTCTTGATGTATCAAAGAATACAAGGTCACCTTTTCTCAGATCTTTTTTACTAATACGCGTACCAATTTTTGACTGTGCAATCGCTCTTCTTGGAAGCTTGATTCCGTTTTGTTTGTAAACATAAGTCGTTAAACCGGAACAATCAAAGGTATTTCTGCCTCCGGTAGCGCCTAGAACATATCTTTTACCCAATTTCTTTTTTGCCAACGAAGTAATTCTTACACACTTTTCCGTACCGATACCTGAATCTGATTTGGCTACTTTTGATTTTTTTGCACCAAATAAAATCGTGCTCAGACTTGGCTTTTTATCTTTTTTTACTTCTGCTTTCTCCAAAGAAATCGTATCTAACTTCGCAATAGATGCAACCAATTTTTTATCTGAAACTGTTTTTTGAGTATGAGCAATAGTCGTTTTTTTCTTCTTTGCAGATACTTTTGCCAAAACATTTTTGGAGTGAACATCTTGTGGCATTTTCAAAACACGTCCAAGTTTCAGTTTTTCTGTAGCTTTCATCCCATTGGCTTTTCTGACTGCCGCAACTGTTGTATGATGTTTTTTTGCAATCGAATACAACGAGTCGCCTTTTTTAATCGTGTGGCTTACAGGCTTAGCAGCTGCAGTTTTTATGATTTTTTTGCTGTTTGATTTACTTGCAATCTTTTTGTTTGATGATTTTTTGGCTATTTTTTGAGGTGGAGTTGTTTTTTTGGAGGCTACTTTTTTCTTCGATTCCGTTTTTTTACTTGATGCTACTTTTTGGGCGGGCTTGGCTTTTTCGGCTTTTGCAAGCTTGGTCTTTACAGGTATCGTTAAGTTCCTACCCAGCTTAAGCTTTTCGCCCTCTTTCATTTTGTTTGCTTTTCTGATTTGTTCTACTGTTGTATGATTTTTGAGTGCTATTTGGTAAAGCGAATCTCCGCTTTTGATTGTGTGTGTGAGTGTTTTGCTTGCTGCATAAGAAGTTGTCGTACCAATAGACAAGGTAAGTAATAAGGTGTAAAATTTATTCAATAGATGCTCCTTTGGCGATTTTTTTGGGGAAATACAAGTGATTTTCTCCCATACTAAAAAATATTTGTAGTCAATTGTAGCAGTATATTGTTAATCAAAAATAAACCTATTTTTAAATTCCTCTTAAATATTATATGTTTTTTAGCTGCTTGACAATGGCATCTGCAACCCTCAAAGCATTGGCATAAATCGTCCATGTGTATGGTACAGAACCTCCCGTTGGCATAAAACTTGCATCAGCAACATAGAGATTTTTCACATCATGGGCACGACACTCTTTGTTTAAGACAGATGTTTTAGGGTCATCACCAAAGCGGCATCCTCCTGCCACAAGATTTTGCGCTGGGACAGCGGAGATGGAAGCATAAATGTTTTGAGCCCCCATTTCTTGAAGAATTTTCTCACAGTGTTTGGCGATATACTCCCCAACCTTAATGTCTTGCGGATGTCCATTGAGACGCAATTTACCCACAGGCATACCGTATTTGTCTTTATGTACTGGATCTAAAGCGACAAAACAGTCATCTGTGGGAAGCCAATCGTTAAAAATCTCAAAACGTATGCTTTTTTGTTCCCTGAAGCGTTTGACAATACGTTCCCCCAAAGCACTTCCCCAGACAAGTTTTCCCTCTTCTTGATTGTCTTTAGCAGCTCTGGAGATGATGTTTTGATGTTCAAACATAAATTCGACCGATCCCCCTTTAAATCTACCTTCTTTAGGGTCATCAATAAAATACCAATCCAACACCGAACGATTGACAAAAAGTCCTGTTGTCATCAGTTCTTCAAACTCTATCTCCTTTAGCCCCTCTTTATACAACTCTCCCTGACCTGAACCGCCACCTGAAAAAAGCAAATTCTTCCCCAGCTCCCCACTGCTGTTTGCCAAACCATGGGGATGATATTCATTGGCAGAGTTAAGCAAGAGCCTTGCTGTCTCATGTGCCTGCGCTGCGAGGACAAACAGTTTGGCTTTAATCTGTTTTTCTTCTCCCGTTATCGTGTCGACCACTATCGCATAACTGACTGATTCTGTGTTGTCTGCATGGAGTTTTTTGACGTGGGTATTGCTAAGTAGCGTCAAGTTTCCAGTCGCAAGTGCAGGCACAATCAACGCTTCACGAGAAGAGCCTTTTGCCCCTGAACTGCACCCGTAACTGCCGCAAAAGTTTGAATAATAACACGCATCACGCCCTGCCTTACTTGCCGAAAGAACGGCGCGGGAAGTAACCAAAGGTGTGATGCCCAATGTTTTGCAACTCTTATCCAGCAGTTTGACTACAGCATTCTCCTTTGTAGGTGCTTGCCTAAAATCAGGGGTGCTTCGCCATGGGGCAAAAGGATGGGGTTCAAAGTGTCCCGATATGCCGACCAGCTCTTCTGCTAACGCATAATAAGGTTCCATCTCCCCATACCCGATAGGCCAGTCAACGACATTGGCACCTTTGATCTCTCCATATTTGCTTTTGAGTCTAAAGTCATCAGGATGCATACGGTGCAACATACCCGACATAAAATTCGATGAGCCTCCCACAATGTTTCCGTTCCAAAAACTCCAACCCGACTCATAGCTGGGCGTAGCGACCCACTCTCCTTCCACTTTTTCTTCTATGGTATGGTATTCATCAAATAGATTGGGTGTGACTAAATCACGCCTGCAGTAAGCCTGTTCGTCTTTAGAAAATTCTTCGCGCTTCATCAGGCGACCTTTCTCCAACAAAGCAACCTTGAAGCCTGCCTTGCACAACGTATAGGCTACCGCCCCTCCACTCGCTCCTGAACCTACAATCACTACATCATACATCTATCGTACCTATATATCTTTGTTTGGGTCTTGGAAGCCCGCCATATGCTCCCACCTCATCCCAATATTTCTCATTTTTATTTACCCCGTAAATCGGATCAGAAAAATGTGCTTCAAGCGTCAGTGTCATGATTTGTGATAACCATGCACTGCCATAATTTGTCTCTTCGTATGCCCGTAATGCAATCTCTTTCTCTTGTGCTGCCAATGACGTAAAATGGTTATCATGTCTTTTCTCCAGTTCACTCGCACCTTCGAGTACAAACACTCTGATATCTTTATCAAAACTGGGGTGAGACATCGTTTCATACATAAAGAGGCTTGTTTGCAAAGATAAGGGAAGTTTGCTATTTTGAGGGAACATATGCCCTTGTACAGCTTCTATCGTGGGTTTGACGTTCTTAAATGCGACCTCAAAATCATCACTTTTTTTTAACTTTAAATAGCTAAAAAGCCCCAATGCAGAGCCTAGTATAAGGAAGTTTCTTCTTTTCATGATACCCGTCTTTTTGATGAAATCTTTGCGTAGCATAATGATACTCTGTGTACTTTAGGTGCACTTTGAACTTTAGCTTTAGCTACACAAACACTGCACATCTTTCGTATTATACTCGCCCTGCAACAACTTAATACAAGGAGTTATCGATGTTAAAAACAGTATATCCAATGACAAAAAACCTTTTAAACCATGGGCAAAGTTTTGCCTTGCTTGTTGCGCGACTGACTGTTGCCTATGGTTTTTATGAACCTGCCATGCAAAAATGGTCGGACATTTCAAGTGTTGCAGAGTGGTTTGGCACTTTAGGTATTCCCTTCCCTACCCTCAATGCCTATTTGGCAGCAAGTACTGAGCTACTGGGGGTTGCACTTTTGACACTCGGTCTTTTCACCAGACTGATATCTTTGCCTTTGATGGTGGTAATGATTGTTGCCATTGCCACGGTACACTTAGCGCACGGATTTTCTTCAGGTGATAACGGGTTTGAAATACCGCTGTATTATATGCTGTTTTTAGCGATATTTGCTTCATTTGGAGCCGGAAAAATAAGCTTGGATCACCTTCTTTTTGGTGACGAGCAATAACATACAAACCATCCTATAAAGAATAGCTTAAACAAGTAGCTGTTTTTTATAGACAGAGATATCCTGTTGGATAATTTGAGTATTTGAAAAAAATATTCAAATGA
>NCHB01000035.1 GCA_002281755.1 Sulfurovum sp. 16-42-52
GTATCGGGTTTACTATGTTTATCGGTCGTTATTATACCGTTTTATCGCTTCCGAAGTGCCTATTTTAGGGAGGTGATTTGGTTTTTCAGGGGTGACTATGTAAATATAATTTTTTCATAAATTATTCCTTTTTAATTATTTATTTAAAAAAAACCTAAAGGTAGTTTTAAAATTTTTAGCTTTTTTCCAAATATAGGATAATATACTTGGTTTGCCACTAACT
Organism: Sulfurovum sp. 16-42-52; assembly: GCA_002281755.1. Lineage (GTDB taxonomy): Bacteria > Campylobacterota > Campylobacteria > Campylobacterales > Sulfurovaceae > Sulfurovum. The sequence goes on from NCHB01000035.1 coordinate 224, forward strand.
CTTCTCTATTGACAACAAACTGAGACTGTAATGCTGAAGTGCGAGTTTTTACAGCACCTATATGTAAAAATATTTTTTTGTTTTATTTTTTTCATAATTATTCAATTGTAGCTCCCTTCGAAAAAGGTAATTTTAACTCTGTACCTTTAACATATACTTCTATTTGTTTATATGCTTGAATCTGATCTATCTCGAACTCAAAGGCACATATGCCGGTTGGATGAATATTTTTTATTTTTAGACCTTTTCTATAGATGTTTGCTAAAGTAGTTTTTACTGTTTTGTTTTGTACTTTAAGCTCTAGATTTACTTTTGTAAGCGAATCATCATAACGTACCCATCCAATTACTTTTTTTGGTGTTATTATATCTATGAAACCTCTTATTTTTGTCTCTTTTGTATCACAATCATAAAGATTTTTTAAATCATTAAATTTTTTCTTTGCTTCATTATAAATAATAAGATCTTTTTCATATAATGGTAATAATGCATTACATATTTCTTCATTTTGAGAATCAAATCCATAGGAATTGGTATTCTTATTTTCTTGGGGTGCCCTAGCTACATCCCAACCAAATTCATAACTGAGAATTTTCAAATAATCATCCAGTTGTTCTTGAATACCTACAAAATTAACTTTATCAAGATTTTGAATTGCTTTTTTTACTTGTGTATCAGTTAAGCAATTTTGACTATTTGTTACATTCATATAATGCAGTTGTGTATTGTGAAAATAATAAAATCTTATTGACTCTAACCATTTTATAAATTTTGTTATCTCGAGTGGATCAGAAAAATTATAGTTTTTCATCTCCACTGCAATATCTTGGAAAATTTTTGGATGTGCTTCAAACCTTTTTTCTTCACCTGCATCTGCTAATTTTCTAACCCATTTTAAATGCGAGATCACATACGATACGGGCTCTCTAAATGTTGCAAAAGTAATCCACTCTTCTAAATTGAGCATTTTTTCCATTCTATTATATGGAACATGACCTGAAATAAAATCATATTTTTTACAAAAAATTTCATCTATATTCGGGGCACTTTCTATATGAAAATGATGAGATTTTATATTGTTTGCAAAAAATTTATTTATAGAACTTCCTGCAGTTTTTGGCACATGAAAATATAATAACTTCAATTTTTATCCTTGTATCTTCAAACCAAAATTTTCATGGTCGAGTGTCAAATTTCTATTATAAAAAGGGTCACCATTTTTAAGAATTGCTTTGTGTCTCTCTGTTACATATTCTATCTCTGTCGCAAATCTAGCGATCTTCTCGGGGTTGTCTTCTGCCCCTCGAGAAATAGACTCATGATGGTACGCTTCACAGTAAGGAGTGTAAATATTTCTATAGCCTGCTTCTTGTATGCGTAGGCAGAAGTCTACATCGTTGAAGGCTATTTTGAGATTTTCTTCATTTAGACCTTTCATTTGATCAAAAATTGTTTTTTTCACCATAAGACAAGCTGCTGTTACTGCAGAGAGGTTTTGTGTAAGATTTAGACGGAAAAAATAACCCGGACTTTCATTAGCAAAATATTTATGTGAATGACCTGCAACACCACCGAGTCCTATAATCACCCCCGCATGCTGAATAGTACCATTTGGGTAGTAAAGTTTTGCGCCTACGGCTCCTATTTTCTCTTGTTGTGAGAACTCCAAAAGTCTCTCAATCCACTCTGGGGTAATAATCTCTATGTCGTTATTGAGGAGAAGTATCTGCTGTCCTTTTGCATAGGTATTTACTGCATAATTGTTTATGTCGGAGTAGTTGAAGGGTACATTGTACTCATAAAAAGCGACTCTGCTATCTTTTTCTTGGAGGCTCTGCATCATGGCAAATGTCTCTTTTTCTGTGCTGTTGTTACTTATCCCAATAATCTCATAGTTTTGATAGGTAGATTTTTTCAGTACAGAGTTGATGCACATATCAAGAAGTTCCGGCTTATCTTTAAATGGAATGACTATGCTGACAAGAGGTGTCCCGATAATATCGTACTGCACTCTATAGGTTCCTGGGTACTTGCCATCGTGGACATATGCTGCGATATTTCTTCTCTTCATTGCGTTTTGTAATGCTACTACTCCCGCTTCCTGCGCATACAATTTGTCGCTAAACTCTGCTGCAGTAGAACCAGGTATCTTTCTCCAGTGGTAGAGCACTTTTGCAATGTGCGTCACCTTGTCCGTATGCTCGAGTACTTTGAGATAGAGGTCAAAATCTTGAGCACCTTCTAGTCCAAGTTCCCAGCCGCCTACTTGGTCTATGAGAGTTTTTTTGATGACACCTAAGTGGCTTATATAGTTTTGACTTAAAAACATATCGGGTGCGAAGTCTGGTTTAAAGTGAGGCTCAGAAAATGTTCCATCCATCTCCAGTTTATCTTCATCACTGTAGATAAACTCTGCTCCTGTTTCATTGATCACTTTAACTACTTCGTAGAGAGCATCAGGTGTAATTTCATCGTCATTGTCCATAAGCGCGATGTATTCACCCACAGTTAAATCGAGTGCTGCATTCGATGCACCAGAGATATTCAGATTGGTTTCTAAAAATGTGATTTTAATTTTCGAATTTTTGATATTTTTGAGATAATTAATCGTTTTCGGATTGGTACTTTTATCATCTGCGATACACAGTTCCCAATTTTCATACCATTGAGCTTCTATAGATCTGATAGCCAAGTCAAGCCATTTCGGATCGACGTTGTAAACGGGCATGATGATGGAGATGAGTGGTTTATGGGTAAAGTTTCCTATGTTGTTATAAATGGCTTCATTCAATGCAGGTTCACTGTATCGGTACGGCTTGAGCGTTGCAGGGGCAAGCGTATTAGTTTTACGTCCTTCTTTTTTACCGTATTTGATATAATGGACAAGCGGGTTGATACCTCTCTCGGCTACATCAGTATAGGTTGAGAGATAAAAATTTGTATTAAATTCAGTGGAAGGATTGCGACCTTCTTTCCAGCCATGTTTTGTAAAATGTTTTAATGGATCGATGCCTGCTTCTTTTACATCTAGATTGCTAGTGATGTAATACTCCTTATCAAATAATCCAGACTTTGCAATAAGTTTAATATCCGATTTGAACAACAATCAATTCCCTTTTAAAATTTTTTTAATTTTTCTTAATGGCTTGGTGACTCGCCAACTAAGACTTGATTTGGTTTGGTCAAGCTCACCTTTGGTTTGGTCAAGCTCACCTTTGGTTTGCTTGATACATACTTCTAGTGCATCACGACCGATGTGCGCATAGCGGATATGATGGCATTTGAGGTTAGCTGCTCACGTAATTCGATTTCTACACCATCGGTTTTGATCAATCGTAGGCTTTCGATCTCGATGACACACGAGTCATCCAGTGGATCGAGGCGGAGGTTCGTTAATGTGGATTTATTTGATAGGTCAAAGGTGAATTCTTGAATTTCACTGTTTTGAGCTACTGGAAGTCTTATAGAATTTGTTTCAGTAAACCCATTGCCGTCATCGAGGAAGAGTTGGATGAAGTTTTTGTAACCAATTTTATATTGTTCAGAAAAATCTGAGACTACTTCACAAGGTGTTTTTTTAACCTCATAAATGAGTTGGTAAATTTCCCCATGATTGGACTCTTGTAAATAGGACGATATTTCTAGTGGCAATTCGTCATAAGAATTACAAAACTCTGTGTTTTCAGGATTTTTAAAAATCGCCGTTTCAAAAGCTCTAAACAATCCTGCTTTTTCTATCAGCTGATCAAATGTTTTTTTGGTAAAAAATCGGATATGGGTATCGTCCAGCAATCCCGTTGGACTATAGTTGAATTCATCTTTTAGTAGATTAATAATAATCGCATTGTGCGCAATATTGGGTATGGAAATTAAAATGCTTCCATCTGTTTTTAAAAAATCTTTAACACTGGATAAAACTTTCTCTGGATAATATAAATGTTCCAAAACATCTGCAAAAACAATGTAATCAAATTTGATACCTTCGAATTCTTTTTGCCATGAGTAATTTTCAATACTATCAATAATGATGCGTTCTGTATATGGGGCTGCATCTTTTGCAGCTGATTCATCAATCTCTACAGCATAAACTTTACAATTTAATTGCTCTTTGATATATTTTGTCATGCGTCCATTCGCAGGACCAAATTCTAATACAGTAGAATTTGGTTTAACTTGTTGTATCAAAACAGACAAACTGTTTCTATCATCTAAATTTAAATCACAATCATATTTGTTCATATTTGTACTCGATTTCATGGGGATAAAGGGAAAACATACAGCCGTCAATAAAGTCACATGATAGGATATTTACCGTCATGGCTGCATGTATCCAATGTTGCTGGATATGATTGAGCTGTGTCCCCTCGGATAACGCGACAGTGATCACATACTCTCTGGGATGTAATTTTGGAACCTTGAATTTTACGATTGTTCTGGTTTTTTGATCCTGTTCAACAAAGTTGAGAGGTGCATTATACATATAGGAATTAAAGGTCAATATTTCATTGTTCAAGGTATCTTTAAACATAACACCAATGGCAACATCGTGTAAATCTATCGTTGTTTCAAACTCACATATGAAATACACTTCTTCACCTTGCTTCAGCGTGGTGATAGGTAAAAAATTAGTATCAAAAAAGCCAATCCCGGTTATTAAAGCTTTTTTCTCTCCGAAAGAGTCGATCATACGAACGTTGACTAAAGTTAGATCAGAATTATCTGATGGTCGTGTATCGGCTAAATCGTTTACAAGCGCTTTTCTCTTTGTTTCATGCCCATAACTCATATAAGACATGTAATTTTCAAGGATAAGATGCGGTTGACCATATTCACGAATGTTCCCGTCATTGAGCCAGATGGCTGTTTGACAAAATTTATTGATTGTTTGTGTATCATGGCTGACAAATAATATCGTTACACCCTTTTCGCCAATTGATTCCATCTTACGGATACATTTGTTTTGAAACGCTGCATCCCCTACACTTAACGCTTCATCAACAATCAAAATATCGGGATCGACATTGATCGCCACTGCAAATGCTAGCCGTGCGAACATCCCGCTGCTGTACATCTTGACACTTTGATGGACAAAATCACCGATATCGGCGAAGGCGAGGATCTCATCGATTTTACTCTCCATTTCCTCTTTTGTGTAGCCCATCAAAGTGCCTTGAAGATAGATATTTTCTATCCCCGTGTACTCAGGGTTGAACCCAGCTCCGAGTTCTAGGAGGCTGGCAATACGACCGTTGACATGGACATGACCGCTGGTGGGAGTGAGGACTCCTGTGATGATTTTGAGCAGTGTACTTTTGCCTGCACCATTTTTTCCGATGATACCGACTGTTTCACCCTTTTTTATCTCAAAACTTACATCATTGAGTGCATAGAAGTCTTTGTGGTACTGCTTTTTTAAGGGATGCAGAGATTCTTTAAGTCTGTCTATGGGCTTGTCATAGAGTTTATAGACTTTTGTAAGATGGGTTACTTTGATGGCGGTGTTAGGCATTTATTTGTTCTTCTTTTTAATCGTATGTTTGAATTTCAATACAGCTAAATTGAGTTCTATCGTTGTTTCGCTTTCATCAGTGACGAGATCATCATCTAGTATTTCAGCGATGAGTTCTCCACCATGTTGCATCAGCGATTTTTGCTCTGCTTTATCTGTTATCGTTGAGAGCTTTTTTACGGTTCTTGATAATGTTTTTATTTTATAAAAAGTATCGATAATCTCTAAAGTTGTTTGTGTTGCTTGCTCGCTTTTGAGTATGGTTGCTAGCATATACAACCCTCTTTCGGTAAAGGCTTTGGGTAAATAGGGAGAAAATTTTAATTTTTCAAGGTGGTTAAATTTTTTCACCACCTCTTGCTTCTCCTCATAACTAAGCTCAAAGAGATATCCATCTGGGAATTTTTCAGGGTTGTTAGAGACGGAACGATTTATATCTTTGGTTTGTACGCCATACAATTCAGCTACATCACTATCTAGGATAACTTGAGTCATTCTAAGTTCTATAATTTTATTCTCTATTTTATCAAATTTAATGATATCCATCACAACACATCCGCAAAATGAGGTCTTAGTTTACGAAAAATGACTGCACCGGCGAAAAAGAAAAGGGCTGTGATAATCCAATACTGCAGCGTGAGAGCAGGCTTGTCCCAAAACCATACATGGTTGATAAGTGCATCACGGTAGCCTTCTACGAGATAGTAGGCAGGGTTGTACTGGATGATGGCATGATACTCAGGAGGTAAAATTTTTAGCGACCAAAAGATAGGAGTGAGCCAAAACCCAAACTGAACAATCATTCCGACAATTTGTCCCAAATCTCTAAAAAAGACCACCACTGAAGAGGTGATCCATGAGATGCCAAGCACCAAAAGGATAGTGCACAGCAGATAGTAGGGGATTTGGAGCCAATAGAGTGTGGGAGTGTAGCCATAATATAAAAACATCCCAAACAAAAAGAGAATGAAGAACATATGAATAGCCAATGCTGATATGATCTGAATGATAGGAAGTAATGAAACCCTAAAGACCACCTTTTTGACCAAAAAGTTATTTGCAAGGATAGATTGCGTAGCACTTTGGAGGCTCTCCGAGAAGAAAAACCATGGCACCATCCCTGCCATCAGCCAAAGGATGAAAGGGAAGTTGTCAACAGGCATACTCTTGAATCCGACTTGAAATACAAACCAAAAGATCAAGATCATCGCCGTGGGCTGTACAAATGCCCAAAGAATGCCCAAGTAGTTACCCATATAGCGGGATTTGAAATCGTTTTTTGCCAAATCGATAAGAAGACGGCGACTACTGTAGATATCACGCAAAAAACGGTAAAAAGTTTTCAGGTAATTCAATTGTTCTCGCTTGTTTTATACTTACCCAAATACCACTCAATGGTTTTGATGATACCGCTATCAAAATTTTCATCGGCTCTCCAGCCAAGCTTATTTTCAAGCTTGCTGGCATCGATGGCATAACGTCTGTCATGTCCAGCTCTGTCTTCTACAAAAGTGATGAGTTCTTTGTAGCTTTTGGCTGAGGGCACTTTTTCATCCAAGATGGTGCAAATGGCGTCAACGATTTGAAGATTGGTTCGTTCGTTACGACCGCCGATATTATAGACATTACCTTCTTTACCTGTATGGTACACCAAATCGATGCCTTTACAGTGGTCAAGTACGTAGAGCCAGTCACGGATGTTCTTACCGTCACCGTAGATAGGGATACTCTGCCCTGCTAGGGCTTTGCGGATGATAGTCGGGATGAGTTTTTCATCGTGTTGTTTCGGACCGTAGTTGTTGGAGCAGTTGGTGATGACGGTGTTGAGACCGTAGGTTTCCTGATAGCTTCGCACAATCATGTCAGAGCTTGCTTTGGATGCAGAGTAGGGTGAATTTGGTGCGTATGGTGTTTCTTCTGTGAAGAGATCATTGGGATCTAAAGACAAGGTTCCATAGACTTCATCGGTTGAGATATGATGAAACCTACACCCTTGATATGGCATTTTGTAGGTAAACGGTTTATCCATCCAGTAGTGTTTTGCTACATCCAAAAGGGTAAAAGTGCCGTTTACATTGGTTTCTATAAACACACCAGGGTTTTTGATAGAGTTGTCGACATGCGACTCTGCTGCAAAGTGGATGACACCTTGTATATCGTACTCGGTAAAGATATATTCTACCAGTTCACGGTTACAGATATTGCCTTTTATGAACTTGTATCGTGGGTTGCCTTCACACTCTTTTAGATTGTCAAGAGTACCTGCGTAGGTCAAAAGATCTAAATTGACCAGAGTATACTGTGGATACTTTTCTAAAAAATAGGGTACGAAGTTTGAGCCTATGAAGCCCGCTGTACCTGTGAGTAGTATATTTTTGTTATTTTGCATTGCTTATCTCTTCTATGTAATTTAACGTATTTTCGATGATGATGATTAATGTTTCACAGTATTGTAATACTTCATCAAATACTTCAACCAAATCATCTTCAATGTATTCGTGGGCTATTGTATTTCGTACATCTTTCATGATTCTGAGCTCTTCTATGTCATCAAATAATCCTCTTTTGTGGGCATTATTTACTACATCTATGAGCGTTCCTTGATTTTCAAATTCATATTCATCAAGTGTTCTAAAAATCTTTCTAATTAAGAAATCGATACCTCTGCTATATCGGCTGCATAGTGTCTCAAATTTACCAAATTCTTCTATAGAGTACTCTTTTTTTATTCCAATTTTAGAGCACTCATCAAAAGATATTTGAATCCATGATAATTGTTTTTGAAGTAAAGTTTTATCTTGTATAAGCTTTTCAAGCATCATAACAAAACTGCCTTGTGAAATATATGCTTAGTAAAAGGATTTTTAAATTCTCCATTATCGAGAACAATATCGACCTTTTGTTCACCAAAATGTTTAAAAAATTCTACTCTTAAAATCCGTAAATCTTTTGTTGTGATTTCATCACTCACAACAAGTAAATCGATATCTCCACCTCTTTTGCTATCATCAACTCTGCTGCCAAAAAGATAAATTTTTGCATTTGAAGAGAGCATTTTTAATTTATTTTTCAATACGTCAATCTTCTCTTGTCCAAGTCTCATTTTCTTTCTCCCAAGCTTCTTAGACACTGATCCAAGCTATCTTTCCAATAAGGAATAATTATACCAAAATCTCTCTTTATTTTTGACTTGTTGAGTAGGGAGTAATGGGGGCGTGTGGCGGGTGTCGGGTAGTCTTTGGTCTCTATGGGGTTGATGGTGCAGGGTAGTTTTGCCATTCTCATGATCTCTTTGGCAAAATCGTACCAGCTGAGCACACCTTCGTTGCTGTAGTGGTACATTTCTACGTGTTCATTTTTGATATTAGGCAAGATGTCTAAAATGGTTTGTGCTAAATCTCTTGCATAGGTAGGTGTTCCAACCTGATCGAAGATAACACCTAAAGATTCTTTTTCTTTACCTAAGCGTATCATCGTTTTCACAAAGTTAGCACCAAAACTGCTGTAAACCCATGAAGTACGGATGATGATACTGTTGGCTGGGTTGATGGCAAGTAGTGCTTTTTCGCCGTCACATTTTGTATTGCCGTATACACCTTGAGGTTCTGTAGGATCTTCTTCAGTATAGGGTTTAAAGTTTTGGCCGTCAAAGACATAGTCTGTTGAGATATGGATCAGTTTGATGTTTTGTGCTTTTGCAATCTGTGTGAGGGTTTTTACGGCAAGGTGATTGATGGCATTGGCTAAGTCTTGTTCTGTCTCAGCTTTATCAACAGCAGTGTAGGCTGCACAGTTGATGATGGTGTCTATCTGATGTGTTTGTAAGTATTGTCTGATGTTTGCTGCATTCGTGATATCAAGAGTATCTCTGTCGGCAAAAAAACAGGTATAGTCATAGTTATGTGAGAGTGTTTGAAGTTCAGAACCCAGTTGCCCCTTACTTCCTGTGATTAAAACTCTAGGCATAATAGTTTACTCCATATTCAAACAGATCATTAGTTTGGCTTAGTTTTGGCTGTTTGGTATCTTTGTCTGAGAGCTTGAGTTCACCATGGCTTAACATCCAATCAATCCCCAGACCTGGATCATCAAATGCAATGCCTCTGTCATTTTCTGGGCTATAGTAGTTGTCGACTTTGTAGGCAAAAATGGTATCATCTTCAAGCACAACAAAACCATGTGCAAAACCACGAGGCACCAAAAGCTGTTTTTTGTTTTCGCTGCTGAGTTCTGCCCAGACATGCTGGCCAAAAGTAGGTGAGTTCTTGCGTATATCAACCGCTACATCCAGTACTCTGCCTTGGATGACTCTGACCAGTTTGGTTTGTGCTGCAGGGTGAAGTTGATAATGCAGTCCTCTTAAGACACCTTTGGAAGATTTTGATTCATTGTCTTGGCAAAAATTGATCGTGTAACCTACAAACGCTTCTAGCTTGTCCTCTCTAAATGTTTCGACAAAATACCCTCTCTCATCGCCATGCACGGCTGGCTCAATGAGGATGACATCGGGTATGGCAGTACGTGTGAATTGCATTAGATAACCTTTCTTGGTTGATTGGCTCTTGTGATGAGGTACTGACCGTATTGGTTTTTGGAAAGAGGTTTGGCAAGCTCAAGCAGTTTTTCTTTGCTTATATAACCCATCTCGTAAGCGATCTCTTCAAGACAGGCGACTTTAAGGGATTGCCTGTTTTCGATAGTTTGGATGAATTGACTGGCTTCAAGCAGGCTTTCATGGGTGCCGGTATCAAGCCATGCATAACCTCGTCCCATGAGTTCAACTTTGAGTCTGTTATCAGTTAGGTAATGTTGATTGAGGGTAGTAATCTCCAGTTCTCCGCGGTCACTTGGCTTCACTTCTTTGGCTTTGGCTACGACATCGTTAGGATAAAAATACAGACCTACTACAGCGTAATTCGACTTGGGTTGACTCGGTTTTTCTTCTATGCTGATGACATTACCTTCTGCATCAAACTCAGCAACGCCATAACGTTCAGGATCTTTGACATAGTATCCAAACACGGTTGCTTTGTTCTCTTCTTTGACATTTTTCACACTTTGGGCCAATAGTTTTGTGAGACCATGCCCGTAAAAGATGTTATCTCCCAGGACCAAACAGGCATCATCACCGTCTAAAAAATCTTCACCCAATAAAAATGCTTGTGCCAAACCATCAGGTGAGGGTTGCACGACATAGGAAAATTTCATGCCGATATCACTTCCATCACCCAGAAGATCTTCAAATCGCGGCAAATCATGAGGGGTAGAGATGATAAGCACTTCTGTGATACCTGCAAGCATCAACACTGAAAGCGGATAATAAATCATGGGTTTATCGTAGATGGGAACCAGTTGTTTGCTTACCCCTTTGGTAATAGGATAGAGTCGTGTGCCGCTTCCGCCTGCTAGAATAATGCCTTTCATTTGTCCACCTCTTTTTTAGTATCATTGTATCAAAAAATACTACATAGAAGGTTTAGGAGGAGGTGAAATAATTTTTATGCTTAGGTATGTTTGGTTTTGTAGAGACGGGCTATCAAAAATTTCAACAAACTCATGATAATGACACCGGAGAGCATCCCTGCAACAATGAGTGAGAGATACTCATTTTGGGTAATCAGCGTTGCTTCATACGCGATGGTTGCTATGGCAATGATGAAGGTAAGAGGCATGGAGTCCCCCAGTGCCAAGAGAAATGTCTCAATGGGGTTAAGATGTGAAGAGTAGGCAAGGTAAGAGCTGATAACCCGTACAAAAACCAAAGCACCTAAGATAAGAAGTGCTTGTTTGAGAATCTCTACACTAAATATTAGATTGAGATCCATGGTAGTTCCCACATAGATGAAAAAAACCGGAACTAAAAAACCAAATCCGACTTTATGGAGGGTATGGGGAAGGTCTTTTTTGTGCTTGAAAAAGTTTGCGATGTAGATACCGGCAAAAAAGGCACCCAATACCATATCGATATGCAAAATGCTCATGATCGAGATGAGCACGATAAAAAGCGAGGCACTGATCCTGACACTTTCAACTTTTGAGTCATCTTCAGGCATGATCAGCATGCGCAACTCCGGAAACCACCAAAACAGAAGATGCAGAAGTTTGAAAGAATAATAGATAAGCACAAGCACGATACCAAAAATAGCCAGATTTTCAAAGAGAGCAAAACTGATCCCGTTGTGTATATAGGATTCATAGATAACGATAGCCGAAATACTAATGATCTCCCCTATGACGCCCACAATAAGAACAATTTCGAGCCATTTGAGCTGTTTACCGTATTCGTTGATCAGTGCCATAATCATCCCTAGTGAAACGATGGGTATGATGACGATATAGACAGGATTGAGATCAAAAAAGAGGTATATACCAAAAGAGAGCGAATAAAGGCTGATAAAATAAATAATAGCGCTTTTGAGCAATGTGCCTCTTTGTTCGGAAAAGTTTTTGAGGTTTATTTCCATCCCTGCTAAAAACATGAGATAGAAAAACCCTATCTTTGCCAATTTGCCAAACACCTCGTTATCTGCATCCAAAAAACCAAGCCAAGCCGCTATGGAACCCAGTAAAATCTCTACAACAACAACAGGGAGTTTGGTAATCTTGGATAAAAGCGGTGAGATAACAAGCAGGAGTGCAATACCGATAAAGATAAGTGAACTGCTCATACTTTATCCTTCGTACTGAGTGTGGTTATACTATTCATCCTTTTGATCGGTTCGCTTTTTCCTTGTCGTAAAAATAATTGGTCGCCTGTACAAACCCGTCAATAGAACCGCAGTCAAAACGGATACCCTTAAATTTATAGGCGATGACTTTGCCTTGCTTTGCCTGTTCTAGCAATGCATCGGTGATTTGTATCTCTCCGGCTTTTCCTGGTTTGGTCTCTCTGAGGATGTCAAAAATGTCCGGAGTAAGGATGTAACGTCCTATAATCGCCATGTTGCTGGGTGCATCTTTAGGGTCTGGTTTTTCTACCATGTTGGTCACCCTGTAAGTGTCGGTGGTTTCATCTACCAGGTTGCCTGCGATGACCCCATACTTATCTGTTTGATCCAAAGGCACTTCTTCAACGGCTACGATGGAGCATTGGTATTTTTCATAGACTTCTATCATTTGTTTTAGTACGCCGTCATTTTCGTTGGTACATAAATCATCTGCCAAGATCACCGCAAAAGGTTCTTTACCTATCAGGGTTTCCCCTGTGAGGATGGCATGTCCCAAGCCTTTCATCTCCACTTGTCGGGTGTAGGAGAAGGTACACTTCGTAATCAGTGAACGGATTTGTGTCAGTAAAAATTCTTTACTTGTTCCTTTTATCTGGTGTTCAAGTTCATAAGAGATGTCAAAATGGTCTTCAATGGCTCTTTTGCCTCGACCCGTAATGATAGCCATTGTGGTAAGCCCTGCTTCTACAGCCTCTTCTACACCGTACTGTATGAGGGGTTTGGTAAGTATAGGAAGCATCTCTTTGGGGGTTGCTTTCGTTGCAGGCAAAAAACGCGTACCGTAACCGGCAGCCGGGAATAAACATTTTTTTATCATAAGAAATCCATTTTATTTAGTTTGGCGTATTATATCGCATGACAACTAAGAGTATAAGGGATATAAACGTTATTTAGCTTTTATATCCCTGTGGGTTATTCGATTGCCATCGCCAACTGTCTTTGCACATCTCATTGATGCCACGCTGTGCTTCCCAGCCGAGCACTGCTTTGGCGTAAGTGGGGTCAGCAAAACAGGTTGCGATGTCTCCTGCACGTCTTGGTGCGATGGAGTAAGGTACTTTTTTACCGCAGGCTGCTTCAAAAGCTTTGATGGTCATTATTTCAGTAAAAGTACTCATCTTATCGAGTGCTTTGACATGTCCGTCTGCAAGATCCATCACATGGATGTAGTCTCTTACACCAGTGCCATCAACAGTGTCATAGTCATCACCAAAGACACTTAAGCAGGCTCTTGTACCGATAGCTGTTTGTGCAATAAAAGGCAAAAGGTTGTTGGGAATGCCGTTTGGATCTTCACCGATGGTGCCAGACTCATGCGCTCCGATGGGGTTAAAGTAGCGCAGTAAAACGATTTTCCACTCAGGATCAGAAACGTACAAATCACGTAACATCTCTTCTATGAAAAGTTTGGATCTTCCGTAAGGATTGGTAGCACTAAGAGGGAAGTCTTCTTTGATGGGTGTGCTGTGCGGATCGCCATACACTGTGGCAGAAGAGCTGAAGACGATGGACTTACATCCGTGTGCTGCCATAACTTGACAGAGCACCAGTGTGCCGTAGATGTTGTTGTCGTAATATTCAAGGGGCTTTTCTACAGACTCACCCACTGCTTTAAGGCCTGCAAAATGAATGACAGCATCGATGGTGTAGCTTTCAAATACACGGTTCAAATCTTCTTTGTAGCGAATATCACCTTCTATGAGAGGGATGGTTTTGCCCACAATCTTTTCAACCCTTGCGATGCTCTCTTTGGAGGCATTGCAAAAATTATCAAAAACCACAATATCATACCCCGCTTCAATCAGCAAGATACAGGTATGGGAGCCGATATATCCGGCGCCACCGGTCACTAAAATACGCAAAAAAATCCTTTTTAACTAGCGTGTGTGTTAGAACTTAAAAACCAAACTTCATACCGCCGTAAAAACTGTCATTGAAGGTTTTGTCAATGGTGATGTATTCTGTATGGATGTTACGGTAGCCACCAAAAAGATGGAGGCTTGGTGCAAGCTGCATATCGGCTTCTGCTCGAAACTCTTTATAGTGGGTAGCATCGCTAAAACTAAGTACTTCAGGAGAGTAAGCAAAAGTGCCACTCACTGAAGTAGTAGGAATGACACCATCTAGGGGTAGGGTGTAGATGGCTTTTCCAAAAAGAGGTAAAGCAGTAAAGTTGTCAGCAAACACAAACTTTGCACCTAGTACAAAAGCAAGACCTTCTGCCCCTTCAAAAGTGTTTTGCGCACCAAGACCGATGGAGCCCAGGTCATCCCCATCGGCATAGAGATAGGATGCATCAATCAGGTAACTCATACCGCCTTCAGAATACTCTGCAAATGTATTGAGATCAACTGAAGCCAGAACTTCAACATCTTTATCATTGACATCAAATCCGATACTACTTTGTGCATAGATTGAGGTAAGTATTAACAAAGAAGAGAGTAAGATTTTTTGGATATTCACGATAAATCCTTTGATATATATGCCGCTATGATACCATAACTTTCTCTAAGCTTTAGTCCGCCGGGCGGTAGTTTTTCTCTTTTTCCAGCCGTTCTTGTTTCATTTTTTCTTGAAAGGCTTTTTTCTTCTCTTGCATCATCGCTGCATCCTGCAAGTCTTCTTCGTTGTCGTGGCGCACCGCATCGATGAATTTGCTGTGGTCATCAAACTGTCCCGTTCTTACAGCCCAAATCAGAGCCAACAGTCCAATGGCTCCCAAAAGAGTGGAGATGCCTATCATGAGTACAACAATGCTTTCACTCATCATTTATCCTTGAATGTTAAATTTTTGATACGTAAAGAGTTTCCTACAACCACCAATGAACTCAGTGACATCGAAAATGCGGCTACCAGGGGATTGACAAAGCCCATGACAGCTAGAGGTATGGTGATGGTATTGTAAAGCAGGGAAAAGCCCAGATTTTCTTTCACGGCACCATAGGTTCTGCGTGAGAGTCTGTATGCTTCTTCGATACTTTCAAATTTCTCATCTAAAAGTACGACATCACTGACGCTGATAGCCACATCTGCTCCATTTCCCATGGCTATGGCAATGTCTGAAGAGGCAAGTGCCAGTGCATCGTTGATGCCGTCTCCCGCCATGACGACTACCTCACCTGCTTGATGTAAGTCTTGTATGATGCGCGCTTTGTCTTGAGGAAGCAGTTTGGCATACACCTGTTCAATTCCTACCGCTGAAGCGACTTTTTGGGCACTGCGTTCATGGTCACCTGTGAGCATGATGACTCTGATGCCTAGGTTTTTGATGTTTTGTATGGTTTTGGCTGCACCGCTTTTGATGGTATCACTGAGTTCAAAACGTGCCACAAGTTGGTTGTTGACAGTAAAAAAGAAGAGTGTGTTTTCCGACTCGCTGCCAACAAGGACATCTTGGGTCTGAAGCAGTTGCGCATTGCCGCCAAGGAGGTTTTTGCTTTGGTATCTTGCCTTGATGCCTTTGGCTTCAATGCTGCAAATCTCTTCAAGAATACGTGTCTCAAGTGTTTCGTAACTGTTTTCAAGGTAGCTTTTGATGCCTTTGGAGACAGGGTGGTTGGAAGTGTTTACCAACGCAATCGTACCTGTTTTATCTAAAGCCAGTACCGTGCTTTTTGCCATCGTTTCAAGAAAGGTGGCTTCTTTAAAGAGAATGCCTCTTTTGGCTGCCAAAGAGATGCCCACCAGCGTTGCCATAGGCGTTGCCAAAGAAAGTGCACAGGGACAGGCGATGACGATAACTGAGATGCCTACGATGAGCGCCTGTTCAAAACTTCCCATCAAAAAGTACCAACCTGTAAATGTACACAATGCAATCAGCATAATAGTGCTGGAAAAACGTCCCGAAATGGCATTGGCGAGTTGCTCGATGCGGGGTTTTTTGGTAATGGACTCCTCCAGCAGGTTGACAATGGAGGTGAGCATGGAGCTTGAGACATCTTTGCTCGCTTCGTAATGCAGTACTGAATCCAGACAGATTGAACCGCTGAGAATCATATCTCCTTGTTTTTTGTAAACAGGTTCGTTCTCCCCTGTGAGCGAAGACTCATCAAATGAGCCTTGCCCCCATACGACTTCGCCGTCAATGACCACCTTCTCACCCGGCTTGAGTTCGATGATGTCCCCTACGATGACATTTTCTACACTCACCAGAGATTTGACACCCTCTTTGAGTGTGGTGACTTCAGTCGGCGTGCTTCCCATCAGCCCATCGAGGGTGTCAACCGCAGATTTTTTGCTTAAGACTTCCAGGTATTTACCCACCAGCACGAAAGTAATGATCATCGTCACTGAGTCAAAATAAACTTCTCCCTTTTGGCTTATCATCGCATAGATAGAGTAGATGTACGCTAGTGATGCACCTGTGGCAACCAGGGTATCCATGTTCACCATACGGTTTTTGTAGCCATAATACGCAGAACGGTAGAAAATCCACCCTGAGTAAAACAGCACAGGCGTAGCCAAGATAAACTCCGCCACATTGAGGATGTCTTTAAACGATTGCTCTATGCCGCTAAAGTACCCCGCATAATGCGCGATGGCAAGCCACATAATATTCATCGAACCAAAGACCGCCACCAAGATACGCGTATAATAGGTCTTGCGGGTAGAAATAGCCCGTTCTTCTTGCAGAGCAGGGTCATAAGGGTAGGCATTGTAGCCGATGGAGCGTATGGTGTGGATGAGCTCTGAGAGTTTGACCACTTCAGGATCCCAAACGATTTTGGCTTTATTGTTGGTGTAGTTGATGGTGGCTTCTATGACGCCAGCGGTTTTATGGAGTATTTTTTCATTGAGCCATACGCAGGCAGAACAGTGTATGCCTTCGATGATGAGGTGGATTTTATTCAGTCCCTGCTCATCGGTTGTGATGTATTTGTTCTTAAAGCCTTCGAGGTCAAATTTTTCCAGACTACCCTCATCTTGTACGGCGGGCTGAAGTGTGGTGGAGCCCAGTTTGTCATAAAAGCTGTCTAGCCCTTGGTCACCCAGTAGATGATACACCCCTTGACAGCCCTTGCAACAGAAAAAAAGCTCTTTGGTGCCTTCTTTTTCTTTGATCATGACATCTTGCGAAAAAGTGAGGTTACAATGTGTACATGGTATCTCTGCCAAGGGTTTCCTTTTTATTAAGGTTAAAAGATAGTGCTGTGTGATTTTATCTAAATCTGTGTAAAATCCACTATGGAAAATACACTCATCTTGCCGCTCATCCTCCTTTTTGCAGAACTTTTTGAAGCTTCTATGCAGCGTTCCCAAACGCTTTTAGGGGTTTTGGAAAAACTCTATAGTTATTATGCAAAAAATATCTTTTTGTTTTTCCTCATACAGCCGAGTTTTTATGTCGTTATCGGCATCATCATGTTTACGGGTGTACTCAATTTTAGTATTGTTTTCATCTTGGCACTCAAAATCTTTGATATGTTTTACAAGATGGAACTCATCAAAAAAGTCTACTTGGAACGCCAGGTCTCCCAGGAGTTGGCGGAGATCTTAGCGTGGCGTATACCTCCTTATTTTTTTCTCATGGGTGCAGGGCTTTATCCTTTTGTGTTGTATTATGCATTGGGTTAAGCGTGTATTAATATGCTTTTCAGTCAAAAACGATTATAATGTGCCAACTACACCTAGCCTAAGCTAGCGTAACAATCTCCATAATGCATATTTACACAAGAGGACCTATGAGCGATACCACAGCTGAAAATAAAAAAGCGCCAAACGGCAACAGTGCCAACAGAAAAAACAGAACCCATGTACCAGTAGACGGCTACAAGATAGAAAATCTCCAACAACTTCCCCTGACTGAATTGGTCACCATAGCCAAAGAGGTAAAAGTAGAAAATCCCAACGAGTTTCAGCGAAAAGATCTCATCTTTGAGATTCTCAAATCGCAAGTCAATCAGGGGGGATTTATTCTTTTTACGGGTATCTTGGAAGTGATGAATGACGGGTTTGGTTTTTTACGCTCCATCGACGGAAACTTTGCCAACTCAGACAATGATACCTATGTAAGCGGTACCCAAATCAAACGATTTGCGCTTAGAAACGGCGATATCGTCACAGGTCAGGTACGCTCGCCTAAAGAACAGGAAAAATACTACGCACTTTTGAAGATCGAAGCCATCAACTATCTGGCACCTGAAAAATCAAAACAAAGACCGCTTTTTGACAACCTCACACCGCTCTATGCGATGGAGCAGCTCAAACTTGAATACAACCCTATGAAAATGACAGGTCGCGTACTGGATCTCTTTACGCCTATTGGTAAAGGGCAGAGAGCACTGGTGGTTGCACCGCCTAGAACAGGTAAAACAGAACTGCTCAAAGAACTTGCACACGGTATCACCTACAACAATCCTGATGCGTCCTTGATGGTGTTACTCGTAGATGAAAGACCTGAAGAAGTAACCGATATGCAACGCTCCGTTAAAGGTGAAGTCTACTCTTCTACTTTTGATTTGCCTGCTCAAAACCATGTTAGAACGGCCGAAATGGTCATCGAAAAAGCCAAAAGACGCGTTGAGATGGGTAAAGATGTCATCATCTTGCTAGACTCCATCACCAGGCTGGCGCGTGCCTACAACACTGTCACACCAAGCTCAGGGAAGGTACTCTCCGGTGGTGTGGATGCCAATGCATTGCACAAACCAAAACGCTTTTTTGGAGCGGCCAGAAATATAGAAGAGGGTGGTTCTTTGACTATCATCGCCACGGCACTCATCGACACGGGAAGCCGTATGGATGAGGTCATCTTTGAAGAGTTTAAGGGTACAGGTAACTCCGAAGTGGTACTCAGCCGTCATGTCTCTGAGAAGCGTATCTACCCTGCTATCGATGTGACCAAATCAGGTACGCGTAAAGAAGAGCTGATGATGAAACCAGAGACACTGCAAAAAGTATGGGCGCTTAGAAATGCGATGCAGAACATGGAAGAAGCTGAGGGCTTGAAGTTCCTCTTCTCTAAGATGATGAAAACAAAGAGTAATGAAGAGTTTTTGTCTATTATGAATGAAGGTGCATAAATACGCGATAGCGTTATTACAGCTTAGGAGTTCGATTTGTTGAAGATCGGTGTATTTGATTCGGGTTTGGGTGGGTTGACGGTCGTTCAAGCCATGACAAAGTGCATCAGAGGTGCTGAGATTTTCTATGTCGCCGATACGAAAAATGCCCCTTATGGTGAAAAAACACCTGAACAAATCCAGAACTTTTCTCTTGCGCTCACACAGTACCTTATCGATACCCATCAGATAGATGCACTCATCTTAGCCTGCAATACTGCAACCTCTGCAGCCATCGAAGAACTACGTAAACGGTATCCCTCCTTGATTATCATTGGAACAGAACCGGGCATCAAGCCTGCTATTGCACAAACAAAAACAGGAAAGATAGGGGTTCTGGCAACACCTGCAACCTTGCAGGGAAACAAATACCAAAATCTTGTGACGACCCTCTCTGTAGATAAAAACATACAAATGTTTGAACAGGCTTGTCATGGTTTGGTTGACCAGATAGAAAAAGGGGAGATTGACACCCCACAAACCAACGCGATGCTTGAAGGGTGGCTTAGTGTGATGCGTGAAGCGAATGTCGATACGATTGTGCTTGGATGTACCCATTACCCACTCATCAGTGAAACGATTGAAAAGATTATGCAGCACAAGGTTACACTCATCCAAACAGGTGATGCGATATCTAGGCATTTGCTTGTTTTGAGCAGCCAAAAAGGACATCACAATTCAGGAGATATCGCTGTACATATCGCTGTGACGGGTAAGATCAATATCCAGATGGTTGAGCGTATATTGGATGGGTATGACAGTCTGTCGTTTGTCGAAATCAAAGAGCCTTAGCATTATTTAAAGTTATTTTTTTGTATCAAAGAGTGTCTATTGTAAACTTATCTGTGCTACAATAACTTTATCTACCAATATTAAGGATGTAAAAATGAAAAATGTCTTAGAAAGTTTTGCTATATTTTTGGTTGGACTTTTGACTTTGGGTATTGTCTATTTGATTATTCAGTACAATATGATTGATGAGAGCAATATTGTTACTGTGGTGGATGAAAGTGCGTATGCAGCACCGGCTACGACTGGCGCAGAAGGCGGAGATGATATCGATGCAGAGATCGATGCGGAGATCGATGCCGAATAATACGAAGGATTGCTTTACAGTAGTCCTATGGCATCTTTTACCTGAAGCATTTTAGTCTGCGCGATAGCTCTGGCTTTTTGTGCCCCTTCTTTTAAAATATCATGCACTTCATCCATATGGGTGAGGTAGTACGCGCGTTTTTCTCTTGCTTCACCTAACTCTTCCCATATTAACTCTTTGAGATATTTTTTGAAGTGTCCATACCCTTCTTTTCCGCTTTTGTAGCGTTCCTGAAGTTCTGTTTTTTGTGACGCGTTTAAAAACAGTGATGAAAGCGCATAGATGTTGTCACCCTCGTAAGCCAAAGGCTCACCCAAAGGGGTGGAAGTTGATACAATTTTATTGCAACGTTGTTGCAAAGCCTTTTCATCCATAAACAGATCAATAGCATTGCCGTAGCTTTTACTCATCTTTTGCCCATCAATGCCAGGAATCGTGGCTACATCTTCTTGTACCATATGCTCAGGAAGGGTAAAAATCTCACCGTATTCATTGTTGAACTTGATGGCGATATCACGTGTCATCTCTATATGTTGTATCTGGTCTTTGCCCACTGGCACTTTTTGGGTGTCCAGCATCAAGATGTCCGCTGCCATGAGCACAGGGTAGCTAAAAAGTGCATGGTTTGCCGCGATGCCCTTGGCTACTTTGTCTTTGTAGGAGTGCGCGCGTTCTAGTAGTCCCATAGGGGTAAATTTGGAGAGTATCCAGTAGAGTTCAAGCACTTCAGGCATGTCACTTTGTACCCAAAAGGTTGTTTTTTGGGGATCAATCCCCAAGGAGAGATAGTCTACGGCAGCATCAATGGTGTATTGTTTGAGTGTGGCTGCATCTTTTGAAGTGGTGAGTGAATGATAGTTCGCTATGAAGGTAAAAAGTTCATGCGCTTCCTGAAGCTCCACCATGGGCTTCATCGCACCAAAATAGTTCCCTATATGTAGCTTCCCTGAAGCCTGTATCCCTGTGAGTACGCGCATAATCTATCCTCAAAAACTTTTGAGCGATTATACCGAAGTGTTTGTAAAAAACTTATGCCTCGTCATCATCCACTCTCTGACCGCGCTTCCTTGCTACGATGTCCAGTGGCACACCCTCAAAGTCAAACTTTTCTCTGAAAAAGTTAGCCAAGTAGCGTTTGTAGGAGAAGTGTATGAACTCCGGTCTGTTGGAGATGAGGGCTATTTTGGGTGGTTTGGTTTCGTATTGGGTGGCAAACTTGATGTTTACGCTAGCGCCGTTATGTGAGGGGACATGGTGTCTTCTGATGGCGGCGCGTAGGGTGTCGTTGAGTTCAGCGGTGGGGATGCGTTGTTGGTAGCGTCTGTAGATGGCGGTGATTTGGTCGAGTATCTTAGGCACACGCAGACCTGTTTTGGCTGAGATGGTGATAAACGGTGCGTAGTGCAAAAACTTGAGTTCATCACGGATGTCATCGACTACCTCTTCATAGCTTCTGTCTTCTTTGATATCCCATTTATTAAGAACAATCAGACATGCCAAACGATACTCTTCGATGAGTCCTGCGACTCTCTCATCAAGTTCTGAGATTTGTTTGGTTGAGTCAAGCACCAGCAGTACAAGGTCAGCCTCTTTAAGCATGTCCGTCGTACGGGTAAGGGCAAACTTTTCGATGCCGACTATCTTGGAGCGTTTACGGATACCGGCGGTGTCGATGAAGGTGATTTCATGCCCGTCGTGCTCGATGGTCTCATCGATGGGGTCTATGGTTGTGCCTGCAACGTCAGAGACAACAGTACGTTCTTTGCCTATGAGCGCATTGAGCAGTGAACTTTTGCCTGTATTGACCCGTCCGATGATGGCTACGCGGATTTTATTGTCTGCTTCAGGTAAAGGGGTGGAGTTGATGTCTCGCACTATCTCCATAAAAGGATCAAGGTCTGCATCTTCAGTGAGTTCCAGACCTGCTTCTTCTTCAGGTGGAGCAGGGATATGCCGCTCCATCCAGGCGTAAAAATCGTTAAAATAACGGTTGTGGCTGACCGAGAGAGGAAAGGTGGCATCCGCCCCAAACTCTAAAAACTCCCAATACCGCTCCTCTTCTTTGTCATTGTCTATTTTATTGACCAAGAGTGCCATGGGTTTGTTCATGCTTTGGAGTTCATAGAATAGTGCTTTGTCTTCTTCGTTAGGTATGGATTTGCCATCGACCATATAGAGGATGATGTCTGCTTCTTTGGCAGCAGCCAGTGAAAAAGCGGCGACTTTGGAGAATAGTTCACTCGAGTAGTCGATACCTCCGGTGTCCACTATCTCAAAATCACGATTTTGTGAGATGGTAACAATACGTTTTTTGACATCTCTGGTAGTACCGCTCTGGTCAGAAGTGATGGCGTCTCTTTGTCTTGCCAAACGGTTGAACAATGAGCTTTTGCCTACATTGGGGCGACCGACTATGGCTACTTTTTTTAGTTCTTGCATCTAATTATTTCTTTCTTGATAAGTGATGCAATTATAGCATAGTTTTAAGACGCCTCTGTTTTGGTTGTCGGATTATGCTACACTTGCTAAAAAAAGTAGGTCGGTCTTGAAAAAAATGCTCTACACGATGGACAGAGGTATTCTTTTTATGCTTCTGGCTTCTCTTAGTTTTGCCATGATGGGAGGATTTGCCAAAGTAGTTTCTCAGGTTTTGCCCCCAGTGGAAGTCACGTTTTTTAGAAATATCTTTGGCGTTGTCTTGGTGGGCATTGCTATTTGGAAAGTCCCACTGAAACAAAGAGGCGGCAAACCATTGTTGCTCTTTTTCCGCGGTTTTATGGGTTTTGCCGCACTCTTGGCGTATTTCTACATCATGGCGCACATTCCTTTAGGGGAAGCCGTCACGTACAATACAACTTCACCACTTTTTGTAGCTCTTTTTGCCTATCTCTTTCTTCATGAAAAGCTGCACCCCAGTGCTTTGGTTGCGGTGGTGATTGGCTTTATGGGTATTATCCTTGTAGCGCAACCCCAAGGTGGTTCGTTTGACAAATATGATATTTTGGGTATTTTTTCTGGCATCGGTGCGGCTTTGGCGTATACTTCCATTCGGGAATTGCGAAACTACTATGACACACGAGCAATTGTGATGTCGTTTATGCTCGTGGGTACGGTAGCACCTTTGCTTTTGATGCTGATGACACCATATGTAAAGGTCTCAGAGGAGTTTGACTGGATGTTCGCACCTTTTGTCATGCCACAAGGCATAGAGTGGGTGTATGTGTTGGCTGTAGGTGTGTTTGCAACCATCTCACAACTCTTGATGACAAAAGCCTATGAACTCACAAAAGCCGGTATCGTTGGAACCATTAGTTACAGTAACATCGTCTTTGCCCTCATCATAGGGATGATGTTGGGTGACCCTGTACCTGATTTTTGGACACTTTTGGGTATAATCTTAGTCATACTATCAGGTCTACTAGTAGCCCTTCCCAAAGGAATAAAATGATACTTATATCAGGACCTTGTGTACTAGAAAGTAGAGATACTGTGATGCGCATCGCTGAAGCACTGATGCCTTACCATGAAGACTGCACCAAAGAGTTCTACTTTAAAGCCAGTTTTGACAAGGCTAATCGTACGAGCCTTGACAGCTTTAGGGGGCCTGGATTACAAGAAGGTCTTAAAATGCTTCAAGAAGTCAAAGAACAGTTTGGATATAAGATACTCACGGATGTGCATGACTATACACAGCCCCAAGCTGCAGCGGAGGTAGCCGATGTATTGCAAATCCCTGCATTTTTATGCCGTCAAACCGATTTATTGCTAGCAGCTGCAAAGACTTCGGCAGTAGTTAACATCAAAAAAGGGCAGTTTTTAGCCCCTTCCGCGATGGAACATTCAGTAGAAAAAGTGCTTAAAACAAGAGGATTTGAGGGAAAAGTCAGTTATGAAAATGCCAAAAAATACAATGTTTGGCTCACCGAGCGAGGGACTACGTTTGGGTACGGAAACTTAGTGGTGGATATGCGTGGGCTTAAGATCATGCGTGAGTTTGCACCCGTGGTGTTTGATGCGACACACTCTGTGCAGATGCCAGCAAGCGGTGGCGCAACCAGTGGTGGCGATGCTTCCTTTGTGTCGTATCTTTCTCGCGCAGCCGCGGCAGTGGGAGTGGATGGTTTCTTTTTTGAGACCCATTTTGACCCAAGCTGTGCCCTGAGCGATGGCCCAAATATGATAGAACTTACTAAGCTCAACGCACTGATAGAGCAGATAGATGCCATCAGAAGCATTGTAGAGTAGTGCAAAAACTGAGCCAAAGGTGAAGTTTCAGTGAGAGGAATTGTAAAGAAGCTTTGCTTCTGTACAAGGAGAAATTTAATATAAAGGATGTATATGAAAACAGTAGAAGGCAATCTACAAGTAGATAAGAGTAAAAAAGTAGCCATTATCAATGGCAGATTTAACCATTTTATCACAGACAGATTGGTAGAGGGTGCGGTGGATGCCTACGCAAGACACGGTGGAAACCCGGATGATTTGGATCTCATACTCGTACCGGGGGCATTTGAGATACCTCTAGCACTTGATAAGGCTTT
Source organism: Sulfurovum sp. 16-42-52 (assembly GCA_002281755.1). GTDB lineage: Bacteria > Campylobacterota > Campylobacteria > Campylobacterales > Sulfurovaceae > Sulfurovum. The sequence goes on from NCHB01000035.1 coordinate 25,159, forward strand.
TGCTTCAGGAAAATATGACGCAATTTGTTGTTTGGGAGCGGTCATCAGGGGTGCGACACCGCATTTTGACTATATCTCAGCTGAAGCGACCAAAGGTGTAGCTTCAGTGACACTGAAGTACGGTAAACCGGCAACTTTTGGTGTACTCACGGTCGATAGCATCGAACAAGCCATCGAAAGAGCAGGTACGAAAGCAGGTAACAAAGGTGCTGAAGCGATGGTCGGACTCATCGAAGTGATTAACTTATACGGGCAATTGCAATAATGGCGACACGACATCAAGCACGCACCGCTGTAGTAGGGTTGTTGTACGCCTATGACTTGGGCAATCAAAATATCGCCAAATTTCAAGATGAGATTTTGGAAGAGGGTAAGATTCGCAATAAACAAAAAGAATTTTCCGAGTCCTTGTTTGAAGGATGTATCGAAAACCTTGAGCTCATAGATGTTGAGATCAAAAAACATATGAAAGAGTGGGATTATGAAGGCATCGGAAAAGTAGAAAAAGCCATCATGAGACTGGGTGCATATGAGATACTGGTTGTAAAAACGGACAGAGCGATTATTATCAATGAAGCCGTGGAGCTTGCTAAAGCATTGGCGGATGAAAAGTCGCCACAGTTCATTAACGGTGTCTTGGACGCCATAGGAAAAGAGCACTAAAAAGCATGAAAAAGGAGAGAGTGTGACAGCAATGATGTCAAAACGGATGAGTATCGATGAAGCAGTCGCACTCATTCAAACAGCCGACCTTAAAACACTGGGGCAAATGGCGCTTGCGCGCAAAAAAGAGTTGCATCCAGATGGAGTAACAACTTTTGTGGTGGACAGAAACATTAACTACACCAATATCTGTTGGGTGGATTGTAAGTTTTGTGCCTTTTACACCCATGAGAAAAAAGAAGATGCCTACATCTTGAGCTTTGAAGAGATAGATCAAAAGATAGACGAATTGCTAGCTATTGGTGGCACGCAGATACTTTTCCAAGGGGGTGTACACCCCAAACTTGAGATAGAGTGGTATGAAGATCTGGTGGAACATATCTCAACTAAATACCCGCAAGTCACCATCCATGGTTTCTCTTCCATAGAGATAGACTATATCGCTGCGCGTTCCAAGATAAGCATTGCTGAAGTTCTAGCTAGACTCAAAGCCAAAGGACTCAGTTCCATCCCGGGTGCAGGTGCAGAGATACTTTCAGACAGAGTCAGAGACATCATCGCACCCAAAAAACACGACAAAGACACATGGCTGGATGTACACCGTCAGGCACATAAACTGGGTATCAAGTCCACTGCTACGATGATGTACGGTACGGTGGAGACGATTCGAGAGATCGTCGAGCATTGGGACTATATTCGCCAGCTTCAAGATGAAACGGGTGGCTTTAGAGCGTTTATCATGTGGTCATACCAGAGTGACCACACGCAGCTTAAAAGAGAACTGCCGACCATCTCTAAAACAACTCCTAACCAATACTTGCGCTACCTTGCCGTAGCAAGGCTTTTTTTGGACAATGTGCCCAACATTCAGAGTTCATGGGTCACACAAGGTTCTTACATCGGTCAGATGGCACTGCTCTTTGGTGCGAATGATTTGGGTTCTACCATGATGGAGGAAAATGTGGTCTCTGCTGCTGGCGCTAAAAATGAGATGAATCAAGATGAGATGATACGGCTCATTAAAGATATCGGTGAGCAACCTGCTAAGCGTAATACGGCTTATGAGATTTTGGAGAGGTTTTAGGGTTTTATCTATTTTGCAGAGTGCCTTTTGTGAGGTTTGTGGCGTTGTTTTTCTCTTCATTTTTTTAGAAAAAACGAAGCGAAAAAGCGTCGTTCCTTTCAAAACGCTTCGCTTTCAAGGGTGTTCGGAACGACACAGGCACACTTTGTGTGATTTATGAGGATATTCATGAAAAAATTATTTTTACTATTGTGTATAGTACAAGGAGCATTGATGGCAGCATCACTAGAAGAGATAGAGTTAAACCAGAGTACGATACCGATTGTGTTTGAGGAGGGGGATTATATTCCTATCGTTTCCATCCAGTTGGTTTTTAAAAATGCGGGGCATTTGAGTAGCACTAAAGACGGTTTGGCAGATATGGCGGCAAAACTGCTCAATGAAGGAACGGCAAAAGAGGGAAGTGTGGGCTTTGCAACAAAGCTGGATGCGCATGCTGTGGATATCGGTGCGCATGTCGGGCGTGAAACCTTTGCCATCGAAGTCTCTGCACTCAAAAGCGAATTTGCCTACGCGGTCGATCGCCTAGAAGAGCTCCTTAAAGATCCAAACTATACCGCCGAAGCACTGGGGCAGATCAAGCACCAGAAGATAGGCTGGCTGATGCAAAAAAAGAGTGACTTTGACTACATTGCAGCGAGTAGCTTGCGTAAGACACTCTTTAAAGACTCTGCTTTGGCAAAGCCTTATGATGGTACGGCAGAAAGCATCGAAAGCATGAGCCTTGAAGAGATAAAAACCTTCATACAAACCCACTTAGGCTATAACAATGCCATTGGTGTTGTGGGTGGCGACATCTCTGCTGCGGAGGCAAAAGTCTATGTAAAAAGACTGCTTTCACTTTTTCCTAAAGTGAAATACCAAGAAGTAGAAAATATACAGGCTTCCGCAAAAAAAGAAGTGGTGCTGACAGGGGAAGATACACAGCAAGCCTATATCTATTTTGGTGCACCCTTTGACTATTCGTATGATGCCAAAGATCAGCATAAAGCGAAGATTGCCGAGTATTTACTTGGTGGTGCAGGTTTTGGCTCTCGTCTGATGGAAGAGATACGCGTCAAACGAGGGCTTACTTATGGGGTTTACTCATCGTTGGTGCGTAGCAAAAGTGCATCGTATCTGAGCGGGTATATGCAAACCAAACTCAGCACACAGGATGAAGCAAAAGCACTGATACAAGAAGTGGTTGATACTTTTGTCAAAGAGGGTATTACACAAAAAGAGCTCGATGATACGAAGAAGTTTCTTCTTGGCTCAGAGCCTTTACGCACGGAAACCCTCTCCCAAAGACTCCATCGTACTTACAATGACTTTTATCTCGGTAGACCGCTTGATTTTGCCAAAGAAGAGTTAAAAAATATCGAAACGGTGACACTTGAAGAGGTGAATACCTTCATCAAATCCCATACTGAGTTATCTGATCTTAGTTTTAGTATCGTGACCAAAAAAGAAGCATCTGCTACAAAATAATATGTCTATATGACATATTATCGCAGCATTTTTTTAAACTTTTGTACACTTATGAAAATAAGAGGCTATCATGGAAGAGGCAAGTATGGAGGAAGCAAAGCAACTTTTTAAAAAACTGAAGATCCACACATTGCTCGACTTAGCCCTGCTTACGCCAACTTCCTATAACGACACGACACTCACTCCCACACCCCAGCTTGGCAAGGTCAATACACTTGAAGCAAAAGTCATCGAATCAAGTATTTATGCGGGAAAACTCAGAGTGACATTTTTGCTTACAAGTTCAGGCAGACGGGTCTCTTCTACTTTTTTTCGTGCCACGCCTTACCATCATAAGCTTTTTGAAGTAGGCAGCGCTCATGTCATACAAGGCAGGCTTGAAGAATATAAGGGCTTTTTGCAGATGTCACAGCCCAAGTCGATTAAACAAGTAGGCAAGATAACCCCCAAGTACCAAACTGTACTTAAAGAAAGCGAGATAACATCACTCATAGCGTGTTATGTCAATGAACAAAATCTTTTTAATGCGGGACTTGACAGCAAAGAAGTCGCCACAATCCTGAGTATGCATTTTCCTAAAAACTTGCAAGAGGTGTATGCAGGCGGTTCATTTAAGCTTGATTTTATACCTGTACTGAAGTTTATTGAGGCTTACAATCACCTTAAAAAGCTTCGGGGTAAAAGAGCAGATTTTCCTGCCAGAAGAGCATTAAGTGGGAGCATAAAGCCTTTTGTGGAACACTTGCCATTTACACTTACAAACGAACAGCAAACAGTCATCGCACAGATACAAAAAGACCTCGCAAGAACAGACAAAGCAGCCAAACGCATGGTTGTGGGTGATGTCGGTTCAGGTAAAACGATGGTGATATTGGCTGCTGCGATGATGGCACTACCCCATAAAAGCATCTTGATGGCACCGACCTCTTTGCTTGCACTCCAACTCTACGAAGAAGCGTGTAAATACCTTCCAAACGAGGTCAACATCGCACTGGTGATGCAGGGTAATCATCAGGGTGATTATAGGAGTGCAGATTTTATCATCGGTACACATGCTTTGCTTTACAAGGAAGATTTACCTGAGGTCTCTTTGGTGATGATAGACGAGCAACACCGTTTTGGCACGAAGCAAAGACAGAGCCTTGAAGTCTTAGCAGGTGAAGCGGATGCAACACAAACTACAAAAAAACCGCATTTTATCCAGTTTTCTGCGACTCCCATACCAAGAACTCAGGCGATGATGGAGTCTGAACTGCTGGATGTCTCTCTCATCACTACTACCCCATTTGATCGTGAAGTGCTAACTCAGACCATAGGAAAGCAAGATTTCTCTTCACTACTGGCACACATCAAAGAAGAGATAGCACAAGAACATCAGGTTTTACTAGTCTATCCTTTAGTAGAAGAGAGCAGCGAAGTACCGTATCAGTCACTTGAAGAGAGCAGGGGTTTTTGGGAAGAGAAGTTTGATGGCGTGTATGTCACCCACGGGAAAGACAAACAAAAAGAGGAGGTGTTGCTTGAGTTTAGGGAAAAAGGGAACATCCTTTTAGCCACCACCGTGGTGGAAGTAGGCATCTCTTTGCCTAGACTCACGCTGGTGGTCATCGTAGGTGCAGAACGCTTAGGCCTTGCCACTTTACATCAGCTTAGAGGTAGAGTAGGGCGCAATGGTCTAAAAAGCTGGTGTTATCTCTACTCAAATACACAAAATAACTTTAGACTAGAGCAATTTTGCCAAACAACCAATGGTTTTGACATCGCAAAACTCGATTTAAAGTTTCGCAACAGCGGTGACATACTAGATGGCACCATCCAAAGTGGTCAAAAGTTTAAGTGGCTCGATATGGCTGAGGATGAAGAGATAATCATGAGAGCTAAAAATAGATTGAATGCGATAAAATTAGGAATTAGGAATTAGGAATTAGGAATTAGGAATTAGGAATAGCTATGCGTGGGCAAGTAACGCCCACAGGTAATCAATAAAGTCCAAACTTCCCATCAGCTCTTTTATACATAACACGCATAATGCCTTCATGGTCGTTAAATACAATGAATTGTCTTTTATTTTCTGCTTTGAGCGCTTCTATGGCTTCATCAAAATCAAGGGGTTTATGGAGTTCAAGATCCATTGGGACGATTTCAAGTTCTTCGTTGGTGTTGTATTCGGTCACAGCTTCAGCTTCGACACCGAGGTCCCTAAAGCTCATGATTCTGTGACCTTTTATCTTGTCAGCATGGCGTCTGAGTGATTTTTTGACCCGCTCTATGGCAAGGTCTATGGCAGCATACACATCTTTATCTATTTGGGTAATGACAATGGTATTTTTATCTTTAAGGTTGAGTATGAATTCTACGGCAAAGCCTTTTTTGCCATGTTTTTCATTTGCAGCGATGATTGTATTTGCAGAGATAATATCTAAGTGGTATTTGTCCATACTGTCTATGGCATGATCAGCATACGCCTTGATAGCGTCGGTTAGTTCAAAATGTCTTCCAGTAATACTTTTGTTCATTATAAATCCTTCGTTTTAAAGTATAGATAAAGTCTTTATCTATACTTAATGGTAACTTAAGATGCTTAATGAAAGGTAAATAGGAAACACTCAAAAAGTGTAAAATTAGAGCGTATCTTGTCCGACAATATAAGCATGTCCGGTTTCTTTTATGATACCTATAGACAAGGGATCAGAACCATCTTGAAAACCAAATGTAATCGTGCAATCAGCTTTCGTCACAGTTCGATAATCATTAGTAGCAACACCAAAAACGCCTTTATGGGGTCTTCCTAGTTGATCAAAAGCAATATGGGTTGATGCATTTGTAACATTGTTTGCAATTGTTTGGCAATTACTGAAATCAACACTATCGATGCCGTATAATTTTCCAATAAAGATATTGGGGCTTTCATCGGGGTCTATGACGGCAGTACCAGCTTCATTGTACAGATATTTACCATTTGCGGGATCAATGGCAGTTTCATTTTGGTCGACATTTGTACCATGATCCATATTTGATGCAACGGTGTAGAAGTATCGACCAGCACCATCAAGCGAAAAACGAATATGCCAAAGTGTTTTTTGCCAAACAGGGTCAAACGGGTTGGTCTTGTCATCATTGAGCGCCAAATGTTGTGTGTAGCGTATGGCAGAAAGGATGTTGTCTGCAGCTTCTTGCCTGATGTCACGTTCCATTCTAGGCAGTGCTAAAGCAGCCAGTATACCCAATACAACGATGACAAAAACAAGTTCTATCATTGTAAAAGCTTTGGAGTGTTTAGTTAAAGTTCTCATATTTTTTGCAAGCTCCTTCTGTGATAGGTGATCTCAGGAGCAGAGTTACCCGCTGGATGATTCAAATCTTTATGCCTGACAAAGACATCTACGATGATGCTAAGAGGAGATTCCGGATTGGTTACAGTTGTGCTGAGTCTTTTGTCACAGTTGCTGCTACTTCCTACACCCAAGTTGATATCATTTCCAATATAGGAGATATTGACATCAACAGTATAAAGATAATTACCGTCTGGAAGAAGTCCATAGTTTCCACTGATATCATTGAGACAGTTAGAGCTGTTGTGTTCATTGGCGGTGACAGCCATGATGGCGTACTCTGTATAGCTTTTTGCCAACAGCATCGACTGCTCACGCTGGAACTGTGTAGTGGTCTCTTGTACCATTTTGCCCGAAAGACTCAAGATAAATGCAGCTACAGCAGCCATCAGTACGATGATGAAGATGGCAGTGATCATTGAAAATGCTTTTCTCATTAGAATACCGCCTTTTCTTTACATGCAGTGATATTGACATCGTCACTGATACGCTCGTGTTTACAGATCTTAAAGCGTATAGTGCGCCCGCCTCCTTGAAATTTGAAAGTGGCGACATTTTTCATCAGTAATGATTTGGTAGTACCTAGTGCAGTGGCTGGTGTAGGGTTGAAGTTGTAATACAAATACAAATCTCCACCCTCTACCACAAGCGCATAAGAACTCCACGCTAGTTTATAGTGTTCGACGATGCGTGTTGCGCCTGTTCCGCTTAGTGTCAGCGTATCTGCGTCACTAATCGAAGCATTGTAATCAGTTAAATCATCTGGAAAATATACGGCTAGATTTGTAGATGATGAAAGATTATTTTTTATCGTAGTAGTAAGACCTAATGCCGATCCAGGAGTCTCAAGGGAGGTTTGTGTACTTGTATTGATGTCACAAAA
>NCHB01000036.1 GCA_002281755.1 Sulfurovum sp. 16-42-52
AAAAGAAGGTAAACATTCGCTCACCTCTAAAACGATAGCAAAACTTAAAAACTCAAAAGAGTTTTCTTACCTTGTCGATATCGCTCGTTAAGACGCAAAGGGATTCAATCCACCCATCATGCCCATCGCTTGGGATTTTTTATTCTCTTCTGCCATTGTAGTCGCTTCATTTATCGCTGAGATGAGCAGGATTTGTAAAGCACTTTTGTCTTCTAAAAGCGAATCATCAATGTTCACATCTATCACTTCACCTGCCCCGTTAACGGTTACACTCACCAGTCCGCCACCTGCTTTGGCTGTAAACTGTACGTTTTTAGCCTGCTCTTGCATCTGCTTGGCTTTTTCCTGCATCTGCTCCATCATCTTGCTCATGCCTCCAAGATCCAAGCCTTCAAACATTACTCTAAGCCCTCAAAAGCTTCCGCGATGCCGTTATCATCATCAAGGATGACGATCTTTGGCTTGTGTAAATCGGCTTCAGACTCGGTCATCTCTGCATAGGCGATGATGATGATTTTGTCACCTTTGTGCACCTTTCTGGCTGCTGCACCGTTGAGACAGATATCTCTTTTGCCTGCTTCACCGGGGATGATATAGGTAGAAAAACGCTCGCCGTTATTGACATTGACGATGTCTATCTTTTGTCCCACACGCATCGCCGCAGCATCCAAAAGCTCCTGGTCAATCGTAATAGAACCGACATAATTCAGATTGGCATCGGTCACAGTCGCTCTATGTATTTTAGAATAAAGCATTGTAATATTCATCACTCTTCCTAGTTGTTTCATTCAAAATGGTTGGAATTATACCAAAATTCACGCCATCTATTATTATACTCAATTTAAAGGGGGATTGGGATACTGCACGCCAAAGCGTACAGAAAAAGAAGAACTTAACGCGCGATACTAGCAGGTGCAATAGGCTCACCCCAAAGTTCATCAGGGATCACATACTCTTGTACCACATTGCCACCGATGATATGCTCTTCGATGATTCTATCTATCTTCTCTTTTGTCAATCCTACATACATCGTGTGTCCCGGTTCAACCAGCATCACCGGTCCCTGTCCACAGCGGCTCAAACAGCCTGTCTGAACAGGTGTTACTGTACCGATGATACCTTTCATCATCAAACTCTGCGCGATGTGCTGAAAGAGTTCTGCTGTCTCTGGCGCGTCTGCTTTGACACAGGATGGTTTTGGCATCCCCGGAGGTGCAGATTGCTGACACTTAAAGATAAAAAACGCCGGTTGGTTTACACTGTTTAACATAAGGTTTCCTTTAGAAATTAATTAGGAGTATTTTACTCCGATTTACTTAATCAAAGATTAATTCATTGCCAAAAGTTCACGCACCACTTCGCGGTCATCAAAATGATGTTTAACTCCCTTGATTTCCTGATAATCCTCATCCCCTTTGCCCAGTATCAGTAACACTTCGTCTTTTTCAAGCGCCTCGAGTGCCAGCTTGATAGCCAGTTTTCTATCGGGCGTTGCCGTGACATTTTCTTTTCCATGCAGTCCCAGCAAAATCTCTTCAAGTATCATTTCAGGTACTTCGTCTCTGGGGTTGTCGCTGGTGACATAAATCTTATTGGCATACCGTCCTGCGACGGCTCCCATACGTGGACGCTTGCTTTTGTCTCTGTTGCCGCCAGCTCCAAAAACCACAGAGATGTCTCTATCTTTCATCGCTTCAAAGACTTGCAGCATCCCATCATCAGTATGTGCAAAATCCACAATAACCAACGGCTCACGGCTCACCACTTCCATGCGACCCGAAACACCTGCAAAATACGGCACCACTTCACAGATCTCTTCGATGCTTTTGCGTGTGAGCATCTGCACTGAACCGATGGCCGCCATCAGATTAAAGAGATTGAATAGACCCACCATGGGCGAATGAAAGGTGGCTTCCTCTTTGAGATGCTTGATGCCCGCTGTGATGCCATGAAGTAAAGAAAATGCCTGTACTTTAAACGTGGCGGGTTCATCTACCCCGTAGCTTTGTGCACCGATGGGATTATAGGTAATGTGTTTAATGTCATCTTTGTTGAGCAGTTTAGGAGACGCATCGTCAAAAAAGAGACTTTTAACGCGTCTATACTCCTCTACCGTGCCGTGGTAGTCTAAGTGATCGGAGGTTACATTGGTATGCACCTTCAAAGCAAAAGTAAGCCCCTCAATCCGTTTTTGATCAATCGCATGGGAGCTCACTTCCATGATAAAATAGTTACACCCCAAATCTAAGGTCTGTTTCATGTTATGCAAGGTCTCAAATATAGAAGGCGTGGTCATGCTCTTTTCTTCAATGCGTCTTTCCTGCGCAAACAAACCACGCGTGCCTTGCAATGCCGGTTTTTCACCCAGATCGAGCAAAAAAGAGTAAATAGCGCCCGTAACAGTTGTCTTACCGTTTGTTCCTGTTACACCAACCACACGCATCGTACCCAGCCCCCAAAAAGCGATAAGTGTATCTATACTGATGCTAGCGGGTTTGTTTTCCAGACTATCATAATAAACAGTGTTTTGTGATGTTTTTAAAAAAAGTGTCTGCGCATCGAGTTTACTTGTATCATCAGTGAGAAACAGATATCCGTCTTTTTGGAAATCCAGTTTCACTTATGTGCCCCACTTACGACATGATACAGTGCCAAAATCTCTTGATCATTGCCAAATAAACTGACCGAGGCATCCAAATAGCCTAATGCCATCTCATCAAACCCCTCTTGGCTCAGTCGTGTCACGAAATCGATAAATTCATCTTTATTTGTGATGACCACTTTAGTAGAAAACATAATGTCTTCAAAGGTCTTTTTGAAACTTCCTCTACTCTTTACTGATGCCAAAAAATCACTGTAGCGTATGCCGTCGCTGTATTCGACTTGTTCTTCCCATGGGGCGACTAGCAACTCTTGGAGTTTTTGTTTAGAGCTGTCCAAATTTTCCAAAAAGCTGTCAATGATATCGCTGGCATTCTCTTTCTCATTTTTAATGAGTTGATAATAATCAAATAATGCCTGCGCCTCTTCTTCGCTTTCCATACCCAAATCGCTAAGAACCACACCGACTCGCGCTTCATCAAGACTGGGATAATCCTCTAAAATCAATCCATAACTTCTCAGTGCTTTGGCGAAATCTCCTTTGAGAAACTCACTTTCAGCTCTTTCTAGCAGCACATCTTGACTTATTTTGCCCATATTACACCAATTGATCTAATTTATCTTCAAAGCCTGCAGGTACATTTTTCACAATAATCTCTGGATGAATCAATGTCTGCATTTGTCTCTCCACGCCAAACTTAATGGTCGTTCCTGAACTGCCACACCCCACACAGGCACCTTGAAGCTGAACATAGACTTTTCCGTCACGTATATCTACCAAGGTAATATCGCCTCCATCAAGTTTAATGGAAGGTCTTACTTTCTCAATCACGCTCATCACTGCGGGTTTTAGTTCTTCATCTGTAAATGGTATCAATGGTTCTCCTTTTTCATGCCACTCTAGTAGCGTATCTTATTGGAAGATTATAACAAAATCCTCGTAAAATCTTTGTGCAGTTTTGGTATTTAGATGGTTTATACAGTAAATCAATTGCTTTGTCAATATCTTAAGGCAGGTTAAGGAAAATGTGGAAGGATTAGCACTCAAGGCAAAGCCTTGAAATACTGGGAGTAAATAAAAAGTGTGATGAATTATACCAATTCGATTATCGCCATTGGCGCTGCGTCACCTTTTCTCAAACGTGTTTTAATAATTCTTGTGTATCCGCCGTTTCTGTCTGCATACTTTGGTGCGATTTCAGTGACGAGTCTGTTTGTACACTCTTTGTGTTGTAACAATGCAAAAATAGCTCTGTGAGAATTCAAATCTCCTGAAGAAGCTTTTGTGATAAGCTTTTCAAAGTATGATCTAAGCTCTTTCGCTTTTGGCAATGTTGTCTCAATTCTGCCTTCTTTTGTCAAAGCAATAGAAAGGTTTTTTAGAAGCGCTGCTCTATGAGAAGACGTTCTATTTAATTTGCGGTAACCATGCTTATGTCTCATATTATTCCTTTACGATACAACTATACTTTGAGTTGTTCTATTTTCTTTACAAGATTGATTCTTGTAGTATCTGCAAGTTCAAAATCTGGACCAAAACCATGATCAAGAAGACACTCCGTGATCTCATCTAAAGATTTTTTACCAAGATTTTTAATGTTTTTAATTTCATTTTCACTCATCAGTACCAATTCACCAAGATATTTCAATCCTGCTCTGTCCAATGAATTAAATGATCTTGCGCTAAGCCCAAGGCTGTCTACTGTTTGCATATAAGGTTTTAATTCACCATCATCGCTGTTTCTTTTTACCGGTGCAGCTGAGATATCCAAATCCAGTACCGTACTAAAAACAGAGAGTTGTTTATTCATCACCTCTAATGCATTTGTAAATGCTTCAACCGGACCGATCTGGCCATCCGTTTCAATATCAAAAACAATCTTTTCAAAATTTGGATTGTCTTCTACCAACACATTGTCAATTTTATAGTTTGCTCTTCTTACCGGTGTAAAAAATGCATCCAATGCGATACTGTTATTGTCTACTTCATCCCTGAGGTCTTCACTTGGAACATACCCAATGCCCTTCGCGATGACGACAGTAAAATTGAGTACGGCATCCTCATTGAGTGTAGCAAGAGGCAAATCACCGTTGACTACCTCAATCTGATCATTGTTAAGATCTTGTGCTGATACTTCTTTATGTCCAGAAAAACTATACTTTAGTTCAACTCTATCACTTTCGTCTTTGATTTTAAAACGAATGTTCTTAAGATTGATAATAAATACAGCTACATCTTCATGCATCCCTCTGATATTATCAAACTCGTGTGCAGCACCTTCAATCTTGATAGAAATCGGTGCATAACCAATAGAAGAACCTAAAATCAGTCTTCTAAGCGGATGCGCGAGTGTAACAGCATAACCACTTTCAAAAGGGTAAGCAATAATTTCAGCACGGTTTGCGCTAATTTCGTTTACTTCAACCTCTGTTGGCATAAATGGTGCAACTTTAATTTTTCTCATTAACTAGCCTTTACTAACGATTATTTAGAGTATAGCTCAACGATTAGACGTTCTTCAACCGGAATTGCAATTTCTTCTCTCTCTGGTACTCTTGTAAACAAACCAAAAAGTTTTTCTTTATCGATGTCAACCCATTCTACCATACCCGTTTGGTTAGTCAATTCGATTGCTCTTACGATTTGAGGATTCGTTTTACTTTTCTCTCTAATTTCGATTTTTTGACCTGCTTTTACTCTGAAAGAAGGGATATCTACTCTTTTACCATCCACCAGAATATGCCCGTGATTGACAAATTGTCTAGCAGATGCTCTGGTTGTAGCAAATCCCATTCTGTACACGACGTTATCAAGTCTTTGCTCCAAAAGTTGTACAAGGATTGACCCTGTATTTCCTTCTTTAGCGTTTGCTTCTTTGTAAAGTGCTCTAAACTGTTTTTCACTCACACCGTACATAAATTTAGCTTTTTGTTTCTCTTGAAGCTGAAGACCGTATTCACTGATCTTTGTTCTTCTTTGTCCATGTTGTCCCGGAGCATACGGTCTTTTTTCCAATGCAGATTTACCGGCGAGTCTTCTCTCACCTTTTAACCCAAGATCAACACCAAGTCTTCTTTCTAGTCTTTCAACTGGACCTCTATATCTTGCCATACTTATACCCTTCTCTTCTTAGGTGGTCTACAACCATTGTGTGGAAGTGGTGTAATATCTTTCAGTGATGTTACACGGATACCTTCTGTTGCACCAATTGCTTTTACAGCTGTGTCTCTACCAGAACCAGGACCTTGCACTTTAATCCCTACTTCTTTTACACCATTTTCCATTGCTTTTTTCATCGCATCTGCGACTGCTTCAGTTGCTGCAAACGGTGTAGATTTTTTAGAACCTTTAAACCCTAGTGCACCGGCACTGCTCCATGCAATGACATTACCCATTTCATCTGTTACTGTGATTACTGTATTGTTAAATGTTGCAGCTACGTACACTACACCTTTCGCAATACTTTTTTTTGCTTTTTTCTTAGCCATTTACCCTACTCCTTATGCTGAACCGACAGTTTTACGTTTACCTTTACGGGTACGCGCATTTGTCTTTGTACTTTGTCCACGGCAAGGTAAACCTCTTCTGTGTCTAAGACCTCTGTAAGAACCCAAGTCCATCAATGCTTTGATGTCCAAAGACACTTTTTTTCTCAAATCACCCTCAACGACAACATTGTCTTGAATATCATTACGAATCAATGCCGCTTCTGCATCACTGAGTTCATGTACTCTTTTGTTATAGTCAACACCTGTTCTATCAAGAATATCTCTTGATGTTTTCAGACCAATACCAAAAATGTAAGTAAGTGCATACTCCATTCTTTTTTTCTGTGGCAAATCAACACCTGCAATACGTGCCATGTTTATCCTTGTCTTTGTTTATGTTTTGGATTTTTACAAATCACGCGTACTATACCCTTGCGTTTAATGATTTTACAATCATCACACATTTTTTTAACTGATGGTCTAACCTTCATGGGTTACTCCTACGATATATTTACACTTTATTTGTTGCGTGGATTGATGAATCTAAATCATTCCAACTCTTGACTAAGCAGTGTTACTTAATCAAAAATTCTTCTCGCAGTTCCTACACCTATAGCTATAGGGACAGGGATTATACTGAAAGACTTATTAAGTTTAACTTATATTAATACAGTTTTTCTGTTTTTGTACAATTTTTATTTGTATCTAAACGTAATTCTGCCTTTATCGAGACTGTAGGGGGTAAGTTCTACCTTCACGACATCGCCGGGTAGTATCTTGATATAATGCATTCTCATCTTTCCTGCAATATGACACAGTACAATATGTTTATTGTCTAATTCAACTCTAAAAGTTGCATTAGGCAGTGCTTCAACTACTTTGCCATCAATTTCTATTACATCATCTTTAGCCATTGTATTCCTTTATCGATTATTATGCTTGGGTTAAAATGACAGCTCTGCCATCTACTATTGCTACTTGGTGTTCATAATGTGCTGTTCTGAGTTGATCTTCGCTGATCACAGACCATCTGTCTTCAAGCAATACCGGTGTACCACTTTTACGACAGACCATCGGCTCTAAACAAAATACCATTCCGTTTTTAATTTTTGGACCTTGGTTTGCTTTTCCCTCAAGGTAGTTTGGGATATTGGGTTCATCATGAGGCTTAGTGCCAATACCATGTCCACAGTAGTCACGCAGAGGTACAAAACCAGCAGAAATGATATAGTCTTCCAGAATCTTTGACAATTCCTTAAAACGCATCCCTTCTCTGATGGCATCAATCGCATGATACAAAGACCCTTTGGCACAGGCTATCAGCGCCTCATCTTCAGGACTAATACTGCCTACTGCCATCGTAATCGCTGCATCGCCAAAATATCCATCTAATTTGACACCGATATCCAAACCAAGCACATCACCTTCAACGATTGTCCTGTCTGTTGGTACACCATGGATACAGACTTCATTCACAGATGTACAGACAGAACCTGTAAAACCATACAGACCCTTAAAAGAGGGTTCTGCACCTTGTTCACGTATATACGCTTCACCCAAAGCATCAATTTCACGAAGTGTCATACCTGGCTTGACAATAGTTTGTAGATAGTGAAGTGTTTTGCCTACAATCTCACCGGCTCGTTTGAGCTTGGAGATTTCATCAGGTTTTCTGATAGCAATAGCCATTACAGACCCACATTACCTAGTGTGTTGTATTGGTTCATGGTTCGTTGTGCTTCGATTTTTCTCATTGTATCGAGTGCGACCTGCACTATAATCAGTACGGCAACACCACCAAAGTAGAATGATGCACCCATACCTGAGATAACCATAAAGGGCACAGTAGAGATAATCGCAAGATAGATAGCGCCTGAACCCGTCAGTCTGCTGGCTACCTCATTTAAAAAATCTTTGGTGTGTTCACCGGGTCTTACCCCTGGGATAAATCCGCCTTGTCTTTTAAGGTTGTCGGAAATATCTTTGGCATTAAAGGCAATGGATGCATAAAAAAATGCAAAGAACATAACCAAAAAGAAGGTTATAACGTTAAATGTAATACCGCCAGGTGCTAAAGAGTCTGCTATAGCAGTAACCCAAGGCGTTGTACTGGCTTGAAGCATCGTTAGAGGAAACATCAAAATCGCTGAAGCAAAAATCGGAGGGATAACCCCTGCTAGATTCACCTTTACAGGAATATAGTTCATGACTCTTTTTGTCTGATTTTGCATAATAGTTTTTCTGGAGTAAGAGATAGGAATCCTTCTTTCCCCCAGCTCAACATAGATAATCGCCAAAATGGTAATCAGCATAATGGCTAAAATAGCCAATACAACCAAGAAATTCATCTCTCCTGCATTCACCGCTCTGATAGTATTACCGATAGCCGAAGGCAATCCAGATACAATACCAGCAAAGATAATCAGTGAAATACCGTTGCCGATACCTTTTTGTGTAATTTGCTCACCTATCCACATCAGCAATATTGTTCCTGCCAACATAGAGAAGGTCGTAATCACTGTAAACATCATCGGATCAATCATTACTGCCGATGTCCCGCTTCTGCCTGTCATACTTTGAAGCCCCATAGAAACACCAACCGCCTGCACGATGGTAATAAAAATGGTGAAATAACGAATAATTTGCATATATTTTTGCATACCGTCACGTTCTTTTTTCATTTGACCTAGTGTGGGGAAAGTTGCTGCAAGAAGTTCCATCACAATCGAAGCTGTGATATAAGGCATAATACCTAAGGAGATGATACTTAAACGTTCAACCGCATTACCGGAGAACATATTCATTAGCCCAAGGGCATTGTTTGAATTGCTGTCAAAAAACTCTTTGATTACATTCAAATCAACACCGGGAGTTGGGATATAGGCTAAAACTCTGTATACAAAAAGAAATCCCAATGTAATCAGGATTTTTTGAGTTAAAGCATTGCCCATAATTATTTTCCGCTTGTTGTAACAGCTTCGTCTTTGATTTTAGCTGCAAGATCTCTTGCGCCTACACCAATCAACTTTACCTTGGTTACATTTTTTTGCAATCTGTGTACAGACTTGATTGTCTCAAGTGTAATTTCTGAAAGTTCAGCAATTGACTTGATTTTTTCCACATTGATTACGTATGGTTTTTCTATACGAGAAGTAAAACCAATTTTAGGCAAACGTTTGTAAAGTGGTTGTTGTCCACCCTCAAAACCTCTTTTCTCATTGTAACCTGCTCTGGCTTTTTGACCTTTATGACCTTTACCAGATGTTTTACCTGTCCCTGAACCTTGACCACGACCAATTCTTTTTCTATTTTTCGTTGATCCTGGAGCAGGTTGTAAATTATGTAAACCCATATTTTACCCCTTACGCTTTAATTCTAGTAAGTGCTTGAATCGTCGCTCTTACCAGGTTGTTTGGATTGTTCGATCCAATTGATTTTGAAAGAACATCTTTAACACCTGCAAGCTCAAGTACCGGTCTAGCAGCACCACCGGCGATAACACCCGTACCTTCACTTGCTGGTCTAAGCAGAATTCTGCTCGCATTAAATTTATGTTCAATATCATGTGCAATAGTTGTGCCTTTGATGTTCACTTTTACAAGATTTTTGTGTGCATCATCAACCGCTTTTTTAATCGCATCAGGTACTTCTTTGGCTTTTCCAAATCCATATCCTACTGTACCGTTTCTGTCACCAATGACCACAAGAGCAGTAAATCTAAATCTTCTACCACCCTTTACAACCTTGGTAACACGACCGATGTTAACGATTACTTCTTCAAATTCTTTTTCTATTTCTTCCATCATGCGTCCTTAAAACTTGATTCCGGCTTCTCTAAGTGCATCAGCAAATGACGCAACAACACCATGGTACAGGTAACCATTTCTGTCAAATACAACAGAATCAATGTTTTTAGAAGCAAGGTTTTTAGCCATCTGTGCAGCTATCTTTTTTACATCTTCTTGATTTGCCTTCAAACCAAGTTTTCTACCATCAGCAGAAGCAAGTGTAGTACCAGTATTGTCATCTATCGCTTGCGCATAGAAGTGTTTATTGGACTTAAATACGGACAATCTTGGCATCATATCAGATCCAAATATCTTACCTCTGACTCTCGCTTTTCTTTGAGCACGAAGTTTATTTTTTCTTTTTTGAATACTTTTCAACATCTACCGCTCCTTACTTCTTACCAGAAGCTTTACCAGCTTTTCTGATAATCACTTCATCTGAATACTTCACACCTTTACCTTTGTAAGGCTCTGGTGGTCTGAAATCTCTAATCTCAGCAGCAGCTTGACCTACGGCTTGTTTGTCTGTACCTTTTACCGTAATCACGTTTTTCTCAACCGTAATGTCCAATCCCTCGGGAATGACATAATTGATCGGATGAGAATACCCTAATTGCAATACTAAAGTTTTAGCCTCAACAGCCGCTCTGTAACCTACTCCGTTGATTTCCAAAGTTTTACTAAACCCTTTGTCCAATCCCGTGATAATGTTATCAAAAAGTGCTCTGTACGTTCCCCAGAACGCTGCATCTTGTTTTTCATCGCCTATTCTAATAAAAGTTACTTCTGAACCATCAATACTAATGTTCACTCTTCCATGAGTTTCAAGTCTTTTTTCTAGATTGCCTTTTTTAGCCACGAGAGTCGTACCGTCAAGTGATACATCAATACCACCTGCTACCGTTACTGGTCTTTTTCCTATTCTTGACATCTTTTTTCCTTACCAAATACTACAGATTACTTCGCCGCCGATGCCACGTTTAAACGCTTCATCATTTGCGATAACACCTTGGCTCGTCGAAACAACCAAAGTACCATAACCGTTTTTAAATGTTCTAATATCGTCTTTACCTTGGTGAACACGTCTACCAGGCTTTGAGATTTTTTTGATCTCGTTAATTACGCTTTTTTCATTCTCATCATATTTAAGTACAACTTTAATCGTTTTTTTGTTTCCGTCTTCTTTGATTTTAAAGCTCTCAAGGTAGCCTTTTTCTACAAAAATAGATACGGTTGCTTCAATCGTCTTAGAGTGTAGCAAAGTTGTTACTTCCAATTTTCTTTGTGCAGCATTTCTTATACGAGTAAGAGAGTCTGCAATTATGTCTGTCATCATCTTCTAGTTCTCCTTACCAGCTTGCTTTTCGCATGCCAGGGATAAGACCTTCATTGGCCATTTTTCTTAAACACACACGACAGATACCGAAATCTCTGTATACGGAGTGAGGTCTACCACAAATACTACATCTTGTATACGCCTGCGTAGAGAATTTTGGGGCTCTCTGTTGCTTGGCAATCATTGATTTCTTAGCCATTATTTTCTCCCTTTAGCAAAAGGCATTCCAAGCTTTTCTAAGAGCATGAAACCTTCTTTGTCACTTTCGGTACTTGTTACAACTGTAATATTCATACCGTGTGTTTTAATTACATTGTCAAACTCAACTTCAGGGAACATCATTTGCTCTTGAAGTCCGAAGTTATAATTACCGCGACCGTCAAAACCTTTTCTAGGTGTCCCTCTAAAGTCTTTTACTCTTGGAAGTGCAATCGATACGAGTTTGTCAAAGAAGTTATACATATTTTCACCTCTAAGCGTCACTCTGATACCTGAAGGTGAACCTTCTCTTGCTTTAAAACCTGCAACAGATTTTTTTGCATTCACAATCACTGCTTTTTGACCGGCGATTAGTGAAATCGTATCAGCCATATTTTGAATCAGCTTACTGTCTTTACCTTCTTCACCGGCACCTACAGAGATAACGATTTTTTCAAGCTTAGGAGTCTGCATCGGGTTTGCTATCCCACACTCTTCTCTGAGTGCAGGAACGATGTCATTGTACTTTTGCTTCATTCTACTCATAGGATTATCCCTCTACTTTTTTTACATTTGAGATATGGATAGGCATTTCTTTGTTTGCAAACCCACCATCTTTGTTCTCTTCGCTTGGCTTAATCGCTTTTTTAGCCATTTTGCACCCTGCAACGATTACTGCATCTTTTTTAGTCAGTACTTGAATTACTTCGCCTACAGTACCTTTGTCATCACCAGCGATAACCATTACTTGGTCACCTTTTTTGATTTTGAATGTTTTAGCCATTACCATACCTCCGGTGCAAGTGATACGATTTTCATAAAACCTGCATATCTTGTTTCACGACTTACAGGACCAAAAATACGTGTACCTATTGGCTCTCTTTTGTCATCAATGATTACCGCTGCATTGTCGTCAAAACGAATCAGTGAACCATTTTCTCTCTGGATCTCTTTTTTTGTACGAACAACAACCGCTTTGACAACCTTGCCTTTTTTTACTTTTCCTGTTGGAAGTGCTTTTTTCACAGAAGCGATAATGACATCGCCTACAGATGCATATCTTCTTTTAGATCCGCCAAGAACCTTAATACACATAATCTCTTTTGCACCAGAGTTATCTGCTACATTCAATCTAGTAAAACCTTGGATCATTACACTTCTCCTCTCTTCACGATTTCAAGAAGTCTGAAACTTTTTGTTTTTGACAACGGTCTGCACTCAACAGCACTCACAGTATCTCCAACATTGATTACATTTTTCTCATCATGAATAAGATATTTTTTAAATCTTTTTACGGTTTTATGATATCTTGGGTGAAGAACTCTTCTTTCAACCAATAATGTTGCGGTTTTATCTCCGGCAATCTTAATCACAGTACCTGTTATTTGTCTTTTTGGCATGTATGACCCCTTACTTCGATCTAGCAGCAGTGAGTGCTGTCTGGATTCTTGCGATATCTTTTTTCGCTGTTCTCAACTCAGCTGTATTGGTCAATTGCATTGTTCTTTGTTTTGCATTGAGTGTAAACAGCTCTAGTTTTTTCTCTTTAAGCATCGCCAAAAGGTCTGCTTCACTTTTATCTTTCAAATCAATATAGTTCATTGCTGTCCTTTAAAGTGATGATTTTACACTTAAATGGCATTTTGTGTATTGCAAGGGTCAAAGCGGCTCTTGCAAGTGTCTCTTCAACACCGGCCATCTCAAATATAATTCTTCCTGGCTTAATATTCATAACCCATTTATCAACACCACCTTTACCTTTACCCATTCTTGTTTCAAGTGGTTTGGCTGTAAGTGGCTTATCTGGGAAAACTCTAATCCACGTTTTACCCGTTCTTGCAATCTTTCTTGTCATCGTAATACGCGCCGCTTCAATCTGTCTAGAATCAATTCTGCCAGCTTCTGTCGCTTTGATTGCGATATCACCAAATTCAATTTTATTGCCTCTGAAAGATTGTCCGCGGTTACGGCCTTTCATTACTTTTCTGAATTTTGTTCTTTTAGGCATTAACATAATTATTCACCTCTTTTTTTAGCTGGTCTACGACCTTCTTTTTTCTCTTCTGGCACTTCAGCTTGGATACCTTTAGTCAATACTTCGCCTTTAAAGATCCACACTTTGATACCGATGATTCCATAGGTTGTATGTGCTTC
>NCHB01000037.1 GCA_002281755.1 Sulfurovum sp. 16-42-52
AAAAAACTTGTTTGCTGTTAGCTTTTGTGAAAACTATGAGTCTTTATTGAACCCAACCATATTTTAGTATTTTGGTTGGTAAATATATTATACGAAGGAAATAACATGAGAATTAAAAAAAGAGCACTGACATTTGAAGATGTATTATTGGTACCACAGCATTCGATTGTTCTTCCTAAAGAGGTGAGCATCAAAAGCCAATTGACAAAAAGAGTGTCACTCAATACCCCCATTGTCTCAGCGGCAATGGACACGGTGACTGAGTATAAAGCAGCCATTGCGATGGCACATTTGGGTGGTATAGGAATTATCCATAAAAATATGGATATCGCTACGCAGGCAAAACAGATTTCTAAAGTGAAGAAGTCTGAGAGTGGCATCATCATCGACCCTATCTACATCAGTCCAGATAAAACCGTAGCAGATGCCGATGCCCTGATGGGTGAATATAAAATTTCCGGTGTACCCGTTGTGGACAAAGAGATGAAACTCTTGGGAATCATCACTAACCGTGATATGCGTTTCATTACCGATATGAGTTTAAGTGTCCAGGATGTCATGACTAAAGCACCTTTGGTGACGGCAAAAGTAGGTATCACACTTGAAGAGGCTGCAAAAGTGCTCCAGCAACACAAAATAGAAAAATTGCCTATCGTTGATGACAATAATGTGCTGCAAGGCTTGGTGACCATTAAAGACATAGAGAAAAAAGAGAGATTTCCCAACGCCAACAAAGACAAACACGGACGTCTTAGAGTCGGTGCAGCCATCGGTGTGGGTCAGATAGACCGTGCGACGGCACTGGTTGAAGCAGGGGTTGATGTCATCGTACTGGACTCTGCGCATGGACACTCACAAGGCATCATCGATACACTCAAGCTCATCAAAAAGACTCTGGATGTGGATGTCATCGCAGGCAATATTGCCACAGGCGCAGCAGCGCAAGACCTCATAGATGCAGGTGCAGACGCCGTAAAAGTAGGCATCGGACCAGGCTCTATCTGTACGACGCGTATCGTGGCAGGTGTGGGTGTACCTCAAATGTCTGCCATCGATGAAGTGGCACAAGTGGCAAACAAAGCAGGTGTACCCGTGATAGCAGACGGGGGCATCAAGTTCTCTGGAGATGTGGCTAAAGCTTTGGCAGTGGGTGCGAGTTCCGTGATGTTGGGTTCTGCACTTGCAGGTACGTATGAGGCACCCGGAGAGATGATACTCTTTAACGGACGTCAGTTTAAAGAGTACAGAGGGATGGGAAGCATCGGTGCGATGACCAAAGGCAGTACAGACCGCTACTTCCAAGAAGGAACAGCAGCAGATAAACTCGTACCCGAAGGCATAGAAGGACGCGTACCCTACAGAGGACGCATCGAAGATGTCGTGCATCAAATGATAGGCGGTCTGCGCTCCTCGATGGGCTACTGCGGTTCAAAAGACATCCCGACATTGTGGGAAAAAGCAGAATTTGTGGAGATCACCTCAGCGGGGCTTAGAGAGTCTCATGTGCATGATGTCACCATCACCAAAGAGAGTCCGAACTATTCTTCTTAATGTAACTTTCTCCGATTTTTCGGAGAAGTGAACTTCACATTTCTTTAAAAAATTCACAGATATCTATTTTTTTGTGGCTACACTCATAAAGTTTAAATGTTTTCCATCTTAAAGACTTCGTAAGCGACCTCTTCATAAGGATGGACTTCTTTTAAAGTTTTGACAGCTTGATGGATAAGCTCATCACTGCAAATCATCTCAATTTTATACTCTTCTAGGACTTCCAGTTTATCTAACTCCCCAATCGTCGGATTCGCGTTGGCTACAGGTTTAAATTGTCCGTATCCTAAAGTTTCCCATGAACAGTTCTCGTAATTCTTAAACATACCTACACCCATATCAAAAAGGACCTGTTTGGTTTTTTCTTTTGCTTCAACAGGAACATAATAGTTAAGTTTATACATATTGCTTTCCTTTAAAGTATTTAAACTTGTGAACTATTTATTATACCTATATCTATTACTATAAGTAAGTAATGAAGAACAATAAAAGTAGCTTCAAGCTATAATTGACTTCTATCATTTACTAAGGAAAAAAAATGCACGAACAAACACTCGCCATCCATGCAGGATATGAAAAAGATGCGCAGGGGACGATGGCGGTACCTATCTATATGAGTACGGCGTATGAGTTTAGAGATACCGAACATGCGGCAAATCTTTTTGCACTGAAAGAACTTGGCAATATCTACACAAGGCTGATGAACCCAACAACAGATGTGTTTGAAAAGCGTTTTGCTGCACTTGAAGGTGGTGTGGCTGCTGTAGGGACTGCTTCAGGGATGGCAGCGATTTTTTATGCTATCGCCAATGTAGCTGAAGCAGGGGATAATATCATCGTAGCCAAACAAGTCTATGGAGGTACAACGACACTTACAGGTCATACCATTAAACGTTTTGGCATAGAAACACGGTATTTTGATGTAGGAAATCCTTCTGAAATTGAAGCGTTGGTTGATGATAAAACAAAGATCATCCTTTTTGAAAGTATCACAAACCCGAGTGTGGACGTGGCAGATTTTGATGCCATCGTTGCCATAGCAAACAAACACAACATCTTGACTTGTGTGGATAATACCGTTGGCACACCGATTTTGTGCAAGCCTTTTGAACATGGGGTAGATTTGAGCGTGCATAGTGCGAGTAAATACACAACAGGGCAAGGTCTAGCCATCGGCGGTGTCATCGTAGAGCGTCACAACTTGGTAGAAAAGATCAAGGGCAATGCGCGCTATGCACATTTCAACGAACCAGATGCAAGTTATCATGGGCTTGTCTATTCTGATGTACCTTTGCCGCTTTTTACACTTAGAGTCAGATTGGCACTACTGCGTGATTTGGGAGCGGCACCTAGTCCGTTTAACTCTTGGCTTTACATTCAGGGGCTTGAAACCTTGCCACTTCGTATGAAGCAGCATTCAAGCTCGGCTCTAGCGATCGCAGAGTTTTTGGAAGCACATCCTAAAGTAAAAAAAGTCAATTACCCTGGACTGAAATCTGACAGCAACCATGCATTGGCGCAGAAGTACTTTAAAAACGGCTACTCAGGACTGCTCTCTTTTGAAGTGGAAGATACTGAGACGGCACAGAAGATAGCCGACAGTACAGAAATCTTTTCATTGGTAGTGAACATCGGAGACAGTAAATCCATCATCACGCATCCTGCAAGCACCACACACCAGCAGCTCTCAGCACAGGAGCTTATTGAAGCCGGTGTTCCGGGTGGACTGGTAAGGCTGAGTGTTGGTATAGAAGATACACAGGATCTCATCAACGATCTTGCCAGAGCATTAGGGTGATACACCCGTGCGTGAGCATCTTTGCTTACGCCACAAACCCTAAAGCCCAAATTAGGTAAAATATCTGCATCAAACCCAATATAAAGCATTCTATGAAAATACAAACCAAAACAGCATACTTCAGTTCCCCTTTGTATCTTGAAAGTGGGCGTATCTTAGAACCGTATGAGATAGCCTATGAGACGTACGGTGAACCAAATAGTGACAAATCGAATGTTATTTTGATCTGTCATGCGCTGAGTGGTTCCCATCATGCTGCAGGCAGCTATGAGGGTGAGAAAAAAGTAGGCTGGTGGGATGGTCTGATTGGTGATGGGAAAGCGGTTGATACCACGAAGTACTTTGTGATTTGTACCAATGTACTCGGTTCCTGTTTTGGCTCAACGGGTCCCATGAGTCCTAACCGCCCCAGTGAAGATCCGTACAGGCTTAAGTTTCCTGTAGTAACCGTTAAAGATATGGTGCGTGCACAAATGCATCTGCTCTCTTCTTTGGGTATTTATCATGTGCGTGCAGTGATTGGCGGTTCTATGGGTGGGATGCAGGCATTGCAGTTTGGTGTGGATTATCCGAATTTTGCTGATGATATCATCTCACTTGCGAGCACCTATGCAACCAGACCTTGGACGATGGCATTTAACAAGGTTGCTATAGAAGCCATACGCAGAGACCCCCGTTTCAATCACGGCAATTATGAAAAAGATGCCTTTAAAGAAGAGGGGCTGGATGGTTTGGCGATAGGACGCATAGCAGGACACATCTCCTATCTTTCACCCGAATCGATGGACAGTAAATTCGGACGAAACTATGTTAGTAACGATGGACTTTTTGAATTGTTTGGACGGTATGAAGTAGAGCGCTATATGGAATACAATACGAACAATTTTTCCCGTATTTTTGATCCGCTTTCGTATTTGTATATCGTTAAAGCAATCAATACGTTTAATCTTAGCAGAGGCTATGATTCGCTTCATGAAGCGATTTCACGGATTAAGGCAAGAGTCACCCTCATCAGTTTTAGTTCAGACTATCTCTTTTTCCCTTCTGAGATGGAACATATTGCCAAGATGATGAAGCGCAATGTACAAGCGTGTACCTATCTTGAAGTGCAAAGCGCTTACGGGCATGATGCTTTTTTGGTAGAATTGGATAAATTTAAAGAAAATATTAAAGAGGTGCTTGGATGAAAGATACCACATTTGAAGAGAAACTGGAGTATTCCAAAACATTGCTTGAAAAGTTGATGAATCCTGAGATTACACTGGAAGAGTCAGTAAAAGTCTATGAAGAGGGACTAAAAAACATCAAAGAGGCACAAATGCTCATAGAAGAGGCGAAAACAAAGATCACCATCATCGAGCAGGCAAACCAAAATACCCCGGAGGGTGCATAATGGCACAGCTTGTTGTGGCAGCCCTTCAGTTGCCTACGCTGGGTATGAATGCAACAAGGCTTGAGTTTTATCTCAAACAGGCACAACAAAGAGGTGCAGACGTGATGCTTCTTGGCGAGTATGTGCTTAATCATTTTTTTAAAGAATTTGCCACTATGTCACCCAATATGGTCAAAGAGCAGACGCGTAAACATACCGAACTACTTAAAAGTCTTGCACAAAAATATGAGATCATCTTCGTAGCGCCGATTATCGTGAGTAAAAAAGACGGCTACCATAAGACTATTGTTAAGATTACCCCCAGCACAACACGCTATTATGAGCAGCAGATACTGCTTCCCTATCCACACTGGAATGAGAAAAAGTTTTTTGCAAACCCTATCAAAACTCTTGAAGACCCTATGATGTTTAATCTTAAAGGATTTAAAGTGATGGTGATGGCAGGTTTTGAACTGCATTTTGATTATTTTTGGCAAAAAGTGACAGAAAAAAAAGTGGATCTTGTTTTGCTACCGACTGCATCGACTTTTGGTTCACACAATCGTTGGAGAGAGATCATCAAAACCAAAGCCTTTTTGCACGGCTGTTTTGTACTCAGAGCAAACCGTTTAGGCGAATACAGTGACCATGACGTGAAGTGGAAATTTTACGGTGATACGATGCTTGTATCGCCAGAGGGTGAGATTGAGATGATGCTTGAAGATAAAGAATCCATGCTGGTGGAAGTTATAGAAAAAAGTGAAGTACTCGAACACCGTAAAGGATGGGGCTTTGAGAAAGAATTGCAGATAAGGGGTGAATGATTGTGACACAACAAGAATACTTCAACAGACAGATACAGTTATGGGGAGAAGCCACACAAAAGGGGCTGCAAGATAAAAAGATAGTGATTGTCGGTGCAGGCGGCTTGGGTTCAACTTTGGCAATGGCACTGGGGACTTCAGGGATTGGAGAGATCCATCTGGTCGATTTTGATACCGTCTCTGGACATAATATTCATAGACAAATCGCATTTACGCTTCAAGATGAAGGCAAAAATAAAGCCAAAACAGTAGCAGCACTGATTGAATCTAAAAATCCTTTTGTCAAAGTACAAGCGTTTGATATGCGTTTTGATGCCTTTGCGGAGTTGGACAATCAGTATGATTTGATACTCGATGCCACAGACAATTTAGCCACAAGAGCCGAGATAGACAAGTATGCCAAGCAGACCAATACACCATGGATCTATGCCAGTGTAGAGGAGTTTAACGGGCAAGTCTGTTTTTTTGATGAAGCAAACTTTGAAGTGTTCAATATCTCAGACCATAAACCAGGCGGTATTACGGCTCCTATTGTGATGCATATCGGTTCGCTTCAGGCCAATCTGGCGTTGCGTTACCTTGCAGGGCTTCCTGTGGCAAAAGATAAGCTTTATTATCTTTATTTTAATGACGAAGGTGAGCTGGTCACGCAAAAATTCGGTATGCCAAAAGCTTAGCGCAATCGCGTTACAATAGTAAAAAATTGAAGGAAACAATGTGAAAAACAATGTGAAAGTTAAAATAGTGTTTTTAGGAATATCATTACTGTTTTTTGTTGGATGTACACAAGAGACACAAAACTCTTTGAGCCGTTCATTGCAAAACTGGACTGGAACGAATGGGGTACTTGATGTGTATGCGGGTGACAAACTGGTTCATAAATTTATAAAAATTGATAAAGTCTCAACTGCATACGGAAGCAAAGACGGAGAGATGAGACCGTACCGCTACGGGTATGGTGTTGATGATATCAATATGAATAGTATGGTCGATGCAGGAGAGAAGAAGGTTTATTTTGAATTTTCAAACTATTCCACCTCGTATATATTTTACGAAAGAAATTAAGGAGAAAAAACGATGAAATTTATAACTACACAAGAAGCACCACAAGCCATAGGACCCTATTCTCAAGCGGTGAAAGTAAACGGTTTTATCTATACATCAGGACAGATAGGATTGACACCTGAAGGCGTGATGGCTGGAGATGATGTTGAAAACCAAACACATCAAGTGATGAAAAATCTATTTTATGTTCTTGAGGCAGCCGGCGCACATTTTAATGATGTAATTAAGACAACGATTTTTTTGGCAGATATGAGTGATTTTGAAAAAGTAAATGCTATTTATGCACATTATTTTGGTATGCACAAACCGGTTCGAAGTACGGTTGCTGTTAAAACATTACCTAAAAATGCGCTTGTTGAGATAGATTGTATCGCTTTGGATGGTATTGAATATAGTTTTTAATAAACAAAACGGTGTAAAAAACCGGAAACTTTGATACTTTAAAAAAATATTAAAACAACTTTGGATATAATCACAAACTTTTTAAAGAAACAATAGAAATAAAGGGTTTGCAATGTACGCAATCATTAAAGCGAGTGGTCAACAATTCAAGGTTAAAGAGGGTGACATTGTCTGTTTTGACAATATGAATCTTGAGCCAAAATCAGCAGTAGAATTTAAAGAAGTTCTAGTGCTTGATAACAATGGTGCCGTAACTATAGGTACACCTTTTGTAGAAGGTGCTGTAGTGAAGGGTGAAGTCATCAATGAAGGTAGAGATAAAAAAGTAATTATCTACAAAAAATTGAGAAGAAAAGATTCAAAACTAAAAAGAGGTTTCAGAAGAGACTTCACAAGAGTTAGAATCACAAAGATAGCATAAGCGGTATTTCTTATGCATTTGCATAAGTCTTTAGTGAGATGAATTGAAAGATTGGCTTTTCCATTTTTCAAGAAGAATTTTTAATAAATAAAAGGAGCATAGAATGGCACACAAGAAAGGTCAGGGGTCAACCCAGAACAATCGTGATTCAGCTGGTCGTCGTTTAGGCGTTAAAAAATTTGGTGGTGAGACAGTAATCCCTGGTAACATCATCATAAGACAAAGAGGAACAAAAGTACACCCTGGTAATGGTGTAGGTATGGGTAAAGACCATACATTGTTTGCACTGGTTGAAGGTGTGGTAAAATTTGACAACAAATCTGCTACACAAAAAAAAGTTTCAGTAGTTCCTGCATAATCCCCATTTTTTCATAGTAAGTCCGATTGATTTCGGACTTGTTTTTTCTCAATGCTTTTTATCATTCATCAATTACCAAAAGATGTTTACATCTGTTGCGTCCTAAAAACCAACCGTCATAATAGTCTTGGTCTGCGTTAAAAAGGGTGTGGGATTTTTGATACTCACCTTTTGCGGTAATGCATCCGTCTTTGATACCTTTTTTAAAGGTAGCAGAGAAGTTTTTACCGAAATACACACCACTGTAATAAAAACCTCCTTTGCTTGGCGGTACTTTTTGGGGTGTGCAACCTGAGAGATAAAAAGAAGAAAGTGTAAAGAAAAATATAAGGCAGTGTTGCTTATTTGGCATAGGGATGCTCCTGTTTCAAATAAAAAATTATAGCGATTATTCTACGAATTTGGATATAATCGCATATTCGTACTTCTATGGTCTCAACTAATGAGCATTGTTACATAGAATTTAAAGGTTATTCATGTTTATAGATAGTGTTGAGCTGATAGTAAGCTCAGGTAAAGGCGGTCCTGGATCGATATCGTTTTGGACCGAAAAGTTTGTTACCCAAGGTGGTCCCGATGGTGGTGACGGCGGTCGTGGGGGGTCTGTTTTTTTTAAAGTGGACAATAATACCGATACACTCTCAAGTTTTCGTGGTCGTAATCAGATCAAAGCAGAAAATGGTCGTCCGGGTGAAGGACGCAAATGTTACGGGCGTAAAGGTCAAGATGTCACCATCACTGTACCTCCAGGAACAACAGTCATAGATGTGGAAACAGGAGAAGAGCTTTTTGACCTTCTTGATGAAGGGGAAGAGGTGCTTTTCCTTGAAGGTGGAAAGGGTGGTTTGGGCAATATGCATTTTAAGAGTGCAAGCAACCAAAAACCAACCTATGCACAGCCAGGACTTCCGGGCATTACAAAAAAAATCAGACTTGAGATGAAACTCATTGCTGATGTGGGGTTGGTAGGGTACCCCAATGTTGGAAAATCGACATTGATTTCCACACTTTCCAATGCAAAACCAGAGATTGCCAATTATGAATTTACGACACTTACACCGAAGCTCGGTGTGGTGCATATGGGTGATTATGACTCGTATATGATGGCGGATATCCCTGGTATCATCGAGGGTGCAAGTGACGGCAGAGGGTTGGGTTTAGAGTTTTTAAAGCATATTGAAAGAACAAAGACCTTGCTTTTGATGGTAGATGCAGCCAATTATCGAGAGATGAAATATCAATATGAAACACTGTTGGTAGAGTTGCAACGTTACTCTATGGAGCTGGCAACCCGTAAACATGCTATTGCTGTTACGAAGATAGATTCACTCACCTCTGAAGAGGTAAATACCTTAGTCAAAACATTTTTAAGTGATATCGGGCTTGAAGCGAACGATACACTTCAAAAATACAAGGCAAACCCAGAGTATGTGAGTTACGGATTTAAAACAGATTTTGGGGTCAAACTACCTCAAGAGAAACCGTTTTTTGTCCTGCCTATCTCTTCTGTAGCTCATTTAAATACTGAAGCGCTGCGTTATGCAATGGGTGATTTTATCAAAAATGTTGAAGAAGAAAACGAAGCCAAATAGGTAGGGGTGTATGAAAAGAGTTGTGATTAAAGTGGGTTCTCATGTTTTAACGCAGAACGGTGCTATTGCAAAAACACGTATGTTGGCATTGGTTGAACTGATAGCAGAACTGAAAACCAATCAGTATGAAGTGATATTGGTGAGCTCCGGAGCGGTATCGGCAGGTTATACCCAGTTGCCTTTAGACAGAAGCGTTGTGGCAAATAAACAGGCACTTGCTGCGATTGGTCAGCCCTATTTACTTAAAATGTATCAGGAAAAGTTTTCGACTTTTGGATTGCTTTGTTCTCAGGTACTTTTGAGTGCGGATGTTTTTGATTCCAGAAAGCAAACAGATCATGCTAAAAATGCCATTGATACTCTGCTTAAAAACAATGTGGTTCCAATTATCAACGAAAATGATACAGTCAGCATTGAAGAGTTGGTTTTTGGTGACAATGACAGACTCTCAGCCCATGTGGCACACTACTTTGATGCAACATTACTAGTAATCCTTTCAGATATCGATGCATTTTATGATAAAGACCCCAACAAATATGATGATGCCAAACGAAGAGCTATCGTGAGTGTCTTGCATGAAGAGGAACTTAGTGCTGATCATACGCCCAACAATGAATTTGCCACGGGTGGCATCGTAACGAAGCTTCAGGCTGCTGATTTTTTAATGAAACAGCATAGAGCGATGTTTTTGGCCAGCGGTTTTGATCTAAGAGATGTAAAATCGTTTTTGCTCAAAGCAGAGCATCTGGGCGGAACCCTTTTTCAAGCCTAAAATCACCAAACGTGTATCAAAGAGGTAAAAAATGAACTATAAAATTGTTTATATGGGTACACCCGAGTATGCAAAAGAGATTCTTCACACCTTGATTACTTCGCAAGATATGGAAGTTTGTTTGGTACTGACGCAACCTGATCGTCCTGTGGGACGTAAAAAGATTTTGACACCACCTCCGGTTAAGAGTTTGGCTTTAGAGCATGGTATTACCGTACTTCAACCGACACGTTTGGGTGATGCAGGCATAGAAGAGGCTATCAAAGGGTGTAGTCCTGACTTTATTGTGGTGGCTGCCTTTGGTCAAATTTTGCCTCAATCTATCCTAGATATCGCCCCTTGTATCAACCTGCATGCTTCTTTGCTGCCTCGATACCGTGGGGCTTCACCTGTGCAACAGGCTTTGCTGCATGGTGACAGCCAAACAGGTGTGACTTCCATGCTGATGGAAGCAGGCTTAGATACAGGTCCTATGCTTGAAACACTATCGTGTGAGATTCCTTCAGACATGAAACTGGGTGCATTAATGGCACAGTTAACCCAAGATGCTTGTAGGCTCACTTTGAGTACACTCAGGCAGTACCATGATATGAAACCGACGGTACAAGATGAAACACAGGCAAGCTTGTGTAAGAAAATCAAAAAGAGTGACGGTGAAGTGGATTTTGGCAGTGCCGAAGAGATCTATAATAAATACCGTGCATTTGAAGGCTGGCCGGGTATTTTTACTACTGAGGGAACAAAACTGGATGGACTTTCTTTGGTTGATAGTGATTCTTCCAACCAGACATGTCAGATTCTTGCTTTTAGCGGTGAGAGTGTTGTTGTTGGCTGTCTTAAAGGATCTTTGCAGATTGAAACACTACAGCCCATGTCAAAAAAACCAATGTCAGCCAAAGCATACTGTGTGGGAAGGGGGTTAAAGGTTGGAGATCTTATCTTTTGATACCCTCGCTTCTACGCAGGACTATCTTTGTGAGCAGATAGAGCAACAAAAAGTGCATCCACCCATTGCAGTGATTGCTGCAGAGCAATATGCAGGCGTCGGTAGCCGTAACAATACGTGGTTGGGAGGAGAGGGTAATTTTTTTGCTTCGTTTGCCTTGGATATCAAGAAACTTCCTTCTGATTTGCCTCTTGCTTCAGCCTCTATCTATTTTTCTTTCATCATGAAACAGGCATTACTTGAATATGATGAAAACATCTGGCTCAAATGGCCCAATGATTTTTATCTGCATGACAAAAAAGTAGGCGGAACCATTACGAAAAAAATAAATCATACATTGGTATGCGGAATCGGTATTAATTTAAAAAATACGCAAAATGGCTATAGCGCCTTAGGGTGTGCACTTTCACCCAAAAAATTGCTTGAAAGTTATCTTTTTAGGCTTGAAAAATTTCCAACATGGAAGCATATTTTTAGTGAGTATGAGATAGAATTTGAGCTTAGCAGAAAGTTTTCAGTTCATATTGAAAACTATCAAACGAGCCTGCGGGACGCACTGTTGTGCGGGGATGGCTCTTTAATTCTTGGGGGTAAAAAGGTGTTTAGTTTACGATGAGTGAAGTGATTAGTATAGCCAACCAAAAGGGTGGTGTAGGAAAGACAACAACAGCAGTAAACTTGGCAGCTTCTTTGGCAGAAAAAGGAAAAAAAGTCCTTCTTCTGGACATTGATCCCCAATCCAATGCAACAACAAGTTTGGGTTTTAGCCGCAGTGATTATGAGTTCAATATCTACCATGTGCTTATTGGGAGCAAAAAGCTTTCAGAAGTGATCCTTAAAACCGATATTAAAAATCTCAAATTAGCCCCTTCAAATATTGGTTTGGTCGGTATAGAAAAAGAGTTTTACAATCCTAATAAAAAAAACAGAGAGCTGATACTCAAAGAAAAAATCAAAGAGGTCTCTTCAGATTTTGATTTTATTATCATCGATTCGCCTCCGGCACTGGGTCCTATCACGATTAATGCCTTAAGTGCATCAGACTCTGTGATTATTCCGATTCAGTGTGAATTTTTTGCCTTGGAAGGTTTGGCTCAACTGCTCAATACAGTCAGTCTCTTGAAAAAAACCATTAACCCGAAACTCAAAATAAAAGGTTTTTTGCCTACGATGTATTCATCTCAAAACAACCTTTCCAAACAAGTTTTGGCAGATTTGAGCCATCATTTTAAAGATAAGCTTTTTCATATGAAAAAAGGCAAAGAGTGTATCGTTGTTCCCCGTAATGTGAAGATAGCAGAGAGCCCGAGTTTTGGCAAACCTGTGACACAGTATGCAACAGATTCCAAAGGTTCGATTGCTTACAGGGATTTGGCAACTGTGATTGTAAGAGGGTAAGCGATGGCATTGGGCAGAGGATTAGGAGAGATACTTTCCGAGGTAGAAGAAGCATACGAAAAAGATTTGAGCGATATTAACAGTTTTGAACTTGAAGCGCGTGGTGCTAGAGTCGAAGAGTTGTCAGTAGGCAGCATCACTGCAAACCCTTTTCAGCCACGAAAACATTTTGATGAGCAGGCTCTTAAAGAGTTGAGCCAGTCTATCTCAGAACATGGACTCCTGCAGCCCATCGTTGTCATAGAAACAGAAAACGGGTATCTGCTCATTGCCGGAGAACGGCGGCTTAGAGCGCATAAACTGGCCGGATTGAGTCATATCAAAGCAATTATTGCCGATGTGGAGATGGATGAAGCGCGTTTGCGTGAACTCGCACTTATAGAAAACATCCAAAGAGAAAATCTTAACGCCATTGAACTTGCAAATTCGTATGCTGAGCTGATTGAGGTTCACAATATCACCCATGATGAACTCTCATCCATTGTACACAAAAGCCGTTCACAAATAACTAACACTATGCGTCTTCTAAGTTTGTCAGCCTATGCACAGGAACAGCTTGTTGAAGGAAAAATCTCTCAAGGGCATGCAAAGATTTTAGTAGGACTTGATGAAAAGAAACAGAAAATCATTATCGATAGTATCATGGGTCAAAAACTGAGTGTACGCGATACTGAACAGATGGTGAAAAATCATAAAAGCACGATTTTAGAACCCTTGCCCAAGGCAGCTGGTATTCATTTAATGGAAAAATATTCCAAAATAATGGAAAATTCTTTACCTTTTACCTACAAACTAAAGCAAAAAAGTATTGAAATCAGTTTTGATTCTGAAAAAGAGGTTGAGGCATTTATTGCATATTTTGGTACAAAGAATTAAGAACTGTATAATATCGAGCCACTTGCAGATTAGTAAAAAAGAGGGGTTATTAAGGGTTAAAACGAAGAAAAAAAGCTGATTCTGATTTCAAAAAGTTATAATTTTTTACCACAA
>NCHB01000038.1 GCA_002281755.1 Sulfurovum sp. 16-42-52
TTGATGCAGTGTAGGTTTTCTCATATCAAGATTTAAGATAACTGTTTTTTTCTCAGACATACTCATGATGGCACCCAGGTTGATACACACCGTTGTTTTACCTTCACCGCCTACCGTTGAAGTGACCGCGATGACATGCCCCTGTGTTCCTTTTGCCATAAATTGCAAATTGGTACGCAGATTTCTAAACGATTCTGCAATGGCAGATTTTGGTGAGCTGGAAACAAATACTTTTTCATTACTCTCTTTGATATGCGGGATATTTCCCAGTATCGGCACATGTGTATGTTTGGTAACATCTTCTTCTTCTTTAATGCGATCATCCAAAAATGCCCTCAAAAATGCAAGTGCTATACCCAAAACCAGTCCCAGTATCAATCCCACCAGCACAATGAGTTGACGTTTTGGCTTAATAGGACCAACCGGCAGCAATGCAGAATCAAGAACCCTGTTATTGCTGACAGTCGAAGCTTTGATGATGGCTGTCTCTGAGCGCTTTTCGAGAAGATAGGAGTATATTTTTTCATTGACCACAAACTTTCGCTGCAGTTGACCATACATCCTTTTGATGGAATTTCGCAAATTCTTTATGGTCGAGATAATCACTTTTTTGAGCTGCCCGATTGAATCACTCAGTTTACGTACTTCAGGATACATCTCAGTATAGTCTTGACGCAATGCTTTCTTTTTCAAAATAGCATCCTGAAGCTCTTTAATCATTGAAGAAAGCGACTGTCCACCCACTGATCCTACTGCTACAATAGATTCAAGATTTTGACCGGATTGTACCTGCTTATACAAGGTTTGAAGCATCTCTTCTTCTATGGTGATCTCTGCGAGTTTACTTTCATTTTCACTCATTTGCCGGATGATGTTTTCAGCTTTGGAACTCAGATTGACTGTATTCGAACTTATTTTAAACTCTTCAAGCTTAACAGCTGAGCCTTTGAGATTTTCCGTAATCTTTTTGAGCTGATCATCAACAAATGTCAGCTTACGTGTCGCTTCCTGTGTTTTTTTATCTATATTTTGCTCTATATAGGCACTTGCCAAGGCATTGGCAAACTCCTGAGCACGCAAAGCCACATTGTCCGCATAAGAAATCTGAAGAATCGTTGAATACCTTGAGAGCTGCTCTACACTCACCCCTCCCTTAACCATACTTGCAAGATTTTCAGGATTGAGTATTACAAAACGGTACTTTGCATCTTGTGGCTTTTTGGTTTTGATCACATTGAGATGAAAATGCTCTGTCACGATCTCATTGGCATAAGGCAAGACTTTATCGTAAGACCAGATTTTGCCGTTTTCATCCTTAGCCTCATCCACCGCCAAACGATAACTCTTTTCATCTATAGGGGTTAGATCAAATGAAACACCATACCCTTTAAGCATGCCCACTTCAAAAGGGCTATCCTTATAAAGTTCGATCTCTTTGTATCTTCGTGTGGTGTAATAACGATGCGAAAAGTCGACGCTTTTGAGTGCTTTTTCCACTAGAAATCGTGACTGGATAATCTCCATCTCAGTGGCAGGATCCAAGCTGCCCGGATCTGTAGCCATAGCCAATATATCCTGACCGGCAGCGCGTTGCTCCAGCCCTACCTCAACAGTAGCAGAAGCTTGGTAGATATCGGGTTTGAAATAGGCATAATAACTGCTCCCCAAACCAAAAAGAACGACAATAAAAACGATCATATACCGAAATCGAAATACCGTTTGAAAAACTTCCTTTATATCTATTGTATCTTCATCTATCTCTGCACTGCGGGGATTCATTAACTGCCTTAAAAATTAGAGTATTGTATATTTTATATGCTTCTTATTTATTTCGAAAAGAAGAGTTCTCTTGGAGCCGTTTTAGAGACTCCAACAGAGAAGATTAAAAAGAGTAGGTTACACCCAGTGTAATAGCACCTATAGAGACATCAGGCGTTGCACCATTCCAAGCATCTGGTGTCATGCCGTCTGCTACACTGACATAATCCACAAATACTGCTATATCATCAGCCACATCATAACTGGCACCAAGCCCCCATTGAAAACCTGTATCATCCAAATCGATCGCTGCGCCATTGGTACCGCTACTCGTTACACCGCCAAAGCCCAAAAGCGCATAAAGCGTAAAGTCTTCAGTGACCGGGTATTGCGGTTTTGCATAGATACCCCAAAAATCAGTATTGAGATAGTCTTCTTCAGATACATACAATGAGTAACGACCCTCAACTGCTATATACGGGTTAAACTCATACCCTGCCAACAAAGAGAGATTTCCCGTTCTGTCTTGATAAGGTTCTTCACTGAAGATATTGACATCATCGGTACTTGTACCAACCCCTGTCAAACCAAGCCCCACATAGAAATTCTTTGTGACTTCTTCCATCATCGGTGTTGATACAACAGGCTCAACCGGAGCCATATCTCCTCCTGCAAACCCCACACTGCTTAACGCCGCTACTGTCCATGCTGAAAGTACGATTTTTTTCATTTGTGCTACCTTTTTTATTTTAAATACTTAAATTATACACTATTATCTTTGACATCATGCTATTTAATGCCATTCTTTGTTTCCAAAATGTCACCAACAGATAAAGATATAAAAGCAAGACTTAAAACTAATACACCTGAAGCTATAATAATGCATGACAAGTAACCATAATAACTCAAATCTACATAACGAACTCGCCTTCTTGGTTCATTGTTGCAAAACAGATTTACAAGATGTAGAGATAGGGTTTATTCACTCTTACCTTGAAAATCCACACTCCAACATTCAACATACATTGGCGCTTGCCAATGCCCACGGTGTCGTACCTCTAGTCTACAAAACTCTGCAAAACCATCACGTCTCACACTTTATGTATGATGACACACTTTCTGCTCTCAAACAACACTATTTAACTATCGCTCACAAAAATATGCTGATGTCGGCAGAACTGATAAAAATCTCAAACCTACTCAGTCAGAACAGCATCGAAGCGCTCGCTTTCAAAGGGCCTGCACTTTCCCAAATGGCGTATGGCGACATTACGCTAAGACAGTTTGGTGACCTCGATATACTCATCAAAAAATCAGATATTTCTTCCATGATAGATCTTTTGATCGCCCATGGCTATACCCCGCAAATCGAACTGGGTAGTACAATGAAAGCCTCTTTCATCGATACACTTACGGTAATCGGTTTCTACAAAAACACGACACAGACGCTTATAGAAGTCCACTGGGATCTGCTTTCTAAAAACTATGCCATCACATGGGATGACAATGCACTCTGGGCTCAAAAAAAAGAGTGTGTGATTAACCACACAAACATACCCGTACTCACGCCACAAGAGCAGATTCTGTATCTTTGTGTGCATGGCTCCAAACATCTCTTTGAACGCCTTGAGTGGATTTGCGACATTGACAGGTCTGCAAGAGCCTATCCTGACATGGACTGGACAGCCTTGCTGCAAACCGCTGAAAAATGCGGGATCAAACGCATGTTTTGCCTTGGCTTGGCACTGTGTGAACAGTTTTTTGAACTCACATTGCCTGAGACAATCCAAGATGAGATACAAAAAGACAAAACCATACCCAAACTCATGCAAAAAATCATAGAAATCAACTTTTCAGACAGTACAAAAGAGGGGAAAACCTATGGCTATTTTCTACTCATGTGGCAGATGAGGGAAAATCTCTCCGACAAGCTGCGCTTCACATGGTATGCATTTTTTGCACCCCAATTTGATGACTATATATTCATCAAACTGCCAAAATATTTGGGATTTCTTTACCCATTGGTTCGCCCCTATAGACTTCTAAGCAAATATTTTAAAGGTTAAGTCACCGATTACTCGCCACTAATTCAAAATTGTTGCTATCGTTTCCAAATACTTTTCAATCACAACGCTTTCATCAAACTCTCTCATTACTTTCTCTCTGCCTCTTCTTCCCATCTCTTTACGCGCTTCTTCACTCAAATGTATCATCTTTTTCATCTGCTCTGCGAGGGAGTCGGCATCTTTCACTTCACATAGATACCCATTCACTCCATCGTCTACCACCTCCCTGCACCCTGCAACATCCGTCGTGATGATGGGTTTTGCCATACTGGCTGCTTCGAGCAGTACACGCGATAGTCCTTCTCTGTACGAAGGAAGCACCACACAATCAGCCTTGGCGATAACAGACTGTACATCATCACTGACTCCAAGGTACTTCACGATGCCCTCCTCTTCCCAAACTTCCATCTGCTCCCCAGTGATAGCAGTCGGATTTCCGGGGTAATAGGCGCCAAGGATGGTGCATTCTACTGAGGGTTGTGCGATTTTTTTGGCTGCATGCACATATTCCAGTAGCCCTTTGTCTTTGACCAGTCTTGCTATAAATAAAAATCGTAAGACATTGGTATGCTGACTTCCACCCGTTAGCGGTTTGAACTTTTGCGTATCTATCCCCGAGCCAGGCAACAAATCGGTTTTTGCTTCTACCACCAGTTTGGATGAAATGAAAAGTTGTCTATCGTGTGCATTTTGAAAAAACACTTTTTTTGCAAATGGCAGTGCCAGCCTGTAGAGCAGCCGTGCTATCTTCGAAGAGAGACTGTCATTAAGAAACACCGTACCAAGCCCCGAGATGTTGGAGATGACCGGTATGCCAAGCATCCCTGCCGCCCATGAACCGTAAATGTTTGGCTTGATGGTGTACTGCAAGATGACATCGGGGGCTATTTGCTTGTAAAGTCTGTAAAAATCAACCACCAGTTTGGCATCTTCTACAGGATTGACACCTTTATTGTTTATCTTGATGTTGTGGTATTCAAACCCCAGAGCTTGAAGTCTGGATGCATACTCATCTTTAGGGGCGATACACACAATCCTATACCCCTCTTCTTGCAAAGCACGCAACAATCCCAGTCTGAAATTGAAGATATTCCACGAAGTGTTAATGACGATGGCTACGGTTTTCTTATGCAAACCACTTCTCCTTCCACATCTCGTACATCAGTATGAACCAGATAGCATTGGCATGACTCACATCACCCTCAAACAGTTCTTTTTTGATCTTTTCTACTTCTTCTACATTAAAGATCTCTTCATCGAGTCTGGATGGGCTCAGATACTTCTCTACCAATGGCTTGAGGTCTTTTTGCAGCCACTGAGCCAATGGTATCTGGAAACCTGCTTTGGGTTTGTCGATGAGAGAGGGGGGGATGTGTTTATAGAGTATCTGTCGTGCGAGGTATTTGCCCTGATTGTTCTTGTATTTGAGTGCCACAGGCACCCGTGCCATATACTCGATGATACGGTGGTCAAGCAGTGGCTCACGACCTTCCAGACTCACGCTCATGCTCGCTCTGTCCACCTTGGTTAGCACATCATCCGCCATAAAGGTTTTGTAGTCTATGCGCATCATGTTGTCCATGAAAGACAAGCCTTTTTGCATCGCAAAGTGCTCAACCATCTCAAACTTTGCCTCTACGTTTAGAAAATCTTTCACCACTTTAGGGTCGACATATGAAGAGGCGTTACGAAACATCTCCTCTAGCGAATCCGCATCCATCGCTCGCTTAAATTTGGTGTATTTGTCACGACTATTGGTTTGGCGTATTTTTTTGGGTAAAAAACTGTTTATCTTTTCTATCTGCTTCCCGTCAAAAATGTTCAACATACTTTTAAGTATGGTTTTTTGAAAACTGTTTGAAAACACCGGCGCAAATTTGTTCAGAAAAAAGTATTTGCTATAGCCGCAAAACGCCTCATCGCCTCCATCTGCCGAAAGCGCAACCGTCACCTCTTTTTTGGCAAGTTCGCTCACTATCATGGTGGGAATGGCAGAACTGTCACCAAAAGGTTCATCATAGTAAAACGACAGACTCTCTACTTTGTCAAGCAACTCTTTTTGAGATACATAATGCTCGGTATGCTCCGTACCAAAATGTTTGGCGATGGCTTTGGCATGCTGGGCTTCATTGTACTGTTTGTCCTCAAAGCCTATGGTGAAGGTATGAAGCTTTCGGGTTTTGTTCTGTGACAACAGTGCGGTCACCAGAGAAGAGTCGTACCCCCCGCTTAAGAACACACCCACCGGCACATCCGACACCATCCTCAACTCTACCGCATCGTTAAGCAATGATTCCAAATCATCTATAATCTCTTTTTCACTCGCATCAAACTTCTCTTGCGCATAACATTCATCTACGCTCCAGTATTGCGTCATTTTAACTTTTAAATTTTTCATTTCTAATTCTAAATAATGCCCCGCTTCCAGTTTATAGGTATGTTTGTAGATGCTATGGGGTGCGGGGATGTAGCCAAACTGGAAGTAGTAAGGCAAGATTTCCTTGTTCATCTCTTTTTTAAAATCAGGATGTGCATGAAAGGACTTGAGTTCTGAAGCAAAAAGAAACTCTGATCCGTTGTGATAATAGTAAAGCGGTTTCACCCCTGCTCTGTCACGCACCAACACCATCTTTTCTCTGTTTTTATCGAGGATGGCAAAGGCAAACATCCCGATGAACTTCTCCAAACACGCCAACCCCCATGCTTTGTAGGCATAGAGTATCACCTCCGTGTCGGAGTGAGAGACAAACCTAGTGCCCAGCTCTTCAAGCTCTTTGCGGATGCCTTGAAAGTTGTACACCTCTCCGTTAAAGACGATGATGTAGTTCCCGCAATCAGAGATAAAAGGCTGATGTCCGCTAGAAGTCAGGTCTAAGATAGCCAGACGGTTATGCCCCAAATGCACCACTCTATCGCCTACTTGTTCTACAAACACCCCTCTGTCATCAGGCCCTCTATAGGCTTGGACTTGCAACATCTTCTCAACACTACCCTCATCTCTGTTTGGTGAGATAAACCCTACGATGCCGCACATCTAATTCCTTCTATCACTTAGCAATCTTTTGTCAATCTATCATATTTGTCATGATCCATAATATCTTGAAAATACGTCATGTCACCACGTACACTGATCAATATACGAAAACCATCATTGCCTAACACGCGTATGGATTTTTTATTTTTATCTCTACGGCAAATGATAGGTTTTACTTCCAGCTTAGGATGGGAAGGATCATGAAGAAATAGCGCTTCAGTTTGTTTGATCTTATCGCTATCTATACGTTTAGCAATCTTCTTTTTACTGCGTTCGTATTTGACATCGAACTTAACCTGCATGGTGATGCTCTAAGATCAAATCACCAATTTCCATATCTAGTTTAGTCATTTGTGTTAAAAGTTTTTCTATCATTTCTCTTGTTGCCAAGTCACTGCTGGTCTTAAAAACTTTTTCCACAGCATCATAATTATCATCAAGGTTAAACTGCAGCGCTCTCAGTTTTTCCTCATCATAATTCAAATCATCCAAAATATCACGAAATCCAGTCACCATCATAAGCGCGATGCGAATCGAATCCTGAACTTCTTTGAGTGTAGTACTATCATGCTTTTTTTCATACGCATACAGTGGCTGCACTATGCTTTTACGAAGATGTTCAACATCAAATGCCGGCATATACATCATACTAAGCATTAGGTTCTCCTGTTTTTTAAATGGCACTTATTATAACACAATACTACCATACTCTCATCTCTCTTTTTGGAGACAAGCTACCTATGCCGCACACTACATCAACCCTTCCAAAAGAAGATTTTGGTACGGCAGCCAGTACTGTGCGTGTGTTGCGTAACCCAGCCAGACAAAGAGTACCAAAGCGTACATCAGCACGATGATCACTTTGGTCACCGAAGGTGCTATCTGTTTTCTAGCCAGGTACGGCAAGCGTGCAAAGACCACCAACTGTATGGGGATGAAGTAAAGTGCTACTCTGTCTACCGCGGTCGATGCAGCACCCACAAGAAACACGAAGACAACAGACCCCAACGCGATCCAAGACCAAAAGGTGTAGTCATCAAAGCTTCTCTTCCACTCTTTACGGTACAGGAAAAAAAGCAGACTCGGAAAAAGATTCATCGCAACACGGATCTTTGCTCCGTCTGACTGCATCTGCTCCTCAACATAGACTGTCCATAACTTTTCCTGCTGTTCTGCAAGCAGAAGATCCCATGCACCATACGCGATGGGAAGCAGCATCAACAAACGCAAAGTCAGTCCCTTACCGTACAAAAAGATGCCAAGAGGCAGCAGCAAGATGGCGGTTTTGTGAAAGAGTGCCGCGAACAAGACAAAAGCGATGTAGGTCTTGAACCCTCCCTCTTTGAGGTAGGTCACCCCCCACATAAACAGCCCTATGGCGACACCCTGACGCGAGTACCCCATCGCCACCACCGTGATGAGGTACGGCACTGCAACCGCCATGGCTACCCATGGGTAGGTTTGCATCCTGCTGAACTTGACAAGCCCTATCATGAAGATGGTGCCGTAGATGACATTGGTGCCGTAAACCCCCCAGTCCATCTTGTACGACAGCCAGTTTAAGAACTGATGACCGGGGTCATCTTTACGCAAAACAGAGTCCAAAGATAGACCTTGTATCAAGTCATAATGTCCTATATAGTTAAACCAGTCACCCCCCACTTCAAAACGAAATCCGATGAGAAGCGTAAATAGAAACCCTATGAGCAACCAAGGAAGCAAAGAGTATTGACGGCGTGAACCGACAAAAAGTGCCATACTTGCAGCAACACTGTACATCAGCCAATACATTAGCATTTATCTTCCTTTAGCACCATGTCGATAAGCTCGCTATACTTTTGGCAATTGAGTTCATGATTATACTCGGTTTCTATGGTGTGAAAATTATTGTCAGCCATCTTTTCTCTTAGTGTCTTATCTAGGTACAGCCTTTCAAACGCTTCAAACCATTCATCCGTCGTTTTAACCAAGAACCCATTTTCACCCTCTTTGACGAGTGCACAGTTCATCCCCACGGGCGACGCGATGACAGGCTTTTTGCAGCTCATGTACTGTACCAGTTTAAACCCGCACTTTCCTCTGCTCCACGCATCATCATGAAGCGGCATGATGCCCACATCAAAGGCTAAGATATGTTTTATCTCTTGCTCTTCACTCCACGCTATGGTATTTAGATGATAGTCTTCCAAGTTAACGCCCATAAGCAAATTCCTGTCAAATCCCACCAAATCAAAGCGTACATTTTTATACACATTTACAAATCTTTTGATAGCAGGCAGTATCTCCAAGATATAAATGCTCGTCGTGCGAGAACCTACCCACCCTATGACAAAAACATCTTCTTCTTTTTGAAATGCTTGCATCTGCTCTTTGTAGGTGTCGAGCAGTACCACAGTGGGGAGTCTAAAAGTATGGTCATTGTACTTTTTGGCATAGGCTTCCAAGTAGGCATTGCACACGATGACATGCTCTGCGTACCCCATCACTTTGGCTATCTTGTTTTTTAAAAGTCCTCTAATCAACCTATTTTGACTCATATCATACTTATGAAAGATGGCATCATCATAGTCCACGATGTACTTCACCCCTCTTTTGTACAGAAGGTACTCAAACCATGCAGGAAAGTAAGGAAAAAGTTCGTACTCCAGCAAAAGAAGGTCATATTTTTTTGGTGAAAGCAAAATTTGGCAAACCACACTCAAACGCCTAAAGTAAGCTGTAAGTACAACAAAAAACTTCATCATGCCCAGCGTAGCAAAGTAAGACTTTGAAAAAAATGGCTCAATCCTCATCTCTATACCCTCTGCCAAAAAACACGCCCGATAGTTGTAAAATCGATATCTGCTGCTAGGACCTTCGTAAGGGTATTTGGTGAGGGCGAGAATCTTCATCTTTTCCCCGCCAAGTTCCTATAAATCTCACTATATTTCCGTACAGCCATCTCTTTATCAAAATGCTCAAAAAAGAGTCTTTCAAAATCATTTTCTTTAAAATCAGATACTTCTATCTGCTTTAACAATTCACTTACAATACTTTCAAGATTATTATCTAGCAAATCAAGGTCAATCATCATACCCACCTTATACTGTTCAAGATAAAAACCCATATCCCCCACATT
Organism: Sulfurovum sp. 16-42-52; assembly: GCA_002281755.1. Lineage (GTDB taxonomy): Bacteria > Campylobacterota > Campylobacteria > Campylobacterales > Sulfurovaceae > Sulfurovum. The sequence goes on from NCHB01000038.1 coordinate 9,977, forward strand.
GGCATTGGTGATAGACGGCAGTCTGCACGCTACATTTTCTGCAAACTTGGTCGGTGCAGATGCTTGTTTTGAGTAAGATGACTTGATGAAAAATAAAGAGACATCCGCGATGTTCAGATACTTATACACCTCATCAAACGATGAAGAAGATATCCTCACTCTCCCTGGTGACAAGGTGTATGTTTCAAACATCTGTCGGATGAAATCCTGTTCGTTTTTATTGAGCACCAAAAAATGTATAGTTTCATCTTGCCTCATCATCTCTTTGACCAATTTCACTTCACTCTCAAAATCATACCAAGTGCCAACCGTTCCTGTATGCAGGACAATCTTATCGCTTTTGGCATAACCCAACGCCCGTTTGAAAGTGACTTTTTGTTCCTCATCCATCAGCTTAAATACCTCTTTGTTTGCGCAGGTAGGAATGACTGTGATTTTTTCTTTCGAAATAGTGAGTTGTTCATTTAAGATCTCTTTTGCTTTGTGTGTCAGTGTCACGATGTGATCGGCTGCACCATAAAGATGATCATCCAGTTTTTTGAGCATCTTATAAAGCAGTGAGCCTTTCTTTAGCCGTCCGCTATCTACCTTTTCATCTATGGCAAACCCACGGATGTCAAAAAACAGCTTCACCCCATGCCATCTCTTCAACAGCAAACCAATGGTCGCAGGTATCATACTTCGTGCGTGTACGATGTCTATGGCGTGTTTCTTGATGAGCTTTGAGCCTAAACGCACCGTTTTTAGTATCTGCCATACAGCAGAAACCACGCCGTACTTGTTTGAGTAAACCCCATAACTCCACTCTATGTTATGTGTTTCAACTAGTGCTTTGATCTCATCTACCCTCTCTAAGTCATGCTTGCGCTCAAAAGAGATCAAGTAGATGTTATGGGCTTTGCTCAGATCGATTAGATACTCTAAAACCTGTGAACGCCCCAAGGGTTCTGTCATACCGGTGAGAGAGATGTAAAGTACATTAGCCATTAAAATTCTCCTCGTACCACATTTGAAACATCAAGAGTGTCCATATCTTTCGATCATCATTTTTATGTGTCAAAAATAATTGTTTCAATCTTTGCACATACTTTACATCAAAGATTTTCTGTTCTTTTATTTTCTTATCGTCCAAGTATTGATCAACCAAAAACTTCAGGTCATCTCTCAGCCAATCATTGATAGGAATCCCAAAGCCTTGTTTCTTTCGTTCAAAAAGTTCAGAGGGTATGTACTTTTGAAGTATATTTTTTAAAATGTTCTTATTCTTTTTCATAGATATTGGCAACCTTGCAGCAAACTCCAAAATCGTGTGATCCAACAATGGCTCTCTGCCTTCCAGTGAAACATGCATCGTAACCCTGTCCACTTTGACCAAGATATCATCAGCCAGGTAACCCTTAAAATCTGAAATCATCATCTGTTCCAACACATGAAGCGCTTTCAAGTCAGGTTCTCTTTCTTCATGATAAACGCCAAAAAGTATCTGCCGTGCGTCATACTTTGTAAATACCGCATTGGACAGCTTAAACATATCGGCTACATTATCATGCCCCATGATACTTTTTAACTTGAGATATTTCAAATAATACTTTTCACTCATCCCCTCCAATGCCAAGATTGGGTCAGGAATACATTCCAAAAGTGAAGAAACAAAATTTCTCACAGGTATCTTTTCTATAAAATCCAAGCGTTGCTCAAAAAGCGCGTAACTCGAATACCCGCAAAAAGCCTCATCCCCGCCATCGCCCGAAAGCACCACAGAAACTTGCTCTTTTGCCAACCTAGAGACCAATGCCGTAGGAATGGCAGAACTATCACCAAAAGGCTCATCGTACATCTTGGGCAGCAAAGGGATGATACCCAGCGCATCCTGTTTGGTGCAGTAGTGCTCGGTATGGTTTGTCCCCAAATGTTCTGCGATTTTTTTGGCATAGTGCGCTTCATTATACCTTTCGTCTTCAAAACCTATGGTAAATGTACTGATATTCACTTTGTTATCTTTTTGCAGCAACGCCGTAACCAAAGAACTATCGATGCCTCCACTTAAAAATGTACCTACAGGTACATCGGAAACCATCCTGAGTTGAAACGAGTCTATGAGTATCTTTTCAAGCTGATCTTCTGCTTCTTCGTCAGTTAGAGCAAGTTTTTCCATCTTATAAAAGTCAACGATATCCCAATACTTTACACGCTCCAATACATCACCCGCAAGATCATATTGGATGTAATGTCCTGGCAATAACTTGTATGTGTCTTGGTAAATAGTATGAGGCGCATGAATGTAGCCAAACTGAAGGTACATCGAAAGTGCTTCTTTATTTAAACTCTTCTCAAACTCAGGGTGAGGCACCAATGCTTTTAATTCACTACCAAAAAGGAAAAGCCCATTTTTTTGGTAATAATACAAAGGCTTTACCCCGACACGGTCACGAAAGATGTAGAGTCTTTCTTTTTTACTGTCATAAATGCTAAAGGCAAACATCCCTCTAAACTTATGCACAGACGCGACACCCCATGCGTGAAAAGCTTTCAATATCACTTCCGTGTCTGAATGAGAGTCAAAACCGTAACCCAAAACTTCCAGCTCTTTTTTGATTGCTTCAAAGTTATACACTTCACCATTGTAAACCAAAGAAAGATGCTCAAATGTCATAGGCTGATGTCCGTGTGAAGAAAGATCCAAAATCGATAAACGTCTATGCCCCAATCCTAGCTGATAGTTTTCATTTTCTACAAACTGATAGCCACTGTCATCAGGCCCTCTATGATACAGGGTATCGGTCATAGTTTCCAATACATCACTCGTCGTCTTGCTGGAACGATCGACAAAACCCACTACTCCACACATGACATCATCCCCTCATAATACGCTTTCCACTGCTTCGCAATACTTTTCGTATCAAAAAGTTTTATCTTCTCTTTTGCATTCATCGCCAACAAGTTTCGCAATGCTTTGTCTTTGTAGAGTCTCTCTATCGCTTCAGCCAAAGCATGACTGTCTTTTGGGGGAACAAGCAAACCTTCTTTTTCATCTTCTATCATATCGACAATGCCGCTAATGTTGCTTGCTACCACTGCTTTTCCCAATGCCATAGCTTCACCAACCACCATACAAAAACCTTCAGACACGGAGGGTATCACTACAAAGTCACACGTTTTTATGAGCGTAAAAAGCTCTTCTTGAGGCAAGCCGGCGATGAAGACAACATTGGAAAGTTTTTTCTCTGCTACCTTACTTCTTATCTCCTCTTCCAACGGACCGCTACCAACGATAAAATGGCACAGCTTAATGCCATTTTCATTCACTTTTGCCATAGCTTCCAAAAGAGTGTCATGTCCTTTTTCTTTGACAAGCCTACCTGGGGTGATAGAAAAAGTATCAAACAAGGTACTATCAGCGTATGTGTTCAACACCTCAGTACGCTCTGCAAACAATGTAGTATCCATGACATCCAGAGGAAATGAATTAAAGATGAGATCAACATGATTGATGTTGAGATGTGTTGCGTAGTGTTCCCTCACCGCATGACTGACCGCTACTTTTTTGTCTATCAGTTTGTTAACCACGAAAGCATCCAGTTTTTTACGAAGCTTCTTCATCAAAGTATTTGCAGGGTAGGTGTCAAACGCGAGGTTATGAAAGGTTGTCACTGTTTTTACCTTAGGATGAAGCAACTTCACCAAACCAGTGTAAAAGTAGGCAAA
>NCHB01000039.1 GCA_002281755.1 Sulfurovum sp. 16-42-52
AATATGCTGATTTATACTTGATGCTTTTTAGATTGTGGTAATATTGGTGGTATAAAATAGTTGGCTTGTTTGGAGAGTGGGTTTTTCAGGGGTGACTATTTACTTCAAGTAGCTTTCTTGTATTTGAAACACGATGAATTCTATGGTTATTTTCAATACTTTTGTATGGTTATTTTGTCAGTTGACAAAAATGTTGTTTTATAACAGATCGCAAACACAGTGTGAGATATCTTAACATCACTGAATGTATTGTTAAAGGCTTTAAAAAATGAGTAATAGAAAAACGCAGCAATAAGTAGAACAGGGCATTGAAGCCCTATTATAAAAAGAAGCAGTAGCTTACGCTTCTACTGCTACTACTTTTTCAGTACCTTCCCAGATACCGTGTTTTGTACAGTAGCCGTGTGCTACGAGGTTGAGTTTTTTACCCGTTGGGATGATGGTAAATGTTGTTGTGTTGTGTGCTTTTGTGTTACCAAGTGTACCTGGAACATACGTAGCTTTTGCAAGTTGTGTGTCACCGTCAAACAGTGTTACAGACTCGATGAAGTGATCAAAATCATCTGGGTGTGTGTATTCGTTACCCATTTTAACAGTTACTTCAAACGGCTCTCCTGCTTTTGCAGTGTCAGCACAGTGGATGAATGGTGAGTGTCTGTCGATAAGGTCTTTTTTCGCTTCTCTGTCGATCTCAGAAATGTCTTGGTATTTGTTGATTTTTGGCATGATTTTTTCCTTTTTGTTTTTTTGTACGAAATATTATAGCACAAGTAAAATTAAATAGGATAAGTTTTGTCTTATTTAATTTAAAAAAGTGTCCTTTGTGTCTTGCATTGTAAATAAGGTTTGTTTGGCTATAGTAATCCATTCATTTTTAAAGAGGTTTACGATGCACAACAGAACAAAACAAGAAGCAATAAAAGGTGCATTTTTTGGTGCATTGGTAGGAGATGCACTGTGTTTGGGTAGTCATTATGAGTATGATGCACAAAAGATATGGAAGGCATATGGTAACAAACCCATAGATAAATTTATGAGTCCGGGTGAAATGATGGGCGGTCAAACCCATGGCATCGGGTGGGGTGAGCGTAATTATCATCCCGGTAAGAAAGCAGGGGGCACGACAGATTATGGAGACTATAACATCTTGGTGCTCGAGCATTTGGCTGCAACAGCTGGGCCAGCGCGTGAATTTGATGTCGGCGCACTCATCCCGCATTGGATGAATAGACTGACACACAACTGGGGTTCTTGGATTTGCACCATGACGCGTGAAACATTTGCACAGGTTCAAGCAGGAACACCGGTAGAAAAACTAGGAGGCATCTCCAATGCTATGGCTATTCGTCATGTGGCGGCGCATGGCTATTATGATGACGAAGAGACTTTGGCAAAAGTAGCCAGAAAAGCGATGTTTACCCATACCAGCGAAGAGGCACTGAGTGGGGGAGAGTTTTTTGCACGGGTGACGCACAGAGTCATCAACGGTATGCATCCACGGGATGCCATCGAGAGTGTTGCTGTGCGGATGAGTCCTTTTATACAATCAAAAGTTTCTCAGGCTATCACAAAATATCATGAAGCCATTGACCCTCAAGCTACACTCTCACAGGAGCCATTTGCGGATGATCTGGCGCTCACATCCATGGCAAGACTATGGGACATAGGACGCAGTGAGCCCATAAGAGTAGGAAAAGCAAGTCCGACAGAGGGTACTTTACCAGGAGCTGTCTACTTCATACTCAAATATGTCGATGAAGAAGAGGGACTTAAAAAAGCCTTACAAGCCAATGCGATGGTCGGAGGCGACAATGCCTCGCGTGCTATTGCCATAGGTATGGTTTTAGGTGCATACGCAGGCATTAACGCAGTTCCAAGTGAGTGGAGGGAAAGTTTAGATGACTATCACTACTGTGATGGGTTACTGGATAAACTACCCTTAGTCAAACTATAAAAAGTAGCGGATATATTTATGAATATTGAATTAAAACCCATCGCTACTATTTGCTCACCTTATTGTGAATTGGTCAATATGCCCATACAACCCAAAGGGGCAAAAGAGGTCTATGCAACAATAGAGTTTGATGAAGTCTACATGGAGGGGCTCAAGGATTTGGATGGATTTTCGCATGTCTATCTCATTTATTATTTTCATAAAGCAAAAGAGCCGCAACTCTCAGTCATACCTTTTACTGATGAGACGCATACCCCAAGAGGTGTATTTTCCACACGAACCCCTTTGCATCCCAACAGTTTGGGGCTTTCAGTTGTCGAACTTGTGGGAGTGCAAGACAATGTTGTTACCATCAAAGGCGTAGATATACTTGATGGCACACCGCTTTTAGACATCAAGCCTTACATCGAAAACTTCGATAAAGTAGAAGGTGAAGTGCGTTCAGGCTGGATGAAAGCCACCAAAGAAGAGGTGTGCAATAAAAAATCCGATGCACGTTTTGTGGCAGTTTAGCTGATGGTCACCAGTATTTAATATTACTTTAAATTAATATTATTATAATCTGTATTTATAAATATATTAAGTTGGCAAAGGAAAAGAGATGAAAATAGCAATACCAGTCAAAATGAATAAAGAAAATACAGCACTCGCACCTCTGTTTGGCAAAGCAAAGTGGTTTGCCATTGTTGAGGATGGTACGACACAAATCGTTCAAAATCCTGCCCAGGGTGGACAAGCGGTGGTAGAGTGGTTGGCTCAGAGCGGCGTAGATACACTCATCGTTCAGGAAATGGGACAAAATCCTTATCAAAAAGTGCTTTCTTATGGTACTATTGAACTCTATCATGCAGGATTTGAGAGGGTTTTGCTTTCTGAGGCACTTCAAAAGTTTCATGCAGGTGAATTGTCCAAGCTGGATGAAGAGGGGATGAAAGCAGTGATAGCCCATCATGAAATACGCCATACACCACACAATGAACATGAGCATCATCACCACCATTAAAAATATCTTTCGCTTTTATGGCGAAGGATTTAAAAACATGAAAGTCGGTAAAACACTTTGGGGTATTATCGGTATCAAAATCATCCTTTTTTTTGTTATCATCAAGTGGCTTTTTTTCCCTAATATACTCAAAGAACATTTTCATACAGACCAAGAGAGGTCTGACTACATCCTCAATCAACTCACCCAAGGAAAATAAAATGGAAGAACATTTAGTCGATTGGTCCCGTGCACAGTTTGCACTCACCGCACTCTATCATTGGCTTTTTGTGCCTTTGACTCTGGGGCTTTCGTTCATCATTGCCATCATGGAGACGATTTATGTCAAAACAGGCAACACAGTCTGGAAAGAGATTAGCAAATTTTGGATGACACTGTTTGCCATCAACTTTGCCATCGGTCTTGCAACGGGCATTATCATGGAGTTTGAGTTTGGAACGAACTGGTCAAACTACGCGTGGATTGTGGGAGACATCTTCGGTGCACCACTTGCGATTGAGGGCATCATGGCGTTTTTTATGGAATCCACTTTCTTTGCTATTATGTTCTTTGGGTGGGACAAGGTCAGCAAAAAGATGCATTTGCTCTCCACTTGGCTGGTTGCAATAGGCTCAAACCTCTCTGCACTTTGGATACTCGTTGCCAATGGCTGGATGCAAAATCCAGTCGGTATGGTATTTAATCCCGATACGGCACGCTTTGAAATGAACCGTTTTTTTGATGTACTGTTTAACCCGAATGCTTATTCTAAATTCCTGCATACTGTAGGAAGCGGATATGTGATGGGAGCACTCTTTGTGGTTGGCATTAGTGCTTGGTATCTTTTGAAGAACAAAGAGGGTGTCAAGGCCAAAAAGAGTATGGTAGTCGGGGCTACATTTGGACTGATTACTTCTATCTTTTTGATTTTTACAGGTGATGAAGCAGCGCACCAGGTCGCTCTCAATCAGCCTTCTAAACTCGCAGCGATGGAAGGCCTTTATGATGGTCACAGACGTGCCGGTATCGTCGCTATTGGGCAGCTTAATCCCGACAAAAAGATAGGTGATACGCAAGAAGAATTCCTTTGGAGTCTTGAGATACCGCAGGCGCTTTCTATCTTGGGGTTTCATGATGCCAATGCTTTTGTGCCGGGTATCAATGAACTGGTTTATGGAGATACAGATGAACATCATATAGAGTCTGCAAGCGACAAAATCGCAAAAGGAAAAATCGCCATAGAATCACTCAAGGCGTATAAAAAAGCCAAAAAAGAAGCAGATCCCCTGGCAGCCGAAAAGTCTTTAGCCCAGTTTCGGGCTTATGAAAAATATTTTGGTTACGGTTATCTTGAAAACCCTGAAGACATCATCCCTCCTGTGGCACTCACCTTTTACAGTTTTCATATCATGGTGGGACTTGGGACATGGTTCTTTGCGCTCTTTTTCTTTTTACTCTATTTTGCGATGGTAGGAAAAATCGAAAAGCAAAGAATGTTGCTTCGATTGGCTGTTTTATCTATACCCTTGGGTTACCTTGCAGGTGAACTTGGATGGGTGGTAGCAGAAGTGGGCAGACAGCCTTGGGCGATTTTTGAGATGCTGCCTGTAGGCATGGCGACTTCCCAGATCAGTACCACAGCGGTACAAACGACCTTTTGGCTTTTTGCCGTTATTTTTACGGGTTTGCTGATTGCAGAGATACGCATCATGCTCAAACAGATACAAATCGGAATGGGGGAACATTAATATGTTTGAATCTTTATCGCTTTTAACGCTTCAGCAGTATTGGTGGTTTGTCATCACATTACTTGGCGGGCTTTTTGTTTTTATGATGTTTGTACAGGGCGGTCAGACTCTACTCAATACTTTATCCAAAACTGAAACAGAAAAAAATGTCATCATCGCTTCGCTTGGGCGTAAATGGGAACTCACATTTACGACACTGGTGATGTTTGGCGGTGCTTTATTTGCCGCTTTTCCTTTGCTTTATGCGGTGAGTTTTGGAGGTGCTTACTATGTGTGGATGGCAATACTTTTTTGTTTTATACTCCAAGCTGTTTCTTATGAGTACCGCAAAAAACCAGATAACTTTTTGGGTCAAAAAACCTATGAAACCTTTTTGTATCTCAATGGCTCTTTAGGCATTATACTCATAGGTATCGCGCTGGCTACATTTTATACGGGTGCAAACTTTATCAAAAATGATATGAATCTTTCCTCTTGGACAAATCACAGCTATGGGCTTGAAGCCGTACTCAATCCATTTAATGTACTTTTTGGATTTGTCATCTTTTTTCTGGCACGCTCTCAAGCATCTCTCTATTTTATCAACGCTATTAATGAAGAAAAGATAGTAGGAAGAGCTAGAAAGCAGCTCACTATAGATGCATCACTTTTTGTCGTACTGTTTCTCGTTGTTGCTGGTATGTTACTTTTGATGAGTGGCGTAGCGTATCATCAAGAAAGTTTTTCAATCGTTGAGTATAAATTTTTAACCAATCTGATTGAAACACCGACAATCCTAGCTTTGTTACTTGCAGGGGTAGTGTTGGTGCTTTATGCATTTTATATCACACTCTTTAGACGCTCAACCAAAGGCATTTGGTTTTCAGGTACGGGAACAGTACTTACCGTCGTGGCTCTGCTTAGTCTTCTAGGTTACAATCAAACAGCTATCTATCCATCCCTGGCTGATATCAATTGTTCGCTCAATATAGAGAACAGTTCGGGAAGCCATTATACACTCACAGCGATGAGCTATGTGTCTCTGTTTGTACCTGTCGTACTTGGCTATATCTATCTGGTTTGGAAGTCTATGGACAAAGAAAAGTTGACTTCCCAAGAGGTCGAAGCCGACCATCACCACTACTAAAGGAGAGAAATTGGAGACAATCAATTATACTTATGGGCTACTTTGGTATGCGTCATGGCCTGTTGCTATCTATATCAGTTATAAATTTATATTGCTTAATATTGAACATTTAGAAGAAAACTTAGAATCAAAAGAGCAAAAAGAAGATAAAGAGTAGGGAACAAAAAGGTTTTAAAAACGATTTAAAACCTTTTTGTTTGACTTACGCCGTATAGAGATGTTTTGCTTTTTGTACATGGAACTTTAGTCCAATCTCTTGTTCGCTACAACCAAGAGCCAAAGCAACCATTTGTGGCATGTGCAACACTGGAAGTTCTACATCACGCCCCATTGTTTTAGAGATACTGTCTTGGTAGGTATCCATTTTGAGGTGGCACAACGGGCAGGGGGTAACCATCATATCCGCATTGTTATCCATCGCATCAAGAAGCGCATTGCCTGCTAGTACTTCAGAAGTGTGGTTTGCTTGAAGTTCGACATGGAAACCACAGCATTTGTTTTTGCTCTCATAGTTTACAGGATGCCCTTCAAGTGCCGTGATGAGCCTATCGAGTGAGTTGGGGTTGTAAGGGTTTTCATGTCCGTTTGCATCTTCATGTAGCTCTGAGGGTCTGATGTTATGACAGCCGTAAAACGGTGCGATGTTTAAGTGGCTTAGTGGTACAGTGACCTTGTCTTTGACGTTTTCAAGCCCATACTCATCGATGATAGCATAGAGAAAGTGTTTGATCTGTGAAGTGCCTTTGTACTCCAAGCCGACTTCAGCGAGTTTTTCATTGACTTTTGCTTTGAGGACAGGGTCTTTATCTAAAGCGTGTTTGGTCATGGCTGAGTTAAGCTGGCAGGTGTTACATATGGTGATCATCGTAAGATTTAGTTTTTCTGCGTAACAGATGTTTCTAGCATTCAGCACATGTGCCAAAAACTCATCGAAGTCTTGCAAGTGGCTTGCACCACAGCATGAGGCTTCTTCGAGTATAGTGATTTTGATGCCGAGTTTCTCTGCTACAGCAAGAGTAGAAGAGAGTAGTTCAGGTGTAGATTGCTTAGCAGTACAACCTGTAAATAATGCATAGTGTAATTGACTCATCTTCTCTCCTTACAGTTTATTGGTTTGTGAAATTTGGATGAGTTTTTGTACTTCATCGAGATTTTTTATCTTAGGGATACTGTTGATAAACGGTATGCCAGAGTGCCAGTGTATCTTTCCGCTTTTCATCATCTTAAACGCTGTACCCATATGCTTGAGTGTACCCAGATACCCTTCAGAGTAGGTTACGATATCGGCTTCATCGAGGTAACCTGTTTTCATCATGCCTCTTAAAAAGCCTTCAGCGTGACGCGTTGCCACGTTGCTTTGGGCTACGCCACGTACAAACTGAAGGTTGTGCAGTTTGCCGATTTTCTCTATGGGGTTGATCTCTTTAGGGCAGGCTTCTGCACACTCAAAACACTTCACACAGTCCCAGACACCTGAACCCATTTGTGCGGTAATGGCAAGTCTCTCATCGCCAGCTGTGTCTCTTGTGTCCACAGTAAACCGGTACGCAGCATTGAGCGCAGCAGGTCCTAAGAAGTCAGGGTTGACTTCAAGTGCAGGACAGGCATAGTGACAGGCACCACACTGGATACACAAATCAGAATCCATGAAGTTGTTAAACTCTTCGATGCTTTGTTTGCTCTCATGACTAGGACGGGGGTCGACATCTGCTACCACATAAGGTTTGATAGCCGCGTGTTTTTCCCAAAAATCTGATTTGTCGATGATCATATCTTTGATGACGCGTTTTTTGGAGCTTGGCTCAAGCGTGATGTCATTATCGAACAAATCTAACAGTTCGATGGCATTTTGTTTACATGCCAAGACTGATTTGCCGTTGACCTTGATGGCACAGGCACCGCAGATACCGTGACGGCATGAACGTCTGTAAGAAAAACTTCCGTCATGTTCCCACTTGATTTTATTCATCAAATCAAGAATCAGTTCATCTTTGCCTACTTCCATTTCATACTGTTTAATATAAGGAAGATAATCAGTCTCTGCATTAAATCTAAATGCTTTAATCGTTACTTTTCGTGTTGTACTGTTTTGGTTTATACTTGCGCTCATCATAACCTCCTTAATAGCTTCTTTCTTTAGGTTCAAACTTACCCATCACCACATCACCCCATTCGGTACGAACTTCATAGTTTTTATCCATGTAGGCATACGTGTGTTTGAGGTATTTCTCATCATTTCGTGTCGGGAAGTCTTCTCTGAAGTGACCGCCACGGCTCTCTTCACGATTCAACGCACCGACAACGATAATCTTCGCTGACTCCAGCATGTGCCCAAGTTCGATAGCTTCTTGCAAGTCTGTATTGAAAGTATTGGACTTGTCATCGATGCGTATCTGCTTAAATCGTTTCAAAAGTTCATCAATGAGGGTAAGCTGTCTTGTCAGTGACTCTTTGGTTCTAAAGACACCCGCATCGGCTGTCATACCGCTTTGAAGTTCAGCCCGTATTTTGGGTACGGTTTCATTTCCGCCTGAGGTTTTGATGGTGTGCATTTCGTTCACAAAAGTATCGGCATCGCTTGGTGTTGCTTTACGTAGTGTGATGCCTTCATCGATGGCTTTTATCATATTTTCACCTGCATGACGCCCAAAAAGCATCGCTTCAAGCACGGAGTTTGCACCCAAACGGTTTGCACCATGCACGGAAACACAGGCACATTCACCCGCAGCATAAAACCCTTCCACCATTTCAGTGGGGGATTTTCGTACTTGACAGTTAATGTTGGTTGGGATGCCTCCCATCGAGTAGTGCGCGGTTGCAGAGATGTGGATAGGCTCTTTAAGCATATCTTGTCCCTGGAAGGCAATGGCAAGTTCACGAAGCTCAGGCAGCCTAGTGAGGATGATTTGCGGGTCGAGGTGGGTAAGGTCGATGTTCACTGACTGTCCGTCTTTGCCGACACCTCTTCCTTGGCGTACCTCTTCCATGATGGCACGGCTCACGACATCTCTTGAGGCAAGCTCCATGGCGTTAGGCGCGTATTTTTCCATGAACCGCTCTCCTAGACTGTTAAACAAACGACCGCCTTCACCACGCGCCGCTTCTGAGATGAGTACACCTGAACCACCTAAACCGCTTGGGTGAAACTGTACAAACTCCATATCTTCCAACGGAAGACCATGGCGAGCTACAATGGAGAGTGAGTCACCCGTGTTGGCATGTGCGTTTGAGTTAAAGCGGTAGAGTCTGCCGTTTCCGCCTGTGGCAAACATGGTGACTTTTGCGTTAAAGATAGCCACTTCAGAGTTTCTGATGTTGAATGCCACGACGCCCGAGGCTTTACCGTCTTTGTAGATCAAATCTCCTGCATACCACTCATCAAATACTTCGATACCCGCACGGTCTGCCTGCTCGTAAATCGTCTGAAGCAGTGTCAAACCTGTTCTGTCTTTGGCATAACAGGCACGAGGCTGTGACTGACCGCCAAATGGTCTGATGGCGATGTCACCTTCAGCATCTCTTGAAAATACCGCACCCATTCTCTCAGCCCATCTGATGGTCTCAGGCGCTTTAGAACACATCAACTCAACACAGTCTTGGTCTGCAAGGTAGTCTGAGCCTTTAACCGTGTCAAATTCATGTAGTTCAGTAGAGTCATTTTTACCCAGTGCAGCGTTGATACCACCTTGAGCAGCCCCAGAGTGTGAACGAAGAGGGTGAAGTTTGGTGATGACGGCAGTCTTTTTGCCCGCTTCAGTCAGCTCTTTGGCAGCGGCAAGTCCAGCCAAACCGGAACCGACGATAACCGCGTCATATTCATAGATTTTAATATCTGAGTTGTTGCTCATAGTATTGATATCCTTTGTGTACAATTTGCCCTGATTATATCTTCTAAAGGTTTAATTTTGCCTAGAAACGCAACATTTAGATGGCACAACACGACAAGGGGTACGATTTGTAGCGCAAGTATATATTGTAGGTATGTAGCGTTATGATTTGCTGATTTGTGCGATAAAGTCTTCAGCCCAGATAAGCTCCAAACCGATCATCTCTCTGCCCACAGTTTTTTCGATGGCAGAAAAATGTTTTTGGAACATCTCCAGTGCGTCAAGATCTTCCACTATGAGCACCTCGGCACCACAGTCAAAAGCATCCAGCAAAATGGCACCTGCTTTTTTAAATGCCAAGACTTTATTGTCTTTGAGGATACCCAGTCCACACAGTTTGTTTGCACTGGCAAAATGAATACCCTTCATGCCTTTTTCTGTGATACGTGCATGCATGGCATCGTGTGATGCATGGGCAAAGTAGTGTGCTACCTGTTTTTCTGACAGATTTTTGATGGTTTGAGCCACTCTTTTTGGCGGGGTCTTTTCTTTGCAAAAACGCTGCATGAGTTTTGTGCAGAGTGAAGGGGTGTCATCTTCTGTTACCATGGCTTTGAGTTCAGCGATGGCTTTGCTGTGGTCCTGTGCTTCAAAAAGCCCATTTTCATACTCGCAGTCAAGTAAACCGGACTCTGCCGAAGTGATCGCTTTGAGGATGGATTCTTTATGTTCTGAACCCTCTGTTATCATCTTATGTGCCAAAACCAGCACCGCATCACCGATGTACTCACGCACAAACAACTCCGTTCTTGAAGCATAGTGCAGGGCGTACAAGGTTTTATAGAACGCGGCATCTTCTTCTCTGGCATACGGAGCCAAAAGTGCAAAACTTTGCATAAAATCAGCATCATTGATACACAATCCATGGTTGGCTCTGTAGCTGCTGACAGGGTCTATCTGCCAAGAAGTTCCCAGCCTTTGTACGAGTGAGCCGATCGTCTGTGTGCCCTCTACCACCCAACTGTTGATCTTTAAGACAAGATTGCTTTGTGGGTAAGCGAAGTTTTCATTGGCTTCTTGGATACGCGCAAGAAGCTCTTGTACACTCGCCTCACTCTCTAGCGTGAAGGTGAACTGTTTATAGTAGGGAAGATAGTCGGTTTTGGCATTGAAAAAGAATGCTTTGATGTCAAGTTTGTGTAACATAAGGGCTCCAGATAACATAGTCTGTGTGAGTATAGCTTGATAGTGATGTGAAACACCCTTAGCGTAAATCTAAGAGCGCAAAGAGTGGAGGGCTGTTACCATTTTACAAAAGTCTAGGCGTGTAGAACATGGGTGTGTTTCAACCTTTTGGCAAAGAGTAAGACCGCGATACCAAGAGAGACAATGGCAGCAGTAAGATACAAAGCAGGCGAGTACGTCCCAAAATGCTCAGTCATCGCGACGCAATACAGCGGTGCAACAACCTGACCCACCCCATATGCAGCAGTAAGTGCACCCATGAGTACCACAGGGTGACGACCCCCAAGCTGACCGCCATAGTGCAAAAACAAAGCCACAAGCCCGATAAAGGTACTGCCATACAAGGCACCGCTGAGTAGATTGAGAAAAATGTTTTGACTCAGAGTCGGAAGGAGTATGCCTACTACTTGCAACGCCATGGCAACCATGATGACATTGATGCTTCCATAGCGGTAGGCAAGACGCATCCACACAATGGAAGAGGGGATACCTGCGATACCGACGATGAGCCAACCCAGATTGCCCACACCGTTTAGACCTTCAAGGGAGTTGATGATGTCGGGCAAAAACGTACCCTGAACTACATACCCGACCCCCTCGGTAAAATACGCCAACACAAGCAGCAATACATAAGGTGAAAATATGGATTTGCTCAAAACTGCGTACTGTGTTTTTGGCTCTGGAAGTGCATCAAAAGACAAGATATACATCACATAAAAAGTGACAATCAAGGCAAAAAGTGACAAAACCAGCCACGCCTCACTCCATGTGCCATCTTCAAGGACAGCCCTGCTGATAAGCTCACTCACGGCAATGGCAAAACCGATACCGCTAAAATGCACACCCATCGCTTTGGTTTTATCTTGCAAGTTAAGTTTGACCATCACCAACGAAGCCCCGACGATGAGCACCATGGCTGAGCCAAACCCTGCGAAGATGCGTGAGATAAACCACAACATAACATTGTCCGTAGTGGCCAAGACAAGCGTCGTGAGTATGCTCAACACCATACCCAGTCTAAAGTACCTGACTTTGGTCTGTATATCGTGGATAAAGATGCAAAAAAGTGCACCGGCAAAATACCCCACATAATTGAACGATGCAAGGTACCCAGCTTCGCTAAGACTGAGAAAATCTTCCAGCATAAAAGGAAGCAGTGAGGTAAACGCAAACCGAGCTACCCCGACACCTACAACGATAGCCAGTATGCCAGCAAGAAGGATGGCAACATTGGCATTTTTATCTAAGAGGGTTTTTAGCATGGAGTTCTTTTTGTTTCAGGATTTTTGGCTGCGGGAGTATAGCCCAAAAATCCTTGAGAGTTTGGACATCAAAGTGTAACGGTTGTAGTCCAGATGCCGTGTAGGTTACAGCCTGCTTTGGCTGTGAGGGTTTTGACACCGTCTAGTTTAACCGCAAAAGAAGTTGCACCTCTTGAGGTGACTGCTTCTAGGGTAGTGGTACCTACTGGTTTATCATCAGCATACAAAGAGATAAAGTCAATCCAGTGATCCGCAACACTAGGGTGGATGATACCGCCTTGACCCACGGTGATCTCTACCAGAGTGTACCCGCTCGCATCTTTGTCTTTAAGGGTGACTTGCGGCAAATGTTTAAGTTCAAAATCAATAGGTTTTGCTGCATCCTGCGGCTTCATCTCCACACGATTCATCACAGGTTTTGCTTCCTCAGCCTGAGCACCTACCGCCATAGCAGCCACAGCCAAACCGGCTGTTTTTAATACATCTCTTCTTTTCATGATATGATCCTTTAGGGTTGATAGTTTTGCTTGAGTATAGCGGTGCAGTGCTAATACTTTTCTTAAGATTTTGTAATCGAACCCTCTGATTAACCCCACCTAACCACGATAAAACCGAAATTTAGCTAAAATAGAACTATCAAGAGCAACAAATATCTATCAAGGGATTATCGTATG
>NCHB01000040.1 GCA_002281755.1 Sulfurovum sp. 16-42-52
TGTGGTAAAAAATTATAACTTTTTGAAATCAGAATCAGCTTTTTTTCTTCGTTTTAACCCTTAATAACCCCTCTTTTTTACTAATCTGCAAGTGGCTCTTATTTATAATAATTATAATACACAATCACTTAAAACGAATTTTTTTAACCTATCCCACCCGTTTTCAGGGTTAATCTGCTACTATATGAACTATGATATTTGACCTACAAAACCCCCTTCCGACACACTTTGGCAGCAAGAAAAAAGCACTTCTGCTTACTCGGCGTTATCGCTCCAATATGATGCTCAATCCTCTCAATCTTACCCACCTCAACCGCATGGATGAAAGTGATGCAGACATCATCACGCTCAATCTTGAAGATGCCATCGCACCTTCACGCAAAAAAGAAGCCCTGCACAACATCGCGCTTTTTCTCTCCCACATGGAACAGGCAAAGAGTATGATAGTCGTTCGCGTCAATCCACTGGGTGAAGGCGGGGAAGAAGAGATCGCTTTTTTGAATGATTTTGCCTTCGATGCGGTGCGCATCGCCAAAATAAAAAATCAAACACAAATTGCACAGGCACTTACACTGCTGAGTCCCGATAAAGAACTGCACATCTCACTTGAGACCAAAGAAGCATTTAAAGATTTACATACTTTTGGCATAGACAAGCGTCTAAGCATGGCAAACTTGGGCATTTTGGATTTGCTGACCTCTTTGGGCTTGCCCCAGTCTTTAGTCCATGCTGACAATCCCACCATTGACTACATCCTCTCCAAGTTTTTAGTCGATGCTAAAACGGCGGGTATTCACCCTGTCTCTTTTATGTTTCAAGACTACAACAACCTTGAAACCTATAGACTGTGGTGCGAGAAAGAAAAGAAAATGGGGTTTGAAAGTAAAGCCTGTATGGGACCCAAACAAGTCACCATAGCCAATGCCGTCTTTTCGTATGATGCCAAAGCTTACCAAAGAGCCAAACATATCAAAGAAGCGTTTGAAGCACACAGCGCTCGGGGCATCAATGGGTTTATGGATGAAGTCTATGGATTTATCGATGAGCCGATTTACCGCGACAGTCTTTTGATACTGGGTTCATTTTAGGCATTTTCACTAAAATATTTTGCTTCAAACTTAGCTTTGCTGAGTGCTTTTTCAAAGTAAAACCCTTGAAATGCATCACACTCTTGCTGCACTAACACAACCAACTGCTCAAAAGTCTCTATCCCCTCCGCCACGATATTTAAGTCAAAATTCTTCGCGATGGCGATGATGGTGCTGATCATTTTTTTATCATTTTCACTTTCACCCAGCCTTGAAACAAAAGATTTGTCAATCTTCACTTCTTCGATGGGCAACAGACTCAGATAGCTTAAAGAGGAGTACCCGGTACCAAAATCATCGATAGAAAATGAGATGCCCAAATCGATGAGTCGGTTCATCATCAAGATGACTTTTTTCATATCTTGAGCAAAGACATGTTCGGTAATCTCAAAATAAATTTTGGGGTGATTTGTACTTTGTCCAAGGTGAGTCTTCATCAAACTCTCTACTTCTTCTATAAATTTATCTGACAAAAGCTGCCGCATACTGATATTGATAGAATAGGATTTTAATCGATTTCCCTTTTCACACCAGGTGTTCAGGGTCTCAAGTGTCTGACGAAGCACATAACTGCCCAACTCAAGAATCAACCCTGTCTTTTCTGCAATCGGCACAAACTCAGCAGGACTGAGCGCTCCCAGTTCTTCATCATGCCACCGTATGAGCGATTCACAGCCTATCAGGGTTTCATGTTTATCAAATTGAGGCTGATAGTGCACCTCTATTTTCTGCTCTTTGATTGCCTGATAGAGTTTTTGTTCTATCAAGAGATGCCTGTCGACTCGCTCTTCAAGTGCTTTGTTGAACACGATAACTCCATCTCGTCCCTGTGCCTTCGCCTCATACATCGCGATATCGACTTCAGAGATAAAATTACCGCCAAACAAAGAGAGCGGATTGAGCTGATGCACACCGATACTCGCAGAGATATACAGATGATGATGATCAATGACATACGGCTTACGGATAACATCCAAGATACCCGCTGCAAACTCCTCTGCTTTTGCCATGTCAGAGTCTTCTTTGCTTAAGGCTCTACCTACTATCATAAACTCATCACCACCCAATCGTGCAGTAGTATGCGTCCCATTGGCATAGAACTCAATACGCTTTGCGACTTCTTTGAGTAATTTATCACCCACATCATGTCCCAAAGAGTCATTGATCGTTTTAAAGTGATCCAAGTCAATCAAATAAATAGTGGCGACTTTGTTGTCCATCTCCAACGCTTCACGCAAGTCTTCCATATAGGTCATAAAGTAGCGTCGGTTAAAAAGCCCCGTCAGTACATCATGCTGCGCATGGTAATAGTTTTTTTGGATCAGCTTATAGGTATTGTTCGAAGCATACAGGAGTACAGATAAAAGTATCAGAGAAAAAAGCGCCAAGATATAGCCATACCATGTGCCTAAGAAAAGAAAATACAAAGCCAAAGGAAGCATCAGCATCAATAAAATGGGAACAAAGAGTTTTTTATCTGATACCAAGAGGGCTGAAGCAACCACAGAAGCACCGATTTGGGTAAAAATAGCGATATAATGCATATCATACTTTTGACAATCCACAAACAGTAAAAAGACGACCAGCCAGGCAGCAAAGATAAGATACATAAACCATTTGAGTCTATTGTACCATCCCTCCAACTCTTCTTCGCTCATCCTGCGTGCCGAAAAATCCTTATAGACAGACCAACCATAGAAAGAAATAACCAAAAGAGAGCCATACCAAAGCAGAGCAGGAAGGAATACTTTAAAAATAAAACCCAAAACTACATACACAATCCCAGGAAGAAGCGTAAGCCCTATCATTAGGAGTATTTGTTGTTGCAGAAATGTATAATATTTTTGCTGTTTCATAGCACTATTATATACTAATTTGTATGATGAAATTACCTTTTCTAATTTCCAAATATAATAAGATCATAAAAACTTTTTGTCACTAACGCTTTACTTGAATGCACAGAGCCGTTACGGTTCGTCTTACTGAGTTCTTCACGCAACTGGTTGATCTCATCTTGCATCTGGTCTATCTGTTCTTTGAGCTGAAGGACGATGTCCACACCGGCTAGATTAACACCCATCTGACGGGTCAGCCGTAAAATTAGCTTCATACGCTCAATATCACGCTGCGAATACAGGCGCATCTTTCCCTGTGTACGTGAGGGTTCAACCAAGCCTTCACGCTCATATTGTCTGAGGGTCTGAGGGTGTATCTCAAGCATGGTTGCTACCACAGAGATGAGATAGACCGGTTCATCATAACTATGCATTTTCTATCCTTTACAGTTTGGCTTCCATCATCGTTTTAAGTTCATCATCCAAACTTTCCACATCAGGTAAAACCACATTAGCAACTAAGAACAAGTCTCCTCTGAGTGCCGTTTTTCTATCGGCGACACCTTTGCCTTTGAGTCTGAATTTTTGACCGTTTTTCGTGTTTTGAGGCACTTTGAGAGAGACTTCTTTCTCCGGTGTATCGACCATAATTTTGCCGCCAAACAGGGCTTCTTTCAACGGAACATCAAAGGTCTTATAAAGATTATCGCCTTTTCTTTCGTACTCACTTGAAGATGCGACTTCTACCTGTAACAAAAGATCCCCTACTTGCCCCTGAAAGTGTTTGCCTTTACCGCGTACACGCATGGTCTCGCCACTTTTAATCCCAGCAGGAATCTTAATCTCAAAACTCTGTCCACCGACAGAGACACTCTGTTTGCCGCCATTGACCGAGACCATAAAAGGCACGGTGATACGAGCTTGCATATCCAAATCTGGAGCACCAAAACCCCCAAAACCGCCCCGCGCGCTACCAAATCCGCCACCGCCGCCAAACATTTGTCTGAGTATCTCATCAAGATCTACGCCACCGCCCTGTCCACGTGCAAAATCATGAAAATTTTGTCCGCCGAACATTTGATCGCCATACTGATCATATTGTGCTTTTTTCTCTTTATCGGAGAGCACTTCATACGCAGCATTGATCTCTTTGAACTTCTCAACCGCACTCTCTTCTTTGTTGATATCCGGATGGTATTTTCGTGCGAGCTTTCTATAAGATTTTTTTATTTCATCTGCACTTGCATTTTCACTGACACCCAGTGTTTCATATAAACTTTTTGCCATACTAATCCTAAACTAACGCTATTTCTTTTTAAAAAGTATATCAAAAAAGTTTAGTCAATGTCAATCAAGTTTAGGTTTTTTAGGGTTGATACGGTACGGTTTTATACCCTTCCTGAATCATCTTCATGATACCACCCTGAAGGTCAATCACCTTATATCCGAGTTTTTCAGATAAAAATTCAGAAACCATACCCGTACGGCTGCCAACTCTGCATATGAGTGCAAACGGCTCATCTTTTTTGACCACTTTGTTTAAGCTTGCTAAAAAACCATCAACATCAAACCCACCCTGCTCATCAAAAAACATAATCGGATAAGAGCCTTTGATGATGCCAGTCTCATACCACTCAGCAGGGGTACGTATGTCTATGATTTTGATATTTTTATCTACAAAGTCAGGGCTTGCCCATACCTGCTGCAACTCTGCTACCACGGAGGTCATAACTAGAAGTAGTCCAAAAAGTACTTTTTTCACATTCATTCCTTATAATTATTATAATTTTACTGCATTGTAACCAAACGAAAATAAAGTCAGCGTAAATCTTGCACCCTTTTGAGTATAATACACCATGACCTACCTACACATAGACGATATACACGCACCAGAACTTGCCATCTACCACCAGTTTCGCGAACATGCCTTTAGCTCCGATGGCAGTTTTATAGCAGACAGTCCAAAAGTGGTCAATCTACTGCTCGCATCAGAAGCGATAGAGGTCAAAAGCATCCTTGCCACACAAGAATATTATGATGCCTACCCATCACTCCTTACCTCTAAACACTCAGCCATTTTCTATGTGGCAAGCAAAGAACAGATGATGCAGATCGTCGGTCACAAGATACACCACAATGTGATGATGCATGGCATACGCCCGCAAGAACATCCGCTGGAGAGTCTCGGAGACCACATCATCATGCTGGATGAGATAAGCTCAACACAAAACATCGGATCCATCGCACGCTCTGCGGCTGCCTTGGGGATGGATGCCTATGTGCTTCCCAAACAGGGGCCTCATCCCTACTCAAGACGTGCTTTACGTGTTTCGATGGGTCACATCAGCATGCTTAAAATCCACACCTATGATGACATACAAGAAACCATACGCACACTCAAAGCCAGAGGGTACCGTATCTACGCTGCAGAAGTGACTCAAGACTCTACCCCGCTGGGTGCCGTAAAGGTTTCTTCTAAATGGGTACTGCTCATGGGACATGAAGGCTCAGGGCTTAGTGAAGAAGTGCTCAAAATGTGTGATGAAGTGGTTACTATAGAGATGGCAAAAGGAGTAAAAAGTTTTAATGTAGGCGTGGCAGCCTCCATTATGATGTATCGGTTCAAATATGCTTCAGGCTAAAAAGTAATCACTTTCCAGTCTTGCTTCAGTGCTTGGGTGAGAAACTCACCCGTATGTGTGAGTTCAATACCCAAAGATGCCAACTTTTCACTCACGCCATACTCATCAGCGCAGACCACACAGCACGAAAGTTCAACGCCAGTATCTTTCACTCTTGCAAGAAGCTCTTGCAACTCAGCGTTTTCTGCCAACAGTTTTGCAGAAGGCCCCCATATCATCAGATGTGCTTCATCCCAATACCCTCTTGGAAGGATGACACTACCATAAAGCAACACCATCTTTTTGGCAACTTCTATCTCTGCGGTACTCCATACGATGAGTAATTTATCCATAATTTTCTGCTAGTGTAAAAAGTGTCTTACGGTAGTAAAGTAGAGTGAGATACCATGCTCGTTGGCTGCTTCGATGACCTCATCGTCTCTGATGCTTCCACCAGGCTCGATGATGGCTTTGACACCTGCAGCAGCAGCGGCATCGATACTGTCACGGAAAGGAAAAAATGCTTCAGATGCCATCGCAGCACCTGTGACATCGATGTCCATTTCTTTTGCTTTTTTGAGTGCACATTGTGCAGCGTCCACACGGCTTGTCATGCCCATACCCACAGCAACCATTGCAGAATCCTTAACATAGACCACACAGTTTGACTTCGTAAGCCCTGCCACTTTCCAAGCGATCTCCAAATCTTTCATTTCTTGAGCTGAGGCTTCCAGTTTTGACTGTTTTTTGGCATTGTGTACTTCATTGTCGCAGATACAGTCCGCGTTTTGGTACACAAAACCGCCATCTACGTGTTTAAAGTCAAACTTGTCTTTTGCCATTACCAGTTTTTTCCCGCCTTGAGCAAAAAGTTTGATACGCTTTTTACTCTCGAACACTTCCAAAGCTTCAGGTTCAAAGTCTGCCGCCATCACCACTTCCAAAAAGATCTCATTCATCTTCACGGCAAGTTCTTTTGTCACTACACCGTTGACTGCAACCACACCACCAAAAGCGGAAACAGGGTCACATCTGAGAGCTTCAGTATACGATTCTAAAAGCGTCTCTTTGATAGCAAAACCGCAAGGGTTGCCATGTTTTACGATACATACGGCATTTTCATCTCCAAAACTCGAAGCTATCTTGAGTGCGCCGTTGACATCGTTGATATTGTTAAAACTTGCTTCACCTTTGAGCTGTTTGAAGTGCTCTGTAAAATGGCTGTCAAACTCATAGAGTGCCCCTTTTTGGTGTGGATTCTCTCCATAACGTGTCTGAAACGATTTTTTACCCGTAATGAACTGATATTCGCCAAACCCTTCATTAAAGCGGCCATTCATATAGTTGGCTATCATCCCATCATAAGCTGCTGTATGCTCAAAAGCTTTAATCATCAACCCTCTTCTAAACTCCAAAGTATTGGCATTGGTTTGCAGTGCTTCAAGTACGCTCTCATAATCACCCACATCCGTTACAATCAGTACATCATTGAAATTCTTCGCTGCACTTCGTACCATCGTAGGCCCGCCAATGTCTATATTTTCGATGATTTCATCGAAGTCTTCGGTTCGCTCAATGGTTGCTTTAAACGGATATAAATTGACACAGACAAGGTCGATACCTTCTACCCCAAGCTCTTTGGCCTGCGCCACATGGGCTGCATCACCTCTTTTGTGCAAGATACCGCCATGCACATAAGGATTTAAGGTCTTCACACGCCCTTCAAAACACTCTGGAAATTTGGTTACCTCATCTATCTCGATAACGTTGACGCCTGCTGCAGACAAAGTCTTATAGGTTCCGCCTGTTGAGATGATCTCCCAACCCAGTTTTTCTAGCCCACTGGCAAACTCTACAATACCCGCTTTGTCACTTACACTCAATAATGCTCTCATCCTGCTAAACCCTTTGAATTGTATCGATACTTAAAGCCCAAAGTATAGCCAAAAGTCGCTAAAAAGGAGAAAAAGCCTCCTTCTTAGCGCGCCTTATGCGAGGCGTTTTCTTACTTCTTTGACTGCTGTCACCATGTTAATGAGGCTGGGTTTCACCTCTTCCCATTTTCGTGTCTTTAGCCCACAATCAGGGTTGATCCAAAGTTGTTTTGCGGGTAACACTTCCAAAAGAAGCTCTATCTGTTTCACCATCTCTTCTACACTAGGGATACGCGGAGAGTGAATGTCGTAAATCCCCGGGCCTACTTCTTGTTTGTACCCTGTTTCTTTGAAGATTTTCAACAGTGTATTGCCCGAACGCGCTGTCTCGATGGAAATCACATCTGCATCCATCGCTTCGATGGTATGAATGATGTCATTGAACTGTGAGTAACACATGTGGGTATGGATTTGCGTCTCTTTATGTGCTGTACTGACACAGAGTTTAAAGTTTTCTACCGCCCATTTTTCATACAACTCTATGTTTTCTTTTCGCAGTGGATAGCCTTCTTTAAATGCCGCTTCATCCACCTGAATCATTTTGATGCCAGCTTTTTGCAAGTCATCCACCTCATCACTTAAGGCTATGGCGATTTGTTCTGCCACTTCATCTCTTGATTTGTCATCGCGTACAAATGACCAGTTGAGGATAGTCACAGGGCCCGTGAGCATCCCTTTCATGATTTTTTTCGTTTTGCTTTGCGCATAGCTTGTCCATGCTACCGTCATCGCTTCAGGACGGCTGATGTCACCATAGATAAACGGCGGTTTTACACAACGGCTCCCATAACTCTGCACCCATCCATTTTGGCTAAATCCATACCCTTTGAGCTGTTCACCAAAGTACTCCACCATGTCGTTTCGCTCAGGTTCACCGTGTACGAGTATCTCCAGCCCCACTTCTTCCTGAAATGCCACACATTCATCAATGTATGTTTTAATCTCACGCTCATAGACTTCTTGTGAAATCGCAGATTTTTTATAGTCTGCTCTTACTTTTCTAAGCTCTGGCGTTTGCGGAAAAGAGCCGATGGTAGTAGTCGCCAAATCATCATACGCCAAGTGCGCTTTTTGTATCTCTATGCGTTCTTTATAATCACCCTCTCTTTGATACTTGCTGATTTGCCTCACCCTCTCTTGCACGATGCTGTCATGGATGCGTGCAGAATTTTTTCTTGATTCATTGGCAGTTCTATTGGCAGCAAACAGTGCTGATTCTTTTTGGCTGAGCGTCTCTTTTCCTTCAAAAAAGAGTTTGCCCAAAAGTGACAGTTCATCCAGTTTTTCCACCGCATACGAGAGCCAATTTTTGATTTCAGCATCCATGTTTTCTTCATATTTGAGTGAAAATGGCGTGTGAAGCAAGGAACAAGATGTACCGACTATCAGTTTTTCTTTAGGCACAACTCGAGCGATAGTCTCCAAAAGCCCAAGTGTTTTTTCCATATCATTTTTCCAGATATTACGCCCATCGACAACGCCAGCGATGAGCTTTTTGTCACTCTGTGCTATCAGTTCTAAACTCTCTAGGTTTTTCTCACCATGCATAAAGTCAAGCCCTATCGCCCATACAGGGGTATGCACCAGTATTTTCGTTGCTTCGTTGGAGTGCTCAAAATAGGTTGTAAGCACAATTTTAATCTTCACTGAAACCTTTGCCAAGACATCATAACAAGGCTTAAGCAGACTCAGCACTTTTGGCTCCAAATCTTTGACTAAAATCGGCTCATCTATCTGAACTAAAATTTCCTCATCCAAAGAAGCAATATCTTTTAACAGTGCTTCATACACGGGAAGTATTTTAGAAAATAACTCATAAGTATCTCCCCCATCGATGCGTTTGGAAAGCCCCAAAAATGTAAGGGGACCGATGAGATTGATTTTGGTTTGGATACCCAAGGCTTTAGCTTCTTTGTATTCATTTATCACTTTTGTGGCATCCAGCACATACGCATCTTGCAGACTGAGTTCAGGCACGATGTAATGATAGTTGGTGTTAAACCACTTCGTCATCTCCATGGCTACAGCCTCCTTGTTTCCTCTTGCCATGGCAAAATAGCGTGTCTCACCACTGAGTGAAGCAAACCTTGAAGGGATAGCCCCCAATGTCACAGCCATATCCAGCATGGTGTCATACAAAGAGAAGTCATTGGTGGAAATATGACTGATGCCTGCGTTTTTTTGATACTCCCAGTGTCTTTTTTTCAGGGTCGATGCAACCTTTTGCACTTCTTGAAAAGGTGTTTTTTGAGCCCAATATGACTCCAATACAACTTTTAACTCTCTTTGTTCTCCAATACGCGGAAATCCTACTACATAATTTTTTGACATGCGTCATCCTTTGTTTATATTTATAAATATCTTATTTAGTGAGCGATGGTGTTGTTAGATTAAAAAGAAAATGTAAAAGGAGGATGTACGCCAGTACGCCGAAAAGCAAAATACGTACAGTAAAAAGGACAGCGGGGAATATAATGATTGAGTAGAAGAATGAGTCTGGTTTTACGTTTAAAAAAACAGTTGCAATGGCAGGGTTTGGATGCTTGAATAACAACAGCCTCAAGTAACAGTTCGGGCGGGTCTTGTTCGTCCGATGTAAAATCAAGCGTTGAAAAAAATGCGTAAAGTGCCTGTGATACGGTGTTTTGGTTTTCCAATTTATGGGCAACACTATGTGCCGTCATGGATGCAAAACTAAAGTAGTTTTTACCAAACCCTCTAAGTATCTTCACGCTTATTTCCTCTTTACAAGTCTTGTTCTATAGTCTTAGCAAAAGTAGTAAAATACAACTCTTGGACTCTCTCAAGAGGAAGCGCTACATCATTGATACTCACCTTGTCTCCACCTACTGCACCGATGACACAAATCTCTAATCCTAACTCTTTTGCCATAGCAACAACTGCTACCATGTTCGTATGACTTACTTCAAGCAGTGCGCGGCTTTGAGACTCATCAAAGATGTCTCTACTTGCTTCAAGTGTGACTGAAACAGTCACTCCCATACTAGAGACTGCTGCCATTTTAGAGAGTGCGATGGCAATACCGCCGACATTAACATCTTTGGCAGCATTTAGCAATCCTTTTTTGTTTGCTTCTATGACCAGTTCCCACAGTGCTAGTTCAGCGCTGTAGTCGAACGCTGGCAGTGAACCTGTGGTTTCACCATGCAGTGCTTTGATGTACAGCGAAGCACCAAACTCGCCTTTAGTCTCACCCACAAGAAGCACAAGGCTTCCTTCTTTTTGAAATGCTGAAGGCAGTATCTTGTTTTCATCTTCATTGAGTCCCACCATGGCGATGGCAGGGGTTGGAAATACTGAGACGCCATTGGTTTCGTTATACAAAGAGACATTTCCTGAGACAACAGGCGTATTGAGTGCCAAACAGGCTTCTTTGATGCCCTCACACGATTCGGCAAACTGCCACATCACTTCAGGATTTTCAGGATTACCAAAGTTAAGACAATCGGTGATAGAAAGCGGTCTAGCCCCCGACATTGCCACATTGCGTCCCGACTCCACCACGGCAAGCGCAGCACCTTTTCTCGGGTCTATGTAGCAGTATCGCGGGTTACAGTCTGAACTCATCGCCAACGCTTTACCGTTTTCTTTGATACGGATACACGAGGCATCGAGGCTACCAGGTCCCTTGGTGGTGTTGGTTTGTACCATGGAGTCATACTGATTGTACACCCATGCTTTATCTGAGACTTCGATGTGTGAAAGCAGTGTCTCATACGCTTCCTGATTGTCTACCGTTTTGTAGTCTGAGAGTGTTTTTGCATTGACCGCGTCAAGATACTGAGGTCTTGCTGTGGGTCTGTCTAACATCGGGGCTTCTTCACTCACGGGTGCGATAGGCATATCGGCACATTTTTCACCATGCCACATCAACTCCATACGCGCGGTGTCGGTTACTTCCCCGATGACCGCAACATCAAGTTCCCATTTCTCAAAAATATCGATGATAGCCTGCTCACACCCCTGTTTGGCACAGATCAGCATACGCTCCTGCGACTCCGAAAGCATAAAATCATACGGCGTCATCCCCTCTTCACGCGCAGGAACTTTGTCAAGATGCAAGATAAGACCTGCACCCGTTTTGCCTGCCATCTCAAAGGATGAAGAGGTAAGCCCTGCAGCTCCCATATCTTGGATACCTACAATGAGGTCAGCTTTAAACAACTCCAAACACGCTTCAAGTAAAAGCTTTTCCGTAAATGGATCACCCACTTGTACCGTAGGACGAAGTGACTTAGACTCTTCGGTGAAGCTGTCTGAACTCATGACTGCACCACCTAAACCGTCACGCCCTGTTTTAGAACCCACATACATCACAGGGTTACCGATGCCTGAGGCTACACCCAAAAAGATTTCATCGGATTTGACCAACCCCAAAGCAAAGGCATTGACCAAAATATTGCCATTGTACGACTCATCAAAGCTCACTTCACCGCCTATGGTCGGTACGCCCATGCAGTTACCGTAAGAGCCGATCCCATCTACCACACCACGCACAAGGTGTCTTTGGTAGCGCGCGATGTCAGAGTTGCCGTTTACCGTACCAAAGCGCAAAGCATTCATGTTGGCTACAGGTCTTGCACCCATGGTAAAGATATCACGGAGTATGCCCCCTACGCCCGTCGCAGCACCCTGAAAAGGTTCGATGTAAGAGGGGTGATTGTGACTCTCCATCTTAAACACAGCTGCCATACCGTCACCGATATCGATAACACCCGCATTTTCTCCCGGTCCTTGGATGACCCACGGGGCTTTTGTCGGGAAACCATTGAGGTATTTTTTACTCGACTTGTAAGAACAATGCTCAGACCACATCGCAGAAAAAATACCGATTTCAACGATATTGGGGTGACGACCCTCAAGGATACGCAATATCTCTTCATACTCTGCTTTGCTTAGTTTATGGGTTTTTAAAACGTGATCTAAATTCTCAATCTGTGCCATATTTGGGGTCCTTTTTGGGCGGTAAATAAGGGGATTATTATAGTAAAAAAGTGCTAAATAAGTGTTGATACTCCACCCATAAATAAGGTGGATTCTTCTTCCGCTAGGCAACCCTAGTTTGATGAGAAGCATTGTTGCCGTGTATCCCACGGACAAGTATGTT
>NCHB01000041.1 GCA_002281755.1 Sulfurovum sp. 16-42-52
CAAAGAAAAATAGCTAAAAATTAGAGAGTTTATTTTTTAGATGCTACAATATTTGAAATCAGATGGATTCTTTGGGTTTTTCAGAGGGTTCAATTAGATTCACTTATCCCATAAAGCATCTTTTCTTCATTCCCATTGTCCCGATGGGAATGAATATTCTACTTCAAATATATAAAACTCAAAATTGCTACAATTATAACAGATTGTGTGTAATTACACAGGAAGTCCATACTGGCATATATAGTAAGCAAAAAGGGATAGAATGAAAGTAGCACTTACAGGAGCGAGCGGTTTTGCTCGTTCTCATCGTATCGATGGGAATCCATACCCATATCGTGCATACTACCAAAACCGTTCCACATCAATCAAGCCCAGTATTTCTTTTCTTGCAAAGATGGGCAACCATTGAAGTATGGTGCAGGTTAAAAAGTGTGGATGTGTCGGTTCATAAATTTTGTATCTGCTTCGTCCTATCAGTTATTGTAGCTATTTTGATTTAGTTTTACTTTGGAGTTTAGTATGCATTCCCATTGAGACGATGGGAACGAGGAATCTTTCTTTTTTTACCATCTTTGGCAACCTGTTCTAAAATAGAACAGGTTGCCTTTTCATCTAATTCATTGGTTTTATAAATATTACCAATATGCTTTACAATCGCAGGACGATTGACGCCAAAAGCATTGCTATCTGTTCTGTACTCAGCCATAAAGTCTCATTTTCAATGGATATCTCAATAGAAAAATTTCCATCATCATAAATAACAATCTCACTCATAGCCACTCCTGGTTGATGTCTCTTTGGTGATATTTTGTCTATTTTAGCCAATATGTTATTTACAAACAAGAAATGGCGAATGATGCATCCCGAAACCCCACCAACCAACAAAAAAGCCCTAGCAAATAACAGCATATTACCTTATAATGCAGTATCATTTAAAAAGGATTTACTATGCTAAAAAGATTACTTTTTTTACTGCTTATTTTGAACCTACATACCTACGCAAAGGATAAACCTATGGAAACGATCTATGACTTTAAAGTAACGACGATTGATGGCAAAGAGACCACACTTGCGCCCTACAAGGGCAAAGTGATGCTCATCGTGAATGTCGCCAGCCAATGTGGATTTACCTCACAGTACGAGGGGCTTGAAGCACTCTGGCAAAAATACAAAGACAAGGGGCTGGTTGTTCTGGGCTTTCCCTGCAATCAGTTTGGCGCTCAAGAACCTGGAAGCGAAAAAGAGATACAAAACTTCTGTCAGGTCAATTTTGCTGTGACCTTCCCGATGTTCTCCAAGATCAAAGTAAATGGCGATGAGTCCCATCCGCTCTATGTCTATCTCAAATCCGAGCAAAAAGGACTCTTGGGAAGTGAAGCCATCAAATGGAACTTCACCAAGTTTCTTGTAGACAAAGAAGGCAAGGTCATCGCGCGTTTTGCCTCTGCTACAAGCCCCAAGTCAATAGAAAAAGAGATAGAAGCCTTGTTAAAGTAACACAAAGGAGCACTCATGAAAATAGCACTCACAGGCGCAAGCGGTTTTGTCGGTTCTGCGCTACAGGAACAGTTCAAAGAGTGCGTCATCATAGAAAGAGATGATGACGAAGCACGTATCCTTCACAAACTTAATGGGGTTGATGTGGTCATCAATCTTGCGGGTGCACCCATCATCAAACGCTGGAGTGACCCGTATAAAAAAATTCTTCTAAGCAGCCGTATAGAAAGTACCCAGCGTCTTGTCAGAGCGGTCAATCAAAGCAGCGTTTCTCTCTTTATCTCCACTTCTGCCATAGGCATCTACCCTGATGATACGCACTGTGACGAAACCTGTACAGCAATAGCCGATGATTTCTTAGGAGAACTTGCCCAAAAGTGGGAAGCACAAGCCCTGCGTTGCATTAAGCCTACGAGCATTTTACGCTTTGGTGTCATCTTGGGCAAAAATGGCGGTGCGTTAGAACAGATGCTTACGCCGTTTCGCTGGGGTGTTGGCGGCATCATCGGCGATGGCAAGATGATGATGAGCTGGATACACCTCGATGACCTCATGGGTATCTACAGACACATCATAGACAAACAACTCACAGGTATCTACAATGCCACTGCACCAAACCCCGTAAGCAACTACACCTTCACCAAAGCGCTGGGAAAAGCACTGCATCGTCCCACACTCATCCCCATTCCTGAGTTTGCGCTTCGCATCATGTACGGTGAAGCGGCTTCTGTGCTCACAGGCTCAAAAGAGGTCTATCCGCGCAAAATTTTGGATGCGGGGTATGTGTTTAGCTATCCTGACATCAAAAGCGCTTTAGCACAGATACTCACTCAAATCTAACGCACCTGTGATGCTGAAATCACGATGTTATAGCGGCATCATACCAACAGACAAATAACCCCTACTAACTATCTGCATACTTCACTATGATTAGCAAATAAAATATGTGAGGAGTTCCCCATGCTACAAACACCCTACCCCTACGCTTTAGCTCAAAGTATGAAAGCAACGGTATGATTGACTATGCAGTTGTAGGTTCAGGTGTCGGGGGTAGCAGCATAGCCGCGTATCTTGATGCCAAAGGATACAAGACCGTTTTATTTGAAAAAGAGCCCTATCTTGGCGGATGCAGTTCTACCTTTATGCATCGAGGGTTTTCCTACAATACCGGTGCGACCACTATGGCAGGCTACCAAGAAGGGCACATCGTCAAATCGATGTTTGATGCTATCGGTTTTACCCCGGAACTCATCTCCAGCGATCCTGCCATCGTCATCATACAAAACGGTAAAAAAACACCCAGATACCGAGACCTCGAACAATTCCTTGCAATTCTTGATACCCATTACCCTCACCCTAAAAATCGTGATTTTTGGACCTTGGTTTATAGGCTTGGTACAGAGTTCTATGCACAGCAGGGGCATTATTACAGTAACTCTTCTTTTTTGCACAAAGTACGTTCACTCACCAGTTTTCTGCCGCTTTTCTTTAAATTCCAACGGTATTTGCGTGTGAATGGCTTAGCATTTATCAAGCAGTTTTATGGTGACATCACGGGGGAGTATCTGCAGTTTTTGGAGTCTCAAGTCCTCATCGTGGCACAAGCACCGCTAAAAGAGATCAACTTTTTTACCGCAGCCCTTTCTCTGGGCTATACCTTCAATGAAACACACTATGTACCCGGTGGGTTTGGGGCACTGTTCGATCAGTTGACTGCTACCATGCAGAACGTACAACGAAGAACAGAGATAACAGGCATACAAAAGCAGGATGACTATTTCCTGTTACATACCAAACGGAGTTCTTTCACACGCACGGTCAAAGCCAAAAATGTCATCCTCAACAGCACCGTATATGATAGCAGCGCTCTTTTTAGCCAAGACCGTATCAAACGCTACTATAAACCCTATGAAAAACTCAACAACCACCAAAGTTCATTTATGCTTTATATGACCATCAAAACCGATAAACTGTTTGAGCATCATTATCAGCTCATCCAAAATGAGCCCTACCCGCACACGCTCTCGTCTGCACTTTTTGTCTCTTTTTCAGATAAAAACGATGAAAAACTTTGCCCAAAAGGACATTACAGCATCACCGCATCCATCCATACCGACGAAAGATGGTGGGAGAACAAAGTTCAGTATGAATCACAAAAAGCGCATTTACAGGAGGTTCTCACAAAGTCCATCTGTGATATACTTCATATTACAAACGATGAGATAGTACACTGTTTTTCAGCAACACCCAAAACCTTTAAACAGTACATCAGACGATCACAACTTGGAGGAAACCCCATCACCATGAGAAACTTCCTCCCTAAACTACCATCAAATAACACCCCTATCAAAGGACTGTATCATGTGGGCGATACCGTCTATGCGGCACAAGGGTGGCCGGGTGTGATGCTGGGTGTGGACAATCTAAGAAAGCTGCTGCATGTATAATATCGAGCTGCATATCAAAATGCGTGACTGGCTTTATATTTTGCTCATCGGTATGGTTTTTGCCACCCTGCTTTCAGCTCTGGGCTATGTTCTTTTAAACCGTGTATGGCTTCAAGGTGCCTATTTTGGCGCTATCCTTGGGTTTAGTATTACTTTTTTTTCACTCATTTTTATCAGCTATATGAACCAAAAGATCCTTCCGCGTATTTCAAAACTATTGTGGCTTCCCTTGGCTGTCTTTTTTTCGTTTTTATCGGGTTTTTTAGGTACACTTTTGAGTACTTCTCTGGCTAAAGCACTGACTATCGATCTGATTCCTCTGTTTCATACACATGGTGTGCAGATTGCCGTTGCGGTGGGGTTTCTCACCTATGTCGTGGGTGCTCTTCTGTATCGCTTTGTCAAGATGCGTAACGAAAAAGAAGAGGTCGACCACCACTATGTCCAAAGCCGTCTTGCCTCCCTTGAGACACAGCTCAATCCCCATTTTTTGTTCAATGCACTCAACTCCATCGCAGAACTCATCCATCAAGACCCAGAAAAAGCGGAGATGGCCATTCTGAAAGTCTCTACTTTTTTACGCAACACCATGGATGAAAAAGCGCTCATCCCACTCAAAGATGAACTCAGAAATGTCTATGATTATGTAGAACTTGAAAATATACGCTTTAGCAACACCATCGCCATACACCTTGCAACGCCCATGCCTGCTCTGTCTGTACCCAAATTTTCCATCCAACTGCTGGTTGAAAATGCCATCAAACATGGCTTCATTGAGAAAAACACGCTAACCATCACCCTCTCATACGATACCCCGACCCATACTCTTACCGTGCAAAATAACGGTAAAGCGATGAAAAACACTGAATTTGGAACCGGCCTTACCAATCTGGCACAACGCCTGAAACTTCTGTGTCAAGGCAAGATTGAGATACGCAACACCCAAACACCTACTTTTATACTCTATTTAGGAGATTGTCATGAAAATACTTATCGTAGATGATGAAGCCTTGGCGTTAGCCAGACTCAAAAGAATGCTTACAACGCTTGGATATGAAGACATCATCGAAGCAGACAATGCCCAAAGTGCACTTAAAGCTGTAGAGGAACACCATTTTGATCTGGTTCTTTTAGATATCAATATGCCCCAGACAAACGGACTCAAACTGGGGTATGAGCTACGCTATCACCAGCAAGACTTAGCCATCATCTTCCAAACCGCCTATGATGAGCATGCGCTTAAAGCCTTTGATATCGGGGCCGTGGGATATCTGATCAAACCTTTTAGCATAGAACAACTCAAAGAGAGCATACAACGTGTCAATATACCAGCAAAGAACCATCAAGATTTGAGATTGATGAGTAAAACAGGTGAGAGTTATTATCTGCTTAAACCAGAAGATATCTACTACGTAAAAGCCGATCTTGCTGAAGTGATGCTGCGTTCCATGAAAGGGTTTTCCTACTACGCACAAAAGATCTCAGATATTGAAAAAAAACTCCTCACTCACAACTTCATACGCATTCACCGCTCTTACCTGATTAATATCAACAAAATCAAAGAGATAGCAACCATAGAACAAAGCAAACTCCGTTTTTCGTTCCAAGACATCAGCGACCAGATAGAATCCAGCAAAGATGGAGCCAAAGCTTTTAGAAATACATTTTCAAGCTAAAGAACATAGGGAGTACTGATGAAAATACGCGTCTATTACGAAGATACAGATGCAGGTGGAATTGTTTATCATTCGAACTACCTCAAATTTTGTGAGAGGCAGCGATCTGAAATGTTTTTTCTAAAAGGTATGTTGCCTTTGATGGATGAACATAGCGGATTTGTGGTGCGCAGTGTTAAAGCGGATTTTTTAGCAACAGCCAAGTTGGGTGATGTCTTAGAGGTTACATCAAGCATCTTGGCACTCAAAAACACATCTGTGGTGTTACTTCAAGAAGTGTGGAAAGAGAAAATAAAAGTCTTTAGTATGGAGGTTATTTTAGTTTATGTTGCAAAAGGAAAACCTCATCGCATCCCTGAAGTTTTCAAAGATATCCTTAAAGAAAACCTTTAAAAATATCTTTATCATTTACTTGACCAAGAGATGTGTAACCGCAACTGCAAAGGCAGATGCACCGATATACCCTGCACCAAACAAAAAGGAAGAAATCAGTTTAAGCAGCGGTTGAAATCTCCATTTTACAAGTAGAATAATCAGTGATCCGATCAATGACGGTAAAAAGACATACGCCATAGCATACCCCAAACCAAAATTATTTGGTATCAAAATCTGCGTCGAGATAAGTATTCCTATCACAAAGACTGCAACGATGTACATCGCCATATATTTGATTGTCCCATATTTTGTCAAACTGTCATTAAGGCTAAGTTCTTGTGTAAAAACATCTTTGATATCAGAAAAATCAGAATCTTTCAGTGACAGTTCTTCACAGATAAAGAAAATAATAATACTTCCGAAAAAACCTAACCCTATAGCAATCATTAACATACCCATATTGAATCCTTTACATTTGTATTTTCTTGTACAATTTAATTGTAACGTAAAATAATACAATATTAGTTTTATTTATAGAGTTAATTTACATAAGAAACAGAGTGTGTAAAAAAGAGATAGTCTATCAAAAAGCAAAGTGAGAAAAATAAAGGGGTTGCCTGCACTTAAGAGCGCAGGCAAAGTAGTGTTATGGTAGGAAAACGACTATTCAACCATCGCTTCAAGTTCGGCTTTTGAAACCTTGTTGAAGTTTAGGTATTTATAAATATCATCAGACATTTCTGGCTTGATTTTATTTTGTACCACTTTGAGGTATTCCTCAGCAGTTGGTATCTTGCCGTTAAGCGCAACCACGGCTGCTAGTTCAGCAGACCCAAGATACACTTGAGAGCCTTTTCCTAGTCTGTTGTCAAAGTTACGTGTTGAAGTGGAGAATACCCACGCATTTTGTTTGACAGAAGCTTGGTTACCCATACACAATGAACACCCTGGAGGCTCAATACGTGCTCCAGCCATACCAAATACAGAATAATACCCCTCTTCGGTCAATGTCTTCTCATCCATTTTTGTCGGAGGACAAATCCATAGTCTGGTCTCAACTGAACCCTCACCTCTAAGTACTTCAGCGTTAGCTCTAAACAAACCGATGTTAGTCATACAAGAACCGACAAAGACTTCATCGATATCTGTTCTAAGCCCTGCTGCGTGCACTTCTGAAAGTGTTTTTACATCATCCGGATCGTTCGGGCATGCGACAATCGGCTCTTTTATCTCAGACATATTGATTTCTATCACCGCTGCATACTCAGCATCTGCATCCGGGCTTAGAAGCACTGGATTTGCAACCCAGTCTCTCATTTTTTGTGCACGTCTTTCTAGTGTCGCTCTGTCTTCATAACCTTGTGCAATCAACTCTTCTATCAAGGCAATGTTAGACTCCAAGTACTCGATGATAGGCTCTTTGTCAAGCTTCACTGTACACGCAGCAGCCGAACGCTCAGCAGAAGCATCTGAAAGCTCAAACGCCTGCTCACATTTAAGCTGCTCAAGACCTTCGATCTCAAGAATACGTCCTGCAAAGATATTTTTCTTTCCTTTTTTCTCAACTGTCAGCAAACCGTCTTTGATAGCCTGGTAAGGAATCGCATTGACCATATCACGCAGTGTAATACCTGGTTGCATCTCACCGCTAAATCTAACCAGTACAGACTCAGGCATCGTTAAAGGCATAGAACCTGTGACCGCTGCAAACGCAACAAGACCTGAACCAGCTGGGAATGAGATACCAATCGGGAATCTTGTGTGTGAATCTCCACCTGTTCCTACTGTGTCAGGAAGACACATTCTATTGAGCCATGAGTGGATAACCCCATCACCCGGTCTAAGTGTAAACCCTTTTCTCTCTGTCATAAACTGTGGAAGCGTATGCTGAAGGATGATGTCTGCCGGTTTCGGGTAGGCTGATGTATGGCAGAAAGACTGCAATACAAAATCCGCACCAAAACTTACCGCAGCAAGATCTTTTACCTCGTCTCTTGTCATCGCACCTGTTGTATCTTGTGACCCTACCGTTGTACATACAGGCTCGCAGTACACACCGGGTTTTACACCCTCAAGACCACAGGCTTTTCCTACCATTTTTTGTGCAAGGGTGAAACCTTTGCCGTTATCTGCAGGCACTGCTGGTTTGATGAAGATATCACCTGCATCCATACCCAAAGCTTCTCTTGCTTTAGCCGTCAAGCCTTTACCGATGATAAGTGGCACACGACCGCCTGCTCTCATCTCATCTGGAAGTGTGTTTGGCTCGATGGTAAACTCTGATACCACTTTGCCATCTCTCTCAATTACGCCGTCAAAAGGCTTCAGTACGATGACATCACCCGTATTAAGCTCACCCACTGGTGCTTGAATCGGTATACAGCCTGAATCTTCTGCCGTGTTAAAGAAAATCGGAGCGATAATGTCACCGATAACCACACCGCCTGTTCTTTTACCCGGGATATAAGGGATATCTTCACCCATATGCCACTGTAGTGAGTTAACACCTGATTTTCTGGAAGATCCAGTACCAACCACATCGCCTACATATACAAGCGGATGCCCTTTAGTTTTAAGTTCTTTCATCGTCTCAAGCGGGTTTTCCATTCTGTTTACAAGGAATGAGTTTGCATGTACCGGGATATCTGCTCTAGTAAAGGCTTCAGATGCAGGTGAAAGGTCATCCGTGTTAGTCTCGCCAGGGATTTTGTACACCGTGAGGGTAATCTCTTTTTGCATGGCTGGTTTGTTGAAGAACCACTCCGCATTTGCCCAGGACTCTATCACTTCTTTTGCCAATGCATTGCCGCCATCCATCAAAGATTTTACATCATTGAATGAGTTGTAAACAAGCAGGGTGTTTTTGAGTTGTGCTGCTGCAGATTCTGCTACTGCTTTATCTGATGAGCTCAACGCTTCAACAAGAGGTGCTACGTTAAAACCGCCCAGCATCGTTCCTAAAAGAACCGTTGCTTTTACACCGTCAATGGCATCACAGGAAACTTTACCCTGAATGATATCATTTAAAAATGCTGCTTTAATGTATGCTGCATCATCTACACCTGCAGGGATTTTGTTTTCAAAAAGTTCCATCGCGTAAGCCGAATCAACGATCGGGCTTGCTTTAAGCAACTCTACAAGTTGTGCTGTCTGATCTGCAGTGAGTGCAAGAGGTGGTACACCCAACTCTGCACGCTTTGCCGTATGTGCTCTATAGTCTTCCAATAAGGCCATTGTGGTCTCCTGTGTATTATTTGTGCCTTATAGTAGCAAAAAATGATTTGAAAGAGCCTCAGGAAATAAAAGATATTGAAGAGATAAAATATTTGTATCGGATAGTTACAGGAAAAATACAATATTCTGCGCCAAAAGCGACGTTTTGACACACCTTGGGTACTTAGAGGATTTCTCTGTTGCCTTTTGCATTGGGTTCACTCAGCACTCCCATGGCTTCAAGCTGTTCTATGATGTTAGCTGAACGGTTGTATCCTATCTGCAGTTTGCGCTGCAAGTAGGAGATAGAAGTTTTATTGTCCGTTAAGATGACCTGTTTTGCTTCTTCAAACAAAGGATCAAGTTCCATGCTCGTATTTTGTGACTCGCTTGTGCTGGTACCACCTGCAACCAGATAACTTTCATCATACTCAGGCAAGCGCTGTGCTTTAAGATACTCTACAATCTCTTCTATCTCTTCTTCTGTGTTCCAAGGTGCGTGCAAGCGTACAAGACCCGTAGCACCCGGAGGTGTAAAGAGTCCGTCACCACGACCCAGCAGGCTCTCTGCTCCCATAGCATCAAGGATGACTTTAGAGTCTATCCGCTGCCCTACTCTGTAGCTTAGGCGTGAAGGCAGGTTGGCTTTGATGAGCCCTGTCACGACATCCACGCTGGGTCTTTGTGTCGCAACGATGAGATGGATACCTGAAGCTCTTGCCATCTGTGCCAATCTTGCGATGGAGTACTCCACTTCCTTGCCGCCGTTCATCATCAGATCCGCCAACTCGTCTATCACTACCACAATAAAAGGCAGAGCATCTGCAGACCCGTCATTTCTTACTTTTTCATTATAATTATCAATATTTTTAGTGCGGTTTTCTGCCATCAGTTTATAGCGACGTTCCATCTCTCCGACCATATTGGACAGTGCAGCGATAGCTTTTTTAGGCTCTGTAATGACTGGCGTGATAAGATGCGGGATATCATTGTAGATGGAAAACTCCAGCATCTTAGGGTCGATGAGCATGAGTTTAAGCTGGTCAGGATCATTTCTGTAAAGTAAGGAGAGTATCATCGCATTGATGCCCACTGATTTACCTGAACCAGTTGTTCCTGCTATGAGTAAATGGGGAAGTTTTTTGATGTCGGTGATAAACGGTTTACCTACGATGTCTTTTCCCAGAGCTACCGTCAAAGGAGAACTGGACTCTTTAAAGAGATCACTTTCGAGTATCTCACGCAGATAAATCGTATCGATGGTTTCATTGGGTATCTCTATGCCCACTACATCACGTCCTGGGATGGGGGCTTGTATACGTATGGTCTCAGCTGAAAGTGCCATAGCAAGGTCATCTTGCAGGTTTAATATTTTGGAAATCTTCACATTGGGAGCGGGCTTAAACTCAAAGGTCGTCACCAATGGACCGCTGTAGGTTCGTACGACATCCCCTTCCACTTTAAACTCTTGCAGTTTGGACAAAAGTTCTTCAATTTTTCTGTCTATCTCGGCTTCATTGATCTTTTTGGTTGCTTTGGGCGCTTTTTGCAGAAAATCAAGTTTGGGCAGTTTGAAATTCTTCGGTTTCACAACTGCACCTTTGTCTATCTGCTCCATCAACTTGGAATTTTCCTCAAGCTCACTGACGATCTCTACGTGTGTCGCTGTCTTGATGCTCTTGGGTACAGTCTCCTTCTCCAACATCTGTTCTTCAAATTCGACTATCTCCTCAAAAGCAGGGTCATCTGTCTCTTCAGATAAGGGATCTGTTTGTGTTTGCTTTGGTTGATAGGCTATGCTTTTAGGGGGAGTTGGTTTTTTTCTTAGTGTTTTTGGCTTGACTGTCTCTTCGGAGGTGCTTAGCGTAGGCATCATACCCTCATCGTGCATGGGTGAATTGAAAGGGTTTGTAAAAATCTTTTTGAGTATTTTATTCAACCCGCCCAAGAGTCGCAGTGTTCCCAAAAACAGATGGGGGAAAAAAGAAAGTGAGACTTTAGGTGTTTTTTCTTTCAAACTGGACAATCGAAAGTCATCATCCAAGACAAAAACCAGTGAAAGTGCCATCACCATCAGCCACAACAGCCACAAACCTGCTTTTCCGATAAGCGGATGCAAAAAAGAAACAATCTGCGAACCGATAAGCCCGCTGTTTTTGGTCTCTAAAACCAAGGAAGCAAAGAGGATCAGTCCGATAAACAGAAGTATCCATCCCAAATAAAAATCGAGTTTTTTTCTTACTTTTACATCTGAGTAGAGTTTATAGAGTGGGTAAAACAAAACAAACATATTGATATAAGCAAGGTGTCCAAAGAGAACAAGATTGGCATTGCCTATCTTTTTTCCTATATCTCCCACCAGAGCTGTGTCAAGAAAAATGGTAGAAAATGCCGCATAGATAAATAGAATGGCTGTAATGATAATCGTAATTTTCAAAGTTTCTCCGCATATCATATTAAATAATAAATTTATTATATCTAATTGAACCCTCTGAAAAACCCAAAGAATCCATCTGATTTCAAATATTGTAGCATCTAAAAAATAAACTCTCTAATTTTTAGCTATTTTTCTTTG
>NCHB01000042.1 GCA_002281755.1 Sulfurovum sp. 16-42-52
TGGTTGGTTGCGGGAGCCAGATTTGAACTGACGACCTTCGGGTTATGAGCCCGACGAGCTACCAAACTGCTCTATCCCGCGACAGGAATTTAAAAATCTTTCGATTTTATTTGGAGAGGGGATTATATCTTATTTTAATTAAACTAAGATTAAATCATTTTGTGGATGGGGTAGAGGGATTCGAACCCCCGAATAACGGTACCAAAAACCGT
Organism: Sulfurovum sp. 16-42-52; assembly: GCA_002281755.1. Taxonomy (GTDB): domain Bacteria; phylum Campylobacterota; class Campylobacteria; order Campylobacterales; family Sulfurovaceae; genus Sulfurovum. The sequence continues at coordinate 213 of NCHB01000042.1, forward strand.
TGCCTTACCGCTTGGCGATACCCCAGCATTCACAAGCTACTTGCTTATGTGGACGGCATTATAGCACCAAATACGGTACATGTCAAGTTACAAAAACAATAATATGCAAAAAGTTTCTTAACTGAAGTGCAAATAGATATAATACACAAGAAATACGCAGATGTAAAACAATGTGGGAGTGAGTGATGTCTATTGAAGCAATACAAAGAGTAGAAAAAGCCATAGAAGAGATCAAAAAAGGTCATATGGTGATCATGATGGATGATGAGGACCGTGAAAATGAGGGAGACCTTGTCTATGCAGCGACTTTTTCGACGCCAGAGATGGTTAATTTTATGGCAAAAGAGGCTAGAGGGCTTATCTGTACGCCTGTGACTAAAGAGATCGCTGCTAAACTTGATCTCATACCGATGGTAAGTAACAATGTCTCTAACCATGAAACCGCTTTTACAGTATCGATAGACTCTGCCAATGCAAGTACGGGTATCTCAGCGGCGGAGAGAGACGACTGCATCTCAAAACTGGCAAGTCCGCAAACGGTTGCGAGTGATTTTGTCCGTCCTGGGCATATCTTTCCACTCATAGCTAAAGATGGGGGTGTGTTGGTGCGCACGGGTCACACCGAAGGCTCGGTGGATCTGTGTAAGCTGGCGGGACTTGCACCTGCAGCGGTGATTTGTGAAATCATCAAAGATGACGGCACGATGGCACGTATGGATGATCTGGAAGTGTTCTCACGCAAGTATGATTTGACTATCGTGTATATCTCTGATATCGTTGAGTATCGTTTGGCACATGAAAAGTTGGTAAGACGCACCAAGGATGATGAATGTACATTTAGAGGTGTGAAGGTTGATAAAATCACTTATATCGATCATCTGGACAGAGAGCACACCGTCATACAGTTTTACAAAACACACCAAACTGCCAATGTCAAATTTCACAATATAGGCTCAGACATCGGGCTTGTGCTGGATGATAAACGCTTTAATGCGCTCAACAACTCCATCGAGTATCTTAAACATAACGGCGGTACGCTCATCTTTTTGGACACCAAAGTCATCTCACATGAGCAAGCCAGAGAGTTTGGTGTGGGTGCACAGATACTCAAAGATCTGGGTATCAAAAACATCAATCTGCTCACAACCAATAAAGACACAGAATTTGTGGGTCTTGGTGGTTTTGGACTGAGCGTCATTGAAAAAATAGAGATCATCTAACGCTACGCCAAAAGAAGCAAAAGTTTTCTTTTGGAAGCTTCTTTACTGAGCCACTGTCTGCATCAACTCTTTTACTTTGAGTAAATCTACATAGACTTCTTTTTTCGCACTGGGGTTTCGTAGAAGGTAAGAAGGGTGATACGTAGGGATAATCGTATAGTTGTTTTGCTGGTGTATGGTGCCTCTAACCTTGGAGATATCGGTATCATCCCCTGTAAGATAATGATACGCTGTGGCACCCAGTGCGACGATGAGTTTAGGCTTAATAAGCTCTATTTGTTTGAGCAGATATGGCTGGCAGGTGTGTGCCTGTTCAGGCGTGGGTATCTCATTGTTAAAGGGACGGCATTTGAGGATATTGGTGATATAGACTTCATTTCTTGAAAGCCCCAATACATTTTCTATCATCTTGGTAAGCAGTTCTCCAGCGCGCCCTACGAAGGGTTTGCCTGTAGTGTCCTCAGTTACACCGGGTGCCTCACCGACAAAAAGGATAGCAGCATGGGGATTGCCTTCGCCAAATACGACTTTGGTGCGTGTTTTACTAAGTTCACACAGATGACACTGCGCGGCTTGTTTGGCTAAAGACTCCAGTGTATTGGGAAGCGTGAAGTCTTGCGTATCTTCTTTATAGATGTTTGCAGAAGTATAGGAGTACCCGAACTGTTTAAGCTGATAGAGTTGTTTGAGCAGGAGCGCATTTTTGAGATTTTTCATGGGAAGATTATAGCGTAGATGCCTTTAGAGGCATACACCTGTAGTCATATACACCAGTGCGGTTTTAAGCATGACCTCTTGTGGGTCACCCAAGGGATGGGTGATGTCATCCTGAGCATAACAGGTAGCAGGAATACCGTCAAAACTAGTGCTTTGTTCGGCATTGTTTCTCACAAAGAAATTGATCAAAAAATAATAGTTTAACCCATAGGTTCGTCCGCTCATCCCTACAGGTTTTCCATGGGTATTGTCCCCAATGGTGATAACGTTTGCGTCTCCAAGATACGGTTTGAGTGCATTGATGACTGCTTCACTTGCAGATGCGCTATCTTTGGTAGTGAGAAAAAAGACACGTTTCATCGTAAGCTCATTGCCATCTTGCAAATCGGCATCTTCAAATGTATAACTGGCATTATTGTGTTTATAATTTTCATTCCAGTCCAGATACATCTGTCTTTGACCCGCATAGGCATTGCTAATATTATCCAGCAAGACACTGGCTGTTACGATTGAGCCGCCCCCGTTATAACGTAGGTCTATCACCAGTTCATTGATATGCTGTGTATAGAATGTGCTGAAAATTTGTTCGAATTCAGCGACAGAACTCTCCGTAAAAGCATCATACCGTAGGTATCCGACTTTTTTATCTTCATGTATGAGTGTTTTTCCCAGCGAAACGTTAAAACTGTATTCACTCGGTGTTACACTTACATCAATGGGAGTACCGTCTCTCAGCAAGGTAAATGTGGCAGGAGTATTGAGATTTTGGCTTGCTTGGGTGATAAGAAGTTCTGTTACAGCTTCACCATTAATCTCCAAGATCTGATCACCTCTATAGAGTTTGTTGTAAGCAGGTGAATTGATACGCACAAGATAGATGAAAAAATCGCTTGTATAGCCAAAACCAAAACCTGAAGTTTTTTGATTATTGGTATCTTCGTACTCCTGCTGTGTCATGGTGAAGCTCCAGTGGTCAGGAGGGTTGATGCGTAGTGCATCAATCATCTCTTGGGATTGTGAAAAAAGCGTATAATCCACCGTTTGGGCAACCTGATCATACCAGAGATATTCGGTTAAAAACAGCGTATGCAGAAATTCTTTTTCACCCTGTGAAAACGTTTGAACTGCTTTATCTGAAGAAGCACCGGAACCACAGGCATTGAACAAAAAGCTAAGAGAAAAAATGAAAATAAAAAGAAGTCTGCGTGTCATAAAAGAAGACCTTTCATCACTCTGTATTGGACATACAATTCAATCAAAATCAAACTGTACAGATGTGTCATTATACCAAAGACCGGAGCTTTTCCTCTGGTCTTTTAGTATAGATAGTACAGATTTTATGCTCTTGTATCGGTGGATTTTTTTGAATACCTCAAATACAGTAGCGGTAAGATGATCAGCGTAAGCAAAGTAGAGCTGATAAGTCCGTTGATGACCACAATCGCCAAAGGTCTTTGTATCTCTGAGCCTGGTCCAGAGGCAAAGAGCAGGGGTACCATGCCCAGTGCTGCGATACTGGCCGTCATGAGTACGGGACGAAATCGTTTGAGTGTACCCTCCATGACAGCTTCTTTGAGTGTGTAGCCCTGATCGACTAAAAAATTAAAATAATTGACCAATACCACACCATTGAGTACTGCAATACCGAGCAGTGCAATGAACCCAACCGAAGCAGGCACGGAGAGATACTCACCGCTAAGATACAGACCGATAAATCCTCCTATGAGGGCAAGAGGAATGTTCACCAGCACCAAGAGAGCTTGTCTTAGTGAGCCAAAAGAGACAAAGAGCAGCACAAAGATCATAAAGAGTGCAACAGGTACGATGAGTGTTAGTCTTGAAGCTGCGCGTTGTTGGTTTTCAAACTCTCCGCCATAGGTGAGATAATAGCCTGCAGGTAATTTGACCTCTTTTTGGATTTTTGCTTGTACTTCTTCCACAAAACCCACCAAGTCACGACCTTTGACATTGCTCTGGACAATGGTTTTACGGTAGCCATTTTCATGTTCTATCTGCACAGGTCCTGCATTGGAGGTGAATTTTACAAGCGTACTTAGTGGCACTGAGGTACCATTTTGTAGCGGATAGTAGAGTTTTTGGAGCTTATCTAAAGAGTTTTGCAAACTGACATTACCTTTTACGACAAGTGAGATACGACGCAACCCTTCTTGTATGATGCCAACCTCTTCACCTGTCACCATCACTTTAAGAAAATCATTGAGTTCTTGTTGACTGATACCATAATACGCCATGGCTTTTTTGTCAAACGCAAGTTCAAAATACTCTACCCCTTCATTGACTTTTTTGAACACATCGCTGCTGCCAGAGATGCCTTCAAGTATTGTTTTTATCTGCAGGGCAACACTTTCAAGTTCGTCATGGTCACTGCCGAAGATATCAATCGCCAAATCGCCCCGTACACCCGTAAGCATCTCTGAGACACGCATCTCTATAGGTTGCGTAAAAACAAATTCGATACCGGGAAACGCTTCCAAGGTGCTTCGTATCTGCTCTATCATCCATGTCTTAGAAGGCTCTCGCCACTGGCTCATAGGTTTGAGCTTCAAAAAGGTATCGGTGTCGTTGAGACTCATGGGATCCAGTCCTATCTCATCGGTTCCTGTTCGTGCGATGATGGAGTCTATCTCAGGGATATCTGCTAAGAGTTTTTGCTGTATTTTGTTATTGAGCGCAACGCTGGCTTCAAGGCTCACAGATGGCAAGGATTCTATCATGACCAAAGGGAAACCTTCGTCCATAGTAGGCATAAAAGATTTACCAGTTTTGTACGCAAAAAAGAGCGAGAGGACAAACAAGAGTGCCACTGAGGCAAAGACCATTTTTGTATGTAAAAATGCATATTCCAGTAAGGGTTTAAACCCATTTGAGAGTTTTTTCATCGCCCATGATTCATGGTCGGGACGAATCTTCAGGATGAAAGAACTCAAAACAGGAATCAGCGTCAAAGACAAAATAAGAGAGCTAAATAAGGCAAAAACAATACTCAGCGCCACAGGCTTAAAAAGCTTTCCCTCCAGCCCTTCAAAGCTCAATAGCGGCATAAATACAATGATAATAATCAGTACTCCCGTGATGATAGAAGGTGCCATGTCCACTGCTGCCGTGTAGATGATATGCACTTTTTTTTGCTTTGCATGTTTTACATTGCCCAGTTCAGCGGTGATGTGTTCGACCATAACAACAGCCGAATCCACCAAGATACCAATGGCAATAGCCAGTCCGCCAAGACTCATCAGGTTTGCACTTAAACCAAAATACTCCATAGCGATAAAACTCATCAAAAGTGCAAAAGGCAAAATGAGCGCTACACTGATGGCTGAAGCCACATTACCAAGCAGTACCAAAAGTATGATAATGATAAGAATAACCGCTTCTAATAACGCAGATTTGATAGTGTCTGTAGCGTGATTGATAAGGCTTGAACGGTCATAGAAGATGTTCAGTGAAGTACCTTTGGGTAGAAACGCTTCTATCTCTTTTAGCGCTTTTTTTGCAGCGTCCACAAGCTCTAGGGTGTTGATGCCTTTTGCACCCAATACAATGCCTTGCACCGCTTCGCCTTTGCCGTCTTTAGTACTAAACCCTGCACGTGTGATGTACCCATAATCCACTTGCGCAACATCGGCAATGGTGATCACGGTATCTGCTCTTTTTCCTAGAGGCAGTGTTTTGATATCTTCGAGACTCTTAAGCCGTCCTACACTACGTACGAGTATGCCTTCTACACCCTCTGAGACGCGTCCTGCACCGTCGTTTACATTGTTTTCTTCCAGTGCTTTGAAGATGTCTTGGAGACTAAAACCGTAGGTTCTGAGTTTTTCAAGATCGGGTGTAACTTGGTAGGTTTTGGCTTTGCCACCTAAGGCATTGACATCGGCAACACCGCTTATGGAACGAAGTTTTGGGGCAATCACCCAGTCTAGCAGGGAACGTTTTTGCGTGATATCCATCGTATCTGATTCGATGGTAAACATCAGGATTTCACTCAAGGGAGTAGAGATGGGGGCAAGACCGCCTTCAATGTTGTTTGGAAGTTCTTCTTTGATGTCGGAAAGTCTTTCACTGACCTGCTGTCTTGCCCAGTAAATGTCCGTACCGTCTTCAAAATCGATGGCAATATCACACAGACCATATTTGGAAGTTGAACGCATCATCGTTTTATAGGGTATGCCAACCATTTTTGTCTCTATGGGCACGGCTATGCGTGATTCTATTTCAGCAGGTGTCATACCGCTGGATTTGATAATAATCTTCACCTGAGTAGGGGAGATGTCGGGAAAAGCATCAATAGGCAGTTGCGTGTAAGAGCGAATTCCAAAACCTAAGATGACCAGTGCGAGCAAAGAGACAAAAAGTCTTTGTGAGAGCGCAAAACTGATAAGTTTATTCATCTTCGCTTCCTAACATATTTTTCAACACTGCAACCGAACTGACAGCTATGGGGGTTTGTATCTGAGGGCTTGGTTTTAGAAAATAAAAGGTTTCATCTTCAGCGAGTATCTCTACAGGTACAACGGTATAACCATTTTTATTTTCAACAAAGACGATGGGTGTATCTTTTTCTTTGATGACTGACTCTTTGATGACTTTAAGACTTTCTTGCATCAGAGAGATCTTGATCGTAGCGCGAAGTCCTGAAGGCACGTTCATCTCTTGTGGAAGCAAAAATCGGATGGTTCTTGTTTGATTTTGTGGATTGATGACCGAAGAGAGATGTAAAATCGTGGTCTCAAACGTTCTTCCACCCAGGTTTATCTGTACCGTTTGTCCTGTTTTGAGATGCTGACTTCGGTGCGCTTCTATGGCACTTTCAAGCCAGAGATCTCCTTTTTGCTGCACGACAAACAAGGCTTCAGACATCGCTATGCTTTTTCCAGGTGTGACATTTGAGGCTATGATGTTACCCTCAACCGTACTTTTTACCTCTAGGTTTTGGGACAATGTAAATGTTTTAAACAGTGTATCGATTAGGGTATCATCCGCACCGTAACTTTTAAGCAGGGCTTTGGATGCCATGACTTTTATCTTATCGGCTTTGAGTTCTTCATTGGCTGCTACACACTCTTTTTTAGGGATGATCTCTTCTTTGCAAAGCATGGCTTTACGATGTGCTAGATGCTGATGGTGTGTGAACTCTATGGCATCTGCGATGGCTTTGTGTTGTGCTTCTATCCACTGTGTTCCACTGACCTTGGCGAGTACTTGAGAGCGGTTTACCTCTTGAAATGTTGTTGCAAACACCGTTTGAATTTTGGCTTCAAAGGGTAGGGAAATCGTATGCATAAGTGTAGGCGGTGTTTGCACCTGCGCTACAAATTCGCCCAAAGGAAGCAGCTTGGAGCTTTGCGGTACTGCTGTTTTTATCTGCCAGTTTGAGATTTGTTCAGGTGTTACGCTTATCTCTTGGGCGATGAGTGTGTAAAGTGCAAATGGTGCCAGAAGTAAAATTTTTTTTATCATTATTTATCCTTGATTTCACTGAGTGAGTAGAGTGTAAAGAGTGTTTGGTAATAGTCTTTTTGCATGGCAAAAAGTTCTAGCTGTTGCCCATAGTAGGCTTGTCTGTTTAAGAGATATTCGATCACCGAACTCTCCCCCAAATCATAACTCTTTTTCATCAGAGGCAGAAGGGTGTTTTTATATTTATAAATATTTGACTCAAGTGCACGGATGTTTACTGCAGTACTTTTTAACTCTGCCTCTAAGGCTTTTGCCATAGACTTTTTCTCAAGCATTTCTTGCTCATGACGGTAGCTAAGCGCAGCGTTTTGGTAGAGTGCTGAAGCACGCTCCTGCTCTGATTTTTTGCTGGTAAACGCAAGCGGGACAGAGACACCCACAGTGTAGCGCTCTATGTCTATCTCATTGTCATATCGGGCCGAGAGTGTTACAGAGTCTATGGCTTTAGCGTGTCGTTTGAGTGCTACTTGCGTACTTTGTATGCGTTTGTCGTAAGCTTCTTTACTCAGCGCAAATTGCTTTTCACCCAAAGAGACAGAGGCGCGCAGCGGGTACATATCGACACAGGACAATGAAGTGTTGCCCTGCGTGCCAGAGTGTGCCAACATCAAAAGTTTTTGCTTAGAGATCTCCTGCGTTGCTTTGAGTATTTGCAGTCTTGCAAAGAGTTTGTTTTTCTCAATCTCCAGTTGCATCAACTCTGTTTTAGCGATCTCTTGGTAGGTATACGCTTTTTGTTTCTTTTCATAAAGCCGCTCAAAGTCTGCGTAGTTTTGCTCAAAACGCTTAAAGTTCTGACGGTCCAAACAGTGCTGATGGTAGAGGTTTTTAAGTCCATTTTCAAAATCCAATACACCTTTTGATGCTTCCAAAAGCGTTGCCTCATTGGCAAGACGCGTGATGGTTTGTTCTTGCTTTTGCGTGTCACCCAGATAGAGTTTTTTAGAAAACCCCCCTGAATATTCATTGCCGTCATCCAATCCATTTTTAGGATGGGCTCTTGCACCTGTTGTAAAAAGTTGAACTGCCTCAGAGGCTGTATCTGCTTGGTTTTTTGCTTCTAGTTGTAAACGCTCCTGCTCCAAAGAGTGTGAGAGCGCGTTGTTGTTTGCCGATGCCAATACTTGTTTAAGACTCAAAACTGAAGCCTGAGTGAACTGTATGAGCACTACAAAAAGAATCATCTTTTTCATGTGGGTTCTCTTTTATCTGTCGTGATGTGTATCTAAATAAAACGGTACAAAAATGCATCGTCATAGTATGGTTTGGTATAAAAAGGTATGGTGAAGATTAAGCTATAGGAGGTTTGTAAGAAGATTGTTGAACTGGGGACATGTGAGGTTGTAGGGTATGAATAGAGGGTGCCTGTTTCATGAAACGCACTCCCGTAGTTTCATCCAAGTCTACAATGGCTATAAAATGAAGCATGCTGTGTATTTGGCTACATTTATTACATCCATGGGTATCACTAAGCATCGTGCTGTCACTTTGACAATGCACAACACTTTGATGCTCCTGAGTCTGCAAAAGAGGCATCAGCGAGTCATGAAAGGCACTAAAAAAAAGTGCACACAATGCCATAAAGATGATTTTTTGTCGCATGGTGTACCTCCTTTATATAAATAATCTCTAAATAGATATATTTTTTGGAGTATACAGAAAAAAGATTAAAGTGAAGTAAAAACTTTGTGAGCCAAACTTTTAGTCTGCACCTATACCTCTGATCTGTTTTCAGCGTGTGTTATCTCTTCTTCAAAGATAAAGACATTGAGTTCAATGAAAAAAAAGCAGACTATCCAAAGCACCGCGTCATAAAAGTCAAAAAACTCCCCATCGATCCACCACCATACCGCTATCACAAAAAGTGTAGTGTAGAGTATGATTTTTAGGGTATTTCTTAGATGCCATTCCCATTTTGCGTAACTTCCCGGAAAGTACACATCATACTCAAGTAAAAAAACGATCAACAGCCATGTGATGGCATTGTACATATCGGTTCGTCCGTTTTCGTTGATGTACTCCAAAGTGGTGTACGCGTAAGCAGAGTAGAGGATGAGTATGTAGGCTAGGATCCTTCCTGCATGGATGCTGTATCTTTCAAGAGAACTGATGTAGGGTTTGTCAAGCTGTGAGGTTTCCCATTCAAAAAGCATCAATAACACAAGCCACGCCAAAGACTCTAGACCTTCAACGGCAGTCTGGTTGATGAAAAAGAGTGCCATATTGACCCCAAGCAATCCAAAGACAGACCACTTAAAATAGGGAAATGCTTTTGCAAGAAACGAATCAGGGGAAAATACAAACATACCGAAAGCCTTCTAAAAATATCGGTATATTATAAGATTTTTTCTAAAAAGTTTGTTTTGGGTAGGAAAGAACTACACAAGGTCTAAAAACCTTATAAGATAGTGTAGATCTTGCGCTTCTATTATGCGTAAAACTACCAAATATCAAGATATATTTTGTTGTAGCTTTTCGTTTTTTATCTTGTTAACGATGCTTTCAATCGCTGCTTTTGAAAATGGCTTGCTTAAATGATAATCATAGAGATTCATATGGTTTTTAATCGCTTCAGGGTCATTGGTGATGGAAACGATCACCATATTACATCTATTATCACTTTTTAGGATCTCAGCTATCTCAAGTCCAAGCTTTCCGGGCATATGATGATCTAGGAATAGCACATCTATGCGATCATCGGATGCACAGGTTTTTTCAAGCATTTCAAGCGTCATATTACCATCATACGCTGCTTGTATTTCTGATATTTGGTTGTCGTGACTTAGCATCGAATTCAGTATTTTTACATTCATCATGACATCATCAGCGATAAGTATCTTTAAAGAATTGGCATTATTATCATTTTTGTTCAATTGCCTGAGTTCTTGTTTCACTCTTGATACATTGTCCATATTTGGATTTAAATATTGAAATACGGAGTCAATAGTAGTCTGTCCCTCTTTTAAGAGTTTTTCAATTTCAGGATTTTGTGTATGAACCAGCAGATGCCCATATATATTCTTGACCTCTTTGATGGCTTTGTAGACTTCTACCGTGTCCAAGGAAAACGGATGTCTTTGCATCTCCATTTCGAGGTGATGGCGTTCATGAAGAAAGATATCCTTAAATGAGTTCATGATCCGCTTGATGATCTCCAGCGTTCTTTGACCGTAAGGCTCGTCATTTCTTGAACATCTGATTATCCCTTCAACTTTTTCATTGAAAATAACAGGAATTGCCATTTGTGCCTCTATTTTTATCTTGAAAGGATTGTCGATAGCGGTATTGAACCGAGAACTCTTTGCAATATTTTGACTTACAGAAGCTTTTTTTGATGTGTAGACATAGCCTAAAAAACTATTTTCATCGAGATATTTTGTTTCAATTTTAGAACCTTTTATTTTGTCTAAGAACACTGCATCTTTTTGATTGAAAAAAAATATCTCTACACTATCAGATTGTGTTGTATCTTGAAGTAATGCATAAATTTTACCTAAATCATCGATTGATGATGAAAAATTAGCATTGATTTGCTTGATCTCTTCGGGATCCAATGTAGTATGTGCTGTCATCTTTTTATATTACCTTCATTAGAATATGAAGAGGGAAACACCCTCTTCTTCATTATTGCAAAGCTTTTTTTACGGATGCTCTTGCCAATGCCAAATTTGCTTTTGATGCATCAAGCGCCAAATACACAGCAAGTTCAGGATACCCAGGTACCATGCTGATAATATGGATTTGATCCGTCAATGTGATAAGAATATCTGAAATATCACCTGCAAGTTTCAGACTTCTCATCGTAGCCATTTTGGCTTTGATCACTTCTGCGTTTCCTGCACATGCAAGTTCGATATCGAAGTTTCCATTTGATTTCATTCCCAATGCCATTCCGCTTTCCCAGTCGATCACACCAGTTGCAATCGCACCGTTTATCCCCATAAGCTCTTCGAGCACATTGTCAATGTTGTTAAGTTCCATTTATTAGCCTTTTAATTCTTTTTTGATATTTCTAAGTACACGTTACGAAGTGTTTTATTTAGTCACCCCTGAAAAACCAAATCACCTCCCTAAAATAGGCACTTCGGAAGCGATAAAACGGTATAATAACGACCGATAAACATAGTAAACCCGATAC
>NCHB01000003.1 GCA_002281755.1 Sulfurovum sp. 16-42-52
GCTCCATTCCGAACCTGGAAGTCAAGCCTCCCATCGCCGATAATACTGCAGGCTACGTCTGTGGAAATGTAGGTCGCTGCCACTTTGAGTTTATTGACTTCCTCTTTATTTTTTTTTAATCATTAATTTTATTATTGTTTTGTAAAAATTCTTATTTTTTTTATAATTTTATCTTTTATTAATGCTCTATTTACCCACGATTAACTCCTGTGTTTTATAATACGACTAGAAAAGGCATACTTTTGAAGCTTGTTTTACTCCTTGTCCAAAATTGTAAACTTCCTTGTTTGGCTGTTGGAAGGGTGTCTTTTTGCTACTTTTATCTACTATCATTATAACCTTTATAATGTACTATTAATTAACATTAAAATATTTGTATATTTCTTTACTTTAAGTCTAAAATCAGGTTATTTCCTTTAAACTTGTCTTTCATGTTTTGGACAAAACATAATTTAAAGGAGTAAACATGAAAAGAATAATCACGGCGTCACTTGTCGCAACGCTTGCACTTACAAGCGCTCAGGCAGCTTCCAATGCAGAATTGGCATCCAAACTATCTTCACTAGAGACAGAATTGGCTAAAGTTAAAAAAGATATGGCTAAACAAAAAGTAGTCCTTAATGACGTTAAAGCACACGATAGTGGCGATAACATCAAATGGGGTGCTGACTTAAGAACAGCCTATGATAATCTTAACTATGATATGGCTAATGGTGATTCTGTAGGGAAAGATTCACTATACAGCTTAAGACTTTGGTTAAATATGGCGTATGCACCTAATGAAAATAACGTATTTAAGGGTCAGCTTTCTATGAACAAAGCATTTGGTGCTAGTTTTGATAACCCTATGAATCGTATATTTGATGCTTTTGATTGGACTTCAAATGAAGCTTTAACTGACAATACACTTAAAGTCAGACAAGCGTATTGGTTGTATCTTGGTGACAAAGCATTTGGTGCAGATATACCTTGGACAATGTCTGTTGGTAGAAGACCATCTGTAAATGGCTTCCTTGCAAACTTGTCACAGGATGATGCTGAAGCTTCTCCACTTGGTCACCTGATTAACGTTGAGTTTGATGGTTTAAGCTCAAAACTTGACTTCTCTAAGGTTACTGGTGTACCAGGTCTGTCTTTTAAAATTTGTTTGGGCTACGGTTCTACGAATGCAGTTCCATTGATAGGTTCCGCAACACCAAATGCCGATGTTGAACAAAACGGTTTGGATGATATCAAATTAGCTGGTTTTATTTTTGAACCATACAATGATGGTCAGTACATTGTAAAAACAACTTGGTATAGAGCATTTGATCTTCCAGATATCAATCTTGATGCAATGGGTGCAGTAAATCCATTTGCTCCTCAATTAATGACACAAGTTGGAGATATGGATGGAGCAGGTATCTCTGTGCTTATCGATGGCATCACTGAGGATGGTTATTTTGCTGATGCAAAAGTTTTTGGTTCATATTCTTGGACTAAAAGTAATCCTAATGGTGAAGGTGCATTATTTCCAGCCGGTGATGGCGTTAACACATTTGCTAGCACAGGTATGTTAGGATCTACAGAAAGTGAAACTGGTACTTCTTACTGGTTTGGTGCATATCTTCCTGTAACTGATGGTGAAGATAACTTTGGTACCATTGGTATGGAATATAACCATGGTTCACAATACTGGAGACCATTTACCTATGCTGAAGATACTATGATTGGTTCAAAAATCGCTGCTCGTGGTGATGCATGGGAACTTAATTATACGTACCAAATCAATGAAGCTTTGAGCGTACAAGCAAGATATGTCGATATTAGCTATGACTATACTGGAAGCAATGGATTCTTTGGTAACACATCTGGCTCAGCGATGAAAATTGATGATGTTAAAGAAGGTGCTGCTGCTTGGACACAACTTGGTGGTACACAAGACCCTGCATCTGCAAACACGGTTGTAGGTAATTTGATGATGTCTGGCTTATCTCAAGATCAAGCTATAGCAGCAGCAACTCAAATGGGAATGGCAGCTAATATGCTACCACAAATTGTAGAAGCAGCTCAAGATTTCAGACTCTACCTTAGATATAGATTCTAAGATTTTTCTTGGTAAAGGGGTTTCCTTTGCTAATTTTCCTGCCTAAGATTAGGCAGGAAAAACTCCAAAACTCCAAAACTTCACCTCACAATTTACATTTTAACTCACTTTTTTTTTCGTCAACTAATCACATCACTTTTTATATTGACTTAAATGAACTTCAGTTATAATAACTTTCTATACAAAACAAAAGGAATACAATGAAACAATTTACAAAAGGCTTGGTGTTTGCACTGTTTGTCGTACTTGGATTGACTGTAGGAGCTGTGGCTAGTACGGCACACAATGTACAGATATTGACTGTTGACAACACGGATGGTAAGATTACTCCTAAGAGTATCGCAGAGGTTTTTGAAAAAGCAGGTTTTTTCATCAATGATAATAGAGACATGGTTGCGCCATGGGCAAAACAGATTAAAGATGGCACAAAAAACTTTACAACGCTAGAGTATGATGTGTATAATCTTTTTACGGTCTTTAAAAAAGATGTAGTAGGACAATTGGTTAAAAAGTATCCAAATGTCGGACTTTTTTCTCCTATGAGTATGTCTATTTATACAAAAAAAGGTACTAAAACGATTTCTGTTGCACATTTAAATGCTGCGGCGATGGGTGAAATCATGGGTGTTCCTGCAGATGATGCAGATTTGATTGCATATGGGAAATTGGTCGAAGATACGCTTAAAGCGGCACTACCTAATGCTAAAGCAGAGACAGTGGCTTATGAGATGAAGCAGGCAACAGGACCACTTGTGTATTCGACAAAACTTGAGATGGATCCTAAAGCAGACTGGGAAGAGACTAAAGATGAGTTTCAGGCTGCTTTTGAAGAGGCATTGATCCCTGCTATGTTTATCAACGCTGGATTTAATGACCTTAACTATGACTTTGAAGAAAATAAATATGAAGCATTCACTTTTTATGATGTGTATTCTATTTGTTATTTGGAAGTTATCTATACTGTGGCGAAGACACACCCTGAGGCTGGAGCATTTGCGCCTTGTTCACTTTATATGTATCAGAAGAAAGGGACTAACACGATGGAAATCGGATTTCCTTCGGTTTACAACTGGATAGCATCTGTGGCAATAGAAGATAAAGCATCTGTTGATGTATTGCTTATGGCGCAGAAAAAGATGGAAGAGATCTTGACAAAGCTTACGGCTAAAAAATAAGTACATTGGTTACGGGAACCTGTCCCGTAACCAAGAACACCTCTTAGTTTAAGAGGTGTATTTTATCTCCTTTTTGAATCACTCCTTTTTGAATCACTTTTGCAAATATACCTCTGTCCTCTTTTAGTAATTCCGGTAGTCTTGTATCGATGTTTGAGAGATGATCGCACATGGTACAGTTTTGGCTAATCTCAAGTATGACATCTCCAACCTGTAATTTATCTCCAGCATTGAGATGGTAGGGATTGTAGTCGGTTAAAATATTTTCTCCCAAAGCACCTCTTGGCAAGAGAATGTTATGATCGTTTGTTAAAAGATAACTCTCTTGGGAGGTGATGAGCACGGATCGATGAATATTTTTATCATAATATTTGTCTTCAAGAATGCCTTTTTCATCTAGTGAAATAGAGCTCATCACCACTCTTGATGAAGATCCTTCGCGTGATACAAATAGGTTTGTTACGGTACCGACTGGTTGAACTGTAGGTTGCAAAAGTACTCCTTGTCATTTTTTAAAATTGTACCATAAAGACTTTATGGCACGGGATGGGCTTTGATGCGGATGAAATATGTCAGAGGCATTAAAGGTTATTTGTATTATCTTTTGGTTTATAACAAAAGAGGAGCAAGGTGTGCAGTCAAGCAGCGAAGAGAGGATTGGGCAATTTTATCGCATGGTTGAAGATAACATGGGAAATGGTATGGTGTATAGAGATGCCATAGAGATAGCTGCGGTTACGATAGGTGGGTTGATTCCGGCTAAGGTATCTCAGGCGATGGCAAAATATCAAGAAGCGACACACCCCCAATCACATTTGTATCAAGAAGAACAGAAAGATGCTTTGGCACTTTTGAGTATGGGAGTGTTGTGGGATAATACGTATTTTGAACCTATACCACCAGATGAAGATACACCTTTGGAAAATACCTTAGCTGAATCTATCTATTTTATCATGAGGTACGGCAGGGAAGAGGATGGGTTTGAAAAAGCACTGCATGCGAATGCGGACACGGTAGGAGATGTTGCAGCACGAGCAGATGCGATAAGAAGGGTTTTGGGAAAGAGATGAAACGACGTCATTTTTTAGTTATGGGCTTTTGTGCTGCTCCTTTTATGTTGCAGGTAATGGCTGCAGATTATAGAAAGAGCAATCCTGATGCCTGGGAAGCTTCCTCTATCGACACTGCTGCACTCGCGCTGTATGGGAAAGAGACATTTTCAACACTTCAAGAAAGTGCAGCAATTGAACTTGTTGTGCCAAATGTTTCAATTGTTGATTCACAAAATATACCAATTGTCATTCGCTCAAATATGCAAGCCCGTTCTGTAGCTGTTTTTCAAGATACAAATCCTAAGAGTTTGGTTACAGTGTTCAAAGTGGGCAAGGAAGCTGTTATAGACTATGAATTTACTATGAGGATGGATATCAAAGGCACACTGTTTGTAGTGCTTGAAGATTTGGATGGCAAATTGCATTATGCAAGGAAATATGTTGATATTGTTGCTTTGAGTTGTATGTCTTCTGAGGAATAGCATAGTTTTATCAAGTATATAACGACCTAATTTTTGATTGAAATGTTACAAATTAGAGCAAAAAATTGATACAAAAGTGTCTGGGAGATATATTTTGTTATGATTTTTATTTAATTCCTATATAATCTAACATATGACGCACATAAGGCAAATATCCTTAGTCATTTTAAAATAAATCAAGGAGGACTAATGAATAAGATAAGCAAAGAAGAGCTTGACGTCATCTCTGAAGTTGTATCAGAGCAAGAATCAAGAAGAAACTTTTTCAAGAAAACAGCAACTTATTCTATGGGTGCATTGGCTGCGGCTAGTGTTGTCGCACCAGTTATGCTGAGTGCAAACGAGCATATCAAAGCAAATGCCGAGGATGACCCTAATATCATGGAAGAAAAGCCATGGGCAACCAAATGGGGAGCGGGTGTAGATGAAGGTCTATATGGAATGCCATCTCCGTATGAGCATAATGTAACAAGAAGAATTACACCCATTCTTGCATCAGGTAACACCAGAGCATCAATTGCAGTTACACCAATTCAAGATTTGAGCGGTATTATCGTACCGAATGGATTGTTTTTTAACAGAAACCATGGTGGAACACCAACTATTAATCCAAATGAGCATAGGTTGATGATTCATGGTCTTGTTGAGAAGCCTATCGTTCTTACGATGGAGCAGCTTAAACGATATCCAAGCGTGAGCAGAATTCACTTTCTTGAGTGTCCTGCAAATGGTGGACCAGAGTGGAGAGGACCGCAGTTTAACTCTATTCAGTTTGCAAAAGGATTTATGTCTTGTGCAGAGTGGACGGGTGTGTATCTCAAAGATATCATAAAAGATCTTGGTCTTAAGCCAGAAGCACAATGGATGTTGGCTGAAGGAAATGACAGTTCACATATGGGAAGAACCATCCCTGTTGACAAAGTACTTGATGACGTAATGATAGTTTGGGGTCAAAATGGTGAAGCATTGCGTCCTGAACAAGGGTATCCAATCAGAATCGTTGTACCAGGTTGGGAAGCGAACTTGTGTGTGAAGTGGTTGGCTAGACTTGAGTTCTCTGCAGAGCCGTATTATGCAAAAGAAGAGACATCAAAATATACAGCACTCAAACATACAGGAAAAGCAATACAGCATTTCTATGTGAATGAAGTCAACTCTGTGATTACTTCACCATGTCCTGAGAAACCATGGACTGACCTTAAAAAAGGTGATATGGTAGAAATAGAAGGACTTGCATGGTCTGGATTTGGAACAATCACTACGGTTGATGTTTCATTTGATGGCGGTAAAAACTGGACTGAAGCATCACTTAAGGGTCTAGTGATAGAAAAAGCATGGACAAGATTTTCTATTATGCATGAATATACCGGTAAACCAATGCTTCTTAGTTCTCGTGCAGCTGATGATGCTGGGCACATTCAACCAAGCGTCAAGAATGAGAGAGCGGCTGTAGGAATCGAAGGTGTATATCACAGAAATGGTATCCATACATGGGAAATAGATGCAAAAGGAGTGGTTACAAATGTACAAATCTTATCATAAAAAAATCGTTGCAAGCACCTTGCTTGCATCGGTAGTGTTTTTAGGAACTGCGTGTAATGCATCTAATGATGAGAAAAAAAGCACAATAGAGACAAAGAGTACAGCTCAGGCACAAAGTGCTGTAGCTACAAATACTCCAATGAACACTGAAGGCTTTACTAAAAGAGAAATCGATGCCGTTGGTCCTGCCAACGCGCTTGTGTCTGAGACGGTTAAAAAAACCTATGAGCACAACGGAAAAATGGTCATTGATGGTGGGGTTACTTATCCGATTGTTAATGGTAAAACAGGTGCATATTATGTGAATGAAACAGCACATAAAACACCATTCCATAATGGAAAACCTGCAACGGCAAATGAGCAAAAAGCATGGGATATCGATGTGATGCCAGACGGTACGGGTCTTCCAGAGGGTTCAGGATCGGTTGAAGAAGGTGATGAAGTTTATGAAGAAAAATGTGCATCATGTCATGGTGACTTTGGTGCAGGTTCAGGACTTTATCCAAAATTGACAGCGGGTAACGCCTATGAAGCACAAAAAACATTGATGCATCAGCGTATCAACCCGGATGATGATGGACCACAACGTGTATTTGGTTCAAACTGGCCATATGCGAGTACCTTATGGTGGTATATTAAAACAGGTATGCCTCACCAAGCACCAATGTCATTGACAAATGATGAAGTATATGCTTTGACAGCCTATATTTTGTATATCAATGAAATTAAGATTGATGGTGTGTTAGTAGATGATGAGTATGTTCTTGATAGAGCGAAATTCTTAAAGATTGTTATGCCAAACGTTGATGGTTTTGAACCTAAAATTAATGGACCAAAAGGTGCAGATAATGCACGTGAGTATTACAATAATCCATTGAATTATGGTAACGGTGTAAGATGTATGAAGGATTGTTTCGAGGGTGAGCCTAAAGTGTCCAGAATCATCAGACCAATCGCTGACTTTACGCCTGCACTCACAGCAGAAAAAACAATGCCAGCAGCAACTGCAGCAGCAGTACCAGGACAGGCTACGTATGAGGCAAGCTGTGCGGTATGTCATGCTACAGATTCTATGGGTGCTCCGGCAGTAGGCGACAAAGCGGCTTGGGCAGCAGTTCTTGAAAAAGGTATCGACAAGGTTTACCATAACGCAAATAACGGAATCAACGGTATGCCTCCGAAAGGCGGTGCTATGGATTTGACGGACGCACAGATGAAAGAAGTCGTTGACTATATGGTTAACGCTAGTAAATAAGCGTACATATCACGATTATTACACGATAAGTTAGTACTATAAAAAGTTGGGCTGGGAAACCAGCCTTGTTCACTATATACAAAAGGAAATAAAATGGATAGAAGAAAATTTTTAAGTTTAAGTGCTGTTGCAGCTGCAGTGTTGCCAGTAAGTTTATCTGCAATTGATTTTAGAGCAACAAAGCCAGACACATGGAAAGCACATACAGTTGCAGACGGTATCAAAGCGTTGTATGGTGATATCAAACCAGAAGAAAAAGGTGTAACCGTTAAAGCACCAAAAGTAGCAAGTAATGGAGGAGCAATCCCTGTAACGATTACTTCTGATATTTCAGCTAAAACGGTCGCTTTGTTTCAAGATGCAAACCCTGAATCTGCTGTAGCAGTATTTTCTGTAGCTGAGGGTGGCATTGTAGACTATATGATGAAAATCAAAATGAAAGCATCTGGAAAAATTACTGTAATCGTAGAAGGTACAGATGGTAAATTCTATTCTGGTTCACAGTCACTTGAAGTTGCACTTGGCGGATGTGAAGGTTAAGTCTCTTTTGAAGAGATAAATTTAAGGTTTTTTAACCTTTATGATGTTTAAAAAGAAATAAAAAAGAAAAAGGAATATTATGGGCAATATGAAAATTAAAGCAAAGCTTAAAGGCGATGTAGTAGACGTTAAAGTAATGGCAAAACACGATATGCTTACGTATGATCAAGCAAAGAAAAAAGGTGTGGACGCGAACTTCATCACACACATTTCTGCAAAAGCAAATGGCAAAGAAGTGTATGATGTTTCAACAAGTCAGTTTTGGTCAAAAGATCCACAGTTTAAATTTAGCTTTAAAGGTGCTGCGGCAGGTGATAAAGTTGAAATCACATGGACAGATCTTAGCGGAAAAACGGTTACAGAATCCAAAAAAATTAAATAATACCATGCTATGCCATAACGACCTTTGTGGGTCGGGCGTATAGCATAAAACCAATCTATGTACTTTTGGGAGTATATAGATTGGTTTTTAAATCTAGTCTTAATAATGATGACTAAATGATTTGGCTTACTTCAAACCAGTGTTCAACTGTTCTATGGAGTGTAGCTTTTTTTCTTTGATTGAAATGTTCTGTCATGTCAAATTCTTCTTTTCCGTACCCCTCTTTGTAGTCATTAATAAATTGTGTATAGAGGTCTTCTTTTAACGCAGTGATTTCGTAGGTGACTTTATCATAAAGCAAACTATTTTGAACAGTCTGTTCCCTATGTGTTTCATTAAGATTGATACTGCCAAAACGTTCTTCTTTAGGAAGTGTCATGTTCATCTCGAAGTATGCGCGCATTGAAGCCAATACATGCTCAAATTGGGCAAGTGGAAGATCGGCGTGATGAATAGCGGTTGCAAGTTCTTGACTATATCCCCAGCCTCCAGAGACAGCAAAGTTGGCATCAAAGGCAGATTGGATGACGTCCTGTATGGGGTCATCATTTGAAATCTGCTTGAACTCAGGTATCATTTAGAGACCTGCTTCCTGTATCGCTTCTGTTTGCGCATGGGCAATAAGAGGATCTACAAGAAGTTTTAAATTGCCGTTATTCATAATGTCTTCAAGTGCATAGAGGGTTAAACCGATACGATGATCGGTTAATCTATTTTGCGGATAGTTGTAGGTCCTAATCTTTTCTGAACGGTCTCCAGAGCCAACCTGAAGTTTCCTTTGGCTAGAAGTGGCATCAAGCTGCTTTTGAAGCTCAGCTTCATAGACACGTGATTTGAGTACTTTCATGGCTTTGTCTCTGTTTTTGTGCTGAGATTTTTCATCTTGGATGGCGACTACTATACCGGTAGGAATGTGAGTCAGACGCACTGCGGAATCCGTGGTATTGACAGACTGTCCTCCACATCCACTGGAGCGATAGACATCCATTTTGATCTCATTGGGTTTGATATCTACTTCTACATCATCTACTTCTGGTATCACTGCAACCGTAATGGCTGAGGTGTGTACCCTGCCTTGTGTTTCTGTGTCAGGAACACGTTGTACACGGTGTGTCCCTGCTTCGTATTTAAGTTGAGAGTAGACACCCTCTCCTTTTATTTGAGCGATGAGTTCTTTGTATCCACCGGCAGTGCCGTCATTGGTGCTGACAAGTTCTATCTTCCATCCCATTTGCTCTGCATAGCGTGCATACATTTTAAATACATCTGCTACAAAGAGCGCACTTTCATCACCGCCGGCACCTGCGCGTAACTCAAGAAAAATATTTTTATTGTCATTTTTGTCTTTAGGAATCATCAGAATTTTGATTTCTTCTTCCAGTGCAGGCAACATTGGCTCAAGTTCTGATAACTCTTCTTTTGCCAGATCGCCAAGTTCCGGGTCACCTAAAAGCTCTTTGTTCTCTTCTATGGCTTCAGCGGTTTGAACATACAGTTGCGCCTTTTCTACCAAAGCACTTAGGTCTGACTGCTCTTTGCTGAGATCTGTCATACGTTTGATATCGCTGGCAATATCAGGGGAACTTAAAAGTTGGGACAGTTCATTGTATCTGTGAATAAAAGGTTGTAGTTTATCTTTGAACATGGGTGTTCTTTATGTTAGGGTGGGGTTTAGAAGGTGTATCGAGACTGCTTATGCAGCTTCGATAGCGTTTACCAGTTTATGAAGACGGCTTACTTTTCTTGCAGCAGTTGTTTTTTTGATGAACCCTTTGCTTACAAGTGAATGAATTTGTTTATTTGCGATAGCAAATGCTGCTGCTGCTGCTGTTTTATCGGCCGCTGTTACCGCTTCATGTACAGCTTTTGTGATGTTTTTGATTCTTGTTCTGTAGTATCTGTTTCTTTCAGTTCTTACAGCGGTTTGCAAAATACGTTTTTTTGCTGATTTATGGTGTGCCATAGTTGTTTCCTTTAGGTTAGTCTCGATACAGTCTTGCTATTTCGAGTAAAATTAGTGCGAATGATAGCTAAAAAAAGATTAAAGAATTATTAATTTAAAATTAAATTGGTCAGTCTAAAGGAGGGAAGTTGTAATGAAATGTGCGTTAAAATATAACTATTCATAACAATAAGGAAATGGGTGTGGAACTTTTTGGCACAGATGGGGTAAGAGGTAAAGCGGGTAAAAAAGTGAGTGCAACGAGCGCTATGCGTTTAGCAATGGCTACAGGGATTTATTTTAAGCAATTTGCAAAAACCAACAAAATACTTGTGGGCAAAGACACAAGACGCAGTGGCTACATGATAGAAAATGCAATTGTATCGGGTCTGACGGCTGTGGGTTTTGATGTGATTCAGATAGGGCCGATGCCTACGCCCGCCATTGCATTTTTGACTGAAAATATGCGTTGTGATGCAGGAATTATGATTTCGGCAAGCCATAATCCCTATTATGACAATGGCATAAAGTTTTTTGATACGCATGGCAATAAACTCAATCATGACAAAGAGAAAGAGATTGAAGCAATCTTTGAAGATGATGCACGCATTGAAGCGGCACAAGTGACCGGCAAAGAGATAGGAAAATCTAAAAGAATCGATGATGTGGTCGGTCGTTATATTGTGCACATCAAAAATTCCTTTCCTACAGATGCTACGTTGTGGGGTAAACGTGTGGTGATAGATTGTGCGAATGGAGCGGGGTATATCGTAGGACCAACGGTGCTGCAGGAGCTGGGTGCGGATGTCATTGTTCTGGGTGATAAACCCAATGGATTTAACATCAATGAGGGGTGCGGGGCAATGCATCCTGAATATTTGGCAAAAGCGGTGATAGAGTATCGTGCGGATGTGGGTATTGCACTAGATGGGGATGCGGATAGGCTAGTGATGGTTGACGAAACCGGTGAAGTGGTTGATGGGGATAAGCTGATGGGCGTACTTGCTGTGCATCTTAAAAACCAAGGTACGCTCAAGGGTGGAGGAATGGTTGCTACGGTGATGAGCAATCAGGGTCTCGATGAGTATATCGCGTCTCAGGGGCTTGTGCTGCTTCGTTCAGCGGTGGGTGATAAAAATGTGGTAGAGATGATGCAGGCACATGGTATGAATTTTGGCGGAGAACAAAGCGGGCATGTGATTTTCTCTGATTATGCGAAGACTGGGGATGGCATTTCGAGTGCATTGCAGGCTTTGGCGTATTTGGTGGAGACGGGTAAAAAAGCAAGTGATGCTTTTAATCCGTATGTCTCGTATCCACAGCTTTTGGTGAATCTTTTGGTGGATGAAAAAAGAGATTTGGATGCGATTGAAGGGCTTGATACTTTAAAAGAGAAAATTGAAAACATGGGAATGCGTCAGTTGTTTAGATACTCGGGTACAGAAAATAAAATACGTTTACTCCTCGAGGGAAAAGATGAAAAAAAACTGGAAGCGATGATGGAAGAGTGTAAAATATTTTTCAAGTCAGCATTAGTCTAATGAGAGTATTTGCACTGTTTTTTCTTGTTCTTTTGGGTACGTTTGTGGTCGATCAGACGATTAAAACCATTTTTGTAGAAGGGTTTTACCGCGCGGGAGAGTGCATCAACCTTGAACTGCACTACAATAAAGGTGTTGCGTTTTCGATGTTTGCATTTTTGGGTCCTTATCTGAAGTGGATACAGGCGCTTTTGGTCGTGGGGATTTTTATTTTTGTGGTAAAAGAGGGGTATCTAAATCGCTTTAGCATTCCTCTGGGCATGCTTTTAGGCGGAGCACTCGGCAATGTGTATGATCGTTTTATGCATGAAGGGGTGGTTGACTATGTGGCATGGCACTGTGGATTTGATTTTGCAGTCTTTAATTTTGCAGATGTCGCCATCGATGTGGCAGTGGTATGGATACTGCTTGCTGCGTATTTTGCCAAAGAAGAGATACCTAAAGATACGATGGATCAATGAAAGTCATTTTCCTCCTTCTGTGTTTTTTGAACACGCTCAATGCAGAGGTTTTTAATACAGATATTGCACCTTTTGTGGACAGTAAGCAGTTTGGAAGTATCAGGTTACTAGATCAGAAGAGACTGGATTTTAAAACGATAGCAGGTACAAAATTTTCTGAGATATCAGACCTTGCGTATGAACAAAAATCGAAAAAACTCTATTTTGTCGGGGACGAGGGGAAGCTGTTTGTTTTTGATACTTCATTTGGCAAGAAGATAGACAAACTCGAGCCCTTGGACAGTGTCAGGCTAACCAAGGGCAATGGTGAGGCTTTTGCGCCATGGCAGTGTGACAGTGAAGGCTTGGCACTCAATAAAAAGGGTGAACTCTGTATCTCATTTGAGGGCAGAGCAAAGATAGGCAGGTTTGGTGTAAATGGCAGAATGTTGGGCTCTTATGCCTTGCCCTTGAGACTAAGGAATCCCCAAAACTATCGAAGCCGTAATAAATCTCTGGAAGCACTGGCATGGCATCCTAGATACGGGCTTTTGACGGCAGCAGAATGGCCGCTGAAACAGAGTGAGAATAAAGTGCAGACAGTGTATGCACTGGAGGGTAAAACGTGGCATTTTAAGGCTGAAGCTGAGCCTAAGAGTGCGGTTGTTGCCATAGAAGTGATGGAGGATGGTAACCTGCTTGTGCTGGAGCGGTCTTTTACTGCCCTGTTTGAGCCTTTGGTGGTGACGCTAAAGAAAGTGTATCTCAATGACTGTACCGCAAAGCAGTCGCTGTGTAGATCCGAAGTTTTACTCAAAATGGATAGTCATAAAGGGTGGATGATCGATAATTTTGAAGGTCTTACAAGGGTTTCACGCCATCGTTATGCGATGGTGAGTGATGATAATGACAATTTTTTTCAGCAGACGCTGTTGGTCTATTTTGAGATAAGTGACTAAGGACAGTACAGATGACGAAGAATGCAGTATCGTATAGTGTTTTGGTCGGTGTGCTTTTGTGGATGGGGTACTGGGGGATGCAGGCGTACACTCAGGCGCTTGTGTATGAAGAGACGACTGCACAGCTCGTAGCCTCTAACGATGCAGCACAGCAGGTAAGTCTGAAGTTTGATAAAATGGCTAAAGAGTTGCTGGGTGATTGGTACAGTGATGATCTGAACCAAGAGAGGCTGGAGCTTCAAGCTAAGCAGGAAGAGGCACAACGTAATGCCAAAGTGTATACGCTTTATTTTATGTGTTTGTTGCTGGTCGTACTGTTGTCGTTTTTTTGGATTCCGCTGCGCGCCTTTACTTTTTTGGGGTCACTAGCAGCCACGATGACATTACTTTTTGGCTTGATGACCCCTATTTTGATGGTAACAATCCATAAAGAGTTTGCCTATGTGGGCGATATCGTACTTTCATTTGAATCTAAAGGCGTTTTGGGGTCTATCATTAAGCTTTACCGTGGCGGTGATGTCTTTGTTGCAGGGGTAATCCTACTGTTTTCTGTTCTTGTACCTCTAGCTAAAGTCTTTTCTTTGCTCTTTGTTTCTGTGTTTATGGAAAGTAAATTTGCACACGGTATCATCGGATTTTTTAAGAGTGTAGGAAAATGGTCGATGGTCGATGTGTTTGTAGTGGCGGTTTTTTTAGTTTTTCTTACTGCCAATAATGCCCAAATAAGCCATGCAGAGGTGGAAGTAGGGCTTTATTTCTTTTTGGCATATGTGCTGGTGTCCATGGTGGTAAGCCTGAGTGCCGATAAAATGCTTCTTGCTCTAAAAAATAACTAAATCAGATAACCATATCTACGTCATTATGCTCTTGACAGTATTTGAAAATGCGGTCTCTCTCTTCTTGTGATTCGACGACGCAAGAGGCATTGTAGCTGTGAAATTTACCCGTTTTGGAAGCATTCCCGAATGAACAGAGGTGTTCTTTATCTCCCATCGCTTCTTTGATGCACAGTAAAAGCGCTTCTTTGTCTCTGCCTATGAGTTTAAATCCCCACTGTGTCGGGTATTCGATTTTGGGTTTGTCTTGTGTTTTATCATCAAGTATCATGGGTACTCCTTTTAAATGCTGTTGCGACGAAAGTCACCGCTCTTTCCGCCAGACTTATTTTCGAGCTGGACATTTTTGATAACCATACTTTTATCAATGGCTTTAAGCATATCGTAAATGGTAAGTAAACCTACGCTTACACCGGTGAGTGCTTCCATCTCTACACCGGTTTGTCCGTTGAGTTTGGCAATGACAGTGAGTTTAAATCCTGGAAGTTCTGGAAGCTCTTCTATGTCTGTTTTGACTGAGGTGAGCATCAAAGGATGGCACATCGGAATGAGTGTTGAGGTTTGTTTAGCCCCTTGTATGGCTGCGATAACCGCTGTTTGCAGCACAGGTCCTTTTTTGGCTGTGTTTGCCAATACCGCATCAAACGCTGCCTGTCCTACTTCAATAATACCGCTGGCAGTCGCAATACGTGTCGTCGTGTCTTTGTCTGAGACATCCACCATTTTAGGTTTGTTTTGCTCATCTAAGTGTGTAAGATCCATCATGCATCCTCATGTCTATTTTGGGTATTTTAGCATAAAATAGAGACACTCAAAAGAAGTGATGACGATAAAAAGAAATAAAGTGACGAAAATAATAAAAAATAACTTGACTTTTAACATCACATAAGATACTATAATAAAAAATATAACAAAAAGGAGTTGTATGGTTTATGCGTATATGAGACAAGTGCCAGAATTTCCACATCTGACGAGGCAGCAAAGTGATGTGCTCTCTTTTTCTGTAAAAAAAGAGTTAAAAATAGACAAAGAAGTAGTGGAATATGCAACAAAAAATCTTGCGTTAGAAGAAAGAGGAGAATTTGAAGCCTTTTTACAAACGATGCAAGAAGGAAACACGGTTGTGGTCTCTTCTTTATATATCTTGAGTGATAAAGCAGAAGAGTTGATAAAGGTCATAACCTGTATGCTAAGTCACAGTGTCAATCTTTGGATAGCCGATTCCAATACCTTGATGAACAAAGAGGCCCGAATGGTTGATATCTTTCCTTTGCTCAATGCACTCCGAAAAGAAGAGAAGGCAAAAACCAATCAGATAGGTCGTCCAAAAGGTAGCAAGTCAAGCTCAAAATTTGATGTCTATAGAGGAGAGGTTGTTTCTCTTTTAAGTAAAGGAATGAGTGTGAGTGCGATAGCCAGAGAACTAAACGTCACGCGTAGTTCATTGAAAGACTATATCGAATCACGCGGCATCAAAGAGTTGGTAGAGGGTGCTTGGATAGAGATGAATGAATCAGTCGGTACTAGAGGCGTGGACAATGTTGTGCTCATCTGTCCATTTGAAGAAGCAAGACGAATGAAAGAAGCAAAGGCATCATAACATGGAAACAACACTAACGGCAGAAAAGCCTAAAAAAAATCAGGCAAAAGAGTATCTAAAAGACTGGATTCCTTATAGGATAAAACGGTATTGGGCGTATGGGCTTGCAACCATTGTAGCTTTGGTCATGCCATGGATTACGATAAACGGCAATCATCTGTTTTTACTGAGTTTTGATCAGAAAAAACTTCATCTAGCAGGCATTGCGTTTGATATGCAAGAGCTTTACCTGATGCCGTTTTTATTGATGCTGCTCTTTTTGGGTATCTTTGCAGTGACAGCAGTGGGTGGGCGAGCATGGTGTGGATGGGCATGTCCGCAGACGATTTTTCGGGTTATTTACAGAGACGGGATAGAGACAAAACTTTTGGGTTTACGAAAACGCATCAAAAACAAACAGGAAAAACCTGATATGTCCAAAATGGAAAACAAGATTAAAAGTGTTGTAGCGATACTGCTTTGGTCTGTACTCGCGGTGGTGGCAGCCGCAAACTTTTTATGGTTTTTTGTGCCACCTGAAGACTTTTTTGCTTATTTGGCAAATCCTGCTGAGCATATGGTCTTGGTCATTACTTTACTAAGCATCGCATTGTTTATCATACTCGATGTGGTGTTTATCAAAGAGAACTTCTGTGTCTACATCTGCCCCTATAGCCGTGTGCAGTCTGTGTTGTATGACGATGATACCATCATGGCAGTGTATGATCCTGTTCGTGGTGGCAATATCTACCAAGGGCATGGATATGAGCGTGAAAAAAAGTTTACCAAACAAAAAGAGCTGCTTAAAGTTGAGCCTGCTGCTGAGTGTACGACCTGTGAGAGTTGTGTAACAGTTTGCCCTACACACATCGACATTCGAAAAGGGCTTCAGCTAGAGTGTATCAACTGTCTTGAGTGTGTGGATGCATGTACCTCTGTCATGGGTGCTTTGGGTAAGCCAAGTCTAGTGCGTTGGTCGAGTGAGAAAGAAGCCGTGAAGTACGAGGGCAAAACCAATTATTTTAGAGGCAAGGTTATAGCTTACTTTGCTATCTTGTCCATTGTGCTTGTGGCATTGTTTGTGATGGGAAGCAAGAAAGAGCATATGTTGCTCAATATCAACAAATCGCAAAGACTTTATAAAATTCTAGACAATGGTGTTGTTCAAAATGATTATATCTTTATGTTTGCAAACACGGACAGTAAAGAGCATACCTACTACTTTGAAGTTTTGGGCAATGATAAAATCACCATCAACAGACCAAGCAAGCCTTTTAAGCTTGGAGCAGGACAGAAAAAGAAAAAAGTGGTGATCCTCGAGACAGAACAAGCTTTGGCAGACAATGCAAGAAAAGATGTTCCCATCCCTGTAACCATCAGAGCATTTGCTCTGGATGATAAAAAGAAGATCGTTGTAGATAGAGAGGTCGTCTTTTTCTATCCCCGTGCTGACTTATTAAAAAAATAAGGAAAAGAGGATGAAAAAAGTATTGGTTTTAGGTGGCGGATTTGCCGGCGTTGAAGCTTCAATCTATTTGCGAAAACAAGGGCTGGATGTCACGCTTGTCAGTGACAGGGATTATTTTTACATTTATCCGACTTCTATCTGGATTCCTACAGGCAAAGTAACAAAGAAAGATGTCTCTGTGCCTTTGGATGCTTTGGCAATGAAGCATGGATTTGAGCTGATAGTTGATGCGGTGGTAAAACTTGAGGCTAAAGAGAAAAAAGTGGCGCTGCAAAGCGGACGTGTTTTAGATGACTTTGGGTATATCGTCATCGCAATGGGACAAGATAAGTTGCGACATAAGGGTATGGAACACACCCTTTCTATCTGTGGAAAACCGGAAGAGGCTACCCTATTGTATGATCGTTTGGATGCCCTGGTGCAAAAAGGTTCAGGCAAAATCGCCATGGGGTTTGGCGGAAACCCAAAAGACACCTCTGCAGTACGGGGAGGTCCTGCTTTTGAAGTGCTTTTCAATGTCGATACCTACTTGAAAGATAAAGGCGTACGAGAGAATTTTGAACTCACATTTTTTGCACCCATGCAAAAGCCTGGACAAAAGATGGGTGAAAAAGCACTGGTCATGATGGATAAAATGTTTACGATGAGCCAAATTGACAAAAAAGTAGGTTCAAGCATCACACAGTTTGAAGCAGACGGAATCAGTTTTGAAGACGGTACCACATTGGCATCAGATTTGACCATGTTTATCTCTGCAGGTACTGGGCACAGCGTGCTTGCAGATTCTGGACTTCCATTAAGTAGTGCAGGTTTTGTTGTCACCACTGTCTATAATGAAATAGAAGGGTTTGAAGGCATCTATGCTATCGGAGATTCTGCTTCATTGATGGGGCCTGAGTGGAGAGCCAAACAAGGACATGTGGCTGAGGTGATGGCAAAAAATGTAGCGTACAATATTTTTAATGCCATACAAAACATCGACTCCAAGCGAAGCTATATCAATCATTTGAACATTTTGTGTATGATGGATACCGGAAATGGTGCAGCCCTTGTTTACAGGAACGATAAAGGCGGAACGATTATCCCGCTGCCTGTTATCGGGCATTGGCTAAAAAAAGGCTGGGGATGGTACTGCCGCCACTCAAAACTCGGACATATCCCTCGTATCCCAGGGATGTAGCATGCTTTGGTATGTTTTTTGCTAGAGATATCAGCGTATTGGTTACAGAATATTTAAACTATTTAAGACTAAATTTATCCTATTTAAGCGATAATCCATTTGTAAAAAAATAAAAGGACTAAAATATGGCAACAGTAACATTTAAAAATGACATCGTGTGTAACCTTGCTGGTACACAAATCAACGTAGGAGACACAGCACCCGTAGTTACAGTAGTAAACTGCAACCCAATGCTCCAAAATGAAACAATCGGTGGAGAAGGCAAAGTGCAACTTGTTGTAGCTGTCCCATCACTAGACACAGGCGTATGTGACGCTGAGACAAGAAGATTTAATGCTGAAGCAGCATCACTTGAGGGTGTAGAAGTGATCACTGTTTCTATGGATCTTCCTTTTGCAGCAGCTAGATGGTGTGGTGCAGCAGGTATTGAAAACATCAAAGTATGTTCAGACTTCAGAAATAAAGAATTTGCAAACGCATACGGCGTACTTTTGGCAGATGGTCCTTTGGCTGGTATTATGGCAAGAGTAATCTTTGTAATTGGCAAAGACGGCAAGGTTGCCTACAAACAAGTTGTATGTGAAATTACAACTGAACCAGATTATGAAGAAGCACTCTCCGCTGCTAAAGCAGCTTGCTAATCCTTCTTCCCCTGGGCAAACTTCTTTTTTTAAGAGGTTTGCTTTCTTCTTTTCCCACCTATATATTATTTTCTCCATACCTATTCTGTGTTAAAATATCTATTATTTACCAAAGGATTAGTTATTTATATGAGACACACGTATGCATTTTTGTTAGCCGTATTTTTAGTGGCTGGTTGCAAAGACCTTGGTCCTGATTTTGACTCTGAAGTTGAAGGCAATCAGTACACACTCAGTGAGTGCAAAGAGGAGCTCCTTGAAGCAGAAGATTTTTCTGAACAGGAGAGTATCGATAGGATTGTAGTTGTGAAAGCAGAACGTAAAATGTATCTCTATAAAGACAACAAAATACAAAGCACGCTTCCTGTTTCTTTGGGAAAAAATCCTGTAGGTGCAAAGGAAAAACAAGGGGATAACAAAACCCCAGAAGGGGAGTTTTGGATCTCCAAAAAGCTATGTTCTCCCAAGTATTACCGTTCACTTTGCATCTCTTATCCGCGTCCTGAGGATCGAGCTAAAGCGGCTAAAAAAGGGCTAAATCCAGGTGGTGATGTGACCATCCATGCACAGCCTACATGGAATGCGACTGGAAAAGGCGATAAATACACCTTGACGCAAAATTGGACGCAAGGCTGCGTGGCTGTTACCAATACCGATATGAAAAAACTGTGGTATGCAGTACGTGAAGGAGTACCGATTGTTATACGCTAGGGGTATAGCATGAGATATACGCAAAAGCAGATTGACAAATTTAATCGTCAAAAGTATATCGTTGAACTAGAAAAAATCAGTAAAAATCTTTTTCGTATGTTTAGGGATCAGCAGGTGCTTGCGACAGATTTTTTGCTTAAGTTTAAAGAGCTCAAAAAAAAGTTTGATGAAAAAGAAGAAGTCCATCTTGAATCAGAATACCATCAGCAGCTCAAAGAGTATATTGTGCATCTCTATGAGCAGACCTGTTTGGCTGAACTGTTTACCGATACAGAGTTTGAAGCCATTCGGGATTTGCAAATGAGCAAGCTTAACCGTTTGCAAAAGTTAAAAAACGGGACATCTTACAAAAAAGACAAACACAAGAGCAAACGTCAAAATGAGGATTGGGGTTAATACGTTAAACATGGAGAAAAGAATGAAAATACAATGGATAGCAGTAGTGGGCATTTTGGTATTGATGATGGCAGGATGCGAGAAAAAGAGTGTCAATTTTGGAAAGTTGGATAAAACACCCTACGATACCAAAGAGTGTATCAATGAGCTTTCAAAAGGCAAAGAGCTTGACCCCAAACATAAAATAGACAAGCTTGTTGTCTATAAGAAAAAAAGAACGCTCTATGCTTACCGAAATGGAAAAGTAGTGGAAGAATTTCGCATCTCGTTGGGAAAAAACGGCGATAAAGGAAACAAGATCCAAGAGGGTGACTACCGAACGCCTATAGGCTCTTATTCTATCGTCAGAAAAAAATGTGACTCCAGACTGTATCGATCGCTTATGATTTCTTATCCGAGTGAAGCAGATAAGGCAAGATCACGCGCAAAAGGTGTAAGCCCCGGAGGATATATAACGATTCATGGACAACCTAAATGGAATGCGGACGGACGTGGAGATGATTATACCCTTTCATGCGACTGGACAGAGGGATGTGTAGCTGTACCCAATCGTGCGATGGATAAGCTCTGGAGAGCGGTTGAAAATGGTGTACCAATAGAAATTCACGCGTAAAAAATTGCAAATTTGATATAATCTAAAATGATGGACAAAATTTAGCTTGGTTTGATATATGTTATATTATGATATTGTATAATATTGGATAAGAAGGAGAGAAGATGAAAAAAGTATGGGTAGTGGCAAGTGTAACATTCCTGACAACGTTGCTTATGGGGGGAGGAGATGTGTATCCTGCTAATGCTTCTGGAACAAGTACTTGTGGGGTGGCAAACATCTCAGATGCTTCGTGTAAAAAAGACAGAGTCTTTGTGGAAGATGACACGAATCTAATGTGGCAAGATCAGGAATATACAGATGCAGAAGACGGTGCGTATAAACGCGAATATTCTTCTGGCAAGGCGGGTAAGTACAAGCACGCGATTAATTATTGCCGTATGCTGAACTATGCAGGGTATAACGACTGGAGACTTCCTACTTCGGAGGAATTGACCCATATCCATTATAAACAATTTAATCCGTTTACGCATCATCGTGGTTCAGACTACTGGTCTTCTACTCCAGCAGATTCTTCCCGTTATTATGTGGTCTATACGGCTGATGCATACCCTTATAAACGAAGCCCCAATGAGTCCAATTATATTAGATGTGTACGTTGTATCGGGTCTGAGCGCTTGAGCCCAGGCTCCATGGAAGTTAGATAATCTTTCTTAGAGTATCTTTATCTCTTCTTGAAGGTGAATACTGAAGTGTTTAAGCACTTCAGCTTTTGCCAAATCTATCAAAAATTTGGCATCTTCAAATGTGCCTCCTCCCCAATTTATCAAAAAATTCGCATGTAAATCGCTCCACTGCATAGCACCTTTACGTACTCCCTTAAGCCCTGCTGCTTCTATAAGCCTGCCGGCATAATCATCGGGGGGATTTTTAAAGGCTGAACCTGCACTGGCTTGGCTAGGTTGATTGGATCTTAGGTTGAGCAAATCATCCAAAAGTGTTTGATTAAAACCATGGTGTATTTCAAATCTTGCATGTGTAGCGATACCGGCTAGCTTGGCATAGCGATATCCATGCTCTACCTCTTCTTTTGGAATCCACTTACCCTTTATTTTTATCGAGTGTAAAATATTAAATATCTCATAGGCTTTGACCCCTGCATTCATGGCAAGCATGCCGCCAAGCGTACCGGGAAGTTTTGAACAAAATTCAAACCCACCGATGTTGTGTTTTTTGGCGTAAGAAACAATCCGTCCCGTGGGCATCGCAGCCCCAATCGTCAGCATATGAGAATCCTTTGATATGGTGGCAAAGTCTTTGGAGAGCATCATTAACGCTGGAGGATTAGGTGAGATAAGTACATTATTCGCACCACCAATGAGATATCTATCTAGGGGTATAGTATCATTCGCTTCTATCATCAGCACTTGGGTAGCCTGTCCTACTTTGATACTTGAATAGGAAGAAAAATCGATGGTCTTAAAAAACATTCAGCTGTTCCGGAGGACTTGATACTCTTTGGGAATAAGATAGGTCTCTGTTTGCAGGGGAGATTCCCACAATCCATGCTTAAAGCCTATCTCGTAGAGTCTGTCAAGCGCTTGGAGTTGCAAAGAAGAGAGTTCAACAGATTCTTCTGATGCGTACATATCCAGATATTTGTTCAGTAGCGCATCTGAAATACGCACAAGCTTTTCTTCTTGAAGTTTGGCGCACAACTCTTTTTTGCGCACATTGGCTACTTTGACACCGTCGATGAGAATATTTTCTATTGCTATGGCTTTATGCAGAGGCAGACTTCTGCGTATAGCCATGCCACCAAGGGGCAAAGGAAGTCCTTCCCCCGCAAGTTCAACCCAAATGTCCCAGATCTCTTTTTCAACTTCCAGACTGCTATCAAAATTCAAGATGGATTCATGGATGAGTACGCCCGCATCTACTTTTCCAGAAAGGACAGCATTTTCGATTTCAAGAAAATCCATATAGATAACCCTTGCATCAGGATAATAGAGTCGAAAGAGCATCGCATTGGTGGTGTGTTTTCCTGAAAGGGCAACTTTGAAGTTTCGCTTTAGTTTTTTATCTTTTTGGCGTATCAGTTTGGGACCATACCCTTCACCAAAGCTCACTGCTGTACGTAAAAGCGCATATTCGTCTTTAATCAGAGGATACATTCCAAAACTAATCGCAGAGACATCATAGGTTCCCTTCAGTGCTTCAACATTGAGTGTCTCGATATCTAGTCCACAGTTTTCAAAGGTATACCCTTTGGTGTCAACCCAGCCAAATTTGATGGCAAAATACATAAAGATATCATCAGCATCAGGAGAATGGGCTAATTGTAGTGGGTTCATAGGCTAAAAGCTCGCTTGTATAATGTTAATGCATTTTAGCATGGTTTCTATTTGGGGTAACTTTGGATAATTGTGTTGAAAAAAAATGTCAATTTGACATTTTTTTTCAACTGATAGATGAAACGTATTAGAATGGTGCTAGAATTCAACATTAAGGTTAAGGAAATGACAATGGCAATGGACGCAAACAAGCAAAAAGCACTGGATATGGCAATCAAACAAATAGACAAAACCTTTGGCAAGGGAACACTGATGCGCTTAGGTGATAAGGCATTTGAGCCAATCGAAGCCATTTCAACCGGTTCTCTTGGGTTAGATATGGCTTTAGGCATAGGTGGTATCCCTCAAGGTCGTATCATCGAAGTATATGGACCTGAATCTTCAGGTAAAACAACACTGGCACTTCAAACGATTGCTTCTGCACAAAAAAATGATATGGTCTGTGCCTTTATTGACGCCGAACATGCGTTGGATGTCGTGTATGCAAAAAACCTTGGGGTAGATACCGACAATCTGCTTGTATCTCAACCGGATTTTGGTGAACAGGCGCTTGATGTACTGGAGACGCTGACTCGCTCAGGTGCGGTTGATTTGATAGTAGTTGACTCTGTAGCTGCTTTGACACCAAAGAGTGAAATCGAAGGTGATATGGGTGATACGCATGTGGGGCTACAGGCACGATTGATGTCTCAAGCGCTTCGTAAATTAACCGCTATTTTGCACAAGACCAATACAACAGTCATATTCATTAACCAGATACGTATGAAAATAGGCACTATGGGGTATGGCTCTCCTGAGACAACAACCGGCGGTAATGCATTGAAGTTTTATTGTTCGGTAAGAATTGATGTACGCCGTATAGCGACACTCAAACAAGGCGAGTCTTCCATAGGGAACCGCGTGAAAGCAAAAGTGGTAAAAAATAAAGTCGCACCGCCGTTTAGACAGGCAGAGTTTGACATCATGTTTGGAGAGGGTATCTCATTTGTAGGGGAGTTGATTGATTATGGTGTGAAACTAGACATTATAGACAAGTCAGGTGCATGGTTCTCATACGGATCTGAGAAATTGGGGCAAGGAAAAGAAAATGCAAAAATTGCCATCAAAGAAAACCCTGCGCTTATGGCAGAATTGGAAAGCAAAATCAAAGAAGCACTTGGCTGTGGAGCACTGCTGACTGTAGATGAGAGTGAAATGAGCGAGGAAGACTAATTTTTTGACAAGGCTTTGGTAGCAATCAGAGCCTTGCCTCCCTGTTAAACGTTAAACCTGCTTTTCGCACTTTATTTTGTCATCGCTATACTATCCTTTTTTGTCATAAAATCATCAAAAACACGTATTTCTCTGCCAATCCCTTTTTGACGCAATAGACTCATTTAAATATAGGGTAAATTTCGATAAAATAAATAGACAAACATAAGAAATTGAATACATAAAAAAGGATGCAGATGGTTTATATTGACGAGATTGTAGCAAGCGAGGTAATGGACAGTAGAGGAAATCCTACGGTCAAAGCAACCGTGAGCCTGAGCGACGGCACTGTAGAGAGTGCCATAGTGCCAAGCGGAGCAAGTACGGGAAAACGTGAAGCACTGGAACTTAGAGATGGCGGTAGCCGCTATATGGGAAAAGGTGTACTGCAAGCGTGTGAAAATGTCAATGGTTCTATTAGCGATGCCCTTGTGGGTCTTAGCCCTTTTAATCAGGCTGAAATCGATTTGATCATGAAAGAGACAGACGGTACAGAAAACTATTCCAATTTGGGTGCCAATGCTGTTTTGGGTGTTTCTATGGCTGTAGCACGTGCCGCTGCAAAAAGTATGGGTATGCCGCTTTATCGTTATCTGGGTGGAGCAAATGCGGTTGTGATGCCTGTGCCTATGCTGAACATCATCAATGGCGGAGAACACGCAAACAATTCTGTGGATTTTCAGGAATATATGATTATGCCAATAGGGTTTGATAGATTTTCAGAAGGACTTCGTGCCTGTGCTGAAGTGTATCATACACTTAAAAAAATTATTGACGGTATGGGTGAAAGTACAGCCGTCGGAGATGAGGGTGGATTTGCGCCTAACCTTAAGAGCAATGAAGAGCCTGTAGAGGTCATTATGCAGGCGATTGAAAAAGCAGGCTATAAACCTGGAGAGCAGATAGTGATTGCGCTTGATGTCGCTGCGAGTGAGCTCATCAATGAGGAAGGGCTGTATGTGTTGAAATCTGAAAACAGAAAAATCACAAGCTCTGAATTGATTGCCTATTATGCCGATATGTGTAGCAAATATCCGATTGTCTCCATAGAGGATGGATTGAGTGAAGATGACTGGGATGGCTGGAAAGAACTGACAGAGGTGCTTGGTGACAAAGTGCAACTGGTCGGTGATGATTTGTTTGTTACCAATGTGGCAATTTTGGCTGAGGGAATCGAAAAAGATATTGCAAATGCTATCTTGATTAAGCCAAATCAGATCGGAACGGTATCTGAGACGATGCAAACAGTACGTCTTGCTCAGCGAAACGGGTACAAATGTGTGATGTCTCACCGTTCTGGTGAGAGTGAAGATACCTTTATTGCGGATTTTGCTGTTGCGCTGAACACAGGTGAAATCAAAACAGGTTCAACCGCACGTTCTGATAGAATCGCGAAATATAACAGACTGCTTGAGATTGAGGCTGAGCTTGGTCAGTTTGAATATTTGGGCGCTTCGTTGTTTACAAAGTAGAAAGAGTTGGGTATGCTTGATATCAAAAAAGAACAAGGCATAGCCGGACTGTCGCTAAAAACATTTTTAGTCACAGTCATAGGGATTCTTCTTTTTGGTATTTATGTCGGGGTGTTGATATACGGGGAAAACTCATTAACGATTTTAAATCAGTTAAGAGAGAAAAAGCAAAGCTTATCTTATGAAAAAAAGGTATTAAAAGCTGATAATCAAAAGCTTCAAAAAGAGTATTTTGAACTTAAACAGTTAGAACCAAAGGAGTAAGTAATGAAACGATATCTAGTAGTAGCAATAGCGATAATGTTGGTGGGTGCACATGCTTCAGAGCTCACAGAAGGGCTTCATGCGATTGACAGTGAGCAGGATGCATTTCT
Organism: Sulfurovum sp. 16-42-52; assembly: GCA_002281755.1. GTDB lineage: Bacteria > Campylobacterota > Campylobacteria > Campylobacterales > Sulfurovaceae > Sulfurovum. Next base: position 26,212 of record NCHB01000003.1, read on the forward strand.
TGCAGATATAAAACAATCGGCGGGGTCTGAGGATTTTGAAGAGGAAGAAGATACGGAAGAAGTAACTGAAGTCAATACCACCTCCCAAAAAATACCTGAAGAAGAAACCGCAACTATAAAAGCTTCTGATGCAAACAGTAGCGACAATAAAGCTGCACCAAAGCAGAGAGAAGAAGAGATCAGACAAAATGCGATGATTGAAGTTCAGGCTAAAGAGCAAAAAGAAAAAGAAGAGCAGATCGCAAAAGCAGCAGAAGCCAAAAAAGCCGAAGAAGCAGAAGCGAAAAAAGAGAAAGAAGCCTTAGAACAGCAGATTAATGCGAAAAAAGAAGAACTAGAAAAAGCAAAAGCCGAACAAGCAAGAATAGCAAAAGAACAACGTGAAGCTGAAAAGCGTGAAGTTGAAGCGTATGAGAAAAAAAGAGCTGAGAAATTGGCAAATGAGAAAAAAGAAGCACAAGAGAAAAAAGTTTTAGAGGAAAAGAAAGCAGCAGAAGAGAAAAAAGCTTCGATGAATAAAGACGCTACAGAAGCATCTCAGCCAACACTGGCACAAGAAGCAGCCAAAGAAGTGAAGAGTATGACCGACATTAACGTCACCCGTGAAGCACAAGAGGCAAAAGATGCAGCCGATAAAGCCTACTGGGAAGCGGTACAAGAGATGAGGAAAGCAGAGTAACCCGCACTTAATAGTAAAGCTGTAATCAAATTTTGATAAAGTTTTTTCTGAGCTTCGGTAAATAAAATGAAATTGATGAGAGGATTGCAGCGATGATTAAATGTTATGTTCGCAATGAGAGTGGCATCACGCTTATCGATACGATGTCAGATCTTAATGAAAAAACAATAGAAAATGTCATTTGGGTAGATATGTTTACCCCCTCCTATGATGAAATTGTTTTTGTTGAAAATAACTTTGATATCAAATTCCCCACCAAACAAGAAACAGAAGAAATCGAGATCAGCTCCCGTTATTGGGAGGAGTCTGATCGCATTGAAATCAATAGTTTTTTTCTAGTAAGCAGTGCAGAAAACCCCCATAACGAGACCGTTTCTTTTATCCTGACAAAAAAACTGATGGTCTCTATCCGTTACGCCACCTTATATACCTTTGATGAATTTAACCGAAAATTTTTTGCTGCTCCCGAACAGTTTACAAATGGGTACGATATCTTTTGTCATATTTTAGATATACGTATTGATGCAGATGCAGATATTATCGAGAAGCTCTCAAGAGATATTACACGACTGCGTAAACATGTCTTTACAGATTATACGAATGAAGATGAAGAGATACTCGAGCGTATCTCTTCTTTGGAAGATCTCAATATGCAGTTGCGTGAAAACCTCAATGACAAACAGCGTATTTTGAGTGCTTTTTTAAAATCAACAAAATACAATGGAGAGCTTAAGCATGATGTGGTGGTGATGCTCAAAGACATCAAGTCACTCATAGACTATACGGATTTTAATTTTGAACGGCTTGAGTATCTTCAAAATATCTTTTTGGGACTTTTGAGTATTGAGCAAAACAAGGTCATTAAAATGTTTACGATTATGAATGTAATTTTTTTACCGCCTACACTGATTGCGAGTATTTACGGAATGAACTTTGAATTTATGCCAGAGCTCAAATGGAAGTACGGTTATCTGCTCTCTATTGGCTTTATGATTGCATCTTCCATTTTGCCCCTTTATGTATTTAAGCGTAAAGGGTGGGTATAAATTGGCTTATTCGTGGCAGCTGGTAGCGATAGTGTACCCAAGCGAATCTAACATCCTGATATCAGCATTGGCATCTATGCCTTCTGTTGTGAGATAATTTCCTATCACCATTGCATTTGCTCCAGCCTCAAACATCAGTGCCTCGTTTTGATTAAATAAGAGTTCCCGTCCCCCTGCTACCATGAGCAGTTTGTCTTCACCTAGCAGTGTACGAGCCTTTTTGATGATAGTTAGGGCTTCCTCAAGGTTTATGTTTCTTGTTTGTATCGGGAGTGCGGGGTTGGGATGATAGAAATTGAGAGGGGTAGATTCTGGAGAAAGAGAAGCGATAGCACTCAGAAGCACATCTCTGTCTTCAGCGGTTTCGCCCATACCGAAAATACCTCCAGAGCAGAGTGCTAACCCGACTGATTTGACATTTTCACAGGTCTCATAGCGTTCACTCCATGCATGTGTGGTACAAATCTCTGCGTAATAGCGTTCGGAGGTTTCAAGATTGTGGTTGTAGCTGTCTATGCCGTGGTCTTTAAGATATCTGAGTTGTTCTTGATTGGCCGTACCATTGCAGGCAATCAGGTTTAGTCCTTCAATCTCAGCCTTAATAGCCCGTGCAGCGCGCGCCACAAAGTCCACTTTTTTATCATCAAGACCTTTGCCTGCAGTGACAAGACAGTAACCGAGAGCACCGTTGGATTTTGCAACTTTGGCTTCTAGGACGATTTGCTCGATACTTTTATAGTTGTAGCGCTCTATGTTGGCATGATAGCGTACACTTTGTGTACAAAACTTGCAGTCTTCCTGGCATGTCCCGCTTAGGACGTTATTGATGGCACATAAAAAAATTTGTTTCATGGTGATTACTTAGCCTCTTCTTTGTATTTGCACTTAAAGCATTCGTAGACTTCACCGCTTTTGAGTGTTTTTTTACCCATCGTATAGTCGCATTGTGGGCACTTTTTATCTACAGGTTCAAAATTTGCGATAAATTTACATTTTGGGTAATTGACACAGCCAAAAAATTTACCTCTTTTACCTTCTCTTTCTTGTAATTTTCCTCCGCATTCAGGACAGGGAACGGTTAGTTCTTTGGCAGGTTCGAGCGATTTTGCGTTTTTGCATTTAGGGTAGGCAGAACAGGCAAGGAATTTCCCTCTTTTGGAGTCTTTGATGACCATCGCCCCGCCGCATTTGTCACACTTTTCATCCGTCTCTTCAGGCCCTTCTATCTCTGTGCCATCAGTGTTTTTGGTGTATTTGCATTTGGGAAAATTGCTGCATGCTACAAATTCACCATACCTTCCTTTGCGTAAAAGCAGTTCAGAGCCACATTTGGGGCAGTTTTCTCCTGTGGGAATTGCCATTTTGAGACTTTTAATCTTCGCTTTGCCTTCTTCTACTTTTTGTAAAAAGGGGGTGTAAAATGCTTTGAGGATGGTTTGCCAATTGGTTTGACCCTCTGCTACTTCATCGAGTGTCTCTTCCATGTTTGCCGTAAAACCACTATCAACTATCTCAGGGAAATGCTCTTCAAGCATTTCTGTCACAGTAAAGGCAACCTCAGTGGGATGAATGCGTTTTTGTTCTATCTCAATGTAGCTACGCGCTTGAAGTGTGGTTACGGTTGGTGCATAAGTACTCGGACGCCCGATGCCCAAAGACTCCAATTTTTTAATGAGACTGGCTTCATTGTATCGTGCAGGCGGCTCTGTAAAGTGCTGCTCCTGTTTGATGCTATCCATCGTGACTGCTTGACCTGGCGCGAGCTCTGGAAGTAGTTTGTCCTTTTCTGTGTAGCCTGTTACTTTATAAAAACCGTCAAAAAGCAACTTTCTACCACTGGCTTTAAAGGTGCACTTATCGCCTTTGAACAAGAGTGTTTGGGATTCCATTTCGGCTTCTGTCATCTGGCAGGCTAAAAAGCGGTTATAGATGAGTTTATAGAGTTTTAGTTCATCCACATTCAGGTAGTTTGCTGCCAATTTTGCATCAAACTCGACCATGGTCGGGCGTATGGCTTCGTGCGCTTCTTGCGCACCCTTTGATTTGCTGGTGTAGTACTTGGGTTTTTCAGGAAGGTACTTCTGCCCAAAAGTTGTTTTGATGTATTCTCGTGCAGACTCTACGGCTTCTTTTGCTAGATTGAGAGAGTCCGTTCTCATATACGTGATAACCCCGCTGGTTCCTTTGTCAGTCTTTACGCCCTCATAGAGTTTTTGTGCGACCATCATCGTTTTTTTAGGTGAAAAGCCCAGTTGAGTGGAGGCTGCCTGCTGGAGGGTTGATGTCATAAAGGGTGGAGGTGTTTTGGTTTTGCGCTGTGTTTTGTCAAGTGAGGCAACCGTAAATGATTCGGCTTTGGCGGATGCGACGATTTGCGTGGCATCTTTTTCGGTTTTGATGGTCAGTTTTTCTATTTTGAGACCATCATAGTCATAGATGGAGGCTTCGATATCTTTTTCAAACAGTGCATCAATCGTCCAAAACTCTTCAGGGACAAAAGCTTTGATCTCACGTTCTCTGTCCACTACCAGTTTAAGGGTAGAGCTTTGTACTCTTCCTGCACTCAACCCTTTTTGTATCTTTGCCGCCAGCAAAGGTGAAAGCTTATATCCCACAATGCGGTCAAGCAGTCTTCGTGTTTGCTGTGCATCGACCGAGTGCATATCGACTTTTCGGGGGTTTTCAAGTGCGTGCTGTATGGCGGTTTTGGTGATCTCGTGAAAAACAATGCGTGGCAGATCGGTAGGCTCTTTGCCTATAGCCATAGCGATATGATATCCGATGGCTTCACCCTCGCGGTCCTCATCGGTTGCGATATAGACAGTTTCGGCTTCTTTGGCAAGTTTTTTGAGCTCTTTTACGGTCGGGTTGGCTTCTCTTGGAATCGAATACTTGGGGACAAGATCCCCTGTTTTGTCATCGATATCAATACCAAAAGTGCTTTTGGGAAGGTCTCTGATATGTCCTTTTGAGGCAATGACTTTGTACTCTTTGCTTAAAAAGTTTGTGATTGTTCTTGCTTTTGCGGGTGACTCGACTATAATTAAATTTTTCATCTACGGATGTGTATCCTTCTTTGTATTGGGCGCAAGCAGACTTGCCTATGCCTCTTCTGTACCACTGTTGTGACTGCTTAACCCTATGATAAAGGTGGCTCTGATTTTTGGCATTGTAACACAAAAGAGAGTAAAAGCAAGAGAAGCGCATTTATTTTTCTTGAGTATAATGCAATTCAAGTGACCTCATAAGGATTCTATAGGTGTGTGCAATATTCGGTATCATCGGAGCGTATGAAGAGGCTGATGCCCATGACGCTTTTAGGACATTGGTACACAGAGGAAGGGATGCCAGTTACTATCTTGCAGATGAAACATCTTTTTTAGGGATACACCGACTTTCAATCACCAATACCGCTTTTGCTTTTGAACACCTACACGTGCATCAAGGTATACGGATCCTATTTAATGGAGAAATCTATAACTATCAGCTTCTCGCACAGGAACTTGGGCTTGAAGTGTGCTCTGAGATGGAGGTATTGTATGCCTCTTATGCAAAATGGGGAGATGATTTTGTCAAAGAGTTGCGCGGGATGTTTGCTATCGCAGTGATAGAAGAAGCACAGATAAAACTGTTTCGTGATCCCTTTGGTAAAAAACCGCTTTTTTACACACAACACAATCATAGGTTTATCTTTGCCAGTGAAAGCAAAGCGATTCATCGGCTTGTTCCTTTTTCTTTTGACAGAAAAATCATCCCCCAGTATCTCTCTTTTGGGGCAACACTCTCTACACAAACTTTTGATCCCCATATTTGCCAGGTTGATGCAGGAGAATGTGTCACGTTTGATGTGGCAAGCCAAGAGATAACGACAGTAGCGTATCATCAATTTTTAAAAAAATCCCAAAGGATAAGTGACGCCAAAGAGGCTGAGCGTGTACTTGAAAAAGTGCTTTTGGACTCTGTTTCCCTGCGTTTGCCAAGCGAAGTTCCTTTTGCCTGCCTGCTTTCGGGTGGGCTTGACTCTTCTTTGATCGCTGCCATGGCATCAACACAGCAGCCAATCCATACCTTTAGTATAGGGTATGAAGGCTATGAGAAGTACGATGAACGTCCTTTTGCAAGAAGAGTCTCTGAACATATAAGTTCTAGGCATCATGAAGTGGTGTTTGACAAAGCAGCTTTTCTCGAAACGATTGATGAGGTCATGGTGTTGCTGGATGAACCTTTGGCGGATCCTGCGATGCTGCCTCTGTATCATCTGATGAAAGCTGTACACAAAGAGGGCTTTAAGGTCGTGCTCACCGGAGATGGCAGTGATGAGTTGTTTATCGGGTACCGAACCTATAAAGAGTTTTACGCTCTTGAGCATCTCGGAGCACTCAAATACAAGGGCTGGGGAGAGCATTATCTTAAAGCACATTTTTCGATGCATAAAGAGTGGGAGTGGCACAAGCGCGCCTTTGAAGGCAGTATGCTGTTTCGCTCGAGTGCAGAAGTCTTTACAGACTTGCAGCAAAACAGACTTTTACGTATGAATATCAAAGACAATACCTCGGCAACGATGCTTGAGCCATACAGAACTGTATTTGAACAGCGTGGATTTGCATCCCCCGTGGATTGGTATAGTTTTTTAGACCTTAAAGTGATGTTGGAGGCAGTATTTTTACGTAAGCTTGACAGAATGAGTATGGCACACAGCATAGAGGCAAGAAGCCCATTTATGGATAAAGAAGTAGTCAATCTGGCATTTTCCTGTGCGCCTGAACTGCGTATGACAGACACTTCTAAGGGGCTTGTAAAAAGCATCGCGCTTCGTTATTTGCCTGAAGAGATAGTTTTGCGCAAGAAAAAAGGGTTTAATTATCCTTATATGCAGTGGTTACAAGAGAGCCAAGAGCTTGAAGTCATCAACCGTGTACAAGAAAAAATGCAGCTGTTTGAAGAAGAAGAACTTACGATGTATCTGCAAAAAGCTAAACAAGGTAAGTTTGCACACCATCTTTTTTCACTTTATATGCTGTGCAAATGGATAGAGCACAAAATTTTGTAGTTTTGTGCTTCTAGTGGAGTGTATTTTGGGTTTTTTTGTTTTCCCACATCGAGTGTAAAAAAGCCAAAGCAATCAACCCGATACCGATGGTTCCTGTCACGATTTCACTGACATGTACATTGATTTTGATGAGCATGATAAGCGCCAAGATACCGATGGCATAATGCGCGCCATGTTCAAGATAACGAAAGAGTGAGAGGGTTTTGTGTTCTACAAAATAGAGCGTGAGACTTCGCACAAACATCGCTCCCACACCCAGCCCTATCATGATGATAAATATATTGCTCGTCAGTGCAAAAGCCCCGATGACCCCGTCAAAACTGAAACTTGCATCAAGTACCTCGAGGTAGATAAATCCTGCGATACCACTTCTAACGGTATCTGAAGAGAGGAAATGATCCAGGGTGCCAAGCAGTGAATGAAGTAAAACGCCGTACATAAACGCCAGCAAAACGTTAAAATCCTGGGTGATGTGTCCCAAAACAATGCCTGTAAGGATGGCTATCATCAGTTCAATATTTGAGATGGCAGAAAACTGTTTGAGCATTTTAGAGTCTTCGATGAAGCCAACCCATTTGACTTCCCGTTCTTCAAAAAAGAAATCCAAAAAGACCATCAGCAAAAAGGCGCCACCAAAGGCAAAGATGCTGGACTCAGTGGTTTTAAGAATAGCTTCATACTGCTGCGGCTGGTGCATGGCGACATCGAGTGTCTCAAGAAAGCCCATGCCTGAAGCCACAGAGACGATAGCAAGAGGGAAGACAAGTCGCATACCAAATACCGCGATAGGGATACCAAAAAGGATAAACCGTTTTTGCCATACAGGATCCATGGTCTCAAGCACTTTTGCGTTGACAACTGCATTGTCAAAAGAGAGAGAAACTTCTAGTATGATAAGTAGAAAAGTGATGTAGATTGCCGCAAGACCACCTAAAAAATAAGCGGCAACAATGCCCGCTGCCATAATGGCAAATGAACTGTAAAAATAACGCATACGAACCCTTTAAAAATAGATGCGAAATTATAGCGGTATTTTCTGTAGGCAAGTCTAGCTTTTTTTGAGAATGCGTGGCAGGGTAATCCCTGTTTGGCTTTGGTATTTGCCTTGTCTGTCGCTGTAGGTTATCTCACATGGCTCATCGCCTTGGAGGAAAAGCACCTGTGCGATGCCTTCATTGGCATAAATCTTCGCAGGCAAAGGCGTTGTGTTGGAGATTTCGATGGTGATATGCCCTTCAAACCCTGGCTCAAACGGGGTCACGTTGACGATGATGCCACAGCGCGCGTAGGTACTTTTGCCCAGACAGATAGCTAGTGTATCTTTGGGCATTTTGAAGTACTCCACGGTGCGCGCTAATGCAAAAGAGTTTGGAGGCACGATGCAAACCTCACCTTTAAAATCAACCACATTGTTTTCATTAAAATCTTTGGGGTCTACGATGGAAGCATTGATATTGGTGAAGATTTTAAACTCATCGGTAACACGAATGTCATACCCGTAAGAGCTGAGCCCGTAACTGACAACACCTTCACCGATGAGACCTTCGCAAAAAGGGGTTATCATTGCTTCATTAAGCGATTTTTCGCGTATCCATGTGTCGGATTTTAATCCCATGTTTTTCCTTTGTGTGCAGTATTATCTGATGATTTGGATGTCGGCGTTGGTTTTACGTTTTTCAAAATAGTCTTTGACTGCTTTTGCCTGTTGCTCTTGTCTCCATCGTGCACCGACTGCACCTTTGGCTGCATCAAACGGCATGGCAGACTGACCCTCTTTGGAGAGCACTTGGTAGCTAATGAAGCGGTCTCCGGCATTGAGCGGTCGGGTAAAAGAGCCATCCTGTGTTTGCAAGATGCTACCAAGCAGAGCAGGGTTGAGGTCTTTGGTGGCTTTGGTTACGGGGGTGCTTTTGATGCCTTTTGGATCTTTGGTCTCCAAAAACTTTTTCATCGCTGCTTCACTCGGTGCACTGTACTCCGTCAACTGTACCGAAGAAGGGATGATGAACTCTGCTTTGTGCTGTGCGTAATAGAGTTTGAGTTCATCATCAGTGGGTGAGGGTATCGAACGCGCGATATGTTCTTGAAAAAACTTCTCCTTTTTCATGGCATCTTTGACACTGGAGCGGTATTTGCTCCAGGATGTCCCTTGTTCTTGCAGAATTTCTTTCATTTTGGTAACGGTAAGATTGTTTTGGGTGGCGATGGATTGTATCTTGGCATCTATATCCGTATCGGCAATCTCAATATCTTTCATCGCAGATTTTTGCAGCCTGTCCTGAATAAGCAGTTCAGTCGCCTGTTCCTTGGAGACGTTCATCTGTTTTTGCACCGCACGCAACTCAGCAACGGTTACAGGTTCATCCTCAACCACCATCGCAATACCATCCACCATCGCAGCCTGTACAAAGGTAAAAAGCACAGTAAATCCAAGTAGAACAAGTTTTTTCATATCGTTTTCCATTCATTTGTTAAGTTTGAAAATTATAACATAATCGTGTAAATGTAATATGAATGCTGTTTTGATATAATCTTCAGTAGAAATCAAGGTAGGATGTGAAAAATTATGAACAGTAAAAATTTTGCACTCATCGGTGCAGCAGGTTACATAGCGCCAAGACATATGAAAGCGATAAAAGAAACAGGCAATAACTTAGTGGCAGCACTCGATCCGTATGACGGCATAGGCATTATAGACAGTAATTTTCCTGAAGCAGATTTTTTTACAGAGTTTGAGCGTTTTGACAGGTTTGTTGATAAATGGCGCAGAAACACAGGCAAAAAAATAGATTATGTTTCCATCTGTTCACCCAATTATCTGCATGATTCACACATACGCTTTGCACTTAAAAGCGGTGCTGATTCGATTTGTGAGAAACCGCTTGTATTGAACCCGTGGAATATAGACCAGTTAAAAATTATCGAAGATGAGACTGGACAAAAGGTTTATAATATCTTACAACTGAGACTTCATGCTTCTATCATCGCACTCAAAGAGAAAGTACAAAAAGAGTTGACTGCCAATCCTCACAAAGTGTATGAGATTGATTTGACCTATCTTACTTCTAGGGGTAAATGGTATTTCATCTCATGGAAAGGGAATCAGGATAAATCAGGCGGTATCGCCTCTAATATCGGGGTGCATTTTTATGATATGCTGTGTTGGATTTTTGGCGAAGTTGAAGAGAATGTGGTACACCTTAAAACACCTGACACCAATGCGGGTTCATTTAGGCTCAAACATGCCAATGTTCGCTGGTTTTTGTCAGTCAATTACGACTATATACCTCAAGAGATCAAAGATGCAGGACAGCGAACCTATAGAAGTATCACCGTGGACGGTGAAGAGATCGAGTTTTCAGATGGGTTTACGGATTTGCACACGAGAAGTTATGAAGAGATACTAAAAGGCAATGGCTTTGGGTTGGATGAAGCGTATGGCTCTATCCGTACTGTATCGACCATTCGTAACTTAGTGCCTGTCGGGTTGAAGGGTGAGTATCATCCTTTCTGTAAAAAGGTTATCAGTGAATAATTATTTTGTTCACGAGAGCAGTTTTGTGGATGATCATGTAAATATTGGGGACAATACCCGTATCTGGCATTTCTCACATATACTTTCCAATACAACCATAGGGAGGGATTGTTCTTTTGGACAAAACTGTGTGGTGGGACCCAAAGTAACCGTAGGTAATGGGGTAAAAGTACAGAACAATGTCTCCATCTATGAAGGGGTCGAAGTGGAAGATGATGTTTTTCTTGGCCCTTCTATGGTCTTTACCAATGTCATCAACCCAAGAGCCTTCATTCAAAGAAAAGAAGAGTTTAAAAAGACCCTGCTTAAAAAAGGGTGCAGTATTGGAGCGAATGCGACTATCGTTTGTGGCGTTACTATCGGGGAATATGCGCTGATAGGATCTGGGGCAGTGGTAAACAAAGATGTCAAGCCTTATGCACTCATGGTGGGTGTACCTGCCAAACAGATAGGGTGGGTAGGCATTTCAGGCAATACATTGGAATTGAAAGACAATAAAGCAGAAGATGAATTTGCAATTTATCAAAACCTAAATGATAGCCTTAAAGTGAGTATAAAGTGACAATCGATTTTGCAAACCTACAGTATCAGTACCAACTCTACAAAACAGAGATAGACCAAGCCATACACGCAGTTCTTGATAAGTCAAACTACATCATGGGCGAAGAGATAACCCAGCTTGAAGAGTCCCTGCAGAACTTTACCGGAGCAAAACATGCCATTACCTGTGCTTCCGGTACCGATGCGCTGCTTCTGGCCATGATGGCTCTGGATATACAACCTGGTGACGAGATTATCACTACACCCTTTACTTTTATCGCGACATCAGAGACGATTGCTTTTTTGAAAGCTACCCCTGTTTTTGTAGATATCGATGAAAAAACGTACAATATAGACCCTTCAAAAATAGAAGAAAAAATCACTGCCAAAACAAAAGTAATACTGCCGGTAAGTCTGTACGGACAACCTGCCGATATGGATGCCATTCAAGCCATCGCAGATAGACATGGTTTAAAAGTGATCATTGACGGAGCGCAAAGCTTTGGTTCTACCTACAAGGGCAAAACAGATAGTAACTTGGGGGATATCTCAATCACTTCTTTTTTCCCAGCTAAACCGTTAGGGTGCTTCGGTGATGGGGGTGCTGTATTTACCAATGATACTGTGCTGGCAGAAAAGATGAAGTCCCTGAGAGTGCATGGGCAGTCAAAACGCTATCATCATCAGTACATCGGCATGGGCGGACGAATGGATACTATTCAGGCAGCTGTATTGAATGTGAAACTTAAGTATTACGAACAAGACTTGAAACTCCGTCAAGAAGTTGCAGCAAAATATACCATTGCTTTAGAAGATACGGATATGGTTTTGCCTTTTGTTGCAAACGAAGTCACTTCCTCTTGGGCACAATACTCAATACGAGTAAAAAATAGAGATACCATACAAGAGAAGCTCAAAGAACAAGGCATCCCAACCGCAGTCCATTACCCTATGCCTTTGCATTTACAGGAGTGTTTTGTGTATCTTGGCTATAAAAAAGATGACTTTCCTATCTCTGAGATGGTGTCAAGCGAGATTATGTCTTTGCCTATGAATCCATATGTGACTGATGAAGAGATAGCATTCATTGCTAGTCATTTATAAGTGATATAGAGTTGATACACAAACTCAAACCCAAATCAGAGTTTAACCGTAATGTCCTCACGCTTATGACGGGCACAACCATCGCACAAGCCATCCCCATTGCTATCAGTCCGATACTCACTCGGATATATACGCCTGAGGATTTTGGGGTTTTTGCGTTGTATATGAGTTTGGCATCTGTACTCTCTGTAGTAGCTACGGGTCGGTATGAATTGGCAATTATGTTGCCTCAAAAAGATGAAGATGCTGTTAATATCGTTGCCCTTTCTGTTATCATAGCTTTTTTTGTAAGTTTTATGGCACTTATCATAGTATTTGTTTTTAATGCATGGATTACAAACTTACTTGGAAATGCTGAAATCTCAAATTGGCTTTATTTTATACCGATTACAGTTTTATTGACAGGTATTTATCAGAGTTTAAATTATTGGTCAAATAGAAAAAAAGAGTATAACCGATTGGCAACAAGCCGTGTGATACAAAGCGGTGCTACAGCAACTACCAATTTGGGTTTGGGCTTTGGAGGGTTTGGTGTGAGTGGACTTGTGTTTGGCGGAGTTGTTGGGCAATCTTTAGCCATCTCTGCCCTTGCGACTAAAATATGGAAACAAGATAATGAATTTATAAACTATATCAATAAAAATAGAATGACAGTGTTGATGAAAAAGTATATAGATTTTCCAAAAATAAATATGTTTCATTCATTTTTAAATGAAGGGAAAAACTTAATTGTAAATATACTACTAGTGAAATTTTATAATAGTTTTATTTTGGGCCAATTTTATATGGTAAATAAAATTTTGCTTTTGCCAAGCTCCTTGATCGGAGGTTCTATCTCTCAAGTGCTATTTAGGGTATGTAGTGAAAAATACAATCAAAAAGAAGATTTTTCAAATAGTGTGTTAAAAGTAATGATAAAACTATTTTTAATTGCTTTAGTTCCATTTTTTATTATAGTGATCTTTGGTAAAGAGATTTTTTCTTTTGTGCTTGGTGAGAATTGGGAAAGTGCAGGAGAGTTGGCAAGTACCTATGCTTTATATGTATTGTTTCATTTTGTTGCTTCACCTGTTTCTGTAGTTCCTTTGATAGTTGAAAAACAAAAAACTGCATTTTATTGGAATTTATTTGGAAATATACTGTACATTTTATCGATTGTCATCGGTTATGCGTTGTTTGATGAACTGTCCACTGTGTTGTTTCTGCTTTCAATCGTTATGTCTATCTATTTTTTGTTTGTTTTTAGATGGATATATGAAATTTCAATATGGAAAAAAATATGATAAACGTAACAAAAACCTACCTCCCCGACAAAGATAAGTACAAAAAGTACATCGATGAAATTTACGCAAACGGCTGGGTGACCAATAACGGTCCTTTAGTTCAGCTACTAGAAAAGCGTTTGGCGGAGTATTTGGGAGTCAAAAATATCGTCCTTGTTTCCAACGGAACAGTGGCAATGGAGATAGCCTATCGTACACTTGGATTAAGCGGATTTGTTGTAACGACACCGTTTAGTTTTGTTGCTACGACGAGTTCTTTGGTGACAAACGGTTTACTGCCGATATTTGCCGATATTGATCCAAATACCTTTAACATTGATCCTGCAAAGATAGAATCCGCCATTACACCCAATACTTCTGCTATTTTAGGTGTTCATGTTTTTGGAAATGCCTGTGAAGTTGAAGCCATTAGCACCATTGCAAAAAAACACGATCTTAAAGTTATCTACGATGCTGCGCACACTTTTGGTGTACAGCATAAAGAACAAAGCGTTCTAAACTACGGGGATATCTCAACGCTTAGCTTTCATGCCACCAAATTGTTTCATACGATCGAAGGGGGCGCGCTCATTATCAATGATGATGCGCTAGTACAAAAAGCCCGTTATCTCATTAATTTTGGTATCAAAAATGCTGAAGAGATACCAGAACTCGGTACCAATGCCAAGATGAATGAGTTTGAAGCAGCAATGGGACTTTGTGTGCTTGACGATATAGAAAAGATAAAAACAAACCGAAAAGCTATTTGTGAAAAGTACCAAAAAGCGTTAAATGGCTTCGTGAAGTTTCAAAAACACAATGAGTATGCAACCCAAAACTATAGTTATTTCCCTATCCTATTTGAAAATGAAGGGCAACTGCTGAAAGTGCAAAAAGCACTAGGTGAAAAAGATATTTTCCCGCGAAGATACTTTTATCCTTCTCTGGATACTTTGTCGTATATCGAGCCGAAACAACACATGCCACACTCAAGAGATATCTCAACCAGAATAATGTGTTTGCCTGTTTTCGCGGAACTTACAGAAGAAGAACAAAATTTGATCATCGATATCATCAAGGAAAATTTATGACAGATAAATATGCTATACCTCATGTCAAAACCTTTGAATACACTAAAATCATCGGCTTGGAAAATATAGAGTTTGGGAAAAATATTATCATCGATGATTTTGTTCTCATCTATGCTAAAGAGCGTATCTGTATAGGCAACTATGTGCATATCGCTTCGTTTACTTCCATCAGCGGCGGAGGAGAGTTGGTGATGGAGGATTTGAGCGCGATATCTTCAGGGTGCAGGATTATTACTGGGACAGATGACTTTAAAGAGTTTGGATTTGGAAATTCAACAATTTTGAATGAGTTTAGGAATATTCAAACTGGGAAAATAAACATAGGAAAATTTGCGATTATCGGGGGCAATAGCGTCATACTACCCGATGTAACCATAGGTGAAGGAGCAGCCGTCGGAGCAGGCTCGGTTGTCACCAAAGATCTTGAGCCGTGGGGTATCTATGTCGGTAACAAAAAAGTAGGTGAACGAAACAAAGAAGAAGTTTTCAAAAACTACGAAAAATTTTTGGCTACTATGGAAGAGGAAAGAGTCGGGAGTTTGTTTCGATGATACTGCATATTATGCCTGATTCTGTATTTACAGATTTTGTAATTGATAAACTAGATAAGCTTGACGCGGGGAATCATGAATTCATTATAAATAGTATTCATAATGAATTAAAATTTACAAAAAACAGAAATATACAAATTTATAATACAAAAAAATTATTGTCTAAAGATTTTATAGCTTCATTAGCTAGCTATAGTGCAGTTGTTTTTCATTCATTATCCTCAATACCATTAAAAAGACTGGTTATGAAGGTGTCTTTGGATGTAAAGTTTGTATGGTTGGGATGGGGAGGCGATTATTATGAAACAATTCCCCAGTTAAAAAGAACACTTTATGAACAGCAGACATTAAAACTTATGAGTTCACTAACTAGTCTTAAAGAAAAAGTGAAAAAAGCAATCAAGGCATTAATCCCAAATTATGATATAGAAGTTGAAGAAATATACAAAAGGGTTAACTATTTTGGGCCAGTTCTTTATGATGAGTATAAGTTGCTTGAAGAAATTTTTGCGCCTGTACATACGAAATATATACCATTTAGTTACGGGCAACTTGAAAATGACTTGACACAAGGTATAGAATATTTAGAGATAAATGGAGAAAATATATTATTGGGTAATTCTGCTACATTTTCCAATAATCATTTAGAAATTATTGAATTACTCAAAAACCTTGATTTGGGAGATAGGAAAGTTATTGTGCCTTTAAATTATGGGAATAAGGAATATGCCAGAGAAATTATATCCTTTGGTAACAATAAAATAAAAAATAATTTTTACCCTCTCAGTGAATTTATGGATAAAGAGAAATATCACAAGCTACTTAGTGGATGCTCAATTTGCATTATGAATCACAAGAGGCAACAATCTTTGGGAAATATTGTTAGTGTATTGTATTTGGGAAGCAAATTGTTTTTAAATAAAGAAAATATAGTTTATAGGTTTTTAAAACGAGAAGGAGCGGTTATTTTTTCTATTGAAGATTTAAATACCAAGAGTATATCTGTAAAACTGACTAAAAATGAAATCGAATTAAATAGAAGTATCCTAATGAAGCATTGGAGCGAGGAAGTAGTTAATGAAAAATACAGAAGCTTTGTCAATCTTTTGAAATGAGTTCAGTATGTATTCAAGAGAAAAAATAAAAAATGATTTATTAGATTTAGGTATCAAAAAAGGCGATACTTTATTGGTTAGAGCTGATTTGGGCGCTATTGGAAAACTTGGCGTAATGAAAAAAATTAACAAATTGTATGCCCTTTTCATTGGGTATAATGTGACACAATTTGACAACTAGCATAAGGCAGGATAGTGTGGCGATAAATGTATTGTATTTAACACATACGGATATACACTCAGATTCAAGAATACTTAAAGAAATGCAGTGTATTGCCAATATGGGTGATAAATACAAAGTAAGTGGTATAGGTGTAATACAAGAGGAGGGAGCTAGTCGTGCAGATAATTTAGAGAGGCTAGATGTTCATTCTATTATTTTGCGGACAAGAAGGTGGAGATTCTTGCCTAGAGTTTTAAGACATAGCTGTTCTTTGGTAGAACTTACTGTAAAAATGTTTTATAAGGCTGTTAAGCTGAAGCCATCAGTGGTGCACTGCAATGATACGCTCGTGTTGCCTCTGGGAGTGATGATAAAACTCTTTTTAGGAACGAAGCTCATATATGATGCCCATGAGTTAGAATCCAATAGAAATGGGTTGACAAAAATGCTAGGAAAAATGACACTTTTTACCGAAAAGATATTGTGGAGATTTGTAGATGCTTTGATTGTTGTAAGTCCGTCAATACAGAAGTGGTATACACAGAATATAGGCGAGAAAGTTTCTGAGATTATTTTAAACTCTCCGGTATTGGAACAAAATGCATCAACGATTGATGGTTCTTATTTGAGAGAATATTTTTCTATTCCAAATGGGTCAAAAATATTTTTGTATATAGGAATTTTGGGAAGAGGCAGAGGGATAGAGCTCATCAATGAAGTTTTCACCAAAGGAGATGTATCATCTCATTTGGTTTTTCTAGGATTTGGAGAGCTAAAAGAATCACTCATAGAACTTTCAAATAAGCATTTTAATATACATGTTCATGATGCTGTACCCCATGAAGAGGTAGTATCTGTTGCAAAAAGTGCTGATGTGGGGTTATGTTTAATACAAAATGTTTCTTTGAGTGATTATTATTGCTTGCCCAATAAACTTTTTGAGTATTGTTTCTCTGAGATTCCCGTGCTTGCATCGAATTTTCCGGATATCTCAACTGTTGTTAATCAGTACAGTTTGGGAAAATGTTGTGAACTGGATTCTGATAGTATTTATCATGCGATTAAAGCATTTGAAGAAATGGATACGCTACCCAAGATTGATGCTAATGCATTATATGAGCTTAGTTGGGAAGCTCAGGAGAAAAAGCTTGTTAAGCTTTATGAGCAGTTAATTTAAAGGGGATATATGTGCGGGATTTTTGGACAAATAGCAAAAGAAAAGATCAATAAAGAAAAATTTATTAAATTGGTTAAACATTCAGAACAAAGAGGCATTGACTCTAGTGGATTGATTTATTATGCAGATGCAAAGTATCAAATTTCTAGAGCGGATTATAATATAAAAAAACTACTTAACAAGATACAACCGTATGAATCTAATATTGTCTTGGGGCATAGCAGACTTATCACAAACGGTTTGGGAGATAATCAGCCGGTCATAAGAGAAAACATATGTGCGATACATAACGGCATCATTGTAAATGAAAAAGAAGTTTGGGACAAATTAACCGTTCAGAGAAAATATAAAATTGATTCTGAACTTATCGTAGCAATTGCAGAAGAACATCTTAATGATAGTGAAAATGTAGAAGCTATCCCAGATAAGGTTTTGAGTCTTTGTCGAGGCATTGTTGCTTGCGCATTGGTTCTGCCAGCCTACGGAAAATTGCTTTTATTTTCAAACAATGGAAGCTTATATGTTGGCTACAGTGAAGATGATGTTTATTTTGCTTCAGAAAGATATGCACTTGATCAAATAGGGTGCATAAATATACTTCAGATTAAAGATACATCATTTGTAGTGGATATACCTGTATCGAATGAAAAACTATCGGTTAAGGATGAAAAAACCCGTATTGAAAACCTTATTCCTGAGTTTCAATTTAATCAAAATGAAGAGAAATTACTGCAATTTGAAAAACCAAATATTAAACGATGCACCAAATGTATTTTGCCTGAGACTATGCCATTTATAACATTTGATAAAGAAGGTGTTTGTAATTATTGTCATCATTACAAGCCTAGGAATAAGCCAAGACCCAAAGAAGAGCTATTTAAGTTAGTTGAACCTTACAGGAGACCAGGGAAAGAACTTGATTGTATCATCCCCTTTTCTGGTGGTAGAGATAGTTGTTATGGGCTTCATTTGGTGGCGAAAGAATTGGGCATGAAGCCTGTAACCTACACATATGACTGGGGAATGGTAACAGACTTGGGTCGAAGAAATATTAGTCAAATGTGTGGCGATATGGGTGTTGAGAATATCATCGTTGCAGCAGATATATCTCAAAAAAGAAAAAATATAAAAATGAATCTTCAGGCATGGCTCAAATCACCACATCTAGGCATGATGGCGATGTTGACAGCAGGAGATAAACACTTTTTTAGATATGTAGAAGATATTAAAAAGCAAACAGATATCAATCTCAATCTTTGGGGAGTAAACCCTCTGGAAGTGACACATTTTAAAACTGGGTTTTTAGGAATTGAGCCGGATTTTGAAGAAAAAAGAGTTTACAGCCATGGGGTTATGAAGCAATTAAGATATCACAGTAAAAGATTTAAAGCCATGCTTGAGAGTCCTGGCTACTTCAATAGCTCTTTATGGGACACCCTTTCCGGCGAATATTATAGAAGTTTTATGAAGAAACAAGATTATTATCATATTTTTGATTATTGGCGATGGGATGAAGAGATTATCAACGATACCTTGATCAATCAATATGGCTGGGAGACAGCCATCGATACAAGTACTACATGGAGAATAGGAGATGGAACGGCAGCTTTTTATAATTATGTTTATTATACGGTTGCAGGTTTTACGGAACACGATACTTTCAGGAGCAATCAAATTCGCGAAGGCCAAATGACACGAGAGAGGGCTCTCGCTTTAGTCGAAGATGAGAATCGACCAAGATATCAAAATATCCGCTGGTATTTGGATACACTTGATATGGATTTTGAAGAAGTGATAAATGTAGTCAATAGGATTCCTAAATTATATAGTGTTGTAACTGAACTATTGGATTCCTGATGAACATTTGGATTTTTAATCATTATGCCTTAACTCCAGATATGAGCGGAGGAACAAGACATTATGATTTTGCAAAAGAACTTGTTAAACGTGGGCATAAAGTGACGATTGTTGCTTCCAGTTTTCATTATGCCAAATATCAAGAGATGAAAATATATGATGACAAAGAGTATATACAAGAAAATATAGATGGCATAGATTTTATATGGATAAAAACATCACCTTATTTTGGTAATGGTGTAGCCAGAGTAAAAAATATGTTGGGGTATACATACAAAGTATTAAGGTTCACACCCAAGCTTGATTTGAAAGCTCCAGATATTATCATAGGATCATCAGTGCATCTTTTTGCTGTATATGCTGCATACAGACTATCTAAAAAATACAATACGCCATTTATTATGGAAGTGAGGGATCTATGGCCACAGACATTGATAGATATGGGGGTTTCGCGGTGGCATCCCTTTGTATTGGTTCTGGGATGGCTGGAGTGCTACTTGTATCGACGCGCAGATACCATTATCACCGTGTTGCCACGCGCAGTTGAGTATATCAAGCGCTATACAGACCCACAAAAAGTTGTCTGGATTTCAAACGGTTTCTCCTGCACAGAAACTACGTTACATGAAAAAAAACTTTCTGATGAGAAATTCAATATACTCTATGCCGGCACACATGGACTTGCTAACGATTTGGAGGTATTGATAGATACTGCTTTGTATCTTAGGCATGAGACACACTTGCATTTTACTTTGATGGGGGAAGGACCCCGCAAACGGTTGTTACAAGAAAAAGCAGAAGCCTATCACTTAAACAATATCACATTTTTACCTATGGTGCAAAAAAGTGAAGTGATGGATTATCTTAAAAGTGCCGATCTTTTGTATGTAGGGCTTAAAGATCTTCCCTTGTACCGATATGGCATGAGTATGAATAAAATTTTTGAGTATATGGCAGCCAAAAAACCGGTACTTTTTGTCAGCAATATAGATGACAATCTCATCATATCGTGTAATGCCGGAAAGGTAGTAAAAAACTATAAAGTTGAAGAAGTAGCCAAAACCATACAAACTTTTAGTAAAATGTTACCCAAACAACGAGAAGTGTATGCCAAAAATGGATATGAGTGTGTACAACAACACTTTAGTATCGAAGTTCTGACAGATAAAATGGAAAGTGTTTTAAAACAATGGGTAAAGGTCTAGCATGTTTGACGAGAATAAAATAGATACTAAAGCGTTGCTTTTGTTGATAGCAGTGGCATATGCGTTCAGCTTTGCCGTTCGTATGATTTGGGTATGGCAGTTTCAAGATAATCCAAATTTTATGTGGAACGGTGAGTTGATGATAAATACCAATGACGGTTATTTTTTTGCTTCAGGGGTACAAAAAGAGCTTTGGGGACTTCACGCATCCAATCCTCGCGTATTTGGTATGTGGGATTATGGCGTTACATTTTTTACAACACTGTTTGTCAAGTTTACCCCTTTTTCTTTGGAATCTGTAATTCTTTACATGCCAGCAGTTGTCTCGAGTTTGGTGGTAATTCCTATGATTTTCATTGCGAGGCTCTATAAGGAAACGCTTTGGGGTTTTTTTGCCGCTTTGCTGGGGAGTATTGCTCTTAGTTACTATAATCGTACCATGACAGGGTATTACGACACAGATATGTTTTCTGCTATGGCTCCAATGTTTATCCTGTTTTTTTTGATGAAAAGTACGATTGATTTTAATCTCAAATCTGCACTTTATGCCTCTATAGCAATTGTATTTTACCCTTTTTTATATGATCAGGGACAGTCAATCGTCTATGCAATGGGAATAATGTATGCAGTGTATATGGTTTTTTATCATAAAAACGAGGAGACAACCTATGCCTCTTTGATTTTAGTTTTTTTTGCACTTATACCCTTAGGCATCGACACCCCTTATTTTTTTGTTCTGCAGCCATTGCTTCTTTTGGGTATATATACACTGTTGAAAGACAAAAGATTTGAAACCAAAAAGCTTATGCTTGTGTCAGTGGTATTGTTTATAGCATTTTTGATTTTAGGCAATGTATTTGGTCTGATTTTGGGTAAAGTGATCAATTATATGGCTACGGGTACACAAGAAAAAGGTTTACATTTTTACTCTGTGGTGCAAACGGTAAGAGAAGCCGGACAGATTCCGTTTTCAACCTTTGCAGAACGTATTTCCGGTTCACTACCGGGTGTCATACTTTCTTTTGTGGGGTATGTCGTCTTGGTACTGCGACATAGGGCTTTTATCTTGGCATTGCCTCTTGTCGGGATAGGTGTTTTTGCACTTTATGGTGGTCTTCGGTTTACCGTGTATGCAGTTCCTGCGGCTGCACTCTCAGCGGTGTATCTTTTTCATGTAATTACTACAAAGATTTCAGATAAAAAGAGTATCTATCTATTTGCAATGACTCTATTGACGGCAAGTATGATATATCCGAATATTAGACATATTATAGACTATAAAGTACCTACTGTGCTCAATAAAGCCGAAGTAGAAGATTTGGGCAAACTCAATGAGATTGCCAACACTAATGCTTATACACTGGCGTGGTGGGACTATGGATACCCGATTTGGTATTACTCCGATACCAATACTTTGATTGACGGGGGAAAACATACCAATGATAACTTTATCGTCTCCAAGATTATGCAGACTACTTCAGCCAATTTGGCAGCCAATTTAAGTCGTTTGGCAGTAGAGACCTATGTGGATTCAAATTACTCAGAAGTAGCAGATACATTATTTAAAAACAAACAAAAAGACCAGCTTGATCCCAATGTGTTTTTATCAGAGTTGGATGACCCTGCATACCCATTGCCTGAAAAAACAAGAGATATTTATCTCTATCTTCCCTACCGTATGATGAGTATTTTCCCGACTGTCGCGGTGTTTGGCAATTTGGATCTGACAACAGGTAAAGAAGAGAGAGCGTTTGCTTTTTATCCTACGCAGGCGATAAGCCAAAACCAAGGGGTGCTGAGTTTTAGCAACGGCATCGTGTTTGATGCAAACAAAGGTGAGATAGCCTTGGGACAGCAGACTAAACCGGTAAAACAATTTATCATTACCCAAAGCACCACAGAGGGTAAAGTACAAGTGCAGGCACAGACTTATCATTCTGATGGGGAGTATGTAGTGATGTTTTTGAAGAGTTATGGGCAGTTTATCGTGATGGATACGCAGACCTTTGGCTCAATGTATGTGCAGATGTTTATGCTAGGAAAGTATGACGAGAGACTTTTTGAGTTGGTCGTCAGCTCACCCTATAGTAAAATCTATAAACTCAAAAAGTAGCGCCATGTACACAGAGACTATCAAGCCACTAGCAGATAGACTCTTTGCCTTTTTGCTTCTTATGGTTTTTGCTCCCGTGATGCTGATCGTAGGCGTGTTGATATATATGAAGATGGGCAAACCGGTGCTTTTCAGGCAAAAAAGACCGGGACTCCATGGCAAGTCGTTTGAAATACTCAAGTTTAGAACGATGGAAAACACTTGTGACAGTGAAGGGAATCTGCTGAGTGATGAAGCAAGACTGCATGGTCTTGGAAAAACCATCAGAAGCCTCTCTTTAGATGAACTGCCGCAGCTTTTCAATGTGCTTAGAGGCGAGATGAGTTTTGTGGGCCCTAGACCCTTGCTTGAAGAGTACCTGCCTTTATACAATAGTGAGCAGGCTAAAAGACATGATGTCAAACCAGGTATCACAGGATGGGCGCAAGTCAATGGACGCAATGCGATAAGCTGGGAGCAAAAATTTGCTTATGATGTGTGGTATGTCGAGCATCAGTCTTTTGCATTGGATATGAAAATACTGTGGATGACAGGTAAAAATGTTCTTAATAGAAGTGATATTAGCTCGAAAACCTCTGTTACGATGGAACCATTTAAAGGAACAAGATAGATGAAAAGTATCTATATTTATGGTGCAAGCGGTCATGGATTGGTTGTTGCTGATATTGCAAGAGCATGCGGATATGATAGTGTGCTTTGGATTGATGATGGAGACAATGTGCATCCCTCTTTTGAAGAAGTGGATAAAACATTGCCCATCCCAATCGCAATTGGCATAGGTAATAATCAGTTACGAGCTAACATTTTTGTGAAAATCCTTCAAGCAAATATGAATCTTATAACATTAATCCACCCCTCTGCGGTAGTGTCTGGGAGTGTTCTTATGGGGCAGGGTTCTGTGGTGATGCCTAATGTGGTCATCAATGCAAATACCACGATCGGCAATGCGTGTATTCTCAATTCGTCTTGTGTCGTAGAGCATGAAAATGTCATAGGGGACTTCGTGCATATCTCACCAAGCGTAGCCCTTGCCGGGAATGTAACAGTGAGAGATTTTGCCCATATCGGCATTGGAACTTCTGTAAAACAAGGCATAGTCATAGGAAAAAATAGTCTCATAGGTGCTGGTTCGGTTGTGATTAAAAATATTGGGTCACATCAAATAGCTTATGGAAATCCATGTGTTGAAAAAGGAGAGCAAGCATGAACGCGAGACTCTTCCTCTCCCCACCGCATATGAGCGGCAAAGAACAGCAGTATATTGCTGAGGTGTTTGAGAGTAACTATATCGCGCCGCTTGGGGCATTTGTCAACCGTTTTGAAGAGAGCATCAAAACCTATACAGGCACTTCAAACGCCCTGGCACTCTCTTCGGCAACAGCTGGGCTTCATTTGGCATTGCGTGTGCTGGGAGTGGGTGCGGGGGATTATGTGTTGGCGTCTAGCTTTACGTTTATTGGTTCAGTCAATGCGATTGTGTATCAAAATGCACATCCGATATTTGTGGACAGTGACGAGAGTTGGAATATCTCTCCCGCGTTACTTAAACTTGCCATCCAAACAGCACCCAAAAAACCCAAAGCGCTCATCGTAACCCATCTGTACGGGCAAGTGTGTAAGCTCGATGAGATAGTTGCTATCTGTAAAGAGGAGGGCATCACTCTCATCGAAGATGCTGCTGAGTCATTGGGTGCAAGTTACAGGGGAAGGCAAAGCGGTACCTTTGGTGATATGGGAGTCTATAGTTTTAATGGCAACAAGATTCTCACCACTTCAGGCGGGGGTATGTTGGTGAGCAAGAACGAAGCGTGGATCGCTAAAGCACGCTTTCTTTCGACGCAAGCCAAAGAAGATACACTTCATTATGAGCACAAAGAGATAGGCTACAATTACCGACTCTCCAATGTACTTGCAGCCATCGGTGTGGCGCAGATGGAAGTGTTAGATGAACGCGTCAAGAGACGACGAGAAATCAATACACTGTATCAAAATATATTGGGCAGTTATGGTGAAATAACATTTATGCCTGAACTTGAACACTCCAAAGGCAACCGTTGGCTGACCACACTCACCTGTGCCAAAACCGACCCCAAAAAAATCATCCATGCCCTAGAGGAGTCTGACATAGAAAGTCGACCACTCTGGAAACCGATGCATCTACAGCCACTTTTTTCCGAAGCTCTTTGTGTCCAAGATGGAACCTCCCAACGGCTTTTTGAACAGGGGATTTGTTTGCCAAGCGGTAGCAGTATGTCTGATGAAGATGTGGTACGGGTGTGTGAGATCATTCAAAAAGAACTTGCATGAAAACCTTGTTCCGTCCGACTTCCTTTAAGCGCATCGTATTTTTTCTGAGTATTGATTTATCTCTTTCGCTGATTACCCTTTATCTTGCCTACCTGCTACGGTTTAATTTTGAGATACCCAAAGAATTTTTAGGCTCATTTTGGCTTACTTATATAGTTTTGGCAGGGGCAAAACTTTTCTTCTTCTTTGTATTTAAAAACTATTTTATTATCTGGCGATTTTTCTCTTTTTATGATGCCAAAAACATTGTTAAAGCACACATCGGGGCGTATGCCTTTTTTGTCCTTTTTTATCTCGTCTTCAAAGAAGATTTTGCACCATTCCCACGCAGTGTCATTGTCATAGACTTCTTTTTATCACTCATATTTATCGGGGCAACAAGGGTGATGAAGCGTATTGTGGTAGAGGGGCGTAGCGGTCATTCTTTGAAACGGACAGTGGTTGTAGGTACAAGCAGCAAGACCGGTACCATCATCCAAAGTGCGCTGAAGCGCGAGATTGATTATTATCCGGTTGCGGTTTTGGCGACGCAGGGTGATGAGGTGATGACCCATGCCTATATCAATAATGTCAAAGTCTATGACGGCACTTCTTTGGAACGTATCATCAAAGAAAAGAGTATCACCGCAGCGATTCTGACTGAGAAGCTGCCCCAAGAGGAGCTGAGAAAACTGGTTGATTCATTCAATCGCTTAGGGGTGATGGAGATTAAACAGGTGAGGATTTTAGGCTCTGAGCATGAAAAACTTGAAGACCTTTCCATTGAGGATTTGCTGGCACGTCATCCCAAAGATCTGGATACCGAGACGATTAAAGCGTTTATCCAAAATAAAGATGTACTCATTACCGGGGCAGGAGGAAGCATCGGTTCTGAGATTGCCAGACAGTGTCAGAAGTTTGGTGCAGCCTCGCTGACGCTTGTCGATAACAGTGAGTACAATCTCTATCAAATCGGCGAACAGCTACAGAGTGCGGTGCTCAAACTGGTATCGGTTACCGATAAAAAGGCTTTAGAAGAGATGTTTGAAGTAAGTAAACCACAAATCGTCATCCATGCCGCAGCTTACAAACATGTGCCCTTGTGCGAAAGCAACCAAGAAGCTGCCGTGTTCAATAATGTGTTGGGAAGTAAAAATGTTATCGATACAAGTATAGAGAATGGCGTGAAAAAAGTAGTGATTATCTCTACCGATAAAGCCGTTAGACCCACCAATGTCATGGGCGCAACCAAGCGTGTCATAGAACTCTATGCCAATAATGTGGACGCAAAAGAGACTGAAATCGTAGCTGTGCGTTTTGGCAATGTATTGGGTTCAAGCGGCTCAGTTATCCCTAAGTTTAAACAGCAGATAGAAGCGGGCATGTCTGTGACAGTAACCCATCCTGACATCACGCGTTATTTTATGCTCATACCTGAAGCATGTCAATTGGTGCTTCAGGCTGCAGCTATCGCCAAAGGTGGTGAGCTGTTTATCTTAGATATGGGAGAGCCCATCAAGATAGTCGACCTTGCCAGACAGATGATACGCCTTTACGGCAGGGAAGATGAACTGGGCATCATCTATACGGGTTTGCGCCCGGGAGAGAAATTGTATGAAGAGCTGCTCATAGATGAGAATGAGCAAAAAACAAAATACAGCTCTATCTTTATCGCAAAGCCGACGCGTTGTGACATTCACACACTCACACAGCAGATCGGGCAACTTTTGGAGGCTGAAGACAAAGTCTCTGCACTCCAAACAATAGTCCCAGAATACATAAGAAACAATTAGATATACTTTTTTGGTTATAAAATACTATAACTAAAAATAATCTAAAAGGAAGAAGAATGTTTCACAAAGTAATCACGGGTTTCTTGGTATTGGCGACATCAACGGTTTTTGGCATGAGTCTAAATCAGCTCAATAGTGCGTCTAAAGAAGAGTTAATGGAAATCAATGGCATCGGTGAGAAAAAAGCAGATGCGATTATTGCAGAGAGAAAAAAGGGTGAGTTTAAATCATTTGAAGATTTCCAAAGAGTTGATGGTATTGGCGAGCAAACCGCAGCCAATGTGAAAAATGATGTCAAGTCGGCAGGCGATGTGAAAAAAGTTGAAAAGAAGAGTAAGAAAGCAAGCAAAGAGAGAGAAGACAAAGTAGAGAAAAAAACCAAAAAAACTAAAAAAGATGCAGAAGAAACTGTAGAGAAGCAGAGTAAAAAAGCTAAAAAAGATACCGAAGATGCGGTAGAGAAAAAAGCTAAAAAAGCGATCCCTTCAGCCATTTTGTAACCCAATCATGCATTGCCGATTAGAGGGCGATGCATACCGCGCCAATCCTCCTTAACCACATTTTAGATACAATCACACAATTTTACTACTAAGGCACAGGTATGACAGTTACACGTTTTGCACCCTCTCCCACAGGATATCTTCACATTGGCGGGCTTAGAACTGCACTTTTTTCCTGGCTTGCAGCACAACACAACAAGGGAAAGTTTTTGCTCCGCATCGAAGATACTGATATGGCACGCAACTCAGAAGAGGCGACCGAAGCGATACTCAAAGCCTTTGAGTGGGTCGGGATGAGTCATGATGGTGAGGTGGTCTATCAGTCCAAACGGTTTGATTTGTATAAACGCTATATAGACCAGTTGCTTGCAGAGGGCAAAGCCTATAAATGTTATATGTCCAAAGAAGAGCTGGATGCCTTGCGTGAAGAACAGATGGCACGCAAAGAACGCACACGCTACGATGGTCGCTATCGTGATTTTACAGGTACGCCACCAGAGGGTGTAGCACCTGTCATTCGCATCAAAGCGCCACAAGAGGGGGTCATCCATTTTGTAGACGGTGTCAAAGGTGAGATGAATATCGCAGCTTCTGAAGTAGATGATTTTGTGATTGCCAGAGCCGATGGTGCACCGACCTATAACTTTGTGGTTGCCATCGATGATGCGCTGATGGGTGTGACAGAAGTCATTCGTGGGGATGACCATTTGTACAATACCCCTAAACAGATTGTTGTGTACAATGCACTTGGGTTTACTCTGCCTAATTTTAACCATGTGGCGATGATCAACAACGAACAGGGTAAAAAGCTTTCCAAAAGAGATGGTGCAACCGATGTGATGGAGTATAAGGCGATGGGCTATTTGCCGGAGGCATTGCTAAACTTTTTGGTGCGTTTGGGCTGGAGTCATGGCGATCAGGAGATATTTAGCCTTGAAGAGATGATAGCACTCTTTGACCCTACCCATATCAATAAAAGTGCCTCAAATTACAATCTTGATAAACTGCTTTGGCTCAACGCACACTACATTAAAAATACACCAAACAACAAATTGGCGAGTATGCTTAAAGCATTTGGCGTAGATGTACAAGGGCACGATAGAATGGAGCTTTTGCTTGATGCCACTAAAGAGAGAGGCAAAACACTTGTTGAGCTAGCAGAGCAGATAAATCTGATTCTCAGCACGCCCACCCAGTACGATGAAAAAGCGGTACACAAAGCCTTTAAAGAGGATGCCAAAGTCATTTTGGGTGATTTTGCCCTTGTGTTAAAAAGTCAAAAAGACCTATTGCATCTGCCCTGTGATTACCACAAAGCAATGGAACACTTTGTAGAGACAAAAGCCATAGGATTTGGCAAGATAGGTATGCCGCTGCGTGTGAGCCTTTTAGGCTCTATGACGGGTTCAGGACTGGATGAGATTATGGCTATTTTGGGCGTAGAGGAAACCATAGTTCGCATTAATCATGCTTTGAGTTTTATCAAATTATAGCTTTTTGACTTTGGTTAAAAAGAGTTTTAAAGATCGCTTTGCTTTCCAATCTAGGCTATAAGAGATATGCTCCAAGTACCATGTGAGTTGTTTGGAGGTGATACCTCTTTTTTCTGACTCGTTTTTTAAGATGTATTGTGGGATTTTTATTTTTGTGCGGGCAAAAGTTTTGGCAAGTTTTTGTACAGATTTTTCATGTTTGTTATAGCATAGCCTCGCAAAGACAAAAGGCAGACTCGTTTTTTCGTACCATGCCTGTGCAAGGTCTATGGCTTTGCCGCCATCTAGGTAGTACTTTAGTGCTGCATCCCCTATCAGCACTTTGCCTTGAATCCCGAGCAGATGCGCTAGTTGATTGGAGGTTGCAGAAGCAGGATCTGGTTGATTTTCTCCTTCAATGAGTAAAACACTATAGACTTTTTTGTCGGCGACGATACCAAGATCGGTACAGTTGAATCTACCTGAAGCCACAGAAGAGATAAAGGCTGCATGGACTTCTTTTCTTTTAAAGGCTTTGTTGATGCGTGAAGGAACAGCCTTATTGTGTCTTAGGCTCATTTGTTGTGCATTGCTTTTGATGTTGCGTTTAAGAAAGACTTGAAACGGAAGAAGATTGAGATAAGAGATAGAACCAAACAACACGCTGCAGCACTCCTCTTCATACCCAATTTAAGCGTAATTATAGCAAACAACTTTTATAATCTTCCCAATTTTAAGGACAGTATGCACCTTGTTTAACGAAAGAGTAACAGATGGTTAAAGTAGAATTTTTAGGTCCCATAGGCAAAGCACCGATAGAAATAGAGGCTCTCACGCTTGCAGATGTTGCGGCGAAGCTCAAAGAAGATACAAGTTTGACCGCCTGGCTGGATAAATGCGCGGTTGCACTCAATGACACGATGGTCAATGAGCTTTCGGTTGCACTAAAAGACGGAGATAAGATATCTATTTTGCCTCCTGTGTGTGGTGGTTAAGGCGTGGAGCTCTACCAGGGGTCACTGGATGTCAAAGCAATCTTTGGACGTTGGCTTGATGAAGAAGCGACATCAAATTATGGTGCGTATATCCCTTTTGTGGGGACAATACGCGCTGAGGACGGCATTGAAGCCTTGAGTTTTGACATCTATGAACCGGTGCTTCAAAAATGGTTTGAGGAGTGGCAAGAAAAAGCAGCTGCTGTAGGTGCCGTTGTAAAAATGGCGCATTCTATCGGGGATGTTCCTGTGCATACCTCTTCGTATGTCTCAGCGGTCTTTTCTCCAAAGCGCAGAGTGGCACTCGAGCTTATCGACCTTTTTGTTGAAGACTTTAAAGCCAATGCGCCTATCTGGAAATATGACGTGAAGCAAGGCAAACGTATCTATGCAGCCGATCGAAGCACACCGATGTCAGGTGCAGGACTTTTAAGCTAAAAATAAAGCCTTCTGTAAACAAGGATAATAAATATGCTCCATTTTGACGAATCATTAGAGAAAATAGCTGCACTCACCATAGAGAATAACAAAACCAAAACGCTTTTTTTGCTTGATTCTTTAGGCTATGTATTGGCTGAAGATATCATCGCAGATCACAACTCTCCCGAGTTACCGACTTCTGCTATGGACGGGTATGCCCTTAGATATGAAGATATGGCTTTGAAACGCTTGAAAATAGCCAACATTAATCCAGCGGGGTCTGTACTCAAAGATGAGGTGCTTCAGGGTACCTGCATCAAAACTTTTACAGGTTCACTGATGCCACATGGTGCAGATACACTCATTCCCATCGAAAATGTTGTTGTTGAAGGCGATGAAATAGTGATTCAAGAAGCCGTGAGCAAAGGATTTTCAGTACGGGAAGTGGGCGAAAATTACGCAAAAGGGCAATTGCTCATACCCAAAGGAACCAAGATAGATTTTCCTCAGATTGGTGTGATGAGTTCTTTAAATGTTGTCAATGTGCTGGTCTATGAGAAACCCGTGGTTGCCATACTCTCTACGGGATCTGAACTGCTTGCGCTGGGGGAAGAGCAGACAAATGATGCACAGATACGCTCCTCCAACAATTACATCCTCGAAGCCATTGTCAAAAAGTACGATGGTGTACCTTTACAGCTAGGGTGTATCAAAGATGACAAAGTGAGTATCACAGATGCAGTCAGCGCAGCGTTAGAGAAGTCAGATATTGTAGTTACAACGGGTGGTGTGAGTGTAGGGGATTTTGATTTTGTCAAAGATGTTGTGGTTGAGTTGGGGTGTGAGATTGTCTTTAAGGGGGTACGCATCAAACCGGGACAGCACATTGTTGTTGCTAGAAAAGAGAATAAGTTTATCGTTGCTTTGCCTGGGTTTGCCTACTCTTCTACGGTCACTGCACTTTTGTACCTCGTGCCGCTTATAGAAAAACTACAGCACGGCAAAAGCACTTTACAACAGGTAAAAGCCACACTCAAAGAGCCTTTTATCAAACGTGCCAAAAAAACCGAATTTACTGCCTGCAATGTATCTCTTGAACAGGGTTGTTACACCATTGACTTCAAAGACAAAAAAGTAGGCACCTCGGCGATACTGACCAATATGCTGGGTGATGTTGCATTATTGGTCACATCAGAAGAGGATACTTCTAAGGAGACCGGTGAGGAAGTCGACATCTTGCTATTTGGCTAAATGCTCACGTTTTAAAGTGCGAGGATAGAGTCTCTTGCTTTTAAAAACAGTGCAAACTGTGCCGCTGTTTTACATCCCATCTTGATCGCATAGCTCATGAGTTCTTTGTTTTGTGAGTAGATCATCTTTAATCCTTTAATTAAATATATCAAATTGTATAAATAAAATGAAAAATAGTAAAAAAATATTTCATATTGTCATACTTTTAAGAAAAGTGTTCTATAATAGTGTTCTATTTAACCTAAAAAGGAGCAAAAATGTTGATACTGGGTGAAGTGATTGAAAAGCTAAAAGATGTCATCTCTGAGACGACAAGAGGTAAAAAGGTGTTTGACAAAGATGTGGCTACGGCGCTGAACATTCCTCAAGCGACCTTTGCTACCATGAAAAAACGAAACTCCATTCCCTATGAAGAGATTTTGGAGTTTTGTGCACTCAAAAAAATATCGGTTAATTGGCTTTTCTTTGATCAGGC
This sequence comes from Sulfurovum sp. 16-42-52, assembly GCA_002281755.1. Lineage (GTDB taxonomy): Bacteria > Campylobacterota > Campylobacteria > Campylobacterales > Sulfurovaceae > Sulfurovum. The sequence goes on from NCHB01000003.1 coordinate 57,892, forward strand.
GATCGATATGCTCAAAGAAGAGACGGAAAAATTTTTCCATGTGCGTTATTTTTCAGATATCCGTGCTTCTGCTGGAGGTGGGGCGGAAGTGTTTGATGAAAATTATGAGACCATCAGTATCGATGAGAAAATTATGCGTAATATGGTAGGACTGGGCAACACTGAACTTGAAGCCATCCATGTAGACGGTGAATCGATGGAACCTACGCTTCAAGACGGCAGCATCGTTTTTGTAGATAGAACACAAACCAATATCGCTAAAAACGGTATCTTTATCGCAGCGACTACAGGCGGGTTGTTCATCAAACGCATTCAACAGCGTGCAGATGGGATGATCGAGCTTATTTCTGATAACACGATGTATCCGCCTCAGGCTGTTGCGGCAGATGAGGTGATTATTGTAGGCAAGGTGGTAGGAAACATCGAAAGCCTATAATGTCCAAAAAGTAGCACAGTAAAGATATGACTAAAGGGTTTTTTGGTTTTAAGCCAGTAAGAAGAGAGCAGCAAGTATCTTGCCACTAAAAGCGAATGACGCTTCAAGATAAAAAAGGGTTGCCATGTTAAAGATGAATCATGATTTAGAAGCTGCACTCAAAGAGTACATCAAACTGCTTGAAAATGAGGAGTATTTTGAAGCGCATGAGGTGATGGAAGAGGCATGGCACCCCTTGCGCCTCAGTAACCATGCATTGAAAAATTTGGCAAAAGGGCTTATCAATGCAGCCATTACCTTTGAGCATATTAAGCGTAACAAAAAAAATGTCCAAGAAAAAGCAGTCAAAGTAATTGCTTCGTATGAACGCTACAAACATTTATGTGCTGAGGAGATTGAACATGCTGTATTATTTAGGCAAGCCACTCAAAAAATAGAAGCGTTAAAAATGAAACACAAAGAGATGTTTGATGTTTTGGTATCATAAAGAGACAAAACATTCTTACGACTCCGTACGCACCCATCCCAACCAACTCTCTTGGGAAGATCAGCCACGTACCTATAAAAATTATCCTGAGCATTACAAAAAAAGAAAAATTGATTTAGAAAACAGCGAAGAGAGCTTTCTTTACTATATCGCGGGTTTGACAGCGAAAAAAACCTACCCTAGCGGTGAGTATTATCTGCGCATTAACCCCTCTGCGGGGGCACTTTACCCCAATGAACTGTATTTTCAGGCGCGAGGGGTAGAAGGGTTTGAAGACGGGATCTATCATTTTGAAGTAAGCACCTCTTCTTTGACCCTCTTGCAACCCATCAATGAGACTGAGGGAATAGAGCCGTATCTGGGGTATCAAAGTGCGATGAAAGGGTATCTGTTTCTTGTTTCAGCGGTGTATTATCGTTCGTCGTGGAAATATAAAAATCGTGCCTTGCGCTATTGTCTTCTGGATGCGGGACACCTCTTGGGCAGCATAGAAGCTTCGGGGCTGCTTCGTTCTCGTAGTGTTGAGATGCTTTACAATATAGATCGAGAAAGATTAAACTCTATGTTTGGCTTTGAAGGTAGAGAATGGATACTCTCAGGGTGTGCCATGGCGACCGCTTTGCCCCAGCAAAAAGTCAATGCCATAGAATTTTCACTTCCTTATGTGGAGGGAAGTGGCAGTTTTGAGCCCAATACAATGATAGAACAGGGCTATGTCGAAACGATGCAGATAAGAGGGTGCAAAAGAGAAACCAAAGTGCCACAGTTTTCTTACCTACAGCCAAGGCTTAAAGAGACTCTCTTTACACGCAGGTCACAAAGGGGGTTTGAAGGGGATGCGATTACAAGAACACAGTTTGAGTATATCACAGAGGTATTGCGCCAACCTATACCATCTGACTGTGATGAAGAAGTCTCTGTGTTTATGGTAGTCAATAAGGTGTTAGATATGCCATTGGGACTCTATAAAGCGGGTACATATCTCAAATATGGAGACTTCGCAAGACAGGCAGGGTATCTTAGTTTAGAGCAGTACAGCCTTTCAACACAGGGAGCCGTTGCCTTTTTTCTAACCTCTAAAGCCAAGAACTATCAGGCACTTTACCAAAAAGCAGGTATCATAGGACATAGACTCTATGTGGCATCTCTTTATTTGGGCATAGGATGTTCAGGTATCGGAGCGTATTATGATGATGAGGTGAATGCTTTTGTGGGTAATGATGAGATGGTTTTGTATGCCTTGGCGATAGGGAAGTAAGCTATTTAGGTTTTAAATCGATAGCTTAATGCCTCCAGCTGTGTACGCAGCACCCCTGAGATATCCCCTTGAAATTCCAAACTGTTTTCTTTGACTGCTCCGCCTGTTGCAAGCTTTTTTTTTAGAGTCTTAAGCAGGTCCTCTAAGGTGTCTTTTTCTAAGTAAAAGGGCTTGACGATGGTGACAACTTTTCCTCTTCGTTTCTCTTTGGCAAGATGCAATTGATGGCTTTGGGGCGTTTTTATCTCTTTGGAAATATTTTGAGAGGGCTGATCTTTGTTATCCGCACGCCACCCCTCATCAAACTGTGAACCCATTTCAAACAGATTTTTTTTCATATACGCCTCCTAATTATAATTGGTATCAAACAGTATGCCAAGCACTACGGTGAGCACAAGCAGAAAAACAAAGATTTTGTAGAGTGTCTCATCACTCGGAAGTCTCATCTCTTAGCCTATCTGGTAAATAATTTCGGTTTTATTTTTGTGTGTCTGTATCGAAAGCATACCCAAGCCTTTGAAGCTATGTTGCACAAAAGATTCTATAGTGGCAATTTGATGTTGTGCAATTTCTCTCAATACTAACCCTCTGTAGGCTTTTGCCCAATGGCTGATTACTTTGCCATCCTTGATGAACTTCAGCGTTGTGTAGGGCTTGCTGGGTTTGTAAAATTTATCATAAAACCCTGCGCGTAGGTCAAGGATTTCATCCTCTTTAAGGTAGTCATCTAAAAGCACAGAAGCATGTTCAGAGTAGATTTTCTCTGGCTTCAACTCACCAATGGAGACCCCTTGCTTGAGTTTGTACTCAGGAATCATATCTGAAGCGCGTATGGGTCCAAAAAGATTGGAAAAAAGGATGACATTGTGGTCAATATAATGCTGTGCTTTTACATCCAAATGGGGATAATCCAAATAATCAAAGGCTACCCCAGTATAACGCTCGATGGCTTTCATAGTAAGCTCGTGAATGATATCGGTCTTGTAGGCGAGGATGTCTGCCTCTTTGGTGATCCCAAACAGTTTAGAGAGTGTCGCCATATCTCCTTTTTGGATACAATTCATATAACCATGCAACAATTTGCTTCGATAGGGTAAAAGAGGTTCAAAGAGTAAGGTCTGTGGTGAAAAAGAAAAAGTGCCACCTGATTTTTTTGTTTCGCTTGGTGCTAACAGTATTTTCATAAGAGACGTATCCTTGAATGGTTAAGATAGAGATATTTTAGTTAAAATACCTGAAAAAGTAGATTTTAAAATTATTTTAGCAAAACACTTGACATTTAAAATGTATTTGTCTATAATTCCCATCCATTTTAAGTGTAAAACCTTTTAATGATGGTGCTGGTGTAGCTCAGTTGGCTAGAGCAGCTGATTTGTAATCAGCAGGTCGGGGGTTCGAGTCCCTTTACCAGCTCCATAAAAATATAATTATCAGTGTTTGACCAGTATAAAACTTAAAAAACATCAAGGTGAGTTACTCAAGCGGCCAACGAGGGCAGACTGTAAATCTGCTGACTATGTCTTCGAAGGTTCGAATCCTTCACTCACCACCATTTTTAAGTTACATAAGACGCGGGCGTAGCTCAGTGGCTAGAGTTCCTGCCTTCCAAGCAGGCTGTCGAGAGTTCGAATCTCTTCGCCCGCTCCATAAACTGGGAGCTGTGTGAATTGTGTGCTTACAGATGATAACTTCACATACAAAGCTTTCCTAATTTATTCATGTATCACTTGACTTACTAAAACACTGCACAATAGTCTAATGAGTTGCCCAGATAGCTCAGTGGTAGAGCACTTCCTTGGTAAGGAAGAGGTCGGCGGTTCTATTCCGCTTCTGGGCTCCACAACCGGGTATGGACAAAAGTGTTACACAACTGTAATAGTTCTGTCCATATGGGTTAAGAAAATTTAGGTATAATATTGCCTTTAAAACATTTTACGCTAGGAGAATAGCATGGCAAAAGCAAAATTCGAACGAAACAAAACGCACGTTAACATCGGTACTATTGGTCACGTTGACCACGGAAAAACGACATTGACAGCAGCAATTACTGCAGTACTTGCTACTAAAAATGGCTCAAAATTTATGGATTATGATGCGATTGACAATGCTCCTGAAGAGAGAGAAAGAGGAATCACGATTGCTACTTCTCACGTAGAGTATGAAACTGAAAATCGTCACTACGCACACGTTGACTGTCCAGGTCACGCGGACTACGTTAAAAACATGATTACAGGTGCTGCTCAAATGGACGGTGCGATTCTTGTTATTGCTGCGACTGATGGACCAATGGCACAAACAAGAGAGCACATTCTTCTTTCTAAACAAGTAGGTGTTCCTTATATCGTTGTATTCTTGAACAAAGAAGATCAATTGGATGATGAAGACAGAGAAGAGATGTTGGAACTTGTTGAGATGGAAGTACGTGAACTTCTTTCAGAATATGATTTCCCGGGTGATGACACACCAATCATTGCTGGTTCTGCATTTAGAGCACTTGAAGAAGCAAAATCAGGTGTTCTTGGTGCATGGTCAGATAAAATCTTTGCATTGATGGACGCAGTTGATTCATACATCCCAGATCCAATCAGAGAAACAGACAAAGACTTGCTTATGGCAATCGAAGATATATTTACGATTCAAGGTCGTGGTACGGTTGTAACAGGTAAAGTTGAAAAAGGTAAAGTATGTATCGGTGATGCAGTTGAAATCGTTGGTCTTAAAGACACACAAAAAACAACTGTAACCGGTGTTGAAATGTTCCGTAAAGAGATGGATTGTGGTGAAGCTGGTGATAACTGTGGTGTTCTTATCCGTGGTATCGACAAAAACAATGTTCAAAGAGGTATGGTTCTTGTTAAGCCAGGTTCAATCACGCCACATACAAAATTTGAAGCAGAAGTTTATGTACTTACTAAAGAAGAAGGTGGTAGACATACACCATTCTTTAACAACTACAGACCACAGTTTTATGTTAGAACAACTGACGTAACAGGTTCTGTTGAGCTTCAAGAAGGTACTGAGATGGTTATGCCAGGTGATAACGTTAAAGTTAACGTGACATTGATTGCACCAGTTGCACTTGAAGATGGTACAAGATTTGCTATCCGTGAAGGTGGTAGAACTGTTGGTGCGGGTGTTGTTTCTAAAATTATTGCATAAGTTTAGAAAGAGTTTAGAAAGTATTCTTCTCCAAAATCTTGCCCAAGGCAAAGCTTTAGTGAGAGGAATTTTTTAAGAGCATTGCTCTTGAAAAGAGGAGAAAAAATATGAGAGAAACCGTTCACTTAGGTTGTGAAAAGTGTACAAGACGTAACTATCACACCAATAAAAACAAAAAAACCACTACAGAGAAACTTGCTCTGAAAAAATACTGCAAATGGTGTAAATGCCATACAGTACACAAAGAGATGAAGCTCTAAGTAGAGATCTTTTTCAGTATCTTTGGGTCTAATCCAGAGATACGATTTAGGCCAATAGCTCAGTTGGTAGAGCACTGGTCTCCAAAACCAGGTGCCGGGGGTTCGAGTCCCTCTTGGCCTGCCACAATTAAAGGTAACGCAGATATGGGAAAAATTTCAACATTTATTGCACACGCGAGAGCGGAGATACATAAAGTTATATTTCCAACAAAAGTACAAGTAAGACAGGCATTTTTAGCAGTTGTTCTCGTGGTAACTGTAATATCAATATTTTTAGCACTGGTTGACTTCTTGATGTCATCCATCGTTTCATCAGTTTTATAGGACACGCAATGGCTTATCAATGGTATGCAATTCAAACATATTCAGGATCTGAACAATCGGTTAAAAGAGCGATTGAACAATTGGTTGTTGATTATGGTATTGAAGAGAAACTTGAACGTGTTGTCGTTCCAACAGAAGAAGTGATTGAAGTTAAAGATGGTAAAAAAAAGATAACTGAGCGAACATTGTATTCAGGATATGCTTTTGCACATATAGATCTGGATACTGATCTTTGGCATAAGATACAATCTTTACCAAGAGTATCTAGATTTATCGGTGAACAAAAGACGCCAACAGCACTGAGTGCGGCAGATATTAAAGTGATTTTGGACAAGATGGAGAAAAAATCTGCACCGCGTCCAAAAGTTGACTTTGAAACAGGGGAAATGGTACGTATCGTAGACGGACCGTTTGCCAACTTTACGGCCATGGTGGAAGAGTATGATCTTGACCATGGAAAGTTAAGATTAAATGTTTCTATCTTCGGTAGAAACACACCGGTCGAAATCCTCTATACACAAGTAGAGAAAATACTATAAGACCTTAGGGTCAAATCAAACAAAGGAAGAACAGATGGCAAAAAAAGTAGCGTTTAAGTTTAAACTGATGATCCCAGCTGGAGCAGCAAACCCATCACCACCGGTAGGTCCTGCACTAGGACAACGTGGTGTAAATATTATGGAGTTTTGTAAAGCGTTTAACGAAAAGACAAAAGATAAAATGGGCTTTAAAGTTCCTGTCGTGATTACAGTTTATGCAGACAAAAGTTTTACATTTGAGACAAAACAACCACCTGCAAGTGATCTTATCATGAAAGCAGCAGGTCTTAAAAAAGGTACGGATAATCCTATCCTTAACAAAGTGGGAACAATCACCAAAGCAAAATTGGATGAAATTGTTGCACAGAAAATTGTTGACCTTAACACCAATGACAAAGAAATGGCAGCAAGAATTATTGCTGGTTCATGCAGAAGTATGGGTGTTACGATCGTAGACTAGTCGCAAGACTAAGAAGGTTTGACAAAATGTTAAACCCAGAGTAAAAAATCATAACCACATGATTTAAAAGTGTGGGAGCATAATAAGCGGAGAATAAAATGGCAAATAAACCAAGTAAAAGAAGAGAAGCGCTACTAAAAGCAGTAGATACAACAAAAACATACAGTGTTGATGAAGCAATGGGTACACTTAAAAATCTTAAATCAGCAAAATTTGATGAAACTGTAGAAGTGGCACTGAATTTGAATGTTGACCCTAGACATGCAGATCAGATGATCAGAGGCTCAGTCGTACTTCCAAACGGAACAGGTAAAACAGTAAGAGTAGCAGTATTTGCAAAAGATGCTAAAGCAGATGAAGCAAAAGCTGCGGGTGCAGATATAGTAGGTTCAACGGATTTAATAGAGTCTATTAAAGCGGGTGTGATTAATTTTGACATCGTTATCTCTACACCGGATATGATGGGTGTATTGGGTCAAGTCGCTAGAATCCTTGGACCAAAAGGTCTTATGCCTAACCCTAAAACAGGTACTGTGACTATGGATGTAGCCAAAGCTGTTGAGAACGCAAAAGGCGGACAGGTAAACTTCAGAGTAGATAAAAAAGGTAACATCCATGCAGGTATCGGTAAGGTATCATTCTCTGAAGATCATATCAGAGAAAACCTTGTTACTTTTGTACGTGCTATCAATAAAGCAAAACCTGCTTCTGCAAAAGGTAAATATATCACAAATGGTGCCTTGTCTTTGACAATGAGCCCTTCTATTACCCTTAGTACAAGCGAATTGATGGATTTAAAATAATTCATTCAAGTGTGTCTGTCCGGTATCAGTGCCGGACATCATAAAAGTATGTACAGTCTTTTCAAAACAGAACTAAACGCTAGTTTTGTTTTGAGGAAACTCATAATCTTAGGTCAAAGATAAAAGGGGCGAAAGCTTAATTAATCTGTTTGAAAAAATAGATGGGTTGGATGAAACCAATACCCTTTTAGAGGTCGAAAGGAGAAACTATGACAAGAACCAGAAAAGAAGAATTGGTCGCAGAAATGACAGCAGAGTTTAAAAACGCTGGTGCCATTATCGTTTGTGATTACAAAGGTATGACGGTTGAAAAACTTGAAATTGTAAGAAATCTTGCAAAAGACGAAGAGACAAAAGTAAAAGTTATCAACAATAAACTTGCGATGATTGCACTGCAAAATGCAGGATGTGAAGCAATGAGCTTGACTGAGACGAATGTGGTTATTTGGGGCGATACTCAAATTACACCATGTAAAATCGCAGACAAGGCTGCAACGCAGTTTAAAGAGAACTTTTCAATCAAAACAGGTGTTATTGCTGGCGAAGTGGCAAGTTTGCAAACGATTAATGCAATGGCTAAACTTCCAAGCAAAGAAGTGCTTATCGGTATGCTTCTTAATGTTTGGAATGCACCGGTACAGAACTTTACCATCGGCTTAAGTGCTTTAGCGGCAAAAAAAGAAGAGGCATAATTTCTTATTGACAGGTGAGTCTCTTCGGGGGCTTTTGACACTAATTGTTCTGAGGTCATTGGCTAGAGCATTAGTGAGAGGAATTGAAGAATCGCTTTGCTTTTCTTCAAGGAGATATTTTTTCATACGAAGGAAATAATTATGGCAACAACTAAAGAAGATGTTCTTGAGTTTATCTCAAACATGTCAGTACTTGAGCTTTCTGAGCTTGTAAAAGAATTTGAAGAAAAATTTGGCGTATCTGCACAGGCTACTGTTGTATCTGGCGGACCTGCTGTAGCTGCTGAAGCTGCTGAAGAGCAAACTGAGTTTACAGTTGTTCTTACAAGTGGTGGAGACAAAAAAATCAATGCGATTAAAGTGGTAAGATCTGTAACAGGTCTTGGACTTAAAGAAGCAAAAGATGCTGTAGACAATGCACCAACTGTACTTAAAGAAGGCGCAACTAAAGAAGAAGCAGAAGCAATCAAAAAAGAATTTGAAGAAGCTGGCGCTACTTGCGAAATTAAATAATCACTATTTAAGCATGCTTAGGCTATCTGCCTAAGCATCTGTTACCCATCTCATTGGATATAGCGATAAACTATTCACAGACATTTCATACCCTCGTGTCAATAGTTTCTTTGTGTACCCAATATACACATAATAACCAACTACATAAACAAAACTAAACCGAAATAAGGATACCCCCATGTTGAATTCTTTACATTCAGGTAACAGGCTCCGTGTTGATTTTTCAAAAACACCCAGAGAGATAGAAATCCCCAATTTACTTCAACTCCAACAAAAAAGTTATGAAGATTTTTTGATGCTTGGCGAAAAAGACAGAAAAAACTCTACGCTCGAAAAAGTTTTCCGTTCCGCTTTCCCCATCACCGATCAGCAAAACAGACTGACACTCAACTATAAAAACTCTGAAATCATTAAACCCAAATATACCGTAAGAGAGTGTATGGAGAGAGGGTTAACCTACTCTGTATCACTCAAGATGAATATCTCATTAACGATTTGGAATAGAGATGAGAAAACAGGTGAAAAACTTGATCCTAAAGAGATCAAAGAGCAGGCGGTTTTTGTACGTGATATTCCTTTAATGACAGAGAGAACCTCATTTGTTGTCAACGGGGTAGAAAGAGTTATTGTTAACCAGCTTCACAGATCACCGGGTGTTATTTTTAAAGAAGAAGAGGGGACAACGGTTGGTGCTGGTATGTTGTATTCAGCACAGATTATCCCAGATCGTGGTTCTTGGTTGTATTTTGAATATGATTCTAAAGATATCCTGTATGCACGTATCAATAAAAGAAGAAAAATCCCTGTAACGATTTTGTTTAGAGCCTTGGATTATTCTAAAGATGATATTGTCAAACTATTTTACTCTACTAAAGTGATCAGTATCAAAGAGAACAGATTTTTGGTGAAGTTTGATGCCAATGATTTTTCAGGCAGAGCAGAATATGACGTCAAAGACATGGATGGCAATACCGTTGTCAATGCAGGTAAAAGACTCACGAGGAAAAAAGCGGAAAAACTGATAGAAGACGGATTGGAGTGGATCGAGTATCCACTTGAAGTCTTGATGGAAAGACACTTGGCTAAACCGATCATCGATCAAGAGAGCGGTGAAGTGCTTTATGATGTGGTTACACCTTTGGATGAGAGTAAACTGAGAAAGATGATTGACCAGGGCATCGATACGATAGAGATTATCAATGACCTTGCTGAGGGTGCAGATATGTCCATCATTAATGCTTTTATTGCAGACAATGAAAGTTTGAGACTCTTAAAGCAAACAGAGCAGATTGATGATGAGAATGTACTTTCAGCCATCCGTATCTACAAGGTCATGAGACCTGGTGAGCCCGTAACACCTGAGGCGGCAAAATCATTCCTCAAACAACTCTTTTTTGATCCTGAAAGATATGATTTGACACAAGTGGGTCGTATGAAGATGAATCATAAGCTGGGATTAGATATACCTGAGTATGCTACTGTGCTTACAACAGAAGATCTTATCTATACGGTTAAATATCTGATCAAAGTCAAAAACGGTCAAGGTCATATCGACGACAGAGATCACTTGGGTAACAGAAGAATCCGAGCTATCGGAGAGCTTTTGGGCAATGAGCTTCACAGCGGTCTTGTGAAGATGCAAAAAGCGATCAAAGACAAAATGACAACAGTATCAGGAACATTGGATGAGTTGATGCCACACGATTTGGTAAACTCTAAAATGATTACCAATACGATTTTGGAATTTTTCTCTTCAGGACAACTTTCACAGTTTATGGATCAGACAAACCCGCTTTCAGAAGTCACACACAAACGAAGACTCTCTGCATTGGGTGAAGGTGGTTTGGTTAAAGAAAGAGCTGGCTTTGAAGTAAGGGATGTACACCCTACGCATTATGGTCGTATTTGTCCGATTGAGACACCTGAGGGACAAAATATCGGTCTTATCAACACTTTGGCAACGTATTCAAAAGTGAATGAGCACGGGTTTATTGAAGCACCGTACAAAGTGGTAAAAAACTGTCAGGTCACAGACGAAATCGTCTATATCACTGCGACACAGGAAGAAGATAAATGTATCGCTCCGGCTTCAACAAAAGTGAGTGAAGACGGGCGTATTGTGGAAGATTTGATTGAGACTAGACTCAATGGAAATATTGAGCTGAATGAAGCAAAAAGAGTGGATCTTATCGATATCTCTCCTTTGATGATCTCCGGTTCTGCTGCAGCGTTGATTCCTTTCTTGGAGCATGATGATGCAAACCGTGCGTTGATGGGTTCAAACATGCAACGCCAAGCCGTACCGCTTATCCGTACAGAAGCACCGATGGTCGGAACCGGTATGGAAGCCATCGTGAGCCGTGATGCATGGGAGTGTGTCAAAGCAAGAAGAGCAGGTGTCGTAGAAAAAATTGACGGTAAAAACATTTATATCATGGGTGAAGATGAAAGCGGTGTGTTTATAGACCACTATCCGCTTGAAAAGAACATGAGAACCAACCAAAATACAACATTTACCCAAGTGCCGATTGTCAAACTGGGTGATAAAATCCAGACCGCTCAAGTCATCGCCGATGGTGCCAATATGGATCAGGGTGAACTAGCTATCGGTAAAAATATCCGTGTAGCCTTCATGCCTTGGTATGGATATAACTACGAAGATGCGATTATCATTTCTGAAAAGCTTATCCGCGAAGATACGTTTACTTCGGTGCATACGTATGAAAAAGAAGTAGAAGCTAGAGAGCTTAAACACGGTACAGAAGAGATCACCCGTGATATTCCGAACATTCGTGAAGATGAATTGCTTCACCTTGATGAAAGCGGTATAGTCCAGATCGGTACGTACGTGAAACCAGGGATGATTCTTGTAGGTAAAGTAAGCCCTAAAGGCGAGATCAAACCTACACCCGAAGAGCGTTTGCTTAGAGCCATCTTTGGAGAAAAAGCGGGTCATGTGGTGAACAAATCACTTTATTGTCCGGCTACGATGGAGGGTGTGGTTGTAGATATCAAAGTCTTTACAAAAAAAGGCTATGAAAAAGATGCACGTGCTATTCAGGCGTATGAACAAGAAAAAGCAGTACTTGACGGTGATCACCATGATCAGCTTTTGATGATAGACAGAGAAGAGATTTTGCGTATCGCGCGTTATCTTTCTATGCAGCCTTTGGCAAAAGCGGTGAGCATTGGAGAGAGTGAGTATACGGTTGGTTCTACTATTCCTGAAGAGGTGATAAAGGGTGTGAACCGATTTGCGCTGAGAGGTGTGGTGCAATCGTATTCAGATGACGTGCAAAATGAGTATGAGACGCTCAAAAACTACTTCTTGAAACAGAAGAAAAAACTCAAAACAGACCATGAAGAAAAACTGGTTGTGCTTGATAAGGATGATATCCTTCCTTCAGGCGTAACGAAGCTGGTTAAGATTTATATCGCTACAAAGAGAAAGCTCAAAGTAGGGGATAAAATGGCGGGACGCCACGGAAACAAAGGTATCGTCTCTAACATCGTTCCAGAGATCGATATGCCGTACCAAGAAGATGGAAGACCGGTGGATTTGATTTTGAACCCGCTGGGTGTACCTTCGCGTATGAACATCGGTCAGATTCTTGAAGTGCACTTGGGCTTGGTCGGTAAAAATTTGGGTGAGCAGATCGAAGCAATGTTTGTAAATCAGCAAGAGAGTTTTATTCAAGACCTCAGAGCAAAGATGATTGAAATCTCTGATGTTGCCAAACTGATGAATGCCAAAGAAGTCTTGACAGCGATGAGTGATGAAGATTTGATCAAATACGGTAGAGACTGGTCTAAGGGTATTAAATTTGCAGCACCGGTATTTGAAGGAACAAATCAGGCAGAATTTGACAAACTTTTTGAGATGGCAAAGATTGCTTCTGATGGAAAAATGGTCTTATTTGACGGTAAAACGGGTGAGAAGATGATTGAACGCGTCAATGTTGGTTATATGTACATGCTTAAACTTCATCACTTGGTTGATGAGAAAGTGCATGCGCGTTCAACCGGACCTTACTCGCTTGTTACACAACAGCCAGTCGGTGGTAAAGCACTCTTTGGTGGACAAAGATTTGGAGAGATGGAAGTGTGGGCGCTTGAAGCATACGGTGCAGCCCATACGCTTAAAGAGATGTTGACCATCAAATCAGATGATGTTGAAGGTAGAGCAAGAGCCTATAGAGCGATTACCAAAGGGGAACCTGTACCGGCATCGGGTGTACCTGAGACGATGTTCGTATTGACAAAAGAGCTTCAGGCATTGGGTCTTGATGCAGAACTATATGAGAGTAAAAAAGAAGTGGAGGGTGAAAATGAGTAAGTTTTTAGAGAATTTAACACCAATAGATCTGAACAGTGAAAACAGACCAAAAGATATCGCAGCATTACAACTTAGAATAGCAAGTCCGGAGAAGGTGCTTTCATGGAGTTACGGTGAGGTAAAAAAACCTGAAACGATTAACTATAGAACACTCAAACCAGAAAGAGACGGGCTTTTCTGTGCTAAAATTTTTGGACCTATTAGAGACTATGAATGTCTGTGCGGGAAATACAAAAAGATGCGTTACAAAGGTGTAGTGTGTGAAAAATGTGGTGTTGAAGTCACTACATCCAAAGTAAGAAGAACCCGTATGGGGCATATTGACTTGATTGCTCCTGTGGCACACATCTGGTATGTTTCTTCGCTTCCTTCACGTATCGGGACACTTTTGGGCGTCAAGATGAAAGACCTTGAACGCGTACTTTATTATGAAGCATATATTGTCAAAACACCGGGTGAGGCATCATATGACAGCGAAGGGCTTAACCCGCTTGCAAAATATGACGTGCTCAATGAAGAGCAGTATCAGCAAATCATGCAGCGTTTTGGTGAGTCTGATTTGGATGCGCGTATGGGTGGAGAGATCATTCAGGAATTGCTTGCTGAACTTGACTTGGTAGAGATGTTTACACAGCTCAAACTTGATATTACGGCAACCAAATCTGAAGCACGAAGAAAAACCATCGTCAAGCGTCTTAAAGTGATAGAAGCATTTTTGCACTCAGGAAACAGACCAGAGTGGATGATGCTAACGCAATTGCCGGTACTCCCACCGGATTTGAGACCATTGGTGAGTCTGGATGGCGGTAAATTTGCCGTTTCAGATGTCAACGACCTCTATAGAAGAGTCATCAACCGTAACCAAAGACTTAAAAGACTGGTTGAGCTTGATGCCCCTGAGATTATCGTCAGAAACGAAAAACGTATGCTTCAAGAAGCAGTGGATGCACTCTTTGATAACGGCAGAAGAGGCAACGCGGTTAAAGGTGCAAACAAAAGACCACTGAAGTCACTTTCTGAAGTCATCAAAGGAAAACAGGGACGTTTTAGACAAAACCTTTTGGGTAAAAGGGTTGACTTCTCCGGACGTTCTGTTATTGTTGTTGGACCTGACTTGCGTATGGATCAGTGTGGATTGCCTAAAAAGATGGCGATTGAACTCTTTAAGCCGCATTTGATGGCGAAACTTGAAGAAAAAGGCTATGCAACCACACTGAAACAAGCCAAAAAAATGATCGAAAAACAAGAGAATGAAGTATGGGAGTGCCTTGAAGAGGTGGTTGAAGGGTATCCAATATTACTCAACCGTGCTCCGACACTACATAAACTCTCTATTCAAGCGTTTCACCCTAAACTCATCGAGGGTAAAGCGATTCAATTGCACCCATTGGTCTGTTCAGCATTTAACGCGGACTTCGATGGTGATCAGATGGCAGTGCACGTACCTCTTTCAGATGAAGCGATAGCTGAAGCAAAAGTATTGATGCTGGGTTCGATGAACATTTTGCTTCCGGCTTCTGGTAAGGCGATTGCTGTACCTTCTCAGGATATGATTTTGGGTCTGTACTATCTGACTCTGGAAAAAAATGATGTCAAAGGTGAAAATAAACTCTTTGCAAACGTCGAAGAGGTAGAGATTGCATTTGAGCAGGATGCATTGGATCTGAATGCGCGTATCAGAACAGTGATCGATGGTCATATCACCAAATCAACAGCAGGAAGACTGATTTTAAAATCTATCATCCCTGATTATGTTCCGGAAAAATACTGGAATAAAATCCTGAAGAAAAAAGATATCGGTATACTCGTTGACTATATCTATAAAATAGGCGGCGTGTCGCAAACAGCGAGTTTTCTTGATGATCTTAAGAATATGGGTTTCAAATATGCTACCAAAGTAGGTGTATCTGTATCTATTGATGATATCAAGATTCCTGCAATGAAAGAGGGACTGGTTACGGCTGCAAAAGCGGAAGTAAAAGAGATCCAAAGACAGTTTGGTGCAGGTCTATTGACAGATCAGGAGCGATATAACAAGATTATTGATATCTGGACCGATGCGAACAACGGTATTGCTGAAGGGCTTATGAAACTGATTAAGCAAGATAAAGACGGATTTAACTCTGTGCATATGATGGCAGACTCAGGGGCGAGAGGTTCGGCAGCGCAAATCAGACAGCTCTCAGGGATGAGGGGTTTGATGGCAAAATCTGACGGGTCCATCATTGAAACACCGATTACCTCAAACTTCCGTGAAGGTTTGAATGTTCTTGAGTACTTTATTTCAACTCACGGTGCAAGAAAAGGTCTTGCCGATACCGCACTTAAAACAGCGAACGCAGGGTATTTGACACGTAAACTGATTGATGTTGCGCAAAACGTGAAGATTACGATGACCGATTGTGGTACCCATGAGGGTGTAGAAGTATCGGATATCGTAGTAGGAAATGAAATGATCGAGCCTTTGGCAGATCGTATTTACGGCAGAGTACTGGCTGAAGATATCATTGATCCTATCACCTCTGAAGTATTGGTCAGTGAAGGTACTATGATCGATGAAGAGACAGCGCAAAGAGTACAGGATGCGGGTGTGCGTTCGGTGGTGATGAGAGCACCATCTACGTGTAAAGCACCTAAAGGGCTTTGTTCAAAATGTTATGGCTTGAATATGGCGGATAACAAAATGGTCAAACGCGGTGAGGCAGTCGGGGTCATCGCGGCACAATCGATCGGTGAGCCGGGAACACAGCTTACGCTTCGTACCTTCCACACCGGTGGTACAGCAACAGCAGGGAAAGAAGACAGACAGGTGATTGCTTCTAAAGAAGGATTTATCCGTTATTACAACCTTAACGTGTATCGTAACAGAGATGGCAACCTGATCGTAGCAAACAGAAGAAACGCAGGTGTTCTTTTGGTTGAACCTAAGATCAAAGCAGTCACAGACGGTAAGATTTCTCTTGTGGTAACACATGATGAATATATCATCTCCGTCAATAACGGCAGTGCCAATGAAGTGAAGTATAACCTGAGAAAATCAGATGTGGCAAAATCTAATGAACTAGCAGGGGTTGCAGGCAAGATTGAAGGAAAGCTCTTCTTGCCACTGAGTGACGGGGATATGGTTAAAGAAGGTGACTCAATCGTAGAAGTCATCAACGAAGGATGGTCAGTACCAAGCCGTGTGCCGTTTGCTTCTGAACTTAAAGTGGAAGACGGTGCACCGGTCACACAGAATGTCATTTCAGAGTCAAAAGGTAAAGTGAAATTCTTCTTGCTTAAGGGAGATTATCTTGAAGAGCATACAAGCATCAAAGAGGGTACAAAGGTACAGGAAAAAGGTCTTTTTGCTGTGATTATCGATGAGAACAACAGAGAGGCAGCAAGACACTATATCTCAAGAGGATCTGTTGTAAAAGTCGAAAATGATGCGATGATGCAAAGAGGAGATTTGATCTCTGCACCTGAGACGGCTTCTCATGTTGTCATAGCAGAGTGGGATCCTTATTCAGAGCCTATTATTGCCGAGCAGCAAGGAACACTGAAGTTTGAAGATATAATTCCAGGTGTGACGGTTATTGAACAGTTTGATGAAGTCACAGGGGACACAAGACTTGAATTGAATGAATATATTCCACCGGCATACAAACCGGCAATTATTCTTGCAACAGTAGGCGGCGATGTTATTCGTTACCAACTCGATGCGAAATCAATTTTGTTTGTAAGAGACGGTGATGAAGTAAGTATCGCGGACATCTTGGCTAAAACACCAAAAGCGGCGATCAAGTCAAAAGATATTACTGGGGGTCTTCCAAGGGTTTCTGAACTCTTTGAAGCCAGACGTCCTAAAGACATTGCACTCATTGCACAGATAGACGGTATGGTAAGTTTTGGTAAAGAGTTACGTGGTAAACAACGACTCATTATCTCTGGGGATAATGGACAGATTACAGAGCAATTTGTCGATAAAAACAAAATAGCGCTGGTCAATACAGGGGAGTATGTACACGCAGGTGAAAGACTGACTGATGGTGTCGTGTCAAGTCATGATATCTTGGCAGCGCTTGGTGAAAAAGCCTTGTATGAGTATATTGTCTCTGAGGTACAGATGGTTTACCGTAGACAAGGGGTTAATATTTCTGATAAACATATCGAAATCGTGACTTCTCAGATGATGAGACAGGTAAAAGTCATCGAGAGCGGTGATTCTAAATTTATCGCCGGAGATGTTGTGTCTCGCCGTAAATTCCAAGAAGAAAACCAAAGTGTAATTACGCTTGGTGGGGAGCCAGCCATTGCTGAGCCGATGTTGGTAGGTATCACCCGTTCAGCAGTTGGTGCAGACAGTATCATCTCTGCGGCGTCTTTCCAAGATACAACCAAAGTATTGACATCTGCATCCATAGCAGGAACAGTCGATACCTTAGAGGATCTTAAAGAAAACGTCGTCATCGGTCGCCTTATCCCTGTAGGTACTGGTATGATTAATAACGATACGATTAGACTGACTCCAGCGAAATAAGCTCTACACAGTGTTTCTGGCTGAAGCCAGAAACACATAAAATCCCGCCTTGCTTGAAATATAAGAAATTTTAAAGAATTTTTCGATATAATTTGCCTCCAAAATTGCGTCCATATCCATAGGGAAAATGGCTTGTTGCATGCGTATTACGGCACATAAAAATACTTATCTGAAGTACTTTTATGTGGTGTAAGAACCCAGATTCAAGAGAGATGATCTCAATTCAAACTAACCAGAAAGAAAGGAAACGATTTGCCTACAATTAACCAATTGATTCGTAAAGAACGTCAAAAGCAAGTGAAAAAATCAAAATCACCTGCCTTAGTAAAATGTCCTCAAAGAAGAGGCGTATGTACAAGAGTTTATACTACAACTCCAAAAAAACCTAACTCAGCACTTAGAAAAGTTGCGAAAGTAAGATTGACAAGCGGTTTTGAAGTTATTTCATATATCGGTGGAGAGGGACACAACCTTCAAGAACACTCAATCGTACTTGTAAGAGGCGGAAGAATTAAAGATTTACCGGGTGTTAAGTATCACATCGTTCGTGGTGCATTGGATGCTTCAGGTGTAAACGGAAGAACGGTTGCACGTTCTAAATACGGTACAAAGAGACCTAAAAAATAATCTAAAGATTAGAGTACAGCGTAAATAAGTTTAGTCTAGTCATAGACTTGAAACAGGTATTGTCAAACACCTTAGGGGACAAGACTTGAGTAAATCAATACAATAAGATTGAAGAGGAAACACAATGAGAAGAAGAAAAGCACCCGTTAGACCAGTATTGCCAGATCCGGTACACGGTTCTAAGGTATTAACAAAGTTTATTAATGCGGTTATGTTTGACGGTAAAAAAAGCACAGCACAAAGAGTAATGTATGCTGCGTTAGAGAGAATTGAATCAAAATCTGGTGAAAAAGGTATTGAAATATTCAACAAAGCGATGGATAATGTCAAGCCTGTAATAGAAGTAAAAAGCAGAAGAGTAGGTGGAGCAACCTACCAAGTGCCTATAGAAGTTAGACCTGTAAGACAGCAATCACTCGGTATTAGATGGATTGTGGATGCAGCAAGAAAAAGAAACGAAAGAACAATGATGGAGCGTTTGAGCAATGAGCTTATGGACGCTGCAACAGAAAAGGGTTCTGCTTTCAAAAAGAAAGAAGATACGTATAGAATGGCTGAAGCAAACAAAGCGTTTGCTCACTACAGATGGTAAGGAATTAGCTTATGGCAAGAACGCACAAACTTGAAGACGTAAGAAATATCGGTATTGCTGCTCACATCGACGCAGGAAAAACAACCACGACAGAAAGAATTCTTTTCTATACGGGTGTTGAACATAAAATCGGTGAAGTACATGACGGTGCTGCAACGATGGACTGGATGGAGCAAGAGCAAGAGAGAGGGATTACGATTACTTCTGCTGCGACGACTTGTGAGTGGCTCGGTAAACAAATCAATATTATCGACACTCCAGGTCACGTTGACTTCACAATTGAAGTTGAGCGTTCTATGAGAGTACTTGACGGTGCCGTATCTGTATTCTGTGCCGTTGGTGGGGTTCAGCCACAGTCTGAGACAGTATGGAGACAAAGAAACCGTTATGGTGTACCGTCTATCGTATTTGTAAACAAAATGGACAGAACGGGTGCTGATTTCTTGGAAGTTGCAAGACAAATCAGGGACAGACTCAAAGGTAACCCTGTAGTCATTCAGCTACCAATCGGTGCTGAAGATACTTTTGAAGGTGTTGTTGACCTTGTAAAAATGAAAGAAATTGTTTGGGATAAAGATGCTGAAATGGGATCAAACTACCATGAGCAAGAAATTCGTCCTGAGCTTCAGGCACAAGCAGAAGAGTACAGAGAAAAAATGATCGAAGGTATCTCAGAAGCTGAAGGTAACGAAGAACTTATGGAGAAATTTCTTGAAGGTGAAGAGTTAACTCAAGAAGAGATTGCTGCAGGTATCAAAGCAGCAACGATTGGTATGCATATTGTACCAATGCTTCCAGGAACAGCCTTTAAAAACAAAGGTGTTCAAACTTTGCTTGATGCTGTTGTTGCCTACCTACCTTCACCAGTAGAAGCACCTGCAATCAAAGGTACTATGATGGACGATGAGACTGTTGAAGTGGTAGTTCCTTCAACCGATGATGGTGCATTTGCAGCGTTGGCATTTAAAATTATGACAGACCCTTTTGTAGGGACATTGACTTTTATCCGTGTTTACAGAGGTTCATTACAGTCAGGCTCACACGTTCACAATACAACTAAAGACAAAAAAGAGCGTATTGGTCGCATCATGAAAATGCACGCGATCAAACGTGAAGAAGTCTCTGAGATTTATGCCGGTGAGATTGGTGCGGTTGTAGGACTTAAATACTCAACAACAGGTGATACCTTGTGTGATGCAAATGATCACGTGGTACTTGAAAGAATGGACTTCCCTGAACCGGTTATCTCTGTTGCTGTTGAGCCAAAAACAAAAGCAGACCAAGAAAAAATGGGTATCGCGTTGGGTAAATTGGCTGCAGAAGATCCATCATTCAGAGTAAACACAGACGAAGAGACTGGTCAAACGATTATCTCAGGAATGGGTGAACTTCACTTGGAAATCCTTGTAGATAGAATGAAAAGAGAGTTTAAAGTAGAAGCAGATGTGGGCGCACCACAGGTTTCATACAGAGAAACAATCAGAAAAGCAGTGAAAAAAGAGTACAAATACGCTAAACAATCAGGTGGACGCGGACAATTTGGTCACGTATACCTTGAAATCGAACCTCAAGAAGCAGGCGCTGGTTATGAGTTTGTGGATGCGGTTAAAGGTGGGGTGATTCCAAAAGAATTTATCCAACCGGTTAACAAAGGTATCCAAGAATCGATGGCTAGAGGTATTCAAGCGGGTTACCCTGTAGAAGATGTAAAAGTAACATTGTATGATGGTTCTTACCATGATGTTGACTCTTCTGAGATGGCGTTTAAATTGGCTGGTTCTATGGGCTTTAGAGAGGGCTGTAGAGAAGCAAACCCTGTTATCTTGGAGCCTTTGATGAAAGTTGAAGTCGAAGTACCTGAAGAGAGCATGGGTGATGTTATCGGTGATATCGCTAAAAGACGTGGACAGGTTACAGGAATGGATGATAGAGCAGGAAACAAAATCGTTAATGCTTTCGTACCACTTTCTGAAATGTTCGGATACTCAACTGATCTTCGTTCGATGACACAAGGTCGAGCAACGTATGCAATGGAATTTGACCACTACGAAGAAGTTCCTTCAAACGTAGCTAAAGAGATTATTGCAAAGAGAAATAGCTAATAGTTTCTCTTTTATACGACTACATCGGTCAAACAGGGTTTCCTCTGTTTGACCCCTATACTTATTCTATTTCCCTCCCAACCTTGAATACAGATACCTTAAAGAAAGGCATATCATGAAAGTCATCATTGATCTCATCGAAGATATACGTGAAGCAATTGGCAACCAAGAAGACTTTATTCTCACCGCGATGCTTTTAAAAGAGGATAACAGTAGCCCAGAGAGACTGATATCTACAGGTGAAGCACCTATCAATGCATTTGTTATCGATGAAGTGCAGAGAAAACTGATTTTTAAGATAGACCGTAGTGCTGCAGTGCTGCCTATCGGTGAACTTGTTAAACATCTACTGGTACTGCCAATGGCTGATATGATGTATGAACTGAGAGTAGATATAGAGACACACCGTGATGCAGCGTCTATTGTTGGATTTGGTACATCGCTTCAGGAGAAAAAATACTTCTTGTTTATCAAGCTTGCGTAGTCAGGTATTGCGGTTTTTGAGCAAGAAGCAACCAGTTTAGACTGATACGGTTCTTGTAGCAAACTGTCGCAAGTGATTCATAGGGAAGCTTTTTACGTCTTTTAATCACTGCATAGTATTGCGCATCAAGTTGAAGAAAATCAGCAATATCTTTATCCCGTATTTTTGTTTGTGTTTTATGTGTTTCGAGAATCTCTTTAACCCTTAACATCACATCATCAAAATCTATCACGCGCCTATCCTTAAAAATTGGTTATATGGCATCATAATCAATTTTTGAAGGGTGGGTAAAATATATGTCAGATTGTAATATTTTAAAGCAAGGAAGGGTGGTACAACGCTATGAGTTCTTCTTCTGTGAGTGGCTTATTGACACCAAAGCCCTGAATGTAGTCAATACCAAGCTTGATGAGTTTCTTTTTTTGTGAGGGGCTGTCTACCCACTTGGCAACGGTCTGTACATTTAGTTCATGAAGCATCTTAACCAAGGAATAAAGCATGGTATGGGTTGTATCATCGTCCAAATTGGTACTATAGTCTCTGTCAAACTGAACCATATCAAATTTAAAATGTTTCATGTACTCCAAAGAAGCATTGGAAGATCCAAAATTATCAATGCAGATACGTAATCCTTTGGCTCTGTAGCTTTTAAGTGTAGAAAGATACCCTCCAAGGTCGTGGTGGGTTTTACGCTCATAGAGTTGAATAATAAGACGTGAAGCATTGATGTTTGAATCTTCAAGAGTTGTAAAGAGTTTTTCTTGAAACGTACTGTCTCTTAGAGAAAAAGGTGAGAGATTGAAGGTAAATGAGATGTTGTCGTCCACCAAGGGCAGAAGATCAATAATATGCTTGATGAGTACCCAATCATACTCTCTGCCTAGTCCCAAACGGTTGATTATAGGCAAAAATACACGGGGAAGAATATCGTGAGTGGCATGCGATTTGAGTTTGACTGCTATTTCGTAGGTATCTACCGTATCATTTTGTATATTTAAGAGTGCTCTAAAGGACAAGGATAGTTTTTTTTCTTTCAATGCTGCAATCACATCTCTTTCACTGTCTGAGAGCTCTTTGGCATCTTTAAGGGTAATATGGTTATCTTCTTTCTCCTCTTCAAGGGATTGACCTGTGATCAAATCTCTCAGTTGCAAGATAGCTTTGTTGTAATCCTGATGGGTGTTAGTAATGATTGCAAAGCGATACTCCACTTCTATGTTATTGATACGACGGTTTTGGGTGATCATCGTCTCAAGAATAGAGTGTATTTGTTCATAGTTTTCATTGAGTGCAATGAGAAATTCTGAACCGCGATTTCGTCCGATGAGAACATTTTTAATCCCATTTTGTTTAAAAAGCAGATTTAAGCTTTTAGAAATACTGTATAAAAGTGTATCGACCTGATCAGAGCTGTAGTTTTCATTGAGTAAGGGCAGGTTCTCGATGCTGAGACAGGCCAGAGAATCAGGATGGTAGTGTTCCAGATTTTTCATAAAGGCTTTTTTGTTAAAGGTTTGGGTTGTCGGATCAATCAGGGTTTCTTGGACGCTCAGATTCATTAGAAAATAGATAAAATAAATAGCAATAAAGGTAATGGCGGTGAGCAGTATGCCGTCTTTTGTACTGATTTTGATCGCTGCTTCTTTGTCAATGGTACTGAAAAATACAAGAAAAGTAAGAATCAGAACAGGAATTCCTGCCCTAAGTGCAAGAGTAAAACGCCGTCCCCGTTCTTCTTTTTGAGAATGTAGCATCAGACATCCAAGTGTTTTACATCTTTAGCGTGGCACTCTATATAGTTTCTTCTTGGTTCTACATCATCACCCATAAAGAGTACAAAGGTATCACCAGCAACTTCATCATCCCCGATGGTCACTTGCAATAATCTTCTGTTCTCCGGTGTCATGGTGGTCTCCCAAAGCTGTTCAGGGTTCATCTCTCCCAAACCTTTGTAGCGTTGGATGTAAGCACCTTTTTTGGCAGAGCTTTCTACCTCTTCAAAAATAGCAAGCAAATCTTTATCCTCAAACTCATCGGTTTGGTATTCAGATATTTTTTGGTGTATATGGATGGCTTCATTGTAGTGAGGATTGGTGAAGAGTATTTCATCTACAATAAGCTCTTCAAGTCCGTCTTTTGTTTGCACAAAAAGCTGTATGGTATCATCTGTGACGGTTTTATTTAAAATATTGTACCCCAGTTTGGCGATATACGCTTCGATGGTTTGTGCCAGTTTAGTGTTATCTGTGCCGATGATATCGGGATTTTCAATCATATAACGCAGTACTTCAGGCAGGGCAAAACGTTTTTCTATCTCTTTGAGCGTCATACGGTAGTAGGCTACGAGCTTAAAGAGCTCTATCAGGTCAGTTTGTCCCATTGTGGTACTTTCGATGGCTGAAATACCGTTTTCAATCAGATAGTCATTGAGCGCTTTTTCATCTTTCAGATAGACTTCGTTTTTGCCTTTTTTGTAGCGGTAAAGCGGAGGCTGTGCAAGGTAGAGATACCCTTTTTCGATGATTGGTTTGAGAAATCTAAAAAAGAAGGTCATCAGTAGTGTTTGGATATGGCTACCATCAACATCCGCATCGGTCATGATGATGACTTTGTGATAACGCAATTTTTCTTCGTTAAATTCATCACCGATACCGCATCCAAGAGCGGTGATCATATTTTTAATCTCATCTGATTTGAGTATCTTGTCGAGTCTGGCTTTTTCAACGTTAAGGATCTTACCTTTGAGTGGCAAGATGGCTTGAAATACTCTGTCACGCCCTTGTTTGGCTGAACCACCTGCAGAGTCCCCTTCGACGAGATAGATTTCAGAGACAGCAGGGTCTTTGCTTTGGCAGTCAGCTAGTTTACCTGGAAGCGTACCGATGCTCATAGAGTCTTTGCGTTTGACTAAATCTTTGGCTCTTTTCGCTGCGTCTCTTCCTCTAGCCGCAAGCAGTACCTGATCCATGATGGCTTTGGCTTCGATGGGTGTCTCTTCGAGGTATTTGTTAAAGTTCTCGCTAAAGAGTTTTTGCACTAAGGGTCTGACGTAGCTTGAACCGAGTTTGCCTTTAGTCTGCCCTTCAAATTGGGGTTCAGGGATACGCACAGAGACGATAGCGATGAGTCCTTCTTTGGTGTCATCACCCGTGATGGCGGTGTTTTTCTCTTTGGCGTTGGCATTGTTTTTAATGTAGGTGGACAAAGAACGCGTAAGACCTGCTCTAAATCCTGCTTCGTGTGTACCGCCATCAGGTGTTTTAATGTTGTTGACAAAAGAGAGCACTTTATCGCTGTCTGCATCACAATACATCATGGCAATATCGATCTCTATAACACCCTCATCAGGGTCTTCTACGCTGCCGCTAAAAAACTGTGCTGAAGAGAGTGGTGGTTTGGTATTCATATCTTCGACAAATTGACGGATGCCGCCTTCAAAGTGGAACTTCTCTTTTGTTCCATCTCTTTCGTCGGTAAATTCAATCGTAATTTTAGGGTTTAGGTAACAGAGCTCTTTAAAGCGTTTGGTTAGAATCTCTTTTTGGAAGGTGACTGTTTCAGTAAAGATGGTCTCATCTGGCCAAAATTCTATTTTGGTACCTGTTTTGCGGGAAGTTCCTGTTTGTGCCAAAGGCTCTTGAGGAATACCGGCTTTAAAGTATTGCTCAAATGAGCTTCCCTCGCGGTTGATACTGAGTTTTAAGTCTTTAGAGAGGGCATTGACAACAGAAACACCCACCCCGTGGAGTCCGCCTGAGACTTTATAGGTATCTTTATCAAACTTTCCTCCTGCATGCAAGACTGTCATAACAACTGTCGCTGCAGAAATCTTTTCTCCAGGGTGCTCAGCTACAGGAATACCACGTCCGTTATCCTCAATAATGGCTGAGCCGGCTTTGGTGAGCGTAACCTTGATGGTGTCACAGTAACCTGCCATGGATTCATCGATGGAGTTGTCTACAACTTCATACACAAGATGATGAAGACCCCTAATGGATGTATCACCAATGTACATACCCGGTCGTTTTCTTACTGCTTCAAGTCCTTTAAGAACTTTAATATTGCTAGCACCATATTCTGCCATAGTTGAGACTCCATTTTTGTTGTGTAAATGCGTGTTTTTTGTGACGCATAAGTACTTTTATTTTAGCCAAAAGTAGCTTAGGAAAGGGGCAGTTTTAGGGGCTTAGAGCAGCATTTGGCTGTGTTGTTTTTTGGTGCTGACGACATCAAGTGTATTTGGGTCCACAAAGAGCTTTTTTTTGTACGCTTCGATGGCATAACGTCCTATCATGGCAGCATTGTCTGAACAGTATTCAAGGGGGGCAACATGCAGTGTTTTGTCAAAGGCAAAGCAGAGTTCTTCATAGGCATTTCGCAAGTAAAGGTTTGCAGACGCACCTCCTACAATGGCAAAATCTTTGATAGGCTCAGTGGCAAAGATTTTTTTGCTTTTTTGAAGCAGATGGAGTTTGACAGTTTTTTGAAAACACGCAGCAAGATCTGCGCGGTCTTGCTTGCTCATCCCCTCTACCCCGCCCAAGGCTTCTACTTGCAAGCGTACGGCATTTTTAAGCCCTGAAAGCGAAAAGGCAATCAGTGCTGAGTTACGCAGTGGCACGGGGAGCTCAAAACGGTTTTCATCTCCTTTTTTTGCCAGGGCTTCGATGAGTGGCCCTCCTGGGTATCCCAGTCCCATCATCTTGGCACATTTGTCGAAACTCTCACCCACAGAATCATCCATGCTCGTTGCCAGTATCTCCATATGTTCAAAACTTTCTACTCGGATGACTTGGGTATGTCCTCCTGAGATAAGGAGTACAAGCAGCGGAAGAATGGGTTCTTTTTCTATAAAAAGCGAATAGATATGCCCTTTAAGATGATGAACGGGAATAAGGGGAATATCCAGAAACACAGAGAGGGTCTTTGCCATGGCGATACCTTCCAGTAAGGTGACACCCAGCCCCGGTTGATTGGTCACGGCAATGGCTTTGAGATGTTCAAAATAGGGTTTTGTCTCTTGCAGTATCTGAGGCAGTGCCACAGCATGCAAGCGTGAAGCCAGCTCAGGCACAACACCGCCATAAAAGGAGTGTTCTGCTTCTTGAGAGATTTTTTTATGAAAAATGACTTTTTTGCTCTCTATCTCGGTAATGGCGATGGAGCTGTCATCACAGCTTGACTCAATACTTAAAATCATCCCAGCTCCCCAAGAACCATTTTTTCTATCAGTTCCCATTTCCCGTAACCGCTTTGGGCATTGATATGTCCTGCATCTTTGAGGACGGTTAGGGGTATGGTGTAGTGTGAGGCAATACTTTCTGCTTCTGTAAGTGTGATATAAGGGTCGTTATCAGAGACCAACATCTCGACCCTGTGCGCGTAAAGACTTTGAGGCAAGGTACAAGGAAAAAAGGTTTTTATGGTATCGACTTGGGTACTAAGACTTGGAGGTGAAACCAGAAAAAGTCGTTTGATAGTGGGGATAT
The DNA here is from genome assembly GCA_002281755.1 of Sulfurovum sp. 16-42-52. GTDB lineage: Bacteria > Campylobacterota > Campylobacteria > Campylobacterales > Sulfurovaceae > Sulfurovum. The sequence continues at coordinate 84,975 of NCHB01000003.1, forward strand.
TTTCCTCTTGACAGAGCCAAAACCACAGGGTATTTGCCAAAGAGTGGCAGACGACGGTATCGGGTTTAAAGTCTATGAGTATCTCTTTGAGTTGTTTAAGCCACCTGTTTTTGGAAGGGAAATGACAGTTATCGAGTAGAGGAAAAGAGACTGTACCGTAGTTTTTTGCAAGTGTTGCTGCGAGTTCTGCCTGCCAGTGTGGTGCATCACTTCCACCCCATCCGTGCAAGATGAGTACTTTATCGTGCATTGACATAGGCTCTTACCTCTGCATCGATGCGGATGATGTCATCTATCGCGTTCGCTTTGATGGCTTCAAAATGTTTATAGGCATCCAATACAATCTCACTCATCCCAAAAAAAGAACATTTTTCGTCCCTAAAAGCATGAATCGCCTCTTCATTGGCGGCATTGATGACAACGCCTAGATACGGATGCGCTAAGATATGCTCTTTAATCTGCCAGATAGGATAGCGCGCAACCTCAATAGGTAAAAACTCCAAACCGCCTATGCCGAGTAGATCCACAGGAGGCAAGATAGGCTCTGTGATTTCACCTTTGAGTGCAAAAGCAATCGGCAGCTTCATATCCACGCCCGCAAAGTGTGCTGTGGTTGAGCCGTCTTTGAATTCTGCAAGGGCATGAATGATGGATTTTCTCTCTATCACCGCATCTATCTGATCTGTGCCAAAAAGCCACTTTGCCTCTAAGAGTTCAAAGAGTTTGTTGGTCATAGTGGCTGAATCAATGGTGATTTTGTCTCCCATGCTCCAGTTGGGATGGTTGAGCGCATCTGAAAAAGTAGCTTTATTCATCTGCTCAAGTCCCCATTCTCTAAAAGCCCCACCGCTTGCCGTGATGTAAAGTTTGGAGACGGGGCGTGCATGGATGAGGTACCAAAGCCCAAAGTGCTCAGAGTCTATGGGTGTAATGAGAGACATATCGATAAATTCGCCCGCAACCACCAAAGACTCTTTGTTTGCTAGTGCCACTCTCTTGCCAAGTTCTGTGGCTTTAAGCGTAGGGGCAAGTCCTGCGTATCCCACAAGGGCATTGACCACTGTGGTGCTTTTGGACATTTCAATCAGTTCTAAAATGCCTTCTTTGCCACAGAGTACAAAAGGGTGGTTGACTTTTGCTCTGTCTGCTTCATGTGCGATGGCGACATAGCGAGGCTGATGTTCCTTGATTTGTTGGTTGAGCAACTCGATGTTGGTTCCGGCAACAAGGGCTTCTACACGGATGCCATAGCGTTTAGCAATGATGAGTGTATTGACTCCTATGGAGCCGGTAGAACCTAAAAGTACAATGCTTGACATTGCTTAGGTCAGGGCTCTTAATGCAATCACCATGATAGGCGCAGCAAAAAGATAGCCATCAATTCTGTCTAAAATACCGCCATGACCTGGGAGCAGATCGCCTGAGTCTTTGACACCTGCTTCACGCTTGAGATGGGATTCAAACAAGTCACCAAAGATGGAAGCAATAGCAACCACAAAGGTGATAAGCACAGATATCCATCCATCAACCACCCAAAGTCCTACAAAAGAGCCCCCAATGGTAGCAATCGCAACGCCACCGAACACCCCTTCGAGTGTTTTGTTGGGTGAGGTGTCTGAAAATTTCGTTTTCCCTATGGCTTTGCCAGTAAAAAAAGCGCCTATATCGGTGAGTGCTACCACCACAAGAAGCCAAAACATATAGGCAATACCAAAATCCTGATAGAGGATGAGAAAAAAGAGTATGCCGCTTACAGGGTAAAGAAAAGGAAGCAGAAGCCGTTTGTCAAAGTTGTGAAAATAAGCCAGCGAAGAGGCAAAAATGACCGCTATGAGGAAAAACAAATCATCAGGACTAGGGTAAAAATAGGCAACAATCCACAAAATCACCGCCCACACATACACAGAAGCCGAGCTGAGTTTAAAGAGTCTCATCGCCTCATAAAATGCAAAAAGATAAATGACACCTAAAAAAGTCCACATCACAAAAAAATTATCTATCCAGCCAATCAGACCCACAACCCCAAGCAGTCCAATACCCGTTAGCCATCGTTCTTGATAATCTGTAAAAAATTTTGTCATACAATCGCCCTTTTTTTGGATAAAAGTGATTATAGCACCCCTTAGGTTACAATCTGATTTCAACCCCTTCTTTGGTCACTCTGATGGTATCGTAGTGTGTATAGAACACATTTGAGCCTTCTTGGGCTTTGACAAATTTACGTTTGGTAAAATCGACCTCATAATCTCCGGGATTTTTGACTGAAAAATCGACACAGAGTTTTGCCGCAGCGTGTACGACGGACTCAGGCAGGTTTTGTTTGTCGGTGCGTATGATGACATGGCTTGAGGGGATGTCGCGTATATGCATCCACACATCATTGGCTTTGGCTAGAGAGAGCAGTTTTTGGTTTTCGCTGCTGTTTCGTCCCACAAAGACTTTATAGTTTTCAATCCAGAACAGTTCACCTTCTCTGAGCTTTTCTTTTTTGCGCAGAGATTTTGCCCTTTTGGGAACCAGAAGTTCGAGCTCATAGGGCGTGTGTGCCTGTTCTAACGCATGGTAGATATTGTCATAAAATGTTTTTTTGCTTTGCAGGTTTTCTTTTTCGATGTGCACATTTTTTGCTTTGCTTTTTGCCCGTTTGGCAAGATTGAAGTAGTAGTCACTCATACGGTTAACTTTAATATGAGGGGGAAGTGCAATGATGACGGCATTGCCTTCAAAATCAAAAGTATTCAGCTCCGTATCATAGGGTTTGATTTGATAGAGGTTTGCCAAGATGAGGTTGGCAGAAGTTTGACTTTGTTTTGCCTGTTCAAAGAGTTGCGCTTCGTTGGGCAGTTGACGAAGTAGCTGTTCAAGTTTGTCTATTTTTTTGGCAACAAGTGAACGTTTTTGTTTTTTGCTCTCAAGCAGTTTTTTCGCTTCAGATTCTGCAAACAAAGCTTCAAGATAGGTATCGACATCTTTTATGGCATCTGTATGTTGAAGATGGCTCTCTTTTTTGCCTTCAAAAGCAGGGATAGCAAGCAGTTCCACACCAGGGCGTACCACACGAAAAGAGCTGTTGGCATCTATATGCCGGAGTGCTTCGATGATGACTTCATTGTCATCTAGCAGGATGGCGTTGGTATTTTTGCCTGTAAATTCCAGTTGCAAGTAGATGATTTGGTCTTTATAAGAGCTTTTGGGGGAGAGTTTGAAACGGATGATTCTGTCATTCTGGGGTACTTCGACATGCAGCAGTTTTGAGCCTGACAAGAGACTGTGGAGGAGTGCATCAAAGGGTGCATTGTAACTTTGAAGTGGTCTTTGTGAGGGGGCTTTATAGATAAAACCGTGCCCTTTTGTCATGTTGAAAAAGTAGCTCCCGGACTTGTCAAATACGATTTCCAAAACCGTATCGTCGATGCGTCTGGCACGGCTGATGAAGCTAAAGTCATTCAGGCGTTTCACGATGGCATGCAGTTCAAATAGTGTCATAAAGTGGGCTCCTTTAAAATGTGCAACGCGTCTGAAATATCGGTGAAATTTTAGCATAATTTTTTTTCGCTATAATGCGCATTATTCTATACCCTGTGTATATAAAGGACAAGCTATGGCACAAACCATGACAGAAAAGATTTTTTCAGAGCATGCAGGACGCGAAGTGTTTGCAGGCGAGATCGTTAGAGTAGAGATCGATATGATTATCGGAAATGATATCACGACACCGATTTCTATCAGAGCATTTGAAGAGTCCGGTGCAGAAAAACTCGCAAGACCCGATAACTTTTGTATCGTCATGGATCACTACATTCCTGCAAAAGACATCGCTTCAGCCAATCAGGCAAAAATTTCCAGAGATTTTGCCTACAAACACGATATGAAATACTTTTTTGATGAAAAAGATATGGGTATCGAGCATGCCTTGCTTCCAGAGAAAGGCTTGGTGCTTCCGGGGGATGTCATCATCGGTGCAGACTCTCACACCTGTACACATGGTGCATTGGGCGCATTTTCTACAGGAATGGGCAGTACGGATCTTTCTTTTGCGATGATTACTGGGGGGAACTGGTTTAAAGTGCCTGAGACGATTAAAGTGGAGTTGACGGGTAAACCGGGTAAACATATCTACGGTAAAGACATCATCTTGGAATTGATTCGCCAAATAGGTGTGGATGGCGCACTCTATAAAGCCATTGAGTTTACGGGTGAAGCGATACAGTATTTGGGTATGTCGGATAGATTTTCGATCGCCAACATGGTCATCGAAGCGGGTGCCAAAAACGGTATATTTGCTGTAGATGCAGTGACGTTAGCCTACCTTGAAGACAGAAAAATTGCCAACAATGGTCTTAGGGGTGAGCCAAAAATCCATGTAGCCGATGAGGATGCGAAGTATTGCCAAGTGATTAGCATCGACACCGCGGCACTCTCTCCTGTCATAGCCTATCCTTTCTTGCCCTCTAACGGTAAACCGGTAGAGCAAGCCGTCGCCGATGATTTGAAGATAGACCAAGTGATGATAGGTTCATGTACCAATGGTCGTATCGAAGATTTGCGTATCGCTGCTGAGATAGTTAAGGGTAAAAGAGTGGCGCGTCATACCCGTATGATAGTCACGCCTGCAACACAGAAAATACTCATGCAAGCCCAACATGAAGGCTTGATGGACATTCTCATCGAAGCCGGTGCTGTGGTTTCTAACCCTACTTGTGGTGCCTGTTTAGGTGGTTATATGGGCATCTTGGGGGATGGTGAGCGCTGTGTGGCGACGACCAATCGTAACTTTGTGGGGCGTATGGGGGCTAGAACTTCAGAGATCTATCTGGCAAACTCTGCTGTGGCTGCAGCTTCTGCGATTGCGGGCAAGATTGTAGATCCTCGAGATCTCTAAATTACAAAAGTCACATCGATGCTTAGAGTACTTGTTGTCATACTTCTTTTTCTAAGCACGCTCTGTGCTGCATCGTATCAGATACGTTTAGGCACATTTGAGAGTTATGGGGCACTTCAGTCTGCCCTCTCTAAGCTCCAAAATCCACAGTACAAACAAAAACTCAGCATCGAACAAGATGATGCTACGGGCTACACACTTTACTCTAAAACCTTTACGCAACACGCCCAAGCGCAAGAGGCATTGGCAGTGTATGCTGAGGTTTTTGAAGGCGCCGTTATGACGCAAGACGGTGTGGATGTTGCGGGTAAAACTGTGACAGAGCAAAATCGCCCCGAAACCGTAGATAACCAAGAACAGCAGAGTCCAAATACTGCACTATGGGGTGGCGTTCAGGCAAAGTCTCCTCAAAACCCAGAGCCGAGGCAAGAAGCACTAAAAGAACATGCCCCTTTGGTAGAAAAGAAGGCAGAAATTCCTTTGCCCAAGCAGCAAAAAAACCTCTCCTTTGCCAAAGAGTTACAACGAAAGGTTTTTTATCTCTGTTATGAAGGCAAAAGACAGGGCAGAATCAAACCCGTCATCAAAGCCATTTTCAATCAAAAATTTATCACCTATTCCTCACAGATGATGGAGATACCACCGATTATTACACCCTATAGGCTTGTCGGTAATGATCTGCATGTTACTGTGGGTATGTTTTCTGTAGGCAGTACCAAAAGCAGATTGGAGCGGGTAACAGAGAGTTATTTGCGTGTAATTAACTGGGCAGACGGAAAGCCTGTCCAGCCTGTGCGATTTTATTTCAAGCAGCAAGACGCGGTGTTATTTTCGCGTAAAAACTGACCCTAAAACCCAAATCCGCTGCCAAAATCGGGTGTCCCAAAACTTTGTGTTGCAAAAGAAGGATCAGTGTAGCCATGTTGCACACTACTGCTTCGTAACATCATGATATCCATTTTAGGATCAATACCTTTAGGGCAGACAGCCGTACACTCCCCACATAAAATACAATCCCATATGCCATTGGTTTGTACTGTATCGATGATGTTTTTTACCCCAGTTTCGCGTTTGTCTATGCTGTAACGGTACGCACGGGTAAGTGCAAAAGGACCCAAAAAGTCAGGTTTGAGCGCGTACACAGGACAGGCTGAGTAACAGGCATCACAGAGTATGCAGTCTGTTTGTGTTTCGGACTGTTTTTCATCTTGATGCGAGAGAGAGGTTTCATGATAGTCGTGTAGCCAAGCGGTACTTCTTTTAAGTGTCTGTTGCGCAGGATGTTTATCGACTTTGAGGTCACGAAGTACAGGATGGTACTGCAGTGGCTCTACCCTGTCATCATCTTTGACTTTGTAGGCACAGGCTAAAACCTCTTTGCCATTGACCCTTACAGCACAAGTACCGCACACAGAAGCACGACAGCCCGCACTAAATGTCAGTGTCGCATCGATGTTGCTTTTGATGTAAACCAAAGCATCCAAAAGTGTCATTTCTTGGTCTGGCAGCGTGTAGTCTGCATCAGACTGCTCTTGGCTTCTAAAAATGCTTAATCTCATACCTCTGTCTCCTTGCTTAGTGTGATGGAGTGTTTAAACATAGCATCATTGGCTGATTCAAAGCCTATCTTAAAGTGCGCCCCGCGGCTCTCATCACGCTGTAGCGCTGCTTTGATGATGAGTGCTGCGAGCATCATCGCATTTTTAAACTCCAAAAAGTCAATCAGGTGGGTGTTATTGGTAGGGTTTTTGTCCGCTAGACCCATCTGTATTGTTTGGCTTTGCATGATACTTACGGCTTGCATCGCTTCTGTGAGTTGTACATTGTCTCTGATGATGCCGACATTTTCATATAAAAGTTTCCCAAGCGCTTCTCTATGCTCATAAAAATTGATGTCGTGTTCTTGGTTAAAGAGTGTTTCTAGGGTATGTCTGTCTTGAGTCAGTTGTGCCTCATCAGCTTCTTTGACTTGGTGTTGTGCAGCATAGTGTACGGCATTTTGGGCGGCTATGGCACCGAAGGTGGTGATCTCAAGTAGAGAGTTTCCCCCAAGGCGGTTGGCACCGTGTATTTTGGCATTAGCACATTCACCTACGGCGTAACAGCCACGAAGAGCGCTAACACGCAGTTGGTTATCTACTTCGATACCTCCCATGCAGTAGTGTGCCACGGGTTTGATGGGGATGAGTTCGCAGGCAGGATCGATGCGTTCATGTAGTTTACATAGGGCTATCTCTTGGGGGAGTAGTTCAAGGAGTTTTGCTTCACCCAAGTGACGCAGGTCAAGAAAAACCTCTAGCCCTTTTTGAAACTCTTTAAAAATCGCACGCGCTACCACATCTCTGGGTTTCAGTTCATCGACAAATCGTTCACCTTGTGAGTTGACAAGATACCCGCCTTCTCCTCTGGCACTCTCTGAGATGAGGATGCCTGAATGCTTCAGTGCCGTAGGATGAAACTGTATAAACTCCATATCGCTCACTGCGCCACCCGCACGAAGCACCGCAGCGATGCCGTCACCTGATGCCCCATAGGCATTGGTCGTGTAACCATGATAAAGACTGCCATACCCGCCTGTAGCGATGATGACGGATTTGGCATCAATTTGTTTGACCTCTCCCGTGCGGATATCCAAAAAGGTTGCCCCTTTCACGGCAGCCTCTTCAACGATGAGGTTAAGCAGATAGTGTTCATCTAAAAATTCTATCTCTTCTTTGAGGCAGGTATCGTACAGGGTATGGAGTATCTTGAGTCCCGTGTAGTCTTGGGCGTAGCAGGCGCGTTTGGCACTGGCTCCTCCCATTTGACGCTGGGCGATGGTTTGTGTGCCTACTCCACCATTGTCAAGTCGGGAAAATGGCACACCCAGACGCTCCAGCCATGCGATGGTTTGTGGTGCTTGGGTGCACATGGTGCGAACCATTGCTTCATCACAAAGCCCTTGGGCAGATTTGATAGTATCAGCGATGTGAGCCTCGACACTATCAGACTCCACATTGGCAAGCGAAGCATTAATACCACCTTGTGCCATGGAAGTTTGTGAGTGAGTCGGGTATGTCTTGCCCGCAATGATTACCGAAGCCCCCAACTCTTTTGCTTTGAGTGCTGCAGTGAGTCCCGCTCCACCTGAACCGATGATGAGTACGTCGGTCATCGGTTTTGCCTAAAAGTTTGAATGTTGTTGACGATGCCTTCAAGCAGTTTTTTTCTTGCCTCAATACTTGCCCATGCCATATGGGGTGTGATGAGCAGTCTCTCTTTGTGTTTGATGCTCATGAGGGGGTGTTCTAGCGTGATGGGTTCTTGCACCAGTACATCAAGTCCTGCATAAAATCGTTTTCGTTCCAACTCAAAAGAGAGGTCGGTTTCGTTGATGATGCCACCGCGCCCCAGATTGAGCAAAATAGCATCTTCTTTAATGTAAGAAAGGTTAAATTCGTTGATGAGGTCTCTGGTGTCGTCATTGAGCGGGGCATGGATGGAGATGATGTCACAGTCTTTGAGGATAAATTCCAGACTTTTATGCGGGTAGGCATGATGCAGATTGTTCCCGCTTGTTGAGTGGTACGCTACTTCAGCACCAAAAGCCGTAGCGATCTTGGCAACTTCTTGCCCGATGGTACCAAACCCGATAATGCCCCATTTTTTACCTGAAATCTCAAAAAATGGACGGCTCACATCGGTAAAAAGTCCCGAATCACTCCAGACGGCATTTTTGACCATCGTATCATAATACGCCATTTGTTCGAGCAGATACAGCGCCATGGCAAAGGTATGTTGCACAACACTTTTGGTAGAGTAGCCCGCAACATTTTTGACCTCGATGCCTTTATAGGCTGCTGCATCCAGATCGACATTGTTCATCCCTGTAGCTGCGATGCAGATGAGTTTGAGTCTGGGTGTCTCTTCCATCATGTTTGCCGTGATGACCACTTTATTGGTGATGATGATATCGGCGATTTGGATGCGCTCCAAGGTCTCTTCAGGTGAAGTTGTCTCATAGCTTGTCAGAGTTCCAAACTGCTCGAGTACGCAAAGATCCAAATCATCCCCGAGTGTTTTTGCATCAAGTAGTACGATATGCATCAGTTGTCCCTTATCTGACTGACGATTTCAGTGGCTCTGCGTTTTGCTGCCTCTACTTCATCCAAGACAAGACTCACAGCCATACGCCGTCCCACATGAGACTCAGGTTTTCCAAAGACCCTTACAAATGAATTTTTAGAAAAAGCACTGTTCGGCACTTCAAGGGTAGGGGTATGACTCTCGTTTTTAGCCTTGTATGCCCCACAAGCACCCGAACCATAAGTGATGTACTCTAGTGGCAAGCCAAGTACGGCTCTGACATGCAAGGCAAACTGGCTTTGACTTTGGGTGATGAGTGTCACCATGCCCGTATCATGGGGTCGTGGGCTAAGTTCAGAGAAATAAACCTCTTCTCCTTTAACAAAAAACTCCACCCCGAAGATACCCCTGCCACCCAGACCATCTGTAACTGCTTTGGCTATCTCTTTGGCTTTAGCAAGGGCTGCCTCACTCATCTGCATTGGTTGCCACGAGAGGATGAAGTCTCCGTCTTTTTGCACATGCCCGATGGCATCACAAAAGGTAGTCCCTGTCTCGTTGCGCACCGTAAGAAGGGTAATCTCATAGTCAAAAGGCACAAACGCTTCTACTATAAGTTCACTTGCATCCCCACGCGCTTCTTTGGCGCTCTCCCACGATTTTTCTATGTCATCAGGTGTTCTGGCGATACTCTGTCCATGCCCTGAAGAACTCATCACAGGTTTAATCACACAAGGATAACCGATGCGTTCACCCGCACTTTTAAGCCCCTCTAGTGTCGTGACAAATTCATATTTGCTTGTCTTTAAACCTAACGTTTCAGCAGCAAAAACACGGATGTTTTTACGGTTCATGGTTTTGTTGACGGCTTCAGCGTTGGGAATGACATGAAACCCTCTTTTTTCTGCTTCAAAGAGTGCTGCGATGCTGATGGCTTCTACTTCAGGCAAGATGTAAGTCGGTTGCTCTTTTTCGATGAGCGCGAGCACCGCTTCTTTGTCTTGCATGTTGATAGCATACGCGCGGTTTGCCACAAGATGTGCAGGAGCATTTTCATACTTGTCCACCGCGATGACCTCAATGCCAAGGCGCTGGGCTTCGATGGCTACTTCTTTACCGAGTTCACCTGAACCTAAGAGCATGATTTTAATTGCATTGTTTTGAAGGGTAGTTGTAAATGTCATGAAAAACCTTTGGAGAATAATGGTTTTATTTTAGCGAAATTTAGATAAATGGAGTGGGTGTGAATAGAATTACCATGCTAGTGGCAGCTCAATCAACAACAAGCACAATAATTCAATAATACATATAAGGAAAACTCGTCATGCTTAAATCAGTCTCACTTGAATGTAATGTTATAAGTAATTCACACTATATTTAACTTGAATAAAATCATTTGGGAATACTGATGCCTTAGCATTTTCAAGCTTTACATTTTTATTGATTTTTCCAAAAAGTGGAATCCCTTCACCTAAAAGTACGGGGACTTTTGTAATGGTCATTTCATTAATGAGTTCGAGGTTAATAAAAGATGTAATCGTTGAACCGCCATCGATGTACGCATGTGTAAGTCCACAACTCTCAAGCTTTATAATTAAATCTTGAATGTTGCCTGAGTACATTTCAACTTTCCCTTGTAGATTTGTGGGTGGCTCTTTGACTGTATTACTTAACACAACAATACGTGTATCACCGTAAGGCCATTCAACAGACGTTAAATTCATGTTGGAAAGCACGTCCATACACTTGCGCCCCATAATCATACAATCTACGGAATCCATAAAAAACTCAAAACCCATATCTTCAGAGCCCATATCGGCTTCCAAGTTCCCAGCTGTATCTAGCCAATCAACACCTCCATCAGGCGTTGCAATATAACCATCGGCACTTGTTGCTATAAATACAGAACATTTCATATTTTTATTCCTTGTACATAATTTAGAATCACTCGAATCAGTGGCACAAGGGTACCTAGTGTGTTGCCATGAGGCAGTGGTATTTCGAGCACCCCATCACCTAAGACCTCAAGTCGAGTTTTCCCCATTGAATACGTCCTTTATGTATTTGTTTACTGTTATATGTTACGCTTCTTAAGCACAGCATAGATAAATAGGTTATGATGACTTCCTACTTTAGCAATCATATACTTAAGAATATACTTGTGTATTCAAAGGAATCATACATGAACCACTCTCTTATCAATCGAGTTCCACAAATCTTACTTATTTACTGGGTCATCAAAATTGCTGCAACAACACTGGGTGAAACGGGTGCAGATATGTTTTCTATGACATTCAGCATGGGATATGGTGTGACCATTCTCATCTTTTTGGCTCTTTTTGTAGCGTTGGCGACTTTGAAGATTTTCATCAGTAGGTATGAGACTTTTTTATATTGGGCAACGTTTACATCTAGTGCTATTGCGGGGACTGCCCTATCTGACTTTATTGATAGAACACTTCACTTGGGCTATTTTTATGGTTCGATGTTGCTGATTATACTTTTGTCCATCACACTTTTTGTCTGGTACAAAAAAGAAAAGAGTATTAATGTGGATTTTATACCGACTCAATCAGGCGAGATATATTATTGGCTTGCCTTTTTGATAGCAAATACCCTTGGTACAGCCTTAGGAGATTTTTTAGCAGACGATTTAAATATAGGCTTTGTTTACAGCGCTGTTTTGATAGGTGTTATGCTGATAGGTATCGCATTGGCGCACTATTTCACAAATATATCTTCTGTGTTGCTCTTTTGGTTTGCTTTTGTACTGACGCGACCTTTTGGGGCAACATTTGGTGATTTTCTTACAAAAGAGAGTGTAAATGGTGGTATTGGGGTGGGCACGCTTTACGCATCTTTGTTTTTTCTTGTCGTGATGTTAGTTGCACTTTTTATTGAAAAAATGTCTCTGTTAAGTAATAAGCAAAAATAGAATCTGATTTTGATAAAGAGATGAAGATGTTATGGGGTAAAAAGTAGTGCTAAAAGGAAGTAGCAGGGCAAAGCCCCGCTATTTTTAAGACTAGAGTCTTGACTCGTATCTTCTGAGCATGAAAAGTTTTTTAAGGATTTTCTTGCGTGTTGCAATCTTCTCTTTTTTTCTTTTTTCAGTCTCAGTTTCGTGGTTTTGTCTGGCTCTGGCTTCAGTCACGATAAGGTTTCTGTCACATTGTCTTTTGAATTTTCTGTACGCATCATCAAAAGAGTCACGTGAAGTTAAAATAATTCCTGGCATAAAAAGCACCCCCTTTCTTATTGGAAATTCTCCTTTAAGTGCAGCAAAGCTACACTTAAATTCCTCGCACTAAAGCTACGACAGAAGTCGAGAAAGTGCTGCCCTAAAAAGGACATGGAGTACAATAAAGTGTGGGATTATATCGAGATAGGATTAAATTGTGCTAAAATTTAGAGCAAGGAGTGCGCATGCAAAAAGTATTTGAAAGTTGTATAGCTTTGGATGAACGGTGTTACGAGCAGTATGGACTGAACGAAGATATCTTAATGGAGCATGCTGCAGGGGGAATGGCACAGTATATCCGCAGTCATTTTGCCAAAGGCACTTCAGTGCTTATCGTAGCGGGTAAAGGCAACAATGGCGCAGATGGTATCGCTTTGGCGCGTCAATTGTTTGGCGACTATGCGGTAAAACTTTATCTGCCATTTGCTTTACAAACCGATATGGCAAAGATACAGCTTAACCGTGCGCAGTTAGTCGGGGTGAAAGTGATTGATACGATTGTACAGGCTGATGTGGTGGTGGATGCACTCTTTGGAGCAGGTCTGTCCCGCATGTTAGACAGGCAAACAGAGCAAATCGTGCATCAACTCAACGCACTGGAAGGGTATAAGATTGCCTGTGATATGCCTACGGGTATCGGGGCAAAAGGGATGCCGCTGCCCATCGCGTTTGAAGCTGATGTAACCATCACTATGGGAGCCTATAAAGAGGCATTCTTTTTGGATGCGTGTAAAGAGAGTGTGGGTGAGATTGTGCGGGTAGACTTGGGGGTGAGTGCGCCACTCTACGAAGGGCAGAGCCAGAGTTATGTGCTGGAAGCTTCAGACTTGAGACTTCCAAGCAGAACGAAACAGGTCACGCACAAGGGGAGTTTCGGGCATGCGGCGATATTTTGCGGGGAGAAAGAGGGGGCGGGCATCATCGCAGGTATGGCATGCACTGTGTTTGGTGCGGGGCTTACCACGCTGGTCGTTCATGAAAAAATCTCTCCGCCACCTTACCTCATGCATGCGACCGTTGTGCCGCACAGTGCATCCGCCCTTGCCATCGGTATGGGTTTGGGATGTTATTTTGAGAGCGAATTTTTACACAAATATGTCATAGGAAGCCACTTGCCCATCGTATTGGATGCGGACAGTTTTTCCAACAAAGAATTGCTTACGATTTTGGAGCAAAGAGACAGGCAAATCGTCATCACCCCGCACCCCAAAGAGTTTGTCGTACTGTGGCAACTGCTTACCGGTGAACAACTCAGTGTGACACAGCTACAGGCAAAACGCTTTGAAATGGTACGTCTGTTTAATATGAAATACCCTCATGTCACACTCTTGCTCAAAGGTGCCAACACGCTCATCATGCAAGAAGAACAGCTCTACATCAATCCTCTGGGTTGCTCAAAGCTCAGTAAAGGCGGCAGCGGTGATGTACTCTCCGGACTCATCGTTTCCTTGCTGGCACAAGGCTATACGGGTGTGGATGCTGCAGTGCAGGCTTCACTGGCACTGGTGCTTGCAGCCAAGCACTACAGTGGGTCATCCTATGCGATGCTGCCTACAGATTTGGTCGCTGAAGTGGCTAAATTAGAGCTAAAGTAGAGTAAAATGCCCGTATGAAAAAAATCGCAGTCTTATTTAGCGGCAAAGGATCCAACTTTGCCCATCTGGTTGATACTTTGCATGGCAAAACCTGTCACATCGCCGTTGCACTCACAAATAATCCCGATGCGCAGGGGATAGCCATCGCCAAAAAAGCCTCCATCCCTCTTGAAGTGATTGACTCTAAAACATACCCAAGCAGAGAGGAATTTGATGCCAAAGTGGTGGCGTGTTTACAGCAGTATGCACCCGATTTGACTGTTTTGGCAGGATTTATGCGTATCTTGACCCCTGTGTTTACCGAGCAGATCAAAAGCATCAATCTGCATCCCTCTTTGCTTCCTAGACACAAGGGGCTGCATGCTATCGAAAAAAGTTATCATGATGACTTTGCAAACGGCGGGGTCAGTGTGCATTATGTTACATCCGAGCTAGATGGCGGCGAGATTATCGTGCAAAAAGAAATTGCCAAATTCGGACTTAGTTTTGAAGCCTATGAAGAGAAAATACGCGCTTTGGAAAAAGAAGCACTCGCTGAAGCGATTAGAACGGTATTGAAGTAAATCTTTGAGATTTATTTTACCTTCCATAAAGAAAAAGGGGCATGAATGTCAGAGCTTGATGTGATGCTGAAACCCAAAAAAGTTTGGCAAAAATGGTGGATATGGATGATACTCTTTTTGCTGCTCTCTTTGGCAGCAATCGTTTATCGTTATAGTGTCAATGCGCAGAGCATTTCTTTTCAATATATTACCCAGCCTTTAGCGCAAGGGGATCTTAATATGACTGTTTCTGCTACAGGGTATCTGTATCCTTTGCGGAGTGTAGATGTCGGATCTGAGGTTTCCGGTACACTGATGGAGGTCAATGTCGATTTTAACGACAAGGTACACAAAGGTGATGTCTTGGCAAGGATAGATCAGACAAAGTACTTGAGCTCCCTGAAAAGAGCAGAAGCAACACTGCACAGTATGCGCGCAGTGCTCAAAAGTGTCGAAGCCGACATGCAGCTTAAAGAGAACAATTATAAACGCAATCAATCATTAAAAAAGAATTCAGGCGGGAAATTGCCTATACAAAAAGACTGGGATCAGGATTATGCGGCCTATCTTTCTAGCAAGGCAAGTTATGAGAGCAGTAAAGCCCAGGTACAGGAAGCACAATTTGCTTTTGAGTCTACCCAATATGATCTAGATAAAACAGCCATTTATGCACCGATGGACGGGGTAGTGCTGTCGCGTAATATTGACTTGGGACAAACCGTTACAGCGATGTTTCAAACTCCGGTTCTATTTAAACTTTCAGATGATCTTTTGCAAATGGAACTGCAGGTAAGCATCGATGAAGCAGACGTTGCCCAGATAAAAGAAGGTCAGCCGGCACTTTTTAGTGTAGATGCCTATCCTGATGAAAATTTTCATGCGGTGGTCAAATCTATCCGTATCAATTCAGAAATGCTTGCCGGCGTGGTAACCTATAAAGCATCGCTTTATGTAGAAAATCAAAGCCATAAGCTCCTGCCGGGCATGAGTGCGGATGCAGATATCATCATCAAACATATCAAAAATGCATGGATTGTACCGCGAGCTGCGCTGCTTTATATTCCGGTTGAGGTAAAAGAGAAGATTAAATTTGGCGCCCAAAATACGGAAAAACTCACACTGGATACTCAGCCCCATGTCTGGGTGGAGCGAGGCGGGAAAGCAGTAAAAATCTATGTAAAGATACTGGGTACAAGCGGAACACAGACAGCCGTCACATCTGAAGACCTGAAGCCCGAAGATAAGCTTATTCTTTCTCAAGAGCAGCGTTTATGATCAGTTTGGAGCATTTAGGCAAAACCTATGGTGCGGGAGAGATGAAAACGGAGGTTTTAAAAGATATCAACCTTCACATAGACAAGGGAGAGTTTGTTGCCATCATGGGTCCAAGCGGAAGCGGCAAATCGACACTGATGAATATTATCGGATGTTTAGACAGGCCAAGTGCAGGCAAATATTTTTTTGAAGAGACAGCCATCGATCAACTCAACAGTGATCAACGGGCACTTTTTAGAAGGTACAAACTGGGTTTTATCTTTCAGGGCTACAATCTACTCAAGAAAACTTCAGCAGTCGAAAATGTTCAAATGCCGCTAGTCTATCAGGGTATCACTCCTAAAAAGAGGCGTTTACTTGCCTATGAAGCGCTTAAAAGTGTAGGGCTTGAAGCGTATATCGAGCGTGATTCAAGCCAACTTAGCGGAGGGCAGCAGCAACGAGTGGCTATAGCAAGAGCCATTGTAACCAATCCAAGTCTGCTTCTGGCCGATGAGCCAACCGGAAATCTGGACACAAAAAAGAGTCATGAAATCATGATGCTTTTGAGTGATTTCCATGCAAAAGGCAGCACCATTATCATGGTCACGCATGAAGAAGAGATGGCGCAGTACGCTTCACGTATCATCCATCTAAGAGATGGTGAAGTAGAAAGGATAGAAGATGTTCGTTAATGCCTTGTTTTTGGCATTGAGTGAGATTCGGCGTAACCTGATGCGTTCAGTGTTGACCATGATCGGTATTGTCATCGGTATCGCTTCGGTGATTGCGATGGTGAACATTGGCAAGGGTGCGAGTGCATCGGTCACTGAAAGTGTCAGTAAACTAGGGAGCCGTTCTCTTTTTATCGTTCCGGGACAGGCAAAAGGGATGGGAGGACAATCCACGACAGCGACTCCTTTTGAACTCAAAGATATAGAGGTGCTAAAAAATACGATTTTTTCACTCGAAGCAGTCAGTGGCGTTGAAAATACCACACTCACCGTGCTGTATGCCGATAAAAATTACCATACAAGCATCAGAGGGGTGGAAAATGACTATCTTGTTATACAGGACTGGCAGATAGAAAAGGGCAGGGCTTTTGAAAAAAGTGAGCTTAGGTCAGGTCAGAGTGTTTGCATTGTAGGAAAAACAGTGATCAATAAGCTTTTTGACACAGGAATCAATCCCATAGGGGAAAAGATACGTTTAGAGCATTTTTCCTGTGAAGTGATAGGCATACTCAAGGAGAAAGGAGCCAATACCTTTGGGATGGATCAGGATGATGCGGTATTGGTACCGCTTAAAATGTTTCAGCGACGCATCAGCGGTTCCAATACCATACACACCATCATGTCATCGGTTAAAAAGGGCATACCTCTCGAAGAGGCGACGATACAAATAAGACGCATCATGCGTGAACAGCGTTCCCTCTCTAAAGAAGATGAGGATGATTTTTCTATCTTTACTATGCAGGCATTGCTCAGTACCATTTCAGGGATTACACAGATGCTGACCGTGATGCTGGGATTTGTAGCAGCCATCTCTTTGGTGGTCGGAGGGATTGGTATTATGAATATCATGCTGGTATCAGTGACTGAGCGTACCAGAGAGATCGGCATACGTCTTGCCATCGGAGCGACTGCAGATGATATCTTGACACAATTTCTTATTGAGTCGATTGTCCTTTCTGCATTGGGTGGGATAGTGGGCATACTTTTGGGTCTGATTATTTCATGGGCAGTGTCTAGGGTGATGGAGATTGCGTTTATCGTAGATTCATTGACAATCAGTGTGGCACTTGTGGTTTCTATGGGAATTGGTATTTTGTTTGGCTTTATTCCTGCACGCAAGGCAGCAGAGAAAAATCCTATTGAGGCATTGCGATATGAATAAGTTTTCTAAGAGCCTATAAAAACTCGATATAATAAACAAAAAAAGAGGAACGTAAAATGGAAGAATTTGAGATGATTGAGCGTGAAAAAGGTATATCAAGGGTACTTTTTACCCTTTTGTATCTGATTATCGGTAGAGTGATTGCTATGGTCATTTTTGTGATAGCGATTACACAGTTTATCTACCTTTGGGTATCGGGTGAACCCAATGATAAAATTTTAGAATTTAGCGGGCGTTTGTCAGAGTACTCCAAACAGATCGTTGCTTATGTCAGCTTCAATACCGATGAGAAGCCATGGCCTGTGGGTGATTGGCCAACGGTTTAAACTCAAGACATCAGCGTGCATACTTCAGAAATAAAACTGATTGTTTACAGTTTTCTTGGTTTGATTCTTGTTGGAACTTTTCTTCTTATGATGCCCTTTGCGCATCATGGTACATTGGCGTTTATGGATGCGCTGTTTACCTCCACTTCAGCAGTGTGTGTGACGGGTTTGATAGTCAAAGATACCCCTGTGGATTTTACGCCTTTGGGTCAACTGATTATCATGGTATTGATCCAAATCGGTGGGCTGGGGTATATGACCGCAGTGACGTTCTTAGCCGTGATGCGACGCCAGAAAATCGGACACCGTGACCGCATGATACTCCAAGAGTCTCTCAACCACCCCGGAGTGAACGGATTGGTACGGTTTTTAAAAATTGTGTTTACCTTCATCTTGGTGATTGAAATCGTCGGTATGCTTGTTTTGACGCTTCGTTTTTGGGCAGATATGCCACTCTTTAAAGCAGCTTGGTATGGTATGTTTCATGCCATATCAGCGTTCAATAACGCTGGATTTTCACTGTTTAGCGATAATCTGATGGGATATCGCGGAGATTTGGTGATTAACCTTACGATACCGATGCTTATCATCTTGGGTGGTTTAGGGTATCTTGTCTTAACCGAACTCTATCACTATCAGAAAAAAGAGATATTTCGTCTCTCCACCCATACTAAAATCGTGTTGTGGATGTCACTGTTTCTGATACTTGCAGGCATGGCACTGCTTTTGTCACTGGAATGGAGCAATGCCTTCAAAGCGTACTCCTTGGGTGAAAAGTTGTTAGTAGCATGGTTTGCCTCTGTCAATTACCGAACGGCGGGATTTAACTCCATTGATCTTTCAACACTCAGTGATGCCAATCTTTTTTTCTCCACTTTTTTTATGATGACAGGCGGCGCACCGGGAGGAACAGCGGGAGGTATCAAGATCACAGCGGTTGCTTTGGCACTCATTGGGGTGTGGTACACACTCAGGGGTGATACACATATGCATATTTTTAAACGTTCCATCCCCCAATATCAGGTCAACAAAGCGTATGCGATTATTTTTATCGCGACAGCGTATGTGGCTGCATCCACGGTTTTTTTGAGCGAAATTGAACGTTTGCCTTTTTTGAGAACCCTGTTTGAGACCTGTTCAGCGTTTGGTACCGTGGGACTTTCTACAGGCAATGGCGGTGTGCTGAGTTATTCTGCGCTCTTTAGTGATTTTGGAAAGTTCAATATTATTGTGTTGATGTTTATGGGACGTATCGGTGTATTTGCCTTTACGCTCATTATAGTCGGTAAAGCGGTGCAGAGCCGTATCAAGTATTCAGAAGGAAAGGTTGTATTATGAACAGTTTTGCTGTGATTGGATTGGGAAAGTTCGGGTTTCATGTTGCCAAAGGATTGGCACAACAAGGCATTAGCGTGATTGCTGTGGATCAAAATGAGGAACAGGTTCGGGAGATTAACGAATTTGTTCAGGATGCAGTTATGCTCGATTCAACGGATATTCGTGCCCTACGTGAAGCAGGTATCGCCAATGTCGATACGGCGATTGTGAGTATAGGGGAAAACATTGAAGCCAGTATCCTGACGGTGATGGCACTGAAAGAGTTGGGGGTTGAAACCGTGGTAGCCAAAGCGATTACGATGGTGCATGGTCAGATTTTGTCTAAATTGGGTGCAGCAAAGGTGATCTACCCAGAGATGGAGTCAGCCAAAAAACTGGTAAAAAAAATGGTGCAAAATATGCTGTATGAAACCATAGATCTCTCTGTATCAATGAAGATAGCCAAACTGAAAGTGCCTTCATTTTGGGTAGGTGAATCCATCCTCTCTTCACGATTTGAATCAAAATTTAAAGTCAAACCCATTGCTTTCAAACATCAAGGCACATGGTGTACTTCCTTTGAAGAAGATGCAGTACTCGAAAAAGAGGATCTTTTGGTGGTCATTGGAGACAGTGCCCATATTGAAGCGTTAAGTCAAAAAATCTAAGGGTTTTACCAAGGAAAAAGTATGCAGCACTACAGCGATGAAAAAAACCAAGCAGGCATGCGTGTACTGTTTATGATAGCCCAAATGATGGTGCTTGCTGTCGTGTACATCATTGTCTATACGTCTTTCATTGCGGTAGGGTATGCCATTAGGGAGTATGGAGTCAGCCCAGCGATGTATATTCCCGTTCTTGCAGTGTTGTTTCTCTTTCCTGTGTTGCTTTATAAGTACAGGCAGATGTTTAACGCAGGAAAGATGCTGGGCGCATTTGTCTGGATGATGGCAACGGCTTCACTGCTGATAGTACTCTTGTATGTGTACGTTGCTCAACTCATACCATAAGTCTGTGAGAACACTATTACAGTGTTCTCACATCCAAAAAGCTTCCACTTTCATGCTGTAGCAGTGTCGGAAAAATGGCGATGAGATTTTTCGCTGCACCCAAGGGGGTTTGTATGGAGCCCTCTTTGAGTTTTTTGGCTGAAGGAAAGAGTCTCCCATCTACCTTCTCAACGATATGTTGCACCATAGGTGTATCGATGACACCAGGGGCAAGTGATGTGAAGTGAATCTCAGGCATCTCTTTGGCATAGATACTCAAAAGCATATTGAGGCTGGTTTTTGAGAGTGCGTAGGTACCCCAGCCTTTCATGCCTGCCACCGAAGCACCTGAACTAATGCCAATGATTTGCTTCACAAAAGCATGAGAATACAAAAGATCAATAAGCTCTTTGTTTGCCCAGACGTTGATTTCCATCACCGCTTTGATATCTGCCAGATCAGTCTGGTTGAGTGTTTGTATCTCACCTAAGACACCTGCGTTGAGTATGACAAGGTCAAAAGAGCGTTTTTCTACAAACTCCTGCAGAGTAGCCTGAAGTACAAAGGTTTGGCTCAGATCATACGGAAAAAAGAAGAAATGCGGATAGGTTTGAAATTTGTTCGGTGCGGATTTGCCTATGGCATAGACAGTGTCCCCTCTTTCCAGGTAGGTTTTTGCCAACGCTTCACCCAGTCCGGAGCTTACGCCTGTTATCAGTATGGTTTGCATCATCCGCTCCTTTATAATACATTTGTTCTGTCTGTATGTTATAATTATAACAAAAAAAGAGCTGTCTTGCGCGAGCGGGATAGTATAAATGCAAGGATAAGTATGAGCAGCAAAGAGGTAAAAACTTTAGATGAGCGTATCGAACGTATCTATAAAATGGCTCAGGAACATTTTGGAGAAGTGCGTTTTGTGGGCATCAAAAAACACACCAAAATAGGATGGGTCGCCAAAATACAGTTTGATGAGTTTGAGTCGCTTGTGGCTGAGGGTGAAGATGCTGAAGATGCTTTGAAAAACCTTCGTAAAAGACTGTCCAAAATCATTGACCGCTACAATATGGTGTAGGTCTTGAAGAAAAATATTATCCTCATAGGGTTCATGGGTGTGGGCAAAGGCACCACCGCACGCGCTTTTGCCAAAAAATACAAAGTCTACAACATCGACACCGATGATCTCATCGAGTCCAAAGAGAAAAAAGAGATCAAAAAAATCTTTGAAAAACGCGGTGAAGACTACTTTCGAAAAAAAGAGCAAGAGACAGCGGACTGGATAGAATCCTGCGTCAAAGGCACCCTTATCTCTTGCGGCGGCGGGTTTTACAAGGTGAAAAATCTTAAAAAACTGGGTACGGTCGTGTTGCTCGATGCTTCCTTTGAGTGGATCTATAATCGCCTTAAATCAGCAAAAAATGCTACAGTAAAACTCGAAAAACGTCCGCTTTTTGCAGATGAAGAAAAAGCAAGACAACTTTACAAAGAACGAGAAATTGCTTACAAAGAAGTAGCAGATGTGATTGTAGATGTCGAGCATTTGACACTCAAAGAACAGTTGGCTTACATCGCTAAGAAGTGTAAAGTTTAGCTCTTCTCTTTGTTTAGCTTTAAGTATTTTACTTTAGAGTGTTGCGTTGTTATTTCCTTTCTTGGAAAAATAAAACAATGGTCGTCTCTATTTTTGAATTGCTTCGCTTACAGATTAGTATTTTCTATAGATTCCTTAAAGGAGTGTTGATGGGCAAGGTAGCAATCATCGGAAGCGGTAATGTTGGCATCGGAGTGCTTGATGCTTTAGTACTTTTGGACATCGGACGCGAAATAGTGCTTTATAACAGAAATCTTGGTAAAGCACTTGGCGAAGTCTATGATGTTAGTGATGCCGTACCCCTGCTTAGTGGCAGTCAGAGCATAAATGCCACTCAGAGGCTTGAAGATCTCTATGATGCAGAGATTATTGTTATCACATCTGGAGCCAAACAAGAAGCAGGCGAGAGCAGACTTAATCTTATTGAGAAAAACAGCGTCATCATTTTAGAGCTCATCGAAGCGCTTGATCGTATCAACCCAAACGCCATTATCATCGTGGTGACAAACCCTGTAGATATCATGACACGCATTGCCATAGAACATTCAAAACGCCCACAGGAGCGGATCTTTGGAAGCGGTACAGTCCTTGACACATTGCGTTTGCGTGAAGAGCTTGGAATGAGGCTGGGTATAAATAGAAAAAATATTCATGCATTTGTCGTGGGGGAGCATGGAGATAGTGAGTTTGTACTCTGGTCCGTGGCTACTGTTGGACCGATACTTTTAGAAAACTTCGGCATAGAAAACCTTGAAATGCTCAAAACAGAGGTGGAAGAGAAGGTGCGTAGACGTGCCTACTCCATCATAGAGAAAAAGGGCTTCACCAAACAAGCTATCGGTGTAGCAGTTGCAAAGCTCATCAAAGCCATTCTAGGTGATGAAAAACGCATTTTTACACTCTCTGCTCCACTCTCTAAGAGCTGTGCAAAACTCCAAAGTGATGTGGTACTCTCTCAGCCTTGTATTTTAGGAAAAGAGGGGATTGAAAGGGTTTTGATGCTTGACTGTAACATTGAGGAGTTTGATGCTCTCAAGCACTCTATAGCGGTGCTCAATGAAGCTTATACAAACATATATAGTCACCCCTGAAAAACCCACTCTCCAAACAAGCCAACTATTTTATACCACCAATATTACCACAATCTAAAAAGCATCAAGTATAAATCAGCA
>NCHB01000043.1 GCA_002281755.1 Sulfurovum sp. 16-42-52
CGATAATCCCTTGATAGATATTTGTTGCTCTTGATAGTTCTATTTTAGCTAAATTTCGGTTTTATCGTGGTTAGGTGGGGTTAATCAGAGGGTTCAATTGAATCTACTCTTGAAATATTGGGTACTTTTGAGAGTTCCGAACTCAATCTTTTTATGGTTGTTAAGGCTTTGTGTGTAAAGATTCCCTTGTCATCATGAAATGCGACGATAACCATATCATCACTTCCATAGGTTGCTCGAAATTTGTCATACTCTTTTAATATCACGGAGTTTTTGGCAAACCAAATACGATAACTTCCTTCAAAAGCAAAATGTTTACTTTGCGTAAATAGCCCAAACATAATAACAGAGGTAAGGACGATAATAATCCATTTAAAACGGTCTAAAAAATCAATATAACGGTTCATTTATGCCCTAAAAAAAGTAATTAGCGCGGAATGTAACTTGATTGACCTGACCAATCCGTCCAATAATCGTTTCCTCTTCTGAGCCTGGAGAAAGAACAAACCATTCCATCGATAAACGATAATTGTCTTTGATTCTTGTTCCAAAAGTCAATATGAATGTTTTCTCAAAATCCTGAACATCATAAAGTATGCCCGCCTTGATGTCACTTGAACCATAATCACCAAAACTAGACTGCACACCGCTAAAAATATCATGATTAAAGAGTCCGGACAAGTCTTGATTTTGCAACTTTCCGTCATCCAAATAATCATACTGATAGTATTCTAAAAGTAAACGAAGTTCAGCACCCTTAAACAGTTGGGTAGGAAGATATTCGATACCCAAACCGGTATGCACATAATCGCTCATGTTGGGGTCATTGATGACATCACTATAGGCAATCTCAAATTTAAAGGTACTATTGTCATGTGTGAGACTGGCATATCCAAGAACTTTGTTCACAAGATAGGCATTTTGGTCAATATTGTTTGTGGAGTCAAGCGTAAAATAGCGTAAATTGTCATAACCGTTTTGCAAAATCAAAGCGTAATCAAGCTGTTGAATAAAATCACCATAATAGGAATTTTCATAGGTCAGGTAAACCGTTGGACGATGACGACCTTCTTCTGTTTTAAGACTCCCATAATAAGGATTAATAAGGTAGTTGTATAGGTTTTCCTGTCCTGGATAGTCTTGCTCCACTTCTTCCAGTTTGGCAATCACTGAAAATTTTGCATCTTCAACCCTATAGGTGTATTCAGCATTCAATGCGCCTAGTTTATTGGATAAATCAAACGAGTCAGAGAGGTAGTTTTTTGTGTTAAATACATCGCTGATACTGTAGGCTTCCATGACCCCCCAATTTTTGATGGAACGTCCAAAACTCCATGAACTGTTCTCATTGACAACTCTATAATAAAGCTCATTTAGTAAAAAATAACGACGAAATGTATCGTGAAAGTCATACAACAGCGCAATATTTGCTGTGAGTTTACCCGTGTCAAATGATTTAGAAAATTCACTGTTTCCTTCAACAGCAGAGTTATCGGAATATTCATCGGAGGAGTTTGCATTATAAATGATCCCTATATTACCTCGATATTTAATATCTTTTAATATACTGTTGTCTTCTTTGGATTTTGTTAAAAAATCTGTTGTTTGTGTATCTTCTAGTTTGACTTCATTTTGAGCTTTAGGTGTATTCTGTTCAAGTAACTTCGCATCTCGTGCAGCTTGAGATTTGGATGTACCATACCCCCATGCAGACGAAGAGCTAAGTATTAGTAGGGTAGCCAATGAAACGGTTTTTGATAATTGCATATAAAATCTTTAAAAGTGAATATTTAAGCCGACGCTGACCGTCAGTTGATTATTGGAGACTGTGACATCACCAAGACCTACAGTTTTGGCACTCGCTGTCACATCAGGGCTGGTAGCATAAACAACTGCGAAGTCGGAGCTTAGACTATGGGTAAACTGATATCCCGCACCAAAAGTGTAATGATGGTCAGAAATAGCCGGAAACATAACATGATTGAATGTATTGATAGTGTCACCGTTGGTGCTTTGATAGGCTATGGGAAGATTTGCATTGATGGGTGTTGCATCATTGCTTATTTGTATCGGATTTTTCGCATAATTGTATCCGGCTCGCAAAGAGAGCGCTTCGATGCGATATTCACCACCCAGGGCAAATACATTCTGATTTTGCCAATTAAAATCTTTATATCCTGTAGCATCTGACCATTGAATGTTTTTAAAATCAGCACTTAAAGAAACATCACCGTAAATCCAATCGATACCAAACCCAATTTCAGCTGGTTGCTCAAGCGTATCAGAGTAGATATTGAAATTTGTCCCTGCGGAACCATAGCCAAATTCTCTTGAAATGGCTGAAAGCTGGTTGTCATACTTCATTGTTATGGCCGAGTGATACACCACGCCAAGGGTAATCCCAGCATCTTTAAATTGATAGGTTGTCCCCAATTCATAGCCATAACCAACATCTTGAGAAATGCCATTATCGACAGGGTGACTCGTAGAAAGCGGATCAAAATTGGCATTTCTATCTGGAACATTAAGTGCAAGATTTAGTGTTCCAAAGAGTAAGACAGGTGCTAAACCTACAGACCATGCATCCTTGCGGTAAGCAATAGGTGCAGACATTTTAAGCAGTGTAAGATTGGTTTTTGCGCTATAGAGACCCACATCACCTATAGAACTGTCACCGATGGCTCCATCACCTTGGGTCCAGTTTGTGCCCATACCGGCAATTCCAAAAATGCTTCCTCCCACTGAAAAACCATTTTTAAGATTGTGTGTCAGTGCAACATAGGGGATGACATTATGTTTTGCACTACTGGATGCACTTAAATCATTTAATCCTCCAGTATTTTGGGTTTGGACATCTACTTCTGGACTAAGAAAAGTACCGCCAAAGGTAAATTCACCTCCAACGGACTGAGTGATAAGCGCAGGGTTACCTGTGGCTGATGCGCCTGCGGTAAAATGGGCAATCCCAGTACCTCCCATTGCCTGCTGGGCAATACCTAGTGCGATCAGATTATCTCCATTGGTTGCCAAAAGCGGTGTTAATCCCACAATCGCGATAAGTGATGGTTTCAATACAATAGACACGATAGACTCCCTTGTCATTATGGGAAAATCGAGTTAGAAAAATCTTTATCACTCAATCCTGCATTTATTTTTTGACTTGTCCAGTTGAGTACAGTTGATTTGCCATTTTGTACATTTTTCATAGAAATGTTTTGTGTTCTCCATACCCCGTTTATTTTTTTATATTTTGGGAATGTTCCGACTTTGAGTAATGCACCGTTTCTATCATAGTACTCAATTTTACTAATCAAAAAAGTTTTACTGTCTGACCAGACTACTTGTTTTGAGTAGCCAGAGTTTTCATCTATTGGCATGCGGACTGACTGATAATTCGCTTTACCATTATCTGTTACACTTTTGGCATCACCGCTGTATTTAAATTTTTTATAGTGTTGACTCGAAAGATCTTCATAACTAAATTCGCTTCCCATAAAAGAACCTGATTTGTTTCTCGATACAATTCGTTTTGTTTTTTTGATAGAAGGCAGATAGAGCCATTGATTGTCATTGCTATTGATGTGTTCATGTGTCAACAGTATCGTTCCTTTGACATCTTCAGGTGAACTAAACTCTATGAGTGTTTTGTCTCCATCTTTGCCTTCGAGTTTTTTGATAGTGAGATGACGCTTGTTTTTGTCTCCCATGGTATTGCTGAGCAACATTTCAACTTTTGAATTTTCACTCACATAATGTGATGTTGCCTCATAGGCTTTTTTGGAAATCTCTTCATTGCTAAAAGCCATAAGATGGGTAGCAAAACCCAAATACAATAAAGGAAAAATAGTTTTCATCGTCATACTCCTGCATAATTTTTATAAATAGGTAATTATAATTGTAACTAGTTATTTATTAATATTAATTTATAATTTTATTTTTAATGTGGAGGCTGAAGTAGATAAATGATGTCTTTATCTGATTTTTTTGCTAATGATGTGAAATTATATTAACGAAATAGTTGCAGGATCCCCGCTATATACCGCAAGTGAAGGATAGGCAAAATCAAGATGGTTTTTAGCTAGGATATCGGCTATCTTAAAGAGGATGTCTTCTTTTGTTTTGAGCCACTCTTCGCGGTCAACAGAACGGCTAAAACACTCAATGAGTATGGTGATGCTGGAATCCTCAAAGGCATCCATATAAACTAACGTACTGCGTTTGACTCCTTTAAAATCTTCTACCGATACCAGTCTGGACTCTCTGTAGGTGCCAAGATAGCTAGTATCTTGATTGGCTATATCGGGGTGTGTTTTGAGCATGGTGCGTATCTGGGTTATGGCGCTTCGGATATCGTCAAAGTTGGACTGGTAGGTCACGCCGATGTTCATCTTGATTATCCGTCCGATGCTTCTTCTGCTCCAGTTTTTGACAGAAAAGTTTGCCAGTTCAGAGTTGGGGATGGAGATGAGTGCGTTATCGAAGGTGCGTATGGTAGTGGCGCGAAGTCCTATCTCGACCACCGTGCCGTTTACTTCTTTGGTCTCTATCCAGTCACCTTGTCTAAACACTTCACCTGCCAAGATGGAGACCGAGCCAAAGATGTTGGCGATACTGTCTTTGGCTGCAAAAGCCACCGCTGCCCCTGCGATACCTAGACCTGAGAGCAGAGCCGTCAAATCAACACCGAAAATACGCAGTATCACGATAAGTGCTATGAGGATAATCAGCGTGTTATGCACTTTAACTACGAGGTTTACCACTTCGTTTTTAAGTACTTTGCTCTTCTTGATCTGCTCAGTTCTCATCGCTATCACAGTGTTTCCGATGCGATAAAAAAGCATGGAGACAAGTACAACATAAATGATGCCAAAAAGCGTGTTGATGTTAAAGCCTTTGGTGCTGATGTCCATCGTTGCAAGAAGGATGATGTGGATGATAAGGATAGAGGTAATGACATTAAAGAGCTTGGTTATACGCGAATTGATATAGTCAATGTCTTCTTGTCTGATTTTAAAATGCAGCAAAACACGGTTAATAATGTAATCTATAATACGGTTGAAAAAATAGATGAATGTGATCACTAATACAATCAAAACAAGCTTGGCTAGATTGAGTCCCAAGACGGAGAGATAACGGTTTGCCTCCAGTCCAAAAGATGTGGTGTTAAACCTGTTGAGCAGATGTAAAAACTTTGAACCCGAGATACGTGAAGTGATATAGATGTTGGAGCTGTTCGTTACCAAAGAGGCACTAAAGGTATTGACCACATTTTCGAGGTATTCTTGTGACTTTAAGGCTTTGAGCAAGGCTTCTGAAATGGGACTTGAACTGTTTTGCTCTGCGACATAAGAGAGATACTTTTTTGGCTCAATGGGCTGATATTTGGCTAGGTGTGTGTTGAGTATGTCGTTTACTTTTTCTTTAAAAAAAGTGCGAGAGGTTCCTTTGGTTGCCTTTAGGGTTTCAAGCAGTATCTCTCTGAGCATCATGCGGGTATAGAGATTTTTGAGAAGCACTTCATCACGATAAGAAGCCGTTTTATTGTTTTGATATTTATTACTATTTAGGCTGAGTTTCAGTCTATTTATGGGTGTTGTATAGGGATTTTGTTTTTCAAGATGTTCGTCATCATTAACAACATAGTCTATGAAAAACTTATCATAGTTGATTTCTTGTTGTTTTTTGATCAGCACTTTTTCATCAAGTGTAAGGTTGCTGTCCAGCAACAAACTCTCCACTTTAGTCTGTTCGGTGATAAAATCATCCAAAGTCTCTGATGCAAAAAGTAAAGAAGCAGAAAATAAAAAGAAAATGATGGCTATTTTTTTAAACATCTGTCTGCCTTTAGAGGGGTCTGTAGACTTTAACATTTTGGGCGTTGTGTGCATCTCTGAGGTACTGTGCATGCAGCTGAGACATGATGCCTTTTTCACAGTACAGAAGATACTCTTTATCCTGGGGAAGTTTTTGAAATTGTGTTTTGAGTTGGTGAAAAGGGATTTTGATGCTTTCGCACGGCACTTCGATGCATGCCTCTTCTGTACGTATATCGATGACCACATACTCTTTTGAGCTAAGGTCGTGTATGACTTCTATGGGTGCGTGGCTACTTACATCTTCGATGATATCATGCACGTAAATTTTAACCGCATCGGCTACAGCATTGTCTAGCACAGTGTAGTCAAATCGTCTTGCTTCTTCCTCCATACGTTTGTAAGAGCCGTGTGTGATGGGATTTTTGGAGATAACTCCACAATACTCGGGCATATTTTCAGCAAAACGACGTGTGCCTATACGGTTGGCTATATCGATGATTTCAGGTTTATTCATCGTCGCAAGCGGACGCAATACCAGTTTGCCTGTCGCTTGGTCGATGAGAGCGAGATTGCGCAAGGTTTGGGATGAGACCTGTGCTACACTTTCACCCGTAAGCAGGGCATCTATCTGCATCTCATCAGCGATTTTCTGGGCTGCCATGAGCATCAAACGTTTGAGCGTAACACCCATATAGCTCGCATGGGTAGAACGAAATATCTCTTCGATGACTCCGTCAAACGGCACAGAGATGAAAGAGACACGATGTGAAGCGGCAAACTTGTTCCACAGATAAAAAGCCACCTGTTTGACACCTATCTCATGAGCGATGCCACCTAGGTTAAAAAAGAGAAAGTGTGTTTTGATCCCTCTTTTGATGGTGAGGTAGGAAGCCACAGTAGAGTCAAATCCACCGGACATCAAAGAGAGGATGTCACCTTGCGTACCCAAAGGAAATCCACTGAGTCCCGCGTGCTTGAGGGTGATGATATTGAGCTGATTGTGTATGAGTTCGATGCGTATGGTCACTTCTGGTTTACGTAAATCCACGCCTCTTGCATTACCATGATCCAACATATAGCCACCGACGATTTGCTCCATCTCAAGAGAACTAAAAGGATGATTTCCGGTGCGCTTTGCTCTCACCACAAACGTTTTATCGGTGATGGTATGGGTCATCACTTCATGCACTTTTACTTTGATATCATCGAGTGTTTCCATCTTGTCAAACTGCAAGGCTTCAAGCACCTGTTCTATGCCAGGAGTATCAAGCAGTGTTTGGCGAACTTCACTAAGAAACGCAAGTGGTGTGATGACTTCAATTTTATCTGAAAATTTTCTAACTGTTATCTCTGTACTGTACCGAGCGAGGAGTTTGACTAAGTTATTGTAGAGTTGACCTACCATTTGTCTTCTAGCCGAAGATCCTTTGACCATGATTTCAGGAAAAAGTTTTAAGATAAATTTTTGCGTTTTGATAACCGGGGTTTCCACTGTGGTACAACCTTGTTTTTTGTATAAAGAATTATAACATAAGAGGGCTAAATGGCACTCGTATCTAGGAGTCTTTCGCTCTGAAATGCCTCTGTTTTTGGCATTTTGACGATGTATTAAAAGCGTTAAACTGTAATATTTGACGATATAAGTCCAACACATTCTTCTTTCAGTTTTCATAAATTTTATTTAATCTATAATTAACCAGACATTATAAAGGATGGAAAAATGAAAGAGAAAAAAATACCGCACAGCAGTGCAGTGATTGAAGCGTTGGAAGCACAAACCCAAGAGGGTATAAGCAGAAGAACCGCACTCAAGATGATAGGTGTTGGCGGTGCAGCGACTATGATGGGTATGTCTCCTGCATTACAGGCTGAAGAAAGCACAAAGACAAGCAGTGAACAGGCGATAAAGGTTTTGGTAGTGGGTGCCGGAGCAGGGGGCATCATGGCATTGGCAAGACTGCGAAGAGCATTGCCCAATGCATCTATCACTATCATCGCTCCCAATGAAAAGCATCTCTATCAGCCAGGGCAGATCTTTATGGCGGCTGGATTGTATACGTTTGACGACATCGTCAAAGAAAACCAAGACTTTATCCCCGATGATGTCCGCTGGATAAAAGATGAAGTCGCATCTTTTGATCCTGACAACAACAAAGTAACCACAAGAGCAGGTGAAGAAGTACCGTATGACTATATGGTGGTAGCAACGGGTATCGTCTATCATTATGAGCAGATCAAAGGCTTAAGTAAAGAAGACATCGGTAAAAACGGTATCTCCAGTGTGTATTTGAATGATTTGGAAAAAGGCACAGCGCAGGGCGGTACACTCACATGGGAATGGTTTGGCGCACTCAAAAACGCTGCAGCATCAGGCAAAAAACCTGTAGCCATCTACACTCAGCCTGCTACACCCATCAAGTGTGGCGGTGCGCCACAAAAGATACTTTACCTGAGTGCTGACCATCTTAAAGAAGAGGGATTGAGTGCAGAGTATATTTTTGCTACGCCGACCAAAACCTTATTTAGTCAGCCTCCTATTGCAGCAGCATTGCTTGAAGTACAAAAACGTTATGACAGTATCACCAATAAATTTAGCCACAACCTTGTAGCCATTGATGTCAACAAAAAAGTAGCGATCTTTGAGGAGATTTACGAGATCAAAGGTGAGTATGATGAAGATCTTGAAGAGTATGAGATCACTGAAGATAAAAGAGAGGTAGAGTTACAGTATGACTTTATACACATCGTTCCCCCGATGAGCCCTCCACAAGCTTTGGTGGATTCTGCACTTGGATGGCAAAAAGGTTCAGCAAAAGGCTGGCTGGAAGTGGATGACATCACCTTGCAGCATAGACGCTATAAAAATGTATTTGGTATTGGGGATGTGTGCGGGATTCCTATGGGTAAAACAGGTGGGTCAGCAAGACACCATGCCCCTATCGTCGTTGCCAACCTTGTTGCACAGCTTGAAAATAAACCGCTTCCTGAAAAATTTGACGGCTATACCGTTTGTCCTTTGAAAGCAGGCTACGGTGAGATCATCATGGCAGAATTTAACTATAACGGTTTAGCACCGACCCTGCCGTTTTTAGATCCTGCAAAACCACGTTGGATGTGGTGGGCATTTGATTTGTATCAGCTCAAACCGATGTACTGGTACCTGATGCTTAAAGGATGGTTTTAAGCATCATCACTTGCTCAAGATACATATTTTGGGCAATTGACATCTTTACTTGTTTGTGCTAGTATCCACATTATGAAATTACAAAAGTTATACATTGTATCACTCATTATTGTTATGCTTGGTGCTATCTCCTTTGATGTCTCTTCGGTCAAATCCACTGACACGACAGTAGAAACAAAAATTGAAGTGTCTTTAGAAGAAAAGAAAGCAGAAACAACTTTTGATAAAAATTTTATACTCGGTGCTTCAGAATTTTCTTTGCATGGTATGAAAGTATCAGGGGTCTATCACACATCGCTCCAGCTTTGCAATCAACTCTATCTCAACGACATCTTTAAACCGCCTATATTCTCTTAACTCACACTCACATTATTGACATAATTGGTCATTGTTTATTCGTAAATAGTGATCCTTGACTAAAACAAAATATAACATATATGAATACAGGAGAATATATCATGAAAAAACTACTCGTGCTTACATTTCTAAGCTTTTTTATCAGTTCAAACGGCTTTGCAGCTTCAGACACAGCGCAACAAAAAGACTCGATGCTGAAGGCTATACAAAAAGGCGCCATGGTGGATGAGTGGACACAATACACGCCACAAAACAACTACACAAGCCAGACGCTATACTTTAAAAAAAGTATCAAAAACAAAGACTATTACACGTACCAATACCAAAACAGACACAAACATAAAAAAACAACCGTGTATGTCAAAGTGGACTATACACAAGACATGATCGATGTCAAATTTGTTGATGAGGTGAGTATGAATTTGGGACGTGTAGGCAATGATAGTAAAATGCATAACGTTTTGGATGAGCTAAAAGATGCCATCAATGCACAACTGAAAGCCCAAGCTTAAGTGGCACTCTTTAGAGGCTTCGTGATCAAATATCCGCCTATGAGTACAGGGATTATTCCTGCTAATTGGCGGATTTGAGGTACTTCATCAAGATACAAATAAGCAAAGAAAAGTGTCATGACCGGTAAAAGTGCTAACATGGCTGAGAGTTTTGTGATGGCGATGCGGTTGAGCGCTTCTATCCACATAATTTTAGACACCACATACACACCCGTTGCGATGAGAAATATATAGGGTAGTGCAGAAATGAAAGCTTCCAAGTTTACAGCAGGTTCAAACAGGTATGCCATGAGCGCCACAAAAGGTAAACCCACAAGCGTTCTAAAACCCAAGATAGTCTCAGCAGAACAATGCTCTCTGGCTCGTTTTTGATACAGATTGACGATGGGAGCCATGGCAGCTGAAGCCAAAATGAGCAAGTCACCTTTGTTCAGTGCAAAATCCTCAGGAATCAGTATAATCAGCGCACCTAGCGTCATGATGACCGCACCGGCAAGATGCATCTTTTCCATCTTCTCATGACCCAAGACATTGAAGTAAAGGTATGAAAACAGTACCTGTAAAAAGACGATAACCGCCATATTGCCCGCTGTGGTGTAGCGCATACCTACAAATATCAATGTAAAAATCAACGTAATCCAAAATGTTGTAAGCAGTAAATCTTTGTAAGCAGCTTTATTTTTCAGTTCACCAAAACGTTTACGTTGGTACATGATAGCAAGAAAAAATACCAATGCAACCATCAGGCTGTACATATAGGTGTGCAAAGCACCGACATAAGACATAGCCACGATGGAAAGTATGGGAAACCAAGACTCCAACATACTAAGCCCAAGCATAAGCAATTCGCCTTCACGCTCTTTGGTCACTGGTTTTCCTTTTTGGTTTTTGAGTATTGTAGCCAAAACATGGGGTAAAGTTCTAAGCTAGTATGACAAAATATGTATGTGGTGTTTTTGAGATAAAAGTGTATAAAAATGATGGTTGGTTGCGGGAGCCAGATTTGAACTGACGACCTTCGGGTTATGAGCC
>NCHB01000065.1 GCA_002281755.1 Sulfurovum sp. 16-42-52
TGTTCTTAAGATCTGTCCGGCTACATCTGCACCGTGACAACTCTTACAGGAAAGTCCTCTACCTCCTCTTGGCGTTTCATACGTTACTTTCCCCAATGCATAAGCTTCTTTCATATGTTCATCCGCATGAATGTCAATATTTAACTGCTCACCATTCGCTAAAGATTTAACATAGGCCAACATGGAGAACATTCTTTCATCTTTCAATTCCCATTTTTCTTTGCCTTGCTCTAGCTGCATAACTTGCATTACCTGGTCTATACCCACAACATTACCAAGCTTTTCAATGTATCTAGGAAATCCTGCAATGTACCTCGGTAACTCGTCTTCACTTACTCCCAGAAATTTAGCCAAAGCAGCTTCACCGCCAAGCGTTTCTTCCAGTAATTCACCACCCTCTTCTACATAAATATCAGCAGGATTGTTTTCTAACATTTCATTATACATTGCTCTGTCGGCATCACTCATGGCAAACTGTTCACTGGAACTTACCGTTACAGTCCCCATTGTCACCAAAAGAGCCAAAGGCAATATTACTCTTTTCATTACTTACCCTTTTGGCTTAAGTTTTGTACTCTTCGAACTTTTTTCACCTGTATTGTCTGTATAATCAACTGTAAGCGTTCCTGCACCAGGCACTTTTAAGTTGACTGAGAAATAAGGGTTTGTTGAAACAGTTTCCCACACTTTCATTGTGGTAAATGGTTTTCCATCTAAAGAGAAAGTAATATTGTCTATATACTTCGCCGGTATGACCTCTCCAGTCTTTTTATCTTTAAGTAATCCTGTATCCATAGGGTGAATTATAATAAAGTCCACTTTTACAGTATCTCCCACATTAAACTTTTTAGGTTTGATCTTGATCATCGATTTTCTTTCTTGTGCCATCTTTTTTCCTTTGTTATCATTATCATGCTCTCAAAAAATGTCAAGCCATTCTTTGATTCCTCAAGCTAAAATTTCTATGCTCCAAACATCACTTTATAAGATCAACCACATCCACCGATAGTAACCTTAATACTCTTCGCTGATCTCATAAATGTACCATTACTAAGTTCTACCAACGCAACAACATCCTGTGTTCCACCCAGTTTTACTCTAGTTGCAAAATATCCTTGGCCATTTAACGGTGTTAGCATCACATCCGCACATCTGGCGTTAGCATTCTTAGTACTC
>NCHB01000044.1 GCA_002281755.1 Sulfurovum sp. 16-42-52
CAAGCGCTTGTGAGGCAAGATGCTCTTTGACCGCTTTGATGATAGCCAGATGTCCGCCCGTTCCACCACCCGTCATCACGATACTCATAAGATACGCCCCTCACTGTCTCTGGGTACTTTTTTGGATACCATCAGCACCATACCCACTGCCACGCACGCTGCCCAAATGTGTGAACCCCCGTAGCTCAAAAACGGCACCGCGATCCCTTTAATCGGGGTAATCCCTGAAACCCCATACGAGTTAAGCACAAACGCCAAGGCAATCAGCAGCCCAACCCCAACAGAAAAGAGATAATACATAGGATTTTTCACTTTAGCCGCTATCTTAAAAATACGAAATACGATAAACAAGATGGTCAGTGTGACAAGTGTCAGACCTATAAACCCGAGCTCTTCGGTGATGCCTGCAAGGATAAAGTCTGTATGGACTTCACTTAGATAACCCAGTTTAAACTGACCGTTTCCCAGTCCCTCACCCCAGATACCTCCGTTATGGATGGCATTAAGCGAATTGGAAATCTGATACGGCTCTTTGTTGCCTGCCACTTCGATACGCAGTGCCTGAACAGACTCAAAAGGAAAGAGAGACAGGATATTGTCCTGTACCGTTCCCCACCAGCTTTTGATACGTGCCATACGATGCGGGGCAAAAAAGATAAGCCCTACAAAGGCAGAAAATACACCTGAGAGCAGCATAAAAAAGAACTTCAACGAACTGCCGATGAACAAAAACATCACCATCAGTGTCCCGCCCAGAACCACCACCTGACCCAAATCTTTTTGGAACACGGCGATGATGAGTACCGCAATGAGAAACACAAAAAGATAGGGCGTAAAGGTTTGTATCTCTTCCCAAAAGCCCATTTTACTTTTATTGAGCAGTTTGCGTGAAAAACTCCAGGCTAAAAAAAAGACAAAACCGACTTTAAAGAACTCAACAGGAGCCAAAGACATCGGTCCCAGATGGATCCATCTTTTGGCTCCACCCACCGCATTGACCAATGAAGCAGGTAAAAACTGCATCACAATCATCAGTGTAAAAAAGAGTATGAACAGTGCCATACCGATGCGGGAAAACCAAACATCGGGTTCAAGTTTGCTTAAAATCACCATCGACATAAAACCGATAAAAATAGCCATACTTTGACGAAGGAAAAAATGAAAATCTGTATAGTTAAAATGTAAAACGGTATAGACCGAGAGAGAATAGCTCATCACCAGTGACAATGTCAAAAGTACCATGACACCTGCGAAAAGGGGTTTATCTATCATCTCTCTCTCTTTTGAGCTTATATTATTTAGTATTTTATCAGATTTAACAGATAACTTTGATAAAATGACACCCTATCAAGAGGGAAATATGGACAAAGAAATACAAAATAAAGCGATACTCCAGAGAAAAAACAAAGTTGGTTTTCTTTTTTTGCTTCTAGCAAGCGTGATGCTCTTTTTTTTGTTTTCAGTCCTCAAAACCATCTCTTCAGACCGTCGTATACCCAGCGACCACAATACGATTCATGACCGTTCATTCAGAGGCGCTATTATCTCAGCTGATGATTATACCCTGAGCAGTTCAGACAAGACCTATCAGGCGGTGATACGCGGTGATAGTATAGAGCCTGATAAAAAACCTCTTTTTGTCAAACTTTTCAGTATCTACGGCGGCATACCCCAAGAAGAAGTCCTTGCAAAATTTAAAGACCGTAAAGGCAGACCCATCAAAGGCAACATCGTGCTGTCTAGAAGCATCAATGCGCGTTTTGCCATGCAGCTCAAAGCACTCTCCTACAAACTCAGAAAAATGGATGTTTTTCGTTCCATCAAAACCAAAAACGGTGTAGAAGTTGTCTATGGCTTAGACATCATCGAAAACGGTGAGAGCAGACGTTTCCCGCTAGCAGATGTGCTCAGCCCCATCTTAGGGTATGTCGGTGACAGCAGTGATGGCAAATACACACGCCCTTGCGGGAAAAAAGGTCTGGAAAGTGCCTACGAAAAACATATCACGTCCAAAAAGAACGGTTATTTTCAAGGCAAACGCGATGTCATCGGCACGGTTATTCATGACAAAAATAGCATTAAATCACAACGCGTAGATGGGTTGGATCTGCATCTAAACATCCCACTTGCGCTGCAAAGACGTGTCGAACTCATGGCTGATAAGATGAAAGAAAGCATCAGTGCTGACGAAGTGTTAGTGGGTGTGATGGAGAGCAAAACAGGGAAGATACTCAGTTTGGCGACATCAAACCGATATAATCCTTCACACATCAGAAAAGAAGATATCGCGGCTTTGGTACCCAAATTTACCGAATATCCCTATGAGGCAGGCTCAGTACTCAAGCCGCTCACCATCGGTATTGCACTCGATAAAAAGAGAATTACGCCCGATACTGTTTTTAACACAGGCTATAAAAAATTTAACATCGGAAGCGGACGAACCGTCAGTGATGATGACTATTTTCCTTCACTCCCTGTTACAGATATCGTCGTACACTCCTCCAACATCGGCACTTCTCAGATTTCGTGGAGACTGACAGGGCAGGAGTTTAGAGAGGGTTTACTGAAGTTTGGGATAGCAAAAAAAACAGGCATAGACCTTTCGCGTGACTTACCCGGATCGCTCAAACCACTCAGCCTACTCAATAACCAGATGGATAGAGCCAATTCCTCATTTGGTTACGGTATGCAAGTCACCTTCATGCAGCTTCTTAAAGCCTACTCGGCGTTTAACAATGACGGTGTTGCGGTCACCCCAAGGATAGTGGATTATCTTGAAGATGCTAAAGGCAATCGCTATAAACTTGAACCCGCCATAGGAAACTTACAGCCCATCAGCAAAAAAGCCGCCAATCAAATACACGACATCCTTCTTGAAGTCATCAAACGAGGCACAGGTGTCAAAGCCCAATACCCTGGACTCGAAGTTGGCGGTAAAACAGGAACGTCACACATCGTTAAAAACGGTCGCTATGTGAATGAGTACCACAGTAGCTTTTACGGTTTTGTCAATGACGAAGAAGGACATAAATACACCATCGGCACACTGGTCATCCGTGCCAAAAAATACCGCCATTATTTTGCTTCTCTCTCAGCAGTACCTACTTTTAGAAACACTGTGGATATTTTAGTCGAACTGGATTACCTCAAACCAAAAGACGGCATTGAAGTCATGGCACCTGAAATCAAAATCGACAAGCCCAAAGAAGAGACAGTTACACCACCAATACAAGACGAGGCAGAAGAAGAGAATGAGACAGAAAAAAACGTGCCAAAACAGAGCATTTCAAAAGCTGAAACACCCAAAAAAGAAGAGCCTATAGAACCTGTAAAAAAACCGACTCCTTCAGTCAAAGAGCTGTTTAATATCAAAGCTACAGCTCCCGCAAAACCGGTTCAGCCTGTAGCATCAAAACCAAAACCTGTCCCCAAACCGATCGAATACCCTAAGCCGCAGTTGCAACACGCACAACCTGTTCAGGAAACCTACACCAGACCAATGCCCATGCCGCCAAAACCTGTTCAAAAGAAACCTGCACCCGTACGCTATGATGAGATGTTTTAGATCCAAAGATTATCTATAAGACGTGGTTTGCCCACCCAAGCTGCCACCAAGATAATCGTATTGCCTATCTCTACTGTCTTGAGAGGCTTAAATGCCCTGTCCACAATGGCGACATACTCTACACTGTCGGCATCCCCAAGTTCTTCAAGCATCTCTTTTTGGATCACTTCCACACTCAGCTCACCTACCATCACCAGTTTGGTGGCACGCTTGAGTGAACGCGAAAGGCACAAGGCGCACTTTTTCTCCTCAACACTCAGATACACATTTCGGCTACTCAACGCCAAACCATTTTCATCGCGCACAATGTCACAGGCGATGATTTTTACATCCATAAAATAATTCTTCACCATTTGGCTAATGAGTGCCAGTTGCTGCGCATCTTTTTTTCCAAAATAGGCGTGGGTTGCGCCACTCAGATTGAGCAGCTTCATCACCACCTGCAGCATCCCGTCAAAATGCCCAGGACGTTTCTGCCCTTCCAAGATGTAGCCTCTGACTGCAGGTGCACCGATGCTCAGCTCATCGGCTTCATACATCGCTTCAATCGTCGGCATAAACAAGATATCTACTTTTGCCAACTCGCAGATTTTAATGTCGGCTTCCTCTTTACGGGGATAGGCATCGAGATCTTCGCCTTCTAAAAACTGAGTCGGGTTCACAAAGATAGAGACGATAAGATGCGCGTTTTCCCCTCTAGCTTGTTGTATCAACGAGAGATGCCCTTTGTGGAGTGCACCCATCGTTGGCACAAATCCTATGCTACCATCTAGGGCTTTTTTGGCTTCTTGTAATGCCTCTATTGTTCGAACGATAACCATCTCTAACCTCATATTTCGCTATATTTTGCTAAAATCATATCTAATTATTTGTAATGACAAAGGAACAATTTTATATGGATGCATACGAATACAGCGAACTACTCAAAACACTCTCTTTAAAGATGGGAAATATCAAAAATATCATGAAACCAGAGAGCCTTAAAGCCAGACTTGAAGAGATTGAGCAAATGCAGCAAGACCCCGCATTTTGGAATGATGCAGCCAATGCAGGACTCATCTCCCAAGAAAAGACCAAAGCAGAACGCATCCTTGCAACCTACAGCAAAGCCCATGACGCCGTACAAGACGCACAAGAGTACTTCGAGCTCTCCAAAGCAGAAAATGACGAAGAGACACTTGAACTACTCTATGAAGATGCAGAAACCTTACAGGCAAACACCAACGCACTAGAGATACAAATGATGCTCAGCGGCGAACATGACGGCGCAAATGCCATCATCTCCATCCACCCAGGTGCTGGTGGCACAGAGTCACAAGACTGGGCAAGCATACTTTACCGTATGTACCTGCGCTGGGCAGAACGGCATGGCTTTAAAGTCGAAGTACTTGACTATCAAGCAGGGGATGAGGCTGGTATCAAAGATGCGTCATTTATCATCAAAGGTGAAAATGCCTATGGGTACCTTAAAGTGGAAAACGGCATCCATAGACTCGTACGCATTAGTCCTTTTGACTCCAATGCCAAACGACACACCTCTTTTTCCTCTGTCATGGTATCGCCTGAGATTGATGATAACATCGACATCGTCATCGAAGACAAAGACTTGCGTATAGATACCTACCGCTCTTCAGGTGCAGGAGGACAACATGTCAATAAAACAGAGTCTGCCATACGCCTCACCCACATCCCAACCAACATTGTAGTACAATGCCAAAATGACCGTTCTCAACACAAAAATAAGGCCGCAGCGATGAAGATGTTAAAGTCTCGCCTCTATGAGTACGAGATGGCAAAAAAACAAGCCGTACTAGATGGAGTAGAAAAATCAGAGATAGGCTGGGGACACCAGATACGCTCTTATGTCATGCAACCCTACCAACAAATCAAAGACACAAGAAGCAATCAAGCCTTCAGCAATGTCGAAGCCATCCTCGACGGAGACATTGACAAGATGCTTGAAGGGGTTCTCATCACACTGGCAAAATAAAACTATAGGTTTTATTTTGCCATCTTTTGCGCCAGATACCTTGCAGTCGGTGCATCCACACCATTGACATGCATCACAATCCACTCGGGTGTTTTGTAGGCGAAATTGATGATTTTAGCGATGTCGCCAAACTCTTTCCACTGTCTGGTCGCATACGCAAGGTCTATCAAAAACATATCGTGTGCCAGCTTATGCATCTCATAAGAGGGAAAATCATACTGCAACATCAAGTCCTCTTCAGAGGCAAAATGTGCTTTAACATGAGCAACATACGCATCAAGTTTTTCTTCTAACTCTTGTTTTTGCGCTTCGTTTTTATCATACCCAAATGCCAATTTTTCAATGCTATTGAGAAGTTTAATCTCATTCTCATGCGTCTGTTGCATCTGCTCCACATCCATCTCTTCTACTTGCTCAATGTACAACAATGCCATACAAACTCCTTCTATTTTTTAATAGAGTATAGTGGATTATCGGTTTGAAATGATTGATATAAGTCAAGTGAGAAAACGCGTGTGAATCACTTATGATTCTATTCGTCTTTTTTAACATATTTTGAAATCGTTTTGGTCACCACGATCGCTGCCACAAAAGCCAGCAGTATCATGGAAGTAGTATAAAGAGCATTCATCAGATCTATTTTCATACTTTTGCCTTATGCTTTTACTTTAAGCATCTTTTCTTCAAGTCTAAATACACTGTCACACCGTGCTGCCATGGCGTTGTCGTGGGTCACAAGAAGCAGTCCTGCTTCACTCTCTTTCACATAATCCAACAGTACATCCATCACCAAATCAGCCGTTTCTGTATCCAGATTACCTGTAGGCTCATCGGCAAAGATGATGCGCGGTTTTTTACTCAGTACTCTGGCGATGGAGACACGCTGCTGCTGTCCACCTGAGAGTTCGCCTATTTTTTGGCTCATCAATTCTTTGATTTCGAGTTTTTCAAGCAAGACTTCATCGATGGCTTCACCGCTAAGCATGGTCGCTACTTCGATATTCTCCATCGCACTCATCCCCTTAAACAGATAATGAAACTGAAAAATGATACCGATATCATAACGCCGCAGAGATTCGATGGCAGCCTCATCCAGCGTGTAAAGATCATGCCCCAAAAGCGTCACACTCCCCTCATCTGGCTTAATGAATGTCGAGGTAATATGCATCAGTGTTGACTTCCCGCACCCGCTACGCCCAACGATAGCCATACTCTGCAAAGGGTGTAACACAAAACTGACATCATGAAATAACTGCGTATCAAAACCGTGTGAAAGGGTGTGTGCCTGAAGTAGAGCCGTGGACATGGATTGCCTTTAAATGAATTGGATTATTTTAGCATAAAAAAAGGAGGGTAGTTTAATGAAAAGAAGACTACTCCCTGCCAATCTTGGCAGAGAGTAAAAGTACAAGGCATTATGCCATCTGTTTAGCAACCTCAGCAGCAAAATCTTCTTCTGCTACTTCGATACCTTCGCCCACTTCAAGTCTAACAAAGTGTACGATTTCAGCTGTTCCGCCAGCTGCTTGCGCTTTATCTTGAATGTATTGGAACACTGTTTTGCTGTCATCCATTACAAACTTTTGATCAAGCAAGCACTGCTCTTGGTCAAGCGTTGTATTGTCAGAGATAAATCTGTCGATTTTACCTGGAAGGATTTTGTCCCAGATCGCTTCAGGTTTACCTTCAGCTTTAAGTTCTTCTTTAAGCATGGCTTCAGCCGCTGCCATGACTTCAGCGGTGAGTTGGTGCATAGAGATGTATTGTGGAATGTTTTTAAGCGTTTTGCCCAGTCTGGCAAGCTCTTCATTCTCTTTTTCTATCGCTACGATTCTTCCTTTGGTCTCATCTGCAACATATGTCGCATCAAAATCTTTGTACGAAAGTGTTCTTGGTGACATTGCCGCTGCATGCATCGCTACATCTTTGAGTACTGAAGTCATCGCTTCAGCCGTTTTAGCTGAGTCACATTTTGCTTCGATGATGACACCGTTTTGACCGTTTGAGTGTACGTAGCCGTTTACTGCTGTAGTCTCATCTCCGCTCATCAACGCTGCTCTTCTTACCTCAAGTTTCTCACCGATGGTCGCAACCTGCAAAGAAAGGTACTCAGAAAAAGGCTGTCCATCCATCGTAGAAGCATTGATCGCTTCAGCATCCGCCAAATTGTTCTCAAATGCATGATTCACAACCGTTGACATCAATGCTTTAAATTTGTCATTTTGCGCGACAAAGTCAGTTTGAGAGTTGATCTCAACAATCACTGCTTTTTTGCCTTCAACTCTGACACCGATAGCACCTTCAGCAGCTACTTTGCCTGCTTTTTTCGCTGCAGCACCCATACCTTGGTCTCTGAGCCATGCTACTGCTTTGTCCATGTCACCATCAGCTGCAGTGAGGGCTTTTTTGCAGTCCATCATCCCAGCATCAGTCATCTCTCTGAGTGTTTTAATGTCTTTTGGTCCGAAGTTTGCCATGCTTACGCTCCTGCCAATTCTTTTGCTGATGCGACTGCATCTCTAAAGTTGCCTTTAAAGCTGTACTTCTCTTCCATCAATTCGATTTGCGCATCTGTCATGTTCGCAACGTCTTCATAGGTAAAGAAACCTTCATCATTGAGTTTGCCTTGGTATACTTTGCCTACACCGGCGATTTTAGTCAAATCATCACCAACACTTTTTGCAATCTCTGCTTCCACATCCGTATCTTCAAGCGCCACTTCAGCCATCACTGCAGCCATTTCAGCATCCAAAGCAACTTCAGTTACTTCACCACCTGTTTTTTCTGCATAAATCGCTCTACCTTCGATCATCGCTTCAGCCATTTCTTGGCAGAAAAGAGAGATAGAACGAATCGCATCATCATTTCCAGGAATTGGGTAATCTACCATATCAGGATCACAGTTTGTATCGAGTGGTGCAACGACTTTCATACCGAGTCTTCTTGCTTCTTTTACCGCGATGTGCTCTTTTTCAGTATCGATAACAAACATCATATCTGGAAGTTTTTTCATGTGTCTGAAACCTTCAAGGTATGAGCTAAGTTTTTCTTTGGTTCTTACAAGCATCAATGCTTCTTTTTTAGTCAAAAGATTGATTTGACCATTCTCTTGCATCTGCTCGATGATTTCGAGTTTTCTGATAGATTTTTTCATCGTAGGGTAGTTAGTCAACATACCCCCCAACCATCTTGTAGAAACATACGGCATACCACATCTTTCTGCATGGTCTTTGATCGCTTGTCTTGCTTGTTTTTTTGTACCGACAAAGATCATTGTCTGACCTTCAGCCGCTGCGTCTCTTACAATATTGTACGTATATTTGAAGTATCTAAGTGTTTTTTGAAGGTCGATAATATAGATGTTCTTTCTTGCACCAAAAATGAATTTTTTCATTTTTGGATTCCATCTTCTTGTTTGGTGTCCGAAGTGTACGCCACATTCGAGTAGGTCTTTCATTGTTACCATTGTTTTCTCCTTGGTATATAATCATAATAGAATTTTTACACTGTAAAAACTCAGTTAAAAGCATCGCTTCATCACGTGGTTTAAGCCGCTGTAGTCCTTAATGTAAATCCTAAAACCTAGAATCACACAACCGTGCAAGGAATAACTACATGTGTATTTTCCACTATCCTAAATA
The DNA here is from genome assembly GCA_002281755.1 of Sulfurovum sp. 16-42-52. Classification (GTDB taxonomy): domain Bacteria; phylum Campylobacterota; class Campylobacteria; order Campylobacterales; family Sulfurovaceae; genus Sulfurovum. Next base: position 9,197 of record NCHB01000044.1, read on the forward strand.
GAATAAGGAACGGGATTATACCCAAACAATGTTTAAAACTATTTGAAGGTAAAGGATTGAACCCTCTGATTAACCCCACCTAACCACGATAAAACCGAAATTTAGCTAAAATAGAACTATCAAGAGCAACAAATATCTATCAAGGGATTATCGT
>NCHB01000004.1 GCA_002281755.1 Sulfurovum sp. 16-42-52
AATATGCTGATTTATACTTGATGCTTTTTAGATTGTGGTAATATTGGTGGTATAAAATAGTTGGCTTGTTTGGAGAGTGGGTTTTTCAGGGGTGACTAAGTAGCATTATCAATAACATTCACAAAAACAGGGTAGATAGAGGAGGGAATCGTCTTTAAAATCGATTGTCTAAAAGCTTTCGAACTTTTGATTTCAATGTTATGTCTTTTGAATCGTTCTCCGAAAAGTTTAAAAATGAACTCTTCGATTTCATGCCCTTGTATATCCGTAGCTTTTCTTTGTAGTCTTCGGTTAAGTGGTGTAAATAGAGTCAAATAACTATCTAAATGATCAAAACTATCTTTTATGCCGGAATATATCCCACCTAATCCTTGATTTACATCTGCCCATGCCTTAAGACGTCTAAGATTATCTCTGACCATCTTAATGCTTGCATCAAATTCATGATTAATAACGTGAATCGCCATACCTAACTGCGCTAAGTCTGAATCTAATTCTGCTTTTTCGGTCAATTCATAAAGCTTTGAATCATTGGCTTCTAACACATCCATATAAGAGGCAATATTACCTTCTTCATCTTTTTGCCATTTCACCGTATCTAATAGTGATTGAATTGTTTCAAGCTCTCTTTTTTCGTTTTCCATGACAGAGATAATCTGATTTTCTACATTCATACGCCATGTAAAAATATCATTTTCATTCATATCTTGAAAATCTGTTTGTGCCAATGAAAAATTTATATCCCGAATCACTTTTTCGACGGTTTTTAAACTTTCTTTGGTACTTTTTTCTACATTTTCTTTAACATCAAACAATGTTTCATCAGTATTTTTTACCTGTTCTTGTATCTGTTTTTTGGCATCCTTAGAAAGCCTTATTAAACTTTCTTCAATCCGTCGTCGTCTGTCTAACTCTAGTTGAGCATTTTTACTTTTTTCCCCAATTAATAACTCAATATTTCTATATGTCTCTTGAAAAGTATCCGTATCAATGTGACTCATTACATTTTTATAAAAATACATAGTCTTGTTCTACTTTTTTCCCCATCGATACACCACGAGGTTTTGAAAGAGCAAAATTACTCTTGATTCTATATAAGTCATCAAAGGCTTTTCGTTCTGCGTCAATTAACTTCAATGCTGCTATTTCTTTATCTTCAGTTGCATCAACTTCCAAGAGTACATGATTTAAATTGTCTACAATACGAGTACAATCTTGTTCATGTTCTTTATTCTCAATAGAATCTAAAATTTCATAAAGTTGTTTAGAAAATTCATCTTTTTTCGCTTTCTTTTTTTTCTCTTCTTTTTTTATCAATTCATCACGTTTCATATTATCGGACTTAACTTTGACATAGTAATCGGAATATTCGCCCTTATCATTGAAAAAATCTTTTGCAGTTTGAATAAAAAAATTCATAAGAATATCTCGCATTTCACGAAATGCTTTACTTTCTTGAAATCCTTCTCTTCCTGCCTTTTCTTTTAAATTATCGTTTATACCCGATTCTAATCTTATCGCGCCAAGCAGTCTTCGATAAGACCAATAATAATTTCCGGCATGTTTACTTCTTCGATACTCAATATCCAAAAAGTCATGCTTATTATTACCGTAAGGAAGAATTCGAATACCGTCTTTATAAACGTACATCCCACCATATTTATAAAACTTATCATTAATTTTATTATGCGTTTCCTTATCTAAAAGGGACTCACTAAAATTTCCCTGAGTAGTCATTACGACCATTTCGAACGGACCACAACTTGTTAATTTGCCTTTGCTTTGCACCCAAGGTATTACATAGTCTTGAGCTTGCTCAACTCCAAATATTTTTACTTTTCCGATAAATTGCCCAAATTCATTAAATTTTCCTGCAAATAGATGCTCTCCTTTTTCAAATTCTTCTTCAGTAAAAAAGTTTGTATCAGAAATCACATCTTCATAATATTCAGGATATTTATAATCTCTAAAATGAGTTTTAATTGGAATTTTTTTATGCCCAGGAATAACATCATCTGTAAAACCAATAAGCATTTTTTTAAGATTAGAAGCGTCATCATCAATAGTACTATCTTCCAAATCATCAAGGATAAGCGGATTAGATGGAAAAACATAAAATCGTGTTCCCGTCAAATCATTTGTAAATTTACACGGTTCCTGTAAATTTCGTTCTCGTTTTTCAATATTGAAGTTTTCAAACGTATTAAAATCTTCAAGAATTGCATCCAGTGCATCTTTTTCAATTTTAGAGGCTAACTTCTCAATATGAGTTCTTGTTTCAAGAATAATTTTTTGAATTTGATCATGTGTCGGAAATGTTTCAAACTCTTCAATCGGAATATGAATATCTTCAAGATTTAACCCCGGTAACTCAAACAACCGCCAATTTATAAAACTCACAACATAATTATGACTTTTATCCCCTCTTTGTGCTTTAGTTAGAATTAACACCTGACTTCCCAACATTGCAATCGCAAGTCTGCCGATACCTTTTTCTCCCATTACAGGACGTAAGGTTTTTCCTTCTGGAATTTTTATATCTTTTAATCCACCAAATTCACTTTTGACTTTACTTTCCGTACCTATTGTAAGCCATCGATTTTCAAATTCATCTTTAGTCATTCCAAAACCGTCATCACGGAGAATAAGCAACCCATCAGACCTAAAATAATCTACTATTACATTGTCGGCATACGCATCATAAGCATTTTTAAATAACTCACTTATAGCTGTCGGTATACCGGATATTTGTTGGCGTCCCAACATATCCAATGCTCTTGCTCTCGCCTTAAAACCTGCCATTTACTACCCTAATATCATTCTAATTTGTTCAATAACCGAACTTATATCTTTTTTTATTTCTTGACCCAAAAACCTAAGCACTATCCACTCCTCAGATTTTAGCTTTTCGTTCACTTCTTTATCACGCTCAATATTACGCTTGATCTTTGTTTCCCAAAAGTCAGCATTCGCCTTAAAACGCTCACCTTCGAGATACTTTTTCCCGTGCCAAAATTCACTATCACAGAATATAACAATTTTTTGCTTACGGAACACAATATCGGGTTTTCTGAAAATAGTTATTACTTACTGATAAATAAAGCCTCGTTTTCATTAGTCTTAACGTATTAAAAAACACTCAACAAACCATAGGTTGTTGAAGGGCACCATATTGTATGCTCTATTTTGCATATCTATATTTGCAGGAGTTCGAGTTTGGCTTTGACTTCTTCTGCGTGAGCTTTTACTTTGACATTTTGCCACACTGCAGCAACTTTGCCTTGGGGGTCGATGATGAAGGTGCTGCGCACCACTCCCATGTACTCTTTGCCCATAAATTTTTTAAGCTGCCATACACCAAAAGTGTGACACAAAGCTTTATCTTCATCAGCTAAAAGTGTAATCTTCAACGCTTTTTTCTCGATGAAGTTTCTGTGCATCTTGGCAGAATCGGGACTCACGCCCAACACAATGGCATTAAGATTTTCAAACTCTGGCAGGGCTTGGGTAAAATCACACGCTTCGGTGGTGCACCCAGGGGTGTTGTCTTTGGGGTAAAAGTACAGCACAATCCACTTGCCTTTTATATCTCTTAAACAAATCTCTTCTTCATCCTGATTGGCACAACAAAAATCGGGCACCTGTGTTCCAACTTCTAGCATCTCTTTCTCCTTTGTAACTACTTTTTGGGTAGTATAACAGAATGCATACAGAAAATACACAAACCAAAGAAACAGATTTAAAAGAAACACTTTTGGCAGACATCGAAAAACTCATCGCCTATGGCAGGGAAGAACCGACCATCAATCCTGCACTTTTAGCTTACTTGGACATGGACGACCTCATCTCAACTAAAAGAACGCTTCTGGAGCGTGTCGGAGAACTGAGCGAAGAAGACAAAGTCTGGCTGGAACAGTTTAAAAAGTACGAATAATTAAGCTGGTTATGTTAAGCTGACAAAACAAAAAAACAAAAGAGGTTACTATGGATAGCTTGTTTGAAACGGGATTTTTAGGTACAAGAGCGCCACTTTTTATGGATATAGTATCGGTGATTGTCTTAGCGTTACCGTTTTTGATTTACGGAGCGATACTGCTTGCCAAAAACAAACAGTATCAGGCTCATGAGCGTGTGCAGATATTGCTTTTTGTTGTCTCTGTCATCGTTGTGGGTTTTTTTGAATATGGCGTGCGCATGGAAGGCGGCTATAAAAATCTGATGGAAGGCAGCTCAGTCTCACATGATTATCTCTTGTATGTCCTTATCTTTCATATCATTATTTCAGTGACAACGCTGCTGGTGTGGATCAAAACTCTGTACGGTGCCAGAGGGTCCAAAAAACTATCAGCCCTTCCAGGTTCTTCAAGTCGCGCCCACAAAAAAGACGGGCAGCGTACCTTTGTCGGTATTGTTTTGACGATGCTCACGGGTGCATGGGTCTATGCCCTGCTTTTTGTCTATTAGCAGATGAAAAAGGTAGCGATCTCAGCATGCCTTTTGGGCGAAAAATGTCGTTATGATGCCTCAGACAATAAAAATGAACTACTCTTAGAGAAGCTTAAGGGTTTCCAACTCGTACCATTTTGCCCTGAAGACTACGCCTTTGGTACACCGCGACCCACGATGGATCTCATCCAAACGCAAGAGGGATGCATCGCGCGTTGCAACGCCACATACACCAATCTATCTACACCCATCCAAGATTATGCCAAAACATTTTTTGATACACATCCAGACGTCAATCTACTCATCGGCAAAGACAGAAGCCCCAGTTGTGGTGTCTGCTCGGCACGACTCTATGATGAAGATAAAAATCTGCTCTCTTCACACCACGCGGGGCTGATGGTGCAAGAGGCTCAAAAACGACACATTGCCTGCATCGATGCAGAGGCATTCCAAGGTTTTAACTAAAAGGTTTAATTGAAATTTTTTTTAAAATACGCTTCGACCAAAGTTTCAAAATAGCGCATACGCTCTTTCCCCTTGGGTATCTGGTGACGCAATGCTTTCATCTGCTGTAAAAAATCACCCACGGAGTCCGGTATCTTCTTTTCAAAATAGGCTCGAATCTGTTTTGAAAAAGCAGGTGATATCCCACCTGTAGAAAATGCGACGCTCAACTCTCCTTTTTGCACCAAAGAGGGGAAGATAAAATCACAATACGCTGTATTGTCCACTGAATTAACCAATGTTCTGCTCCCACGTGACTCTTCAAAAATCGCCTGATGCAGCGCCACATCATCGGTTGCTACTATCACGATATCAAAACCTGCTATATCTGTCTTTTCATACGCGCGTTGATGCAATACCAAACCATACGCTGCAATCATCTGAGCAGACTCTGATGACACATTGGGGGCTATCACGGTAATCTCCTCTGTAAAACAAAGCAGTTTTTCAAGTTTCTCCGCCCCGATAGCCCCACCACCCACAACCAATACCTTGAGTCCGTCCATCTTCATATAAAATGGAAAATAGCCCATTATGCCATCCTCTCAAGCTGGGCTTTCAGTTCCACCACCTTGCCCACGATAATCAATGCCGGCGTAGGCAGGTCTTTGGCTTTTTCATAAATATCTTCAAGTGTACCAACCAGCACCTGTTCATCGGGCAATGTTCCCCTGCTGATCACCGCCACAGGATAGGTTTTGGGCTTACCTATAGAAATGAGCTGTGTGCAAATATGCCCAAGCTGATGCAGACCCATCAAAAAGACAATCGTCTCATCTTGCCTAAAAGATGCCCAATCAAGCTGTGCATAGCCTTTTTGGGGGGCTTCATAGCCTGTCACCACACGAAATGAAACTGCTGTGCCCCGATGGGTAATAGGAATGTTTGCCATCTCAGGTACAGCGATAGCGGAAGTCACACCAGGGATAAACTCAAACACGATGCCTTTGGATGCCAAAAAAAGTGCCTCCTCAGCACCTCGCCCAAAGACAACAGAGTCACCTCCTTTGAGCCGCACAACCACATCATGCACCAAGGCTTTTTCGTACAATAGCATGTTAATCTGCTCTTGGGGCAAGGTGTGATGCTTGTCTTCTTTACCCACATAGACACACTCACATCCGGCTTTTAACTCTTCAAGTATCTCGGGATTGACCAGTCTGTCATAGACTACAACATCCGCTTGACGCAGAACACGCAAAGCCTTCAGTGTCAGAAGTTCGACATCCCCCGGCCCTGCACCCGTCAAATATACTTTACCCATCATTTCTGCCTTGCATTTTTTTGCGTATTTTATCTATATTAACCACTTTTTACTTGATTAAAAAATAAGCTTATAGACCGTAGAGCATGATTTTGACAGCAGCCCAAAATACAACATCCTCAAGCGACTCAAGAAACACTATGCTATAATCGCGCCCAATCAATATCCAATAAAGGCGAAACATGGATTTAAGTATAAGTTACCACCCTATGACCAAGGAACAAATGCAAACGTGGTATTTTGATGCGTTTGAAGATATCGGTGTAGCCGATACACTCAAAGTCAAGATACCGGATGAACAGCTAAGACACCACAAACTTGAAGAGGTAGAAGCATTTTACCAAGAGAAATACAAAACGATGATCAAGCGTTCCAGAGCGCTTGACTATGACAATTTCAACAAATGGCATGCGTATTTTCTTGCCATCACACAGGGTTTCTTTGAAAAGTTTTATTTTATCCACGGAAGCGCACTCTCAGCCATACTCGATAAAGCATTTCACGATACCTACGTGACGGCGTGGGAAGAAGTGGTGCCGAGCGAATATCTTGAAGATATGATTGTGAGCAAAAAACTTGAAGGTCCTTTCAGTGGTGGTGCATATCTCTCGCCTGAGCAGGTCAAACAACTGCTTCACGACTACAAGAATGACAAAGATATCAAAGAGATACTGGACGAACAATTCCCCGGTAGAAAAATAGATGTCTTGCTGGCGGCACTCAACTACGCAAGCGACAATAACCAGGGTCTGCTTGAAGCTGCCAAAGTGATTGAACAGAGTGGAGAGCTGTTTGAAGAGCCTTCTTGCTACAGCAATCTCTTTAACTGTGATGTCATCAGCGCAGCGGTCTATACCTCAGATTTGGCAGCGCACTTTGATGAAATCTATAAAGGTACGGGAGATTGATATCCCGATGAGCCAAATGTTATTTACCACCATCAACGAAGAGAATATTGAAATACTCGTACGGACATTTTACCCTGAAGTACTCAAAGATGCTCTGTTGGCTCCTTTTTTTATAGCAAAACTGGGTGATGACATACAAAGCCAAGAATGGGAAGAACACTTGGTTTTGCTCACGGAGTTTTGGAAATTTGTATCTTTAGGTTACGATAACTACACCGGTAATCCCCTGCAGCCGCACTTTCATATCGCAGACCTCAGTGCTGAAGCATTTGCGCGTTGGCTCAGCGTTTTTCATCAGACCGTTGATAGGCTCTATACGCCGTCCGTTGGTGAATACTTCAAACAAAAAAGCACCAATATCGCTGAGAACTTCATGCGAAAACTAGGTATTTCACGACCAAATCCCCATTGATTATTAAAATCGGATAAATTTTGTGTGTTTCATTTTATCTCAAATACACCCCAATCTAAGGTTTCCTTCTCTACACACTAAGTAACTCTGCACTAATTTGGTTATGATGCTTATGTATTTGAGACGTTATGCTACACATAAGTGCCTCTTATGGTTTGTACTACAAACAAAACCACCCATATATGCACATCCTCTGCTAATATATGAAGCAGCATTATAGAAATCGAGAGACTTTGTCTATAACTTAAGTCTCCATTTATTATAAGTATATATAATTAATATTTTAGGGAGTTTTACTATGGAAAAACTAGTGTTACTGATACCATTTCTACCTATTGTGATAGCTACCATGATAGGCTTTTTAAACAAAAAAGAGCATATGCCCAAAGTGGCTATCTTTTTTTCCTCTATGGTTGCACTTTTGGCGCTGTATGGCACCTATTATGTGATGAGCACCGATCAAGACATTGATGGTTTCGGCGGCTATCTTATCTACAATGAACTCTCTGCCATACTTGTACCGTATGTTGCCATACTGGGGCTAGTCATTCGCAAATACTCTACCAAATATATGTGGGATGAACCGGGATACAAACGATTTTTTGTCCTCTTGAACTTCATCTTCTCTGCCATTTATCTGCTTGTGATGAGTAACAATCTGATTATCCTGACCATCGCGTGGCAACTGATGAGTATCAGTCTGTATCTGCTTATCTCCTTTAACGTTGAATCCAAATCTGCCATCAAAAACGGGGGCTGGACGATGCTTGTACACAAGCTTGCAGACCTCTTTTTTATTATCGCTGTGATTCTTACTTACAAAACATTTGGCAGTTTTGAGTTGACCGAACTGAGTCAAAAATGGTTGGCACTTTTCCAAAGCGGGCCTGTTGATGATGCGATGATTTACCTTATCGGTTTTCTTTTCCTGTTTGCTGCAATGATGAAATCAGCCATCATGCCCTTTCACCTTTGGCTTCCCTATACTTCAGAAGCACCCACACCCGTCTCAGCTCTCATGCACGCCGGGGTTGTAAATGTTGGCGGGATTCTTTTGAACAAAATGGCATTTTTGCTTCTTTTAACCCCGGCTGTACTCAATGTAGCCTTTGTCATGGGTTTGATCACCGCTGTTTTTGCTTCCATCCTGATGCTAGCCGTATCCGATATCAAACGTTCGCTGGGCTACTCAACAGTGGGTCAAATGGGATACATGATCATGGAAGTGGGACTTGGTGCCTTTAGCCTTGCTATCTATCATCTTATGGTGCACGGTATCTTTAAAGCCTCTTTATTTTTAGAATCAGGCAGTCTCATTCACCAGGCAAGAAAAGAGCCCAACGTGCCAAGAAGGCTTTCACATGAAATTTTTTGGGAAGAGAAACCGCAGTACAACAGCATCAATATGTTCCGTATGATTGCATTTTTTGCGGTATTTCCTGTCATCGTATTTACAGGCGTGAAGTTTTTACTCGGAGAAGACCTGTTCCATTTTAACGCAGCAACACTCATCATCGCTTTTGCCTGGCTGACCGGGACACAACTCTTTTTATCTTTTTTTGAGGTCTCTAAAGCCAATTCACCCAAGGTGATTCTTGCGCTCATAAGCTCTTTTATCGTGGTACTGTTTACCTACGAATTTGTAGGGCTCGCGCTGGAGCATTTCCTCTATGGCAAAAATGGGGAATTGTTTTATGAAGTGGCTACCCTGCACGTATCAGGCACCATGACGATACTGATGCTCATAGCTATCATGTTGGTCGGTTGGTATTTCACCTATAGACAACATTTTGTCGGTGTGCCACTAGGTGAACACAAACCCAATAAATCAAAATGGCGTATCTATAAGATGCTGGCAAAAGAAGGCTACATCTCCGATTTGTATGTCAAATATTTTAAAATATTTTAAAGGGGAGAATGAATGCTTATAGATTTTATACTCTTATTTTTATTTGCGGGAGTACCCTATTATCTGGTTTTTGAAAAAATACCTGTCATGAGAAAAGACAAAATTTTTCCTCTTGCAGCGCTGCTTGTCATTGCCGGAATGGTTATCTCTTACCAATTTCCGCACGAGACGTCTATGCCTTTTGTGATGGTTGCCTTTCTTGCATCTTTGTTTTCGCTTCACAAGGCAAACCAGACAAACAACCTGTGCAAACTGACCTATTATATCCTGTTCTTTAACGCACCTTTACTTATCATGTTCAAGACAAAAGAGAGTATCTTGTACGGTGTATCGCTTATTGTGGCGCTGATGGGTGTTTATCTGATGGGCAAATATTATGCACGAAGTTATGGCAGCCCGAACTATCAGTCAGTCAGCGGTATTACCTTGGTGACTCCTTATGCCGGGCTCATTTTAACCGTCTACTTTACTGCATTGGCGCTCTATCCGCCGTTTCCCAATGCCTTGCTCTTTCTTAATGGTATTTTGAAGTCAGAAATCAGCATCCTGTGGTACCTGATTGTCATTGTTATCTTTTTTGGAAATTTTTTGATTGCGGTACGCGTCATGGCAAAAACCGTATTTGGTAAACCCAATGACAATGTGCATTACATTGATATCTCACCAACAGAAAGAGTACTGCATCTGCTCATCATAGCAGCGTTACTGCTTCTAAGCGTTATAGGACTACAGGAGGTACTTTCATGAGTATACTTGAAAAATTAAATGCAATTAAAGACACAGTGCCGCACTATTGGCCAATCGGTGCTTTTATCCACCACAATCCGCTCAAGGGGTTTGAACATCTCAATTTTAAAGAAGCGCTCACCAAAGCACAACAGACATTCGGTGGCAAAGTCTATATGGATTCAGACTACTATATCGGGCTCTTTAAAGAGGGTAAAATTAGCCCTGAAGTGTTAGAAAAAAACCTGCTTAGGGTGCTTAAAGAAGCAAAACTTGAACGTTATTTAGAGCAGGCTAAGACCTTTATGCTTGAAGTAAGCCCGCTATGGAACAGCTACAGAAGCTATGAAGCCTTAAAAATAAACGAGATAGATGAAACCCTGCATAGCTATCTTGAAGAAAACGCTATCTACAAAGATGAAGAAGCATGGATTGCTTCACTCACGAAAAATATGACACTCTACGAGATCCATGATGCCTTGTTTGGCACCAGTAAAAAAGAGCTCATAGAAAAAGATGTCATAGAGTTTGTCGCACGTTTTCTTGATCAGCAACAAACCACACTGAGTATGACCGACAGAGATTTGGGTATGTTTGAAACCTTTAAACTGTATGAAAATATCGACTATATCATTGATGTAGAAGAGTTTGTACAAGAAGCGCTTGATACGCTCAAAGTGCAAGATGTACAGACATACTTCCTCACACACATCCTCAAGCTGCACGGATGGGCAGGCTACATCAAATACCGCTCTGAAGCCAAAGAGTATTATGCCCAGCAGGAACACCCTTCAACACTGATGGACTATATGGCAATCCGCTTACATTTCGAAGTCAAATATTTAAGCAAAAAAAAGATTAATGATTTTGAAAAACTGCAAGCCTATATCAAAAGCAATACGCCTTACGCCATACTCAAACTCTTGCAGGCAAAAGGCAAACTGACCGGTACCTACAACGATGCCATGGAAGAGCATCACGACTATCAAGAGATTGTAGATGCTTATGCTAAAGATGAGATCAATCTCAATTCGCTTCAGGTTCAGCTTGCACAAAAAGCCGTGCAAATGGACGATATGACTCCTATAGCCTTTTCCAATTTTGCCAATCTGCTTAAAAAAGAAGAAGGGTTTATCTGGCTAAAGTCTTTGGAAGACTCTTATATCGCAACCCATGTCGATGCATTTACTTCACTGCATACCTATGACAAAAAACCGCTTTCCTCGACCATATTTTGTCTGGATGTCAGATCAGAAGTGATACGACGAAAAGTAGAAGAATCAGGACCATACACGACCTATGGTGCTGGCGGTTTTTTGGGGATTCCCATCTCGTTTGTCGAGTTTGACAAAGCCCATGCACTCTCACTGGCTCCTGCAGTGATCAAACCCGAGAATATTGTTTTTGAAATACCCGTCGAATCACATGAAACGTACAATTCCCAAAAAAGTGTCAACAAGACCACCAAAAAAGTACTCAGTGATCTTAAAAACAATCCTTATACTCCCTACGTCATGGTGGAAGCAATCGGATGGCTTTTTGGCTTCAAACTTTTTGGCAAAACCTTTTTTCCCAAAAAAACACATATTATGTTTAGCAAGTCAAAACCCGTCAAACCCAAAACCACCTATACACTCGACAAGCTCTCAGAAGAAGAGATAGAGAAGTATGTCAAAAGACTGCATACCAATATCATCAATGAAGTCTTAACAACGCAATTTGGTACTGGACTCAACTCTTCAGATATCATCCTGCTTTGGGAACATCTCGTGTTTGACAAACCGCTCAAGATAAGAATCTCATCAGACATCATAGACAATCTAAAACAAGCCTATCATATCACCAGCGAGGACTATGAGATTCAAAAAGTCAATCTCTCCAAAGTGGGCTTCACCATTGATGAGCAGGTGATGTACATCGAAAATCTTCTCAAGATGATTGGGCTTATCGATGCGTTTCCGAAATTTCTCATTATCTCTGGGCACGGAAGCTGCTCAGACAACAACCCGTTTGAGTCAGCCCTTGACTGCGGAGCGTGTGGTGGCAGCATTTCGCTTCCCAATGCACGTGCATTGAGCATGATAGCCAACAAGCCTGAAATACGCGAAAAACTCATAAGCAGAGGTATATCCATACCTGAAGAGACACGTTTTATTCCTGCTTTGCATATCACGACGACCGATGAGATGACTTTTTACGATACCGAGATACTCAACACCAAAGAGTTAGAACTGTTTTCGGGTATGCAAGAAGACTTTAAAAAGGCGTCACTCGCTTCAAGAGAAGAAAGAGCCAAAGTTCTACCCAATGCAAAACATGAGAAAGATTTGTTTATTAAAACGATGGATTGGTCTGAGCCTAGACCGGAATGGGGACTAGCAGGCAATATGGGTGTATTTGCAGGGCCAAGAGACTCTTGCAGACATATGCCTCTGTACAATAGACTCTTTTTACACTCCTATGATGCCACTATTGATAACGAAAATGCCGATATACTCACCCGTATCTTTAACGGCCCTTTGGTTGTAGGTCAATGGATTAATCTTGAGCATTATTTCTCAACTGTAGATAATAAAGTCTACGGAGCAGGCTCAAAAGTCTATCACAATGTTGTCTCTAAAATCGGTGTGTACAATGGGAACTACAGTGATTTAAAGATTGGTCTTCCTACCCAGAGCGTTTTAGAAGAGGGGAAAGCCTATCATGAGCCTGTTCGTCTGCTGACCTATATGGAAGCACCGCTTGAAACAGTTGCCAAAGCCGTGGAAAATTCCGTAGCAAAAGAGTTTATCCTCAACGAATGGATACGACCCATTATCATAGACAAAGCAGCCAAAAAAGTCTATTCTTACGAGTTTGGAGAATTTATTGTCATCAAAGAACTTGCTTAGCATAGTGATGCTATAACTTACTGTCAAAAGCAGTGAATGCTTTACACCATTTAAAGGAAAAAAATGTACAAAATTCATATTGAAAACGAATGTAGCTGTTTCAAAAAAAGCACATTTGAAAATGACATGACGTTCAAAAATAAACCTGATGCGCTGATGCAAGCCAAAATTATGGAGTGTCGGATGAATCAGGAGTTCTGCCATACTCACTTTTTTGAGGCAGAGGACATGGGGGAAGATATTATTATAAGAAGTATTGTTCGCCCCATAGATGATGAGGATGAAGACTAAATAAAGCAGAAAAATTCTGCGTTTTTATCTTTAATCTTTATTTAAGCTCTTGATGCTATTATCGCTCATTAATTTATTTATAAAAGGATACTATATGTTCACAGTACAAGTTGAAAGAGAGTGCGGATGTTTCCGTAGAAGTGAAATCGAAAAAGAGAAGACGTTTCAAAACAGAGAAGATGCTATCTCTTACTCAAAAGCCATAGCAGAAATCATGAATGAAGACTTCTGTAAAAAACATCATTTTACAGCCAAAGCAAGTGCTGGAAATGACTTTGTAATTGGTGTAGGTGAAGGCTCAGGTGGCGGTTGCTGCGGTGGTGGGCACTGCGGCTAAAAAGTCGTATACACGATACAAAAATGTATCGTGTATACACCCTCTTCTACCTAGCTTTTTAAGGTGAATCTTGGTAAAGAGAGAATCTCAAATTTTCGGCACAATTCTTGAACATCTGCTTCAATATTCTCACCGATTAAAATAAGCAACGATTTCCCCTCATAAACATCAAGCTCTTCAAATGTTACATCGCCAAATGCATAGTTCACAACGATAGCCTGAGGTACATCTTTCACTTTTACCACACCCTTAACCCGATAAATAGACAGAGGCATATTTTGTAATACCGCATCCACATCGGCAAAATAACTATCATTTTTCAGGTAGACAACTTTTTGACCGAGAGAGTCTTTTGACGTATGGTCATGGTGACTGAAATCTTCTGCAAATTTCAGTACTTCTTCAAGCCTGTAAACGCCCTCAAAAACCTCTTTATTGACCAATCCATGCTGTGCTCTATGTATAACGTAATGATTGAAAATTGGCTTACCAGTCATCGTATTTTTGATATTGTATTTATCTTTTATTTCTCTAATCTCGTTTTCAACCGCTAAAGCTTCAGTTTCATCCACAAGATCGGTTTTATTGAGCACTATAATGTTCGAACCGCCAAGTTGATACTTCGCCGTAGAATTTTCTTTATAGGCAGAAAAATGTTTTGCATCTACCACACAAATCACACCCTCAACAGTGACACCCAGATTTTGCAAAGACATATAAATTGGGAAAGGCTCAGATGCGCCGGAAGTTTCCACAAAAATAAGTTCAGGATTATAGTTAGCAATAATCTCCGTGACCCCTTTTTCAAACTCTTCAGAGAGTTGGCAACAGATACACCCCTCTGATATCTCAAGCACCTCACTATAGACATTTGTAAGGATTTTACTGTCTATACCTATGTCACCAAACTCATTAACAATCACTGCAATTTTTTTATCCGGAAAATAGTGTTGTACACTGTTAGTCAGCATTGTCGTTTTACCGACACCCAAAAAACCTGTTATAACAAAAGAAGAAATCATAAGAATACCTCGAAAAGATAGATGAAAGAATGAAGATACTCTCTATAAAAGTATACGATATAGTTTTATGAAGAGTATGAAGTACCATCTGTGTAAAACACACAGATAGTAAAAATTATTAAGCTATTGGATCAAGAATTGGAGCCAATCCAACTTCTTTTGCCCAAGCTGCAGTTAAATCATACGCTGCTGATGCAGTGTCTAGGTTACTCTGAATTAAATCAAGTTTTTTCTTAAACTTTTTTTCGATAACAGAGTCAAGTGAAGCAGTACCACCTGAAGCAACATATTTTTTAAGGAATCTGTCTTTGATACCTTCTTCAATCGCTGACTTACCAATAGTTCCCAAAGCACCAAACAGTGCACCCAACATTGCCATGTTTGTAGCAAGTTCAGTTCCTGCAATTTCGACGGCAAATTTTGTAAAGTCTCTTGTAAGAACTTTAACATTCTTTGATTCCAAGAATTTTCTATCAGAATCTGTTACAAGCTCATGATCACTATTGATAAGAACCAAACCATTCTCTTTAATACCAGAGTAAAAAGGCATCGTATATGATTTACCCATCGTGATAACCTGTGGATGATACACCATAATAATATCAGGATAAATAACCTCTCCTCTGTCATATATAGGCACTGTTCCTATTCTTGTATAACTTTCAGAAGGTGCCATTCTTTTCTCAGCACCAAAAAATGGATTTGAAACGGCATAGTACCCTTCTGTATCAGCAGCCGTAGCTGCAATGTGTGCAGCAGTAACTGCACCTTGTCCGCCTAGAGCAGGCATTCTGATTTTAATTGAATCTTTTGACATTAAAGAATTCCCTCCTTCTTACAGTTTTTCAAGTACTCTTCAGCTTCAGGAGAAACATATTTAAACGAAACAAATCTATCTTTATCTTGCTCTTTCATTTCCCATAGTCCTTCATTGGCATCCAAACCAATTTCAAGAATACATGGTGTATAGAGGTGGATATAGCTAGGTCCCATTTCTCTTGCAATTAAAATCGCTTCTCTTACAACTTTTGCAACTGATTTTGGCGCAGAAGCAGTCAATTTAACTGAATACTGACAACCTGAAGTAACAGCCAATTCCCACATTGGTACTTTATCAAATACCTTACCTTTAGGTGCCATTTTAAAGACTTGACCTTTAGGTGTGGAACCACTTTCTTGACCACCTGTGTTAGCATACACTTCGTTGTCAAAACAAATTGTTGTAATTTTTTCTTGTCTAAAGAATGACTGCAAAGTATAGTCAAGACCGATATCGATAGTCGCACCGTCACCCGCTAGAACAACAACATCTTTTGTTTTATCTGGGAATCTCCAGTCTAAAACTCTTTTGATACCAGAAGCAACAGCATTTTGGTTACCAAACAAAGAGTGCACTGTGTGCAACGCAATATGTGGGAACATCAAAGAAGTACACCCTGTGGAGTTAACAATAACAGTCTCAGACGGTGTTGGCAATGAAGCCAAAATGTATCTCAAAGCAGCTGCTTCAGGACATCCTGCACACAAAGAGTGTTCTTCAAGAATCTCTTTTTTATCTGTTAGGTCATTGATACCGCGTTTTTCGCCATCCCAAGTTGCATTGTCCTCAAGATCAAGAATCTCTTTTGGCATGATGTCTCTGAACTCTGGGTTAATTTTGTAAATATCTACTGACATATTATGCCCCTTTCTCTACATTTTCTAAAACTTCTTTTAGAATAGCCTCTACTGGCATACTCATACCACCAGCAACTCTAGGTCTACCAATAACTTTCGCTTCAGATTTACCATAAAGTGATTGTGTCACTTCTTTTTCTAGCCAGCCAACAATGTTAAACTCAGGTACAAAGATATATTTTGCACTTTTTGTTGCTTCAAGCAATTCAGCATGTGGGAATGGTCTAATTGTTCTTAATTTAACCACTTTTGACTTGATACCCATTTTTGTCAATTCTCTATTGGCTTCTTTTGCCTGGTGAGACGCTGTTCCACACGCAACAAATACGATTTCAGCATCTTGGTCACCCGTTACGTGTGCCAAACCATTTAAGAAATGTTTTGCATACGGTCTAGATCTGTCTACAGCAGATCGTACTTCCCACTGCCAACTTGCATGGGTTGCATAAGAGATATAGTTTGATTTCATTACGAAAGGATCTCTTAAAAATCTTCCCGGAGGCATCTCTGAATCAATTGGAGGCAGTGGTGCTTTATACGGGTTGTATGGGAACAACGCGATATCATCAGCAGGAAGCATAACTGATTCTCTTGTATGAGATACAAAGAATCCATCAACCGCTGTAATAATCGGCACGTGTACATCCGGCATTTCAGCCACAGTAAATGCTGCGATACTCATATCAAAAAGTTCTTGAACATTCTCAGCATACCAAATCATACAACCTGTCTCTAGAAGGAAAGACACTTCAAGGTTATCCGGTTGAATTGTAAGTGGTGAGTTAATACCTCTAGCCATCAAAACAAGCTGACATGGGATTCTTGTACCTGACCACATTGGGAAGTTTTCCATCGCTCTAAGTGTACCAGGTCCAGAAGTAGTGGTAACTGTTCTAGCACCTGCCATAGCACATCCTGCAACTTCAGACATAACACCAAATTCGTTTTCACCTCTAAAGTATGTACCTACATATCCTTCTGCCCACAATTCACCAATAAGGTGAGCTGCTTCAGATTGAGGTGTAATAGGATACGATACCGATGCATCTACTGTACATCTTTTCATGGCCTCTTTGAGTACTTCTGAACCTGTCATAAAGTGTTTTTCTCTAGGTGCCTCAAAAAGTAAATAATCAGTCGAAACCATAGTTTGACCTGACCAGTTTTTTTCTTTTGTCATATTTTTTATACTCATAGTAACCTCCTAGCCCTATTTTCCAAGCTCTTGCTTGACTTCTCTGGCAACTTTAATAAATCTTGCCAAATCTTCTGAGTGCTGATCTCTAATCGTTGCCATTGCATCCTCATGTCCTGAAAGTGCACACATTGCAGAGGTATAACAATCTGTTTCCGCTCTTACAATTTTTAATGCAACGTTTGCATAATGGCAGTGAACACCAATAAAGATACATGCTTTGATGTTATTGTGCCAAATCGTCAAGTTTGGATGGTTAGGGTTTATTTCAACCGCTGCATCAATCTTAGGATATTTTGGTCTGTAATCATACATCGGTATCATTCTAGCATTCAAAACTTCAGCCATTTCTTTAATCAGCGTTGCTTTTTTCTTTGCTTCTTCATTCCATGCATACAAAACTTGTGGTCCTGGAAAGATAGTCGCATTTTCGCTTGTCAACATTACTCTAGCAATTTCTCTCATTGCCACTTCTTCATCAACGATATCAGTCAACAGTAAAGCTTTGCCTTCAGGTGGCGTTAGTATGCCATCATACGTAGCAACTGGATACGGTGAATAGTCAGCTGGGCCTAAATTAGCCATTATTTTCTCCTTAATTTTAACTTGTGTAGTCTTATGCCGTATGTAGAGTGTTTACTTTTTGGATCTTTTATAGATATGGGAGTAAATCTTGTTTACAAGGCTTAATACCTTATCTTTTTGTTATTAACAAAAAGATGTCTAAATCGCTGAACGAAGGAATAAATTCCCTCCTTCAGAATTTACGCTTCTTCTGTTGTAACCATTACCATTTCAATACAATTTCTGTCTAGTAAGTCTGAACATACATATACACAAATTGCACATCCTTTACATCTGTCTTCATCTACCCAAGATGTACCATTTGAATTACCGTGTTTTGGTTCTTTATCATACATCAAAGTGTTTGCCTCTGGACAGTAAAGTGTACACATGTTACATTTGTGTGTTGAACACATTTCTGAATTTACTTTTGCTACGTAATACATTATTTTTCCTTTATTATGCGTCTAGTTTGATGATAAGTGCATCTGTGTTTAAATCAATAGAGTCTGCCAATTTGAAAGTCTCATTAATAACCTCCATGTTCTTCTGAAGCAACTCTTCTTTCTTCTTGAACTTTTTCTCAATAGCTGAGTCAAGAGAAGCTGTACCACCAGAAGCAACAAACGAATTACCCAAGAATCTTTCTCTTACGGCTTTTTCAATGTTGTCTTTACTTACAAGTTTTGTGATTCCAAGTACCATACCCATCATTGCCATGTTTGTTGCAAGTTCAGTACCTGCAATTTTAATTGCCAATTCTGTTGCATTAAATTGAACGACTTTTGTGCCAAGATCTTTCAATACTTTTGTATCATCCGCATCAAGAATATCAACATCAGTGTTAATAATAATCAAACTATTTCTTTTCAAACCCGTATAAAAAGGCATCGTATATGATTTTCCATGTGTTACAACCTGTGGGTGGTAAATCATAATAATATCTGGATATACAACTTCACCTACTTCATAAATAGGCTGTGAAGATGCTCTTACATAAGCTTCAACCGGAGCCATTCTTTTTTCAGAACCGAAAAATGGTACCAAAGAAGCAAATTTACCGGCATTATCCATCGCAGATCCAAGAATGTGAGCAGAGGTAACAACCCCTTGCCCGCCAAGCCCGGAAATACGCATATTATATCTTTTTTTATCTACTGCCATATTAGCTTACCTCTCTTTTGTTTTTAGATTCAATTTGAGCAAACAACTCTTTTGCTTCATCTGTCATATATTCTTCATAAGCGAATCGACCTTTTTCCATCTCTTTTGCATCTCTAAATACATCATTAGTTGGAATTGAGTACTCAATGTTACAAGATGTATACACATGAAGGAACGTTGGTCCAAGTGTTCTTGCTGCAAAGATTGCTCTTCTGATCGCTTTTGACGCTTTATTGATATTGGTTGGTGACATTTTAACAACATAGACACATCCAGCTGTAATAGCGAGTTGCATAGCTGGCATTTTACCAAACTTTTTACCCGTTGGAGACATCTTAAGAATAGCACCTTCCATACTCATACCACTCTCTTGACCACCTGTGTTACCATAGACTTCGTTATCCAACATAATAGTAGTAAATCTTTCACGTCTAAACCAAGCATGCATCGTCATAGAGAAACCGATATCCATCATACCGCCATCACCTGCAATAGTAATAACATCTTTATGTCTATCTGGGAATCTTAGTCTAAATGCACGTGTAATACCAGATGCCATAGCATTTTGGTCTCCATAGTTACCATAAATGAACGGTACCGCTGCTTGTGAAATCGCAAGTCTTCCACACCCTGCTGTACCGATTGTTACTGTATCTTCTGGGTTTGGAAGTGATGCAAAAATTATTTTAATATAATATGCCATCCAGCATCCAGAACACATTGGGTGCTCTTCAACCAGTTCTTTGTATGTACCCATGTTTTTTACGCCTACATCATTGTAGTCTTTACCAAATGGGCCGTAATCTACCAACTCGACATAGTCTTTTGGTAGATATTTCTTAAATTTTGACGCTGGAATCATATATCTTAAACTCATTGTAACTCCCTTATGCTTGTAGTGTTTCGGATTTCATACCAAGAGCCATATAGACTTGCTCCATGATCAATTCCACAGGTAATGTCATACCACCATATACTCTTGGACCATCTACGACAATACCACTGTTTGGAATAGCTGCTTTTACTTCTGTAGCCAACCAACCAATAATATTGTGTTCCGGAATAATTACTTTTTTAGCATTTTTCAATGCTGCACGAATTTCTTCTTTAGGGAAAGGTCTGATTGCTCTTACTTTAATAAAACCAACACTCAACTCTTCCTCTTGTGCATATCTGTGTGCTTCTCTTGCTTGTGCTGCTGCACAGCCTGATGCAAGAACAAATACATCTGCATCCGGATTTTGCACTTCAATTGGTCCACCAAGGTATTGATAGATATATTTCATTGCTCTTTTGTTAGAGTCCCAAATCTCTTGCTGCCATACTGAGTGAATCAAATAAGACATGAAGTTAGACTTTTGAACCGGTGCATCTCTTTGAATTCTTGCCGGTGGTACTTCGTTGTCCATTGCTGGAACTGGTGCTGCATACGGATCTGGCTCGTTAAATGCCAACTCTTCAGAAGTCATATCAACATAACCTTTTGCATGTGTTACAAAGAAACCTTCCGTTGCAACCGCTACAGGAATATACACATCTACTTTTTCAGTAATGGCAAATGCTGCCAAAGTCATATCAAATGTATCTTGCTGATTTTCTGCATGCAAGAGAACGACACCACTATGAAGAAGGTATGCCATCTCAATATTATCTGGTTGAATCGAAAGTGGTGCGTTAACAACTCTTGTAAGTACACCCAATACACATGGCACTCTGTGTCCTGGCCAAGAAACAATCGCCTCAAGTCCTCTTAACAGTCCTGGTCCTGATGTTGCCGTAAACAGACGTACACCTGCTCTTGCAGCACCAGCAATTGCTGACATCGTACCAAGCTCTTCTTCAGCTCTATAGTACTCTTTGATGTGCCCTTGTGCAAAAATATCACCGACAAGGTGCATTACTTCAGACTGTGGAGTAATAGGATAGGCAATAGCCATATCAACACTTGCTCTTTTAACAGCTTCAGCCATTGCCTGAGCACCAGTAATAAAATGCTTTTCTCTTGGAGCCTCTTTTAAGAGGTAATCCATACTTACTAATGTTTTATTTAAACTCATTTATCTCTCCTTATCTTATTCAACATCTGCGATGTGTTCGCCTTTTTTACTCATGAGGAGACTTCTGTACTCACCATAATCAGCCGGCGTAAGTGTTCCCCAATCCTCTTTTGGCAAAGATGGGTTTTCTGGTGGCATTTTTGCTGTCCACTCAATACCTAGTTCATTTCTTACTTGAACAAGGATGTCTCTAAATCTAAGTACATCTTCAGCATGAACATCTCTGATAGAAGCCATTGCTTCTTCGTGACCCATAAATGCACACATTGCTATCGTGTAACAATCTGTACCAGCTCTAATCATTCTTAATGAAAGGTTTGCATAATGACAGTGCACACCGATGAAAACAGCTGCTTTAATCTTGTTATGCAAAATTGTTAAGTTAGGGTGATTCGGGTTGATTTCCGCTTCTGCATCAATTTTTGGATACTTAGGTCTATAGTCTGGCATAGGGATGATTTTACAATTTGGAATCTCAGCTGCAAGATCCAAAATCGCTGCTGATTTTTCAGCTACGTCATCTTTCCAGTCCCATAATACTTGTGGTCCAGGGAAGATAGTTGGGTTGGCCATCGTCAACAAAGCTTTTGCAGCATCTCTCATCGCCTCTTCTTCTTCTACAATGTTGCCATATAGCAACGCCTTACCTTCGGGCGAAAGCTCAACTCCCATAGATGGTGCCGATTGTGGCATATAACCCACTGGACCAACTGTTATTTTCTTTGACATATTTGATTCTCCTTAGTAATTGTTATCAAAAATGATTTTGACTTCAGCCTTAAGCTAACGCATCCTATCTAAAATATATCTAAAACCTTACTAAGAAGATACTATTTATATTTCAAATTCCAATAAGTGTGTAATATAGTAATTATATTTTAACTACCATCACATCTGATTCTAGATAAAACGTACAATAACATAAAATAACCCTTTGAAAGCAAACTAAATGAACCTTGAGTTGCCTCTAAAAATTATGTTAATTATTGATGTCTTTTTCTAATAATCCTTATACTACTTACTTTAATCACATTATATTAATCTTAGATTAAATAGGAAGTCTTATGAAAGTGCATTTTTTTTGTTGTGTAGAATCTTCCCAGTAAACAGATGCTTCATTGCGACCTAAAAAACGTCCAAAAAATTCTATAATTTTGTCTGTTTTATCACTCTATGCACACCCTCAGACTATTACTTTATCTAATATGTTTTTTTGACAAATAACTGTAAATTCCCAAAGAGACAATAATGCAGGCGATACCTATAATAAGGTAAAGGGCATGTATCATTTGCGAATAGTCGTGCAGCGCAATCTTAAACACTACCATGAGTGCTTCAATAGAGAGTGCGATAATAATCGCGACTGAAAACTTTGTCAATACATTTGCATCTTCATTTTCTTTGCTGTAGTTTTTAAAAAAAACTTCTCGTTCCAATATTGTTTTGGCTAAGTCAAAGATGGCAAGTCCCAAAGTAAGGGCTACAATGGGCTTAAACAAGGTATCAAGAGAAAAATTTCTTTCAATAAATATACTAGATATATACCCGAATATGGCATAGATAATGGCAAAAAATGCAAACATCATCAAAGAAAAACCTACTGCTTTATAAAAGAATGTTGTATATTCATTAAAAGTAGGATTTAGTTCAATAAGACCCAATCTTCCAAGCAATACAGAAAGCCTAAAATCTAGAAAAATATATTTATCTTCCTCTTTCTTCATTACGGTTATGCAGGTGTGCCCTGTAGCAGAATTTATATAAGGTGTACTTATATAAAAATCCTCATCTTTTTGTATCATTTTTGTACTCATATAAACCCTGCTTTGCCCTTTAGCAGACTCTTCTATTTTATTTCTGAAAAAATTTGCTCCACATTGATTGAACGCCTGATCTGCAGCATAGGCTAGCTCCAATGAAGGGAAGGTTTTAAAAACTTTTTTAAAATGTTTAGATGCCTCGGCTAATAACGAACCATTATTCTTCAAAGTCATAATCACAAACTTTTCAATATTTTCCTGATTGTCTTCATAGACGGTAATAAATTCTTTCATGTTTTTCTCTTTTAATTTTATTTGGACTTGGCGCAAATCGCACCAATCACTCTTTTAGGATTATAGCGTTTGGTTTAGAAAAATATAACTTGAGAGATGATTAGTTTTTCTACAATATCGCTAAAACTCCCACCATGCCTGCCTGATACCTTTATTCTTTTCTGTTTGATAACCAAGGATTAACAACAGTTTGGCTAAAATAAATCCACTAATTTTGACTACCCTAAGGGTATGTTCTTGGAGCCTAAACAATGGATAAAGCAAAATATATTTGGATGGATGGTGAACTCACGCCTTGGGATGATGCAACAGTGCATGTACTTTCACATACCCTACATTACGGCAATGGTGCAATAGAAGGAACAAAAGCATACAAAACAGTCGATGGGAGATGTGCTATCTTTAAGTTACATGAACACACAAAAAGACTGCTCAACTCATCAAAAATGACGCTGATGAATGTACCGTTTACTCTTGAAGAGCTCAAGGAGGCACAAGTGAAACTGTTGCAAGAGAATGCATTGTTTAATGGTGCGTATATCAGACCGCTGGTGTATCTAGGATATGGTGTTATGGGGCTTTATCACAAGGATGCACCGGTAAAAGTATCGATTTCATCGTGGGAATGGGGTGCCTACCTCGGCGAAGAAGGGCTAAAAAAAGGGATAAGACTCAAAATATCTTCATTTACAAGAACACCCAACACTTCAGGTATGGGCAAAGCAAAAGCCGTAGCAAACTACCTTAACTCTCAAATGGCAAAATATGAAGCAGTAGAAGCAGGATATGATGAAGCACTGCTAAGAGACGATCAAGGATATATCGCCGAAGCCTCGGGTGCTGCCTTTTTCATCGTAAGAGACGGTGTTCTCATCTCTCCACCTAGTGACAATACTCTAGAATCTATCACACAGCAAACCATCATCGATCTTGCTAAGGACATGGGCATAGAAGTACTCAGACGTCGCGTGACCAGAGAAGAAGTCTATATCGCAGATGAAGCCTTTTTGACAGGGACGGCTGCGGAAGTAACTCCTATACGCGAAGTGGATGCACGCATCGTGGGTGCAGGAGAAAGAGGTCCTATGACTGAACTGTTGCAAACAGCGTATTTTGATGTGGTTGCGGGTAAAAACCCGGCTTATATTCATCATTTAACCTATATTAACTAAGGATATTTATGCCAGCAGATATGAATGACTATTTCAAAAAGAAAAGACCAAATGCTACTTCAGGCAACTCCGGTGACACGAATCAAGGGGGTAACTTCAGCATGAACAATCCTCTTAATGGAGCAGGAAAAGGTATGTCTTGGCTTATCATTGCCGGTGCTGTTGTTTTTGCTGTGATTGCATTTAAACCTTTTACGATTATCAATTCCGGTGAAGTGGGTATTAAAGTACGAACCGGTAAATTCAACGAAACACCACTTTACGCAGGACTTCATTTTTTTATCCCTGTATTTGAAAAAATCATTCCTGTCAATACCCGTATCAGACTAATTACCTACTCTGACACTGAGACCAGTACCATTGGAGATACCTACAACAAGGGTCTCTCTTCAGGAGATGGATTTGAAGGTGGTCTTAAACGAAATCCTGCCATTCAAGTACTTGACAAAAGAGGCTTGACTGTCAATATAGACATCGCGGTCCAATACAGCCTCAAAGCAGAGAGCGCACCTAGAACGATAGAAACATGGGGTTCAAGCTGGGAAGAGAAAATCATCAACTCCAAAGTCAGAGAGGTTGTGCGTGATGTGGTAGGACAATATACCGCTGAACAGCTCCCCGAAATGAGAAACGAAATTGCTTCGGCGATTCAAACCAAAGTAAGACAAAGCATAGACTCTCTTGAGAACCAACCGGTTGTTCTCTCTTCTGTTGAACTGAGAACGATTGTTTTACCTCCTAAAATAAAAGGTAAAATCGAAGAAGTACAAGCAGCAAAACAAGATGTAACCATCGCTGAACAACAAAAAGAAAGAGCAAAACAAGAAGCGTTTACAAGAGCTGAAGTCGCACGTGGTGAAGCAGAAAGAAACCGTATCGAAGCGCAAGGTCAAGCAGACAAAATTCGTATCGAGGCTGAAGAACAAGCCAAAGCCAATACACTCATTTCCCACTCACTCACAGCCGAACTGCTTCAACTGGAGCAGATAAAAACACAGGGGAAATTTAACGAAGCACTTCAAGTCAACAAAGATGCACGGATCTTTCTTACGCCTGGTGGTGCAGTGCCAAACATTTGGGTCGATGCCAAAGGTGACCAGCAGCGTTTAATGGGCAAACAATAATTCCTCTTTCATCTTCGTGCAATGTAGCACGAAGATTTTTCCTAAATAGTATCATGCCATTGCACCAAAGTAAGCCTGTAACCCTCTTCAACCGGTAAAACCTCATGTGAAAAGTATGGATTACTTGGGAAAATAATCATATCTCCTGCCTCAGGCTTTATCATGACCGGTTCACCCTTGGCACTGAACAGATAATTAAACAGTAATTCGCCCCCGCTAAAACTGTCGCTTTTGCTGGATGCCGTGATCTCATGGCTTGTAGCAAAAAGTACGGTAGATATTTTTCGTTGCGGTGCAACAAGCTTAAAACCTATCGTCTTTTTATCTTTATCAATGATTTCATTTGAATCATCTGCGTGTTTAATGTAGAAATATCCTTGTTTATACTCTAGTACCTGCACTTCAGTAGAGAGTGTCAAGCCGACACTGAAATAGGCTTCTATGTCAGTTTTATATTTCATCCATTGTGTATCATAATAATTTCTATAAAAGGTATCCAGTGCATAACTATTGGTTTTACGATAGGCTTCGACGATATCTGCCTGAATGATACCTGTCATACTCTCTCTTTTGACCCGTGCTTTTTGTCTGCTTCTCTCATCTTTTTGAACCAAAGCAACAAGTCTCTGGCAGGATTGCTGCGAAAAAAAGTTTTTAATAATCAAATAAGGAAAGTCTTTATATTGGCTGGCTAAAAGCTTATTTTCTAAGTCTATCGTTTCAAATAAAGAATCACAGTAAACATGTGTGCTGATCTGTATCATGAAGTTTGAGCTCATTCGCTTGGATTTTAAAGTAATACCATGCAGGAATGCCTCTAAGTGTTGGAACATTATAGTGCAAAGTAAAACGATTTATCCTAAAAGCTCCGATAATGCATACAATCGCTATAATGACAGCACTATTTTCCTGATGGAGACTTTACTTTGCACATAGACTGGAACAAAACCCCTCTCATCCCTGCTATTGCCCAAGATCATGAAAGCGCTGAGATACTCATGCTGGCCTACATCAATGAAGAAGCATATAACCTTACGCTCTCTACCGGCTATGCGCACTACTTCAGCAGGAGTAAGCAACGTATCTGGAAAAAAGGCGAAAGCTCCAATCACACACAAGAAGTAAAAGACATACTCCTTGACTGTGATGCCGATACGGTTATCTTCAAGATACATCAAAATGGCGTTGCCTGCCATACAGGTAGAAAAAGCTGTTTTTTCACCTCTGTCAAAGAAGACAAAATCATACTGGATAAAGAAGTCAACACTGATGCTATTTACGGTGTGGTAGATACGCTTTACCATACCATTTTAGAGCGTAAAAATGCCTCTGGCGAGGTAAAATCATGGACCAAAAAACTATTAGATGACAAAGCACTTCTCTTAAGCAAAATTCGTGAAGAAGCTGACGAAGTCTGTATTGCTATCAATGAAGAGAGTGATGAGCAGGTTATCTATGAATCTGCAGATTTGCTCTATCATACTTTGGTAGGGTTGGGGTACAGAGAAATCTCCCCCGATAGAGTCAAGCAAGAACTATCAAGAAGATTTGGGCTAAGCGGCATTACTGAAAAAGAAAATCGAAAAAAATAATTCTTTTTCTCTTTCTACAAAGTCTCAGCAGCTACCGCTGCATCCCGGACTCTCTGCACTTCCCCCTGCAAAATAGTTTCCGTCAAAACTGACCAAAGAGTAATTTTGCTCTTTTCCTAAAGACGCTTTTAAGCCATCAATAGAAAGAAAGCCCAGAGATGATGCACCAATCATATGGGCTATCTCATCTACCCCATAGCTTGAAGAGATAAGTTCCATTTGCGTTGGGGTATCGATGCCGTAACGACAAGGAAACTTTATCTCAGGAGAGGCGATACGCATATGCACCTCTTTTGCACCTGCATCAAGCAGCATACGTACAATCTGCTTAGAAGTCGTGCCACGCACCAATGAATCATCGATGATTGCTACACGTTTTCCGGCAATAAGATGTTTGACCGGTGAAAGTTTAAGCTTTACTTTTAAATCCCGTATTGCTTGTGTAGGTTCAATGAAGGTTCGACCCACATAGTGATTACGCACAATACCCATCTCAAAAGGCACACCAAGCCCTTCAGCATATCCTCTTGCTGCTGCTACACCAGAATCGGGCACAGGAAGCACCAAATCAACCTCAGCAGGTACTTCCTGCGCCAATCTTCTTCCCATCTCTAAACGCATCTGATAGACATTTTTACTGTCTATGATAGAGTCGGGTCTTGCAAAATAGATGTATTCAAACGCACAAGGGTGAAAATCTGCTTCAAAAACCTGCTCAGAGAGTGGCTCCTTGCCCTCTTCAAAAATCAGCATCTCTCCCGGTGCAACATCACGGATAAACTCAGCCCCAACCAAATCAAAAGCACAGGTCTCAGAAGCAACAATATACCCACCATCTTTAAACTTGCCCAGACTCAAAGGGCGTATACCAAAACGGTCACGGATGACAAACATTTTCGAACGGCTTTGAATCGCCAAACAATAGGCACCTTCAATTCTACTCAGCATATCTTTAATTCTATCCACTAAAGAATCTTTTTGTGATTTTGCAATCAGATGGATAATATTTTCCGTGTCCATATCGGTCTGGAAAATAGCCCCCTTGTCGATGAGCTGATTTCTCACTTCCTGTTTATTGATAAGATTACCGTTATGAACCACTGAAATCTCACCCAGTTTGTATTTGGCAAATACCGGTTGTGAATCGCCAACCGATGCACTGCCTGCTGTAGAATAACGGTTGTGTCCCACTGCGCATTCTCCCTGAAGATCATCCAGTATATCTTGTGAAAAGACGTCAGCTACCATACCGCGTTTTTTATAGATTGAGATTTTCTCACCATCGGAGGCTGAGATACCTGTTGCTTCCTGTCCACGATGTTGCATCGAAAATAACGAATAATACGCAACCGTTGACGCTTTTTTTACACCAAATACACCTACTATTGCACACATATTAAATTCCTAAACAATCGTTAATAGAGTAAAAACCACTCTCTTGATTTATAAGCCATTTGGCAGCCCTGATAGCACCTTTGGAAAATGTTTCTCTGCTGGTAGCCGTATGGTTAAGCTCCAAAAACTCTCCATCATTATAAAACCCAACCGTATGGCGACCGACGATATCACCCCCGCGAAGTGCCATCACGGCGATTTCATCTTTACTTCTAGCACCGATCTGTCCATCTCTGCCACTCACGCGTACCGCATCCAAATCCAACCCTCTACCCTTTGCGGCAAACTCACCCAAAGTCAATGCTGTCCCCGAAGGTGCATCCACCTTATGTCTATGATGCTGTTCTACAATCTCAATATCAAAATCTTTGAGTGTTGCAGCAACTTTTTCAACCAGCTGCTTAAGCAGTGCGATACCGGCTGACATATTGGAAGCGTAGAGTACAGGCATCTCTTGTGAAGCCTCTTTGAGAAGATTTTGTTGATGTGCTGTAAATCCTGTCGTCGCAATCACCAATGCTGTAGGATTTTTCAGTGCGGCTTCACAAAGCTCCTGTGTTGCCTCTGGTGCAGAAAAGTCGATGACAACCTCACAGTTCTCAAGCAGTGCCTTCATACTGTTTGTCACCAATACATCTGAAGGCAACGCTCTTTTGAGTTCGCCATACACATGCACTGTACTCAAAGTCAACTCTGTATCCTCTAACAGACTGTCTATCAAAAGATTGCCTACTCTTCCTGTGCTGCCTACTATGCCTACTCTTGCCACTATTGAATCCTTATGCTTTTTCTTGAAGATATGAAATAACCTGCAGTGCTGCAATCGAACCGTCACCTGCGGCTGAGACCACTTGTTTGGGTGCTTCAGTGCGTATGTCACCTGCAGCGAACAGACCAGGCACAGATGTTCTCATCGATAAATCGACAATCACCTGTCCCCGTTCGTTCATTTCACAGATAAATGTACCCTTTTCATCTTTGAGCACATCATTTTGTACAGTCTGTCCGACAAATACAAACAGTCCTGTATTGTCCATATGTTCTATCGAGCCGTCTGCTTTTTTGATAGCTACACCGCTTAAACCTCTTGCATCGCCGATTGCTTCTTCAATAACTGCATTGGTCATCAGATGAATATTTTCTTTTCTTTTTGCACGATCGAGTGTCGGCGGTGCAGCCCTAAAGGTGTCACTTCGATGCACCACATACACATCTGAACAGATATTTGAGAGATAATAGGCTTCTTCAAGCGCCGTGTCTCCTCCGCCCAGTACCGTCACCGGTTTATTTTTATAGAAAAATCCATCGCAGGTAGCACAGGTACTGACACCTTTTCCAAAATAGGTATCTTCGCCTTTAAATCCCGCTCTTTTGGGTACAGAGCCTGTACATACGATGACTGTCATGGCTTCTACGGTTTGACCGCCTTCAAGCATGACAGTAAAATGCTCGCCTGTTTTGCTCACCTTTTCTACTTTTTTCATCTCATGTTTGAGCCCAAAATGAAAACACTGTTTTTGCCACAAATCCATAAAATCCATACCTGTTTTGGTATGGTCAAAAAAACCGGGGTAATTTTCTATCTCTGAACTCTGTGTAATCTGTCCACCTGGCAATCCCATCTCAAAAAGGCTTACGTTTTTTAAACCGCCGCGTGTAGCATAAAGTCCCGCTGTCAGTCCCGCTGGCCCACCACCGATGATTGCACAATCCAACATACTAAGGCATCCTTTGTGAAATATAAAAATTTTAAACAAATAAATTTAATTATACACTGAATATACTTGGTCAAAAATTTTAAGAGATTGTATCTAAATGTAAGTGTAAAAAGGGTGCAGCAAAGGAGACCTTAGCCTCTTTTGTCCACAGTTATTAAAGTATTGCGTTTAATTTATCTGCAAATGCATCTTTAGAAGCTGCACCGATCATTTGATCTACCACTTCGCCGTTTTTGAAGAAAAGAATCGCAGGGATAGATCTGATACCATACTGAACAGCGATTTCTTGTTGCTCGTCTGTATTTACCTTAGCGATAGTCGCTTTGCCTTCAAAGTCTTCTGCCAACTCTTCAATCACTGGAGCAATCATTCTACAAGGGCCACACCATGGAGCCCAAAAGTCTACCATTGTTACGCCTTCAGCGATTGTTGCATCAAAATTTTCTTTGCTTAACTCTACATATTTTGCCATATTTATTCCTTTATATTAGTATGAAAAGAGTATAACCTAATTTCTTATAAAACCTATTGTTATAATTTATATTTTTTAGACTGCCAATGAAATTGTCCCGATACTATACATTTAGGACTAAATCGCTCTGATTAAAGTCTCTCTAAAATAATCTCCGGATACACAGCTGACCGTGAGCCTTCAAGCGCCTTAGTTGATGCACCTTTGACTGTATACACAAACGATATCTTTGCTTTGTCTGTACTGTTTTGATTGGCACGATGAAGTAGCAGGGCATGAAAAATGACGATATCCCCTTTTTTCAAATCCATCGATACTTTTTGTGTGATGAGTGTTTTATTTTGCTCTGTATCTTCTCTGAAATACTCTTTGTCATCAAACTGTTCAGGAGAAAATTTCATCGTGTGGCTTCCTGGGATAAACTCCAATACGCCGTTTTGACTATGCTCAGCATCTAAAGCCAACCATACACTGACCAGATTGTCGTCACTATAACGCCAATACCGTCTGTCTTGATGCCATGAAGTTGCTGTACCCTGATGGGGCATTTTTGTC
Source organism: Sulfurovum sp. 16-42-52 (assembly GCA_002281755.1). GTDB lineage: Bacteria > Campylobacterota > Campylobacteria > Campylobacterales > Sulfurovaceae > Sulfurovum. The sequence goes on from NCHB01000004.1 coordinate 31,450, forward strand.
ATGATGGAGTTATGATGTGCTGTGGTAAGTACGACGGTATCATTTAGTATTTGCTGCAAAATGGGGCGTATATTGGCATCTTCCATCCAAGTTTTAAAAAGAATGTCCCTGCTGTAGACTTGACGTAATCTACGAACTGTGACAAAGGATTCTCTTGACTGACTTGTGTAGTCTTTTTCGTCCGTACGAAATGCTTTAGAACCTTCATGGTAGCCTATTTCCGTTTCGATGGGTTCTATCTTATGTTTTAAGTGAGCCTTGGCAACATCCAAAATAGCTTCACATTGTTCTGCCCCTGCAAACTGTTTGATGTGGATAAAACCATCTTGCCTAAATTGTTGAAGCTGCTCATCCGAGAGTCTCATAGTGATGCCCTTATGGTATAAATAATCTCAAATTATAGCATTTAAAGTGTGACATTTTGTATAAACTCCACCTCATCATGGCGGATAATCAATGCATCAATACTAAATGCCATATCAAGTTTTTTGCTTTTCATGTAGTACTGTGAAGAGTTGATGACTTTTCGCAGTTTGGCGGGTGTGAGATTGTAAATCGGGTCAAACTCGGTTTTACCGCTTTTGACTTCTATAAAATGCAGGACATCATCACGGCTGGCGATGATATCTATCTCTCCAAGCTTTCTTGCAAAATAGTTACGCTCCAAGATCACAAAACCACTTTGCTCCAAAAATGATGTTGCAAGAGTTTCACTCTTATCTCCGAATAATTTTGGAAGTTCCCTCATGGCTTCAAAAAGCCCATTACTTTTTCATCTGTTTGCCTAGTTTCAAATACCAATGTATCAAGTATTTTAAAAATCTCTTTGAACCTTTTGTCATTTTTACGTTCAACTTCTAGTAATTGTTTACTCAAAGCATTATAGTGTAAAGTAAACTCTCGTAGTTTTGTAAAAGTTCGCATGATCTCTATACTCACCTCTATGGCAATACTGCTTTTGAGCACTGCTGAGAGCATATATACCCCATTTTCTGTGAAAGCATAGGGCATATAACGTCTACCTCCATGTTGTCCTAAACTTGAGGTCACAATTTGTGACCTCAAGTTTTCATACTCTTCTTCTGTAAGTTGAAACATAAAGTCTTCAGGAAATCTCTCACTATTTCTTTTAACTGCCTGATTAAAGACTTTTGTCTCTACTTGATAGAATTCTGCCAAATCACTATCAAGCATTATCTGCTTACCGCGCAATGTATATATTTTGTGATGTATGGGTGTAATCATTTCATGCATAGTTACTCCTAATAATTAGGAGTATAAAATAAAAAATATAGGGGAGTACAAAAGCATGTCATATTGACAGTTTTTTTATCAAACTCTTCCACAAATTCTTAGAACAGAAAACTTTATAAAATGAAGGTTTTCTAATGAAATCGTTAAAAAAATGTAATGGAGACAAAAAAGAATGAGAGAGTCTCTGAGGTCGCAAATTGCGACCTCAAAATTTAATCCAGAGCAATCTACGCACCTACAGGAATAACATCAACCTGAATTGATTTAAATGCAGCTGTCATAATCAGTTCATCGCTTTTATCTCCAAAGATATGATTGAGCTTAGAATTTGCATGATGAAAAGTCGTATAGAGTGTTTTGGGGCGCACTTTATCTGTGAACTTTACCCTGAGTGGATTGGTCTGCCCATACTCTGTTTTTAAGATCACTGTTTGTGTCACAAAATCATGGGCGTCATCTTCATGAACCAACAAAACATCTTCGGTGTGCTTTTTGATCAATTTCTCGGTGTATTTTGTTTGTGCCGAGTTATTATAATGCGCCATAATTCTACCCGTTGTCAGATGATACCCTTTAAGCTTTTTGTTTACAATCTCTTCAACCATACCAGAAAGCTTATAGCCATGGTATCTAAAGGCACCGATGCCATCTTGTGTTCTGAAGTCTTCTCTGTGCAGAACCGGTGTACCGCTTCCGTCATCATTGATCGGCCACGAAATACCTTTCTTCTCGTTGTCTCGGAGTACCTTGTATGATGCACCGCTAAATCTATTGGTGGCTGTTTTTCTCACATCTTCCCAAATGTCTTCAGAGGAATTAAACGCATACCCTCCTCCCATTTTCTCATCAAGAAGTTTGATAACTTCCCAGTCATCAGGCAAATCAGACTCAACCAACGGTGTTGAGAGGTGTACTTTTCTCATCGCGTTGATGTAGATACCCGTTTTTTCGTAAGCTGATTTGACACCCACTACAATATCTGCGCGCTTGGCGATATCGGTCATGAATAACTCTTGAACAAAAATAAGTTCTAGATTTTCAAACGCTTTGATGACCTTGTTTAAATTTGGATGGATATGTGTTAAATCCTCTCCGATGTTGAGCACCCCACGAATCGTACCCTCTATCATACCGTCCACAAGTTGTGGCGTCATAAGACCCACCTCTTTTGGTGCCTGATAGTCTGGTGCATAATACGGCAGCATCCCCATATCACAGACGCCTTGGACATTTGTTTGTCCCCGAAGTGGCATAACGCCTGCACCATCTTTGCCGATATTCCCCGTCATTAGTGCCAAATGAACAATGGCCATTACCGCGTACGAGCCATCCACATGTTCCGTGATACCAAGCCCCCACAAAATAAGCGATTTTTTACTTGCATACTCACGCGCAATTTGCGGAAGCATATCTGCTAAATACTCATACCCTGCAACATCTCTAAAAAATTCTGGATTTGCATACGGGTCATTTAAGATGCCTTCTTTAAAGTTTTCAAAGTTTTTTGTTCTTTTGCTTATAAAATCTTTGTGATACAACTCTTCGGTGATAATGGTGTACGCCATCATATTGAGCACAAGCAAGTTTGATTCGTGTGGTGTCACTGCTTTATATTTTGAAAACTTATGCAGCGTGATCTCACGCACATCAAAACAGGCGATAGGAGTACCGTTTTGTGCTGCCTTTATCATACGATTACCCACGATTGGGTGGGCTTCAGTGGTGTTTGATCCCATCACTATCATAAACTCTGTTTTATAGATATCATCAAATGGATTGGAAGCCGCTCCTTCCCCAATAGTCAGTCTCATCCCTTTAAGCGAAGGAGAGTGACATACTCTTGCACAGTTATCAACATGCGGAGAGTTTAGCGTATAGCGTGTGAATTTCTGAAAGTAGTAGGCACTCTCACAAGAGCTTCTTGCTCCACCCAGCGAACAGATTGATTTCTCACCGTATTTTGCCTGGATGTCTTTTAGCTTCATGGCTGCTGCAGTGGTTGCCGCATCCAAATCGGTCTCATACCATGTATCGTCCAAATCGGTTAAAGTATGTGCTATCGCTTCTTTGATAGCTGGATTTTTTTCTAAGAAAGTTTTTCGGATACGCGGTACTCTGAGCCTCTCTTTGGCATCAACAAAATCAAACCCGTGCGTTCCTTTAATGCACAACTTTCCTTCAGAGGTCGCACCATCGGGATGTGCAAAAATTTTTTTAATTTTATTTTCTTTCACATCAACCTGCGCAGCGATATCGCAGCCTACGCCACAGTATGCACATACGCTGTCGATTATCTTATAGTCGGTATCTGTTTTTATTGTCATTTCTGCACCTTTTTCACTAATAAGAGTAATTTTATCCTATTTCCCGTTAAATTCAAGTTTCTTTAATAGTATTTGGTTAGTATCGGAAAAATTATACCAAAAGGATTACCATGTCAACAATAACTATCGTTCAAGAATGCGGATGCTTCAAAAGAAGTGACCTAGAAAACAATACCTCTTTTGAGAACAATGATGAGGCGATGATAAAAGCACAAGAGATGCTCAATCACATGAACACGAAATTTTGTGGAAAACATGGCTTTGAACTCAGTGAGAACGGTCAAGACTTCAGCATCGCGATGAAAGCACCACAAGCTGCATCCGGCGGTTGCTGTGGAGGCGGTCACTGTAGCTAATGCTACACTTATGACAAGTCAAACTTGTCGTAAGGCACGCTTCTTTTATTTAAAATTACCAAACACCAACGGCGCTTTAAGATCCAAAGTCTTCACTTCAGCCATAACAGCCTGCAAATCATCAATACTTTTAGCACTCACACGCACTTCATCACCCTGTATGGATGGTGTCACTTTTAGCTTTAAGTCTTTGATGGCTTTGACTATCTGCTTGGCTTCATCTTTGTCTATGGTATCTACAATGCGGTAAATCACTTTAGTGTTACCACCGCTAATCCCTTCTGTTTTGACCTCTTCAAGCGCCTTGCCTGCGATGCCGCGTTTGATGAGCTTAGAGATGAGGATGTCTTTAAGGGCATCTATCTTTGTGTCTGTTGAAGCACTCAAACTAAGGGTTTTTCCTGCTTCGTTGAGCTTAAACTCAGCGACTAATCCCTTAAAGTCAAAACGAGTCGCCACCTCTTTTTCCGCCATAATCAGCGCATTTTTAAACTCCATCATATCCAGCTTCGCCGTAATATCAAAATAGTGCTCTTTTGCCATGTTTTATCCTTTTATATATTCGTTAACTATCATATCTATTGCTTCATCTGCAATATTTTCCATCTCACTTTTGGAGTATATATCTACCAACAAAATCTCATCCTCAATAATAGAATAGGTAATAATCCTATATCCAGCACTTTTTTTAAAAGTTGTTGAGTGCAGTATCTCCGCTACAGTTCATCCCATAGTGTATCTATAGGGTATGCTTTCTTTTTGTCCGCCTTTATAAGTTCCATTTCGTCCAGTGAAGCTGCAATACGGCTCTTCAGTTCAGAATACTCTTGAAATGCTACAACATCCTTTATTTTCTCATACTCATCGTTTTCACACACTATCATACACACTCATTTTGCGGGATATATTCCGTCTTTTTTGTGTATTTTAGCATAATCTTATTGTTCTAAAGACTGAACTACCTCTCAGCATTTTTTAAACACAAACAAATGCTCATGCATGATTAATAAAAAGTTTGCTTCTTTGCTTTTATTTACCCAAAAACCCGTGGCTTTGCAATTGTGCTGATGTTTTATTATGTCTTCTTTCAGTTCAAAGCCTGCTTTTAAAAATCGTTGCATAACCATAAATGCCATCGGCTGATACATCTTGTTTCTTCGTGTATCGCCTATCAAGATGGCACAATATTTATCCTTTTTTAAAACCCTATATAATTCATTCGCTACTTTTTCCATCTCATCACAAAATTTCTCCAAATCATGTATATTGGACAAATCTTGTTCAATCTGTTTTTCACTATATTTAATAATGTCGGCATACGGTGGGTGATTTAAAATAAAATCAATACTTTCATCTTTCAAGAGTGACAAATCTCTTGCATCATTGAGTTCAACTCTTATTTTAGGGCTATATTCACTCTCAAATTCAAGTGCTTTTTTCGTTAACTCTATTGCATTTGGATTTATATCCAAAGCCAAAAGATGTCGATTTAAAAGCTTACACTCTACAGCAGTCGTGCCCCCACCAATCATAGGATCTAAAATGCAATCTTTCTCTTTTGAATATCTCAAGAGTAAATTTCTAACCACCTCTGGTGCCCAGTTGCCACGGTATTTTGAATTATGTGTTGCCCAATTACCACGACGCCTAAAACTCCAGACTGTTGTACACTCTTGTTCAAATTCTTCAGGTTGTAATTTTTTTATCTTAGTTTTCTTCTTTTGTTCAATCATATCCGTCAATATATAATATTCGTTTACACCTTCTTCTTTATAATGTTCATATGAATAGTCAATAACATTATCTTTTGGCATACTAGTTAGTGTCTTTTCAAATTGGTTTTTATCTTTAAATGAAAGTAAAAATACATTATTTATTTCATCGGCATTGTCATTTTTATCTACATTTGAAAAGTACATATCCCAGTTACTACTTCCTTGAAACACGAAGTTAAGATTATTGGTATCATCGCCAAGAGCATCAAAATCATCTACACTCATAGTATAAAGCTTGTCAAATCTTTGAACATTCATAATGCATCCTTTTTTCTATTATTATAGAAAATTAGAAGAAATGAAGTCAAAAATATGGCAAAATGTCATATTTTATGATGGTACCGGTAATCCCAATCTATCTAAAGGTAAATATTCAAAATAATAACCACATCCTTGTGAAATGACATAAGTTAAAGTATCTCTATATTGTTGATGTCTAAACCAATCATTCAAGATATAAATATATTGTACTTCATAATTTAATGTTGAAAATAATCTTCTATATTGCCATAATTTAAATCCACAAGTCTGGAGTTTTTCATCAACAGAACCTGCTACTTCTTGATATTTTACTTCTATTATAAAAATTGTATTGTTAATAGTAACATAAATTGCATCATCAGGTAATAATTTTTTTGATAAAATTGAATTCCAATCAATACCTTGTTCATCTAAAAATCTATATAATTCATGTTTCTTAAAAGATTCTGCTACGAAAATACCATTAAAATATATATTAAACCCCATTGTTTGATTATTTCTATTCAATGGTTTCTGGCTACAAGAATACCCTTCAACTTGATTATTTAAATAAGTTATAATATCTACTCTACCTTCAAAATGTATACCAGTTTGTGTATTGCCTCCGCCAATTCCACCTCTAATCATATTTTATTCCTTTATGCATTATGATATTCAGAAATTTTTATAATAAACTCTTTCATTTCTTTAATTTGTCCACTTATATTCATCATATCAATTATTTTTTTATTTCCCTCAATAGTAAAATGTTCTGCCAAATTCTTTTTAAACTTTTCAGTTTCAATACTAATATTTGTTCCATCACTATTAGCCTCACTTTTTGCAATTTCCAATAATGATAAAATACCCCTTTTTTTTAATTCTTTATTTTTTAATTTTTTAGTTAAATCTTTTTCTGATATTTTTTTATAACCTGCTTTAAATAGGATTTCATTTGTTAAATACAATAAAATTTTATAGTCAACAAAATCTTCAATTTCATAATTTTCATATTCCGTATATTCATTTTTTCCTGTTATGAATAAAACTTTAATTGATAAATTATTATATATTAGTAGTTTTTTATTTATTTTAGAAAAAACTTCTTTACCTTTAGTATCATTATCTAAAAGAACTAAAATTTTAGGTTTTTTGTCAGGAATAGTTTTATATATGGAGTTATAAAAATTTAGATATTTTTCTATATTATCTGCTCCGTCAGCTGATTCTATTCTAGGTAATTTAATATTTAAATATTTTGAGATTTCCCATAAATATTTTTTATCTGATTCTCCTTCTACTAAAACAGTATAACTTGCCAATAAATCATAATTATCTTCTTCTATTCCTAAATATTCTTTAATTTTTATTGAACCTTCATCTTTATTTAAATCAACAAGTTTTGTAGTAGTTTGTATGATTTCTTTACCTTGCATTCTTACATAAGATTTTTCACTATAATCAACATCATACAAAAAAACATTTTTAAGGGTATATGTATCAATTAATGTTTTTGAATGTGTAGTAATAAAAATTTGTGCTTTACTCAATAAAGTATTTAATTTATCTCTCAATAAAATTTGTAGTTTATTGTGTAAAAAAGTATCTGGTTCATCCATTAATAGTATTATATTTTTATCTTTTCTTGTTTCTATTATTCTTGATATAAGTAAAAAATATGCCAACTTTTGTAGTCCCGACCCTTTTGAGTCTATATATTTGTTAGAATGATCTTTTATTAAAAATTCAATATCATCATTTATTAAATCTGTAAACTTTCTAATATCAGTTTTTGATCCAAATTCAACTCCCCAATTCATATTAAAAAGTTCAAAATCTGATGAAATATCTTTTGCCAAGGAATTTAGTTTTGCCAAAACACCATCAATATATTTGCTAAATGCTGTTCTAAGATTCTTGCTAATTCTACTTTTTGAGAATTCAATTTCATACACATCATTAATAATTTTACTTATTAGTTCTGGAAAATTAACATTAATTGTTTCTATAGAATAAATATCAAAATGCTTCAAAATATTTTCCACAGATTCAACAGTCATATCTTCTTTATTTTTAGATAACTCTAAATTATATTTTTTACCCAACAATGAAATAAAATTACCGTCTTCCATCCCAAAATTTCTTGTAATTTCATATACTTCATTATTATGTTTTAAAATTAACGTTATTTCAGGATATTGAGAAGCTCCTCTTGATCCTTCTAGTTTATGAAAAGGAACATCCTTCTTTCTTTCATATAAATGAGGATTAAAAAAAACATTAATAGCTCTTAGTGTATTGGTTTTACCACTATTATTTGCTCCGCAAATAGTTACTATACTATTGTTTTCAATATCTAATTTTAAATCAAAATTAGATCTAAATCTTTTAATTATAATTCTTGAAATTATATACATTTAATTCCTCACCAAAATTTCTTTTATCTTGCCTCTGCCATCGCTTTTGCTATTGATAAATCTATTCATCATAACTGTATTTATATCAAAATCTTTGTATAAGTTTTTTATAAATTCAGTGTCCGAATTACTTTGTGAAACCTTGCAGCCGATAGCACTCAGTTCTTTGAAGACTTCAAAGAGTTCTATTTGTTCAGTCTCTAAAAATCCATCTTTACTATACGCTGTAAAACTTGCTGTTGCAGTCAGAGGATAATACGGAGGATCAAAATAAACAAAATCGCCACTTTTTGCATCATGTAAAACATTTGTAAAACTTTGACATTTTATAGTTGCATTTTGCAAAGCTTCACTTGCGTTAAAAATAGCTTCTTCATCTGCTATATTTGGATTTTTATAACTTCCCATAGGTACATTAAAATATCCATTAGAATTTACACGATAAAGTCCATTAAAGCAAGTTTTATTGAGATAGATAAATCGTGTGGCACGTTCAATATCACTTCTTTGTAAAAAGTTTTCTTCACGATCCCAAGCTCTTATGTCATAATAAAACTCTTTGGAGTGTTTTTCTTGAAATTTTTTTAGGCTTTTAATAAGTTCAGTTGGATTGTTTCTTACGGTATTATAAGCATTAATAAGTTCTGCATTTATGTCAAACAAATAAACTTTTTTATCTCTCAAAAGCCCAAGTGAGTAAAGCTCAAAAAATAAAGCTCCACCACCGACAAAAGGCTCGAAATAGTTGTTAAATTCTTTTGGAATAAGTGGAATTATTTGAGACAATAGACCTCGTTTACCGCCTACCCATTTAATAAAAGGTTTGGCACTTATGGCATCATTGCTAATCATTAGTTTTGTCATGCCATCTTCCTTTTTTTAGAACTATATCTTTTGCATAAACTATTAAATCAAAATATTTCAAATTGAAATACTCTACTGCTCAATCCTTATCATCGCAACACTTCCATAGATGACTTCCAGTCTCTCAAGCGCTTGGATGGCTTCTTGTATCATCTTTTCTTGGCATTCGTGGGTGATAAAGAGAAGTTCTACGCGTTCGTCGTGGTCGTTGTCAGGGTTTTGCATCATGGCTTCTATGGAGATGTCGTGTTCGCTGAAGAGTTGTGTCACGGTTGCCAGTACCCCTTTTTTGTCATCGACGCTCATGCGCAGATAGTAGTGTGAGCATATCTCTTCTTTGGGAAGCAGTTTGAGTCCAAACTCTAAGCCTTTTTTGTAACCCAACATCGGTCCTTGGTTGCCTCTGACAATATCGATGATGTCAGAGATGACGGCTGATGCCGTCGCATCGCCTCCTGCACCTGCACCGTAGTAAAGTGTTTCGCCTACTCTGTCGCCCACTACGGCTACGGCATTCATCACGCCGTCTACTTTGGCTATCATGCTCTCTTGGGGTATCATGGTGGCATGAACGCGCAGTTCTACACCCTCGCCGTAGGTTTTGTTATGCACTTTTTTGGCGATGCCCAACAGTTTGATGGCATAACCGAAATCTTTTGCAAACGCCACATCAGTTTGGTTGATGTTTTGTATGCCTTCGATGAGGATATCTTCTGGTTTTGCATCGATACCAAACGCGATACTTGCCAAGATGAGCAGCTTATGGGATGCATCAAAACCTCCCACATCAAAAGTAGGGTCGGCTTCTGCATACCCCAACGTTTGTGCTTCTTTGAGTATGGCATCATACTGTGCACCTTCGTTTATCATCTTGGTCAGCATGTAGTTGCAGGTACCGTTCATGATGCCTTGAATGGATTCGATGTGATTGGCAGAGAGTCCATTGCGTAGTGCGCCTATAATGGGGATGCCTCCAGCCGTACTGGCTTCATACATCAAAGGGATATCGCCTGCAAGTTCTTGCAACTCATAACGATGGTAAGCAAGCAGTGCTTTGTTTGCCGTGACAACAGCTTTTCCGTTTTTCAATGCTCTTTTGACAAGCATATAAGGCTCTTCCACCCCGCCCATCAGTTCAACGACGATGTCTATCTCGGGGTCATCCACGATGTCCAAAGGATTGTCGCTGAGTTTGATGTCAAGTCCGCGCTCTTTGGCGAGGTTTTTGACTACACCTGATGTGACAACGATCTTTTGACCTGCTCTGGCTTCGATGATGTCAGCATTTTGTTCAAGTATCTTGACAACACTTGCGCCAACGGTTCCTACGCCCAATATCCCTATCTTCACCATCTTATTTTTTCGCTTCTTCCAAGTCCTTGAGGAACTTTTTGATGTTGCGTGCTGCCTGTCTGATGCGGTTTTCATTTTCGATGAGGGCGATACGCACATACTCATCGCCATACTTTCCAAATCCTATCCCCGGACTCACGGCTACACCTGCATGGAGCAAAAGCTGTTTTGCAAACTCCAAAGAACCCATATCTCTGGCTATCTCAGGAATCTTTGCCCAGATAAACATCGAAGCATTGGGCTTGGCTAATCGCCACCCTGCATTGGTAAACGCTTCTATCATCACGTCACGTCTTTTTTCATACCGCGGGATAATCTGCTCTTCAGGGATGTAGCCATATTCGTCCAGTGCAACCGTAGCTGCTACCTGAATCGGCGTAAACATACCGTAATCCAACCATGATTTGATGCTTTGAAGCGCGCCGATCAGTCTTTTATTGCCCACGATGAAACCGACTCTCCAACCCGCCATATTGTAAGACTTAGAAAGGGTGTAACACTCGACTGCGACGTCTTTGGCACCCTCTACACTCATGATAGAAGGCGTTTTGTAGCCATCAAAAGTGATGTCCGCATAAGCAATGTCTGAGATAATGTAAAAACGTTTTTCTCTAGCCAATGCAACCAATCTTTCATAAAACTGCGGTGTTACCGTTGCCGTAGTTGGGTTGTGAGGGAAGTTGACAACCAAAAACTTGGCTTGAGGCATTGAGTTGTTGAGTGAATCTTCCACATCAGCCAAAAATCTGTCTTCATCCACCACAAAGGTCTCTTCATCAAAAATGAGCTGCATTTTTTCTACATTAGCCCCTGCCAAAATAAAGGCCTGAGAGTGAATAGGATACGTAGGGTCTGGTACGATAGCCACATCACCCGGGTTTGAAATCGCCTGCACCAAGTGCACATAGCCCTCTTTACTTCCCATGGTTGCAACGATCTCGGTATCGGGGTCTAAATCCACATCATATTTACGTTTATACCATTTTGCCATTGCCAGTCTGAGTTTGTAGATCCCTTTACTGGCTGAGTAGCCGTGCGTTTTTGGCTTTTGTGCTGTCTCGCAGAGCTTATCGATAATCGGCTGTGGGGTAGATGCATCAGGGTTTCCCATCGAAAAATCGATGATATCGATGCCGTCTCGTCTGAGTTGCATTTTAATCTCATTGATCTCTGCAAACAAATACTTCGGTAAGCGGTTTATTTTCTCAAATTGAATTTCATCAAACATTATTCTCTCTCTTTACTGTAATTTTCATCTTTAGATTGTAGCTGCTCTAAGGCATCATCCTGAAGCACTGCACCCGCATTGGCATCATCAATCACCGTCTCGTCACTGCTTAACTCTATGCTTATCACTTCTGGTTGCGTCTGTATTTTTTGACCTTCAACTTCCGGTACCGGCATACTTTCTATCTGCTCGGTTAGGGAAAAAGGGATCATTTTATTGAAATGTTTTTTATCAAACTGGGTAAAAAAATACCAAGAAGCATACGCCAAAATAGCTAAAACAATCAATACAGATACCCAAGATTTACTCTTTTTCTCTTCTGTCATCGCTAAAGAGGCGGAAAATCCCTTTTGCTCTTCGTGCTGAGCATAATACTCCGATGCCTGCTGTCTCAGTGCATTTAATTTGGTATCGTATTCACGCTCCAAAATAGAGATAAACCCAAAAGTTTTAACTTTTTTGAACCTGCCAAATTTTCCCTCAATAAGGGCTTGAAGATCCTCTTGCGATATTTTGGTTTTTTGGCTAATGCCTTTGATGCTATGTTCTTCAAGAATATCATTGAACGGCATGACTCATCCTGTGTATTAAGATTGCTGCTGCTGCACTTACATTGAGCGAATCAAATGCATGTTTCATCTGTATCGAAACCTTATGATTGAGTTTAGGTATCACCCTTTTGGACAGTCCTTTGCCTTCGCTTCCCATAATAAGAACGCGTCTTGGTGCAAAGGTCATATCCTGCACATTTTCACCTTCCATCGAAGCCCCGTACAACACAAACCCGAGCTGCCCCAGTTCATTGAGCGTGTCGAGGATAGTAGGGATAATCATAAAAGGCATATCAAGCAACGCCCCTGAACTGCTTCGTGTGATGGCTTCGATATTAAGCTGATTGACTCCTGTAGCAATGACGGCATCTGCACCCAACGCATAGGCAGAACGTATCACTGCACCGATATTTCCGACATCGGTCAACCCATCAAGCACGACGATAAAATCATAGGTTTTTATCTGTGCCGTAGTAGCAAACACCAAGTCATCCATCTCAACCAGCAGACCCTGATGATTGCCACCTTTGCTCATCGACTGCGCCCATTTCTCTTCGAGAAATTTGATTTTGTCATGAAAATGGTGAAACAACTCTTTGGGGAGCAGACCTTTTGCATGAGCACCCGACTTCGCGACATAAACCGTTTTTATTTTCTCTGCGTGGTGCTGCAATGCATGCAAACAGACTTGTTTTCCATATAGTATCATAGAGTGATTTTACCTTTTTTTTGCTTGTACTGCGTTAAGAAGATGCTATAAGCTCACTGTACCACTCTTTGACACTTTTGTCACTCAGATGTGCAAGAAGTTTGGCTTTTATCTTGGGGGGGAGTTCCAGTCCAAGTAGCTCTGTAAAGCTCAGGTTTTTCTCGATTTTTTGCTGTGCTTTGATGATGACGACCCACTCTCCACGTATGGTCAGTGACTGCAGCTGTATCTGAACTGATTTGGCTGTACCCCTAAAGTATCTTTGGTACTTTTTGCTAATCTCTTTAGCCAAAAAAAGCTCTCTGTTTTCATCCAGCGCTACTATCTCTTCTAAAAGTTTTTCTAAGCGGTGAGGAGACTCATACAAGACCGTATTAAACCCATTGCTCATCGCTTCGCTGAGTGCCGTTACTCTCTCTTTTCCCTTGTGGGGCAAAAATGCATAAAAGAGAAATTTTCCCTCTTCAAAACCACTCGCAGCATACGCGGTAGTCACAGCTGATGCACCAGGTAAGACATCATAAGAGATCTGATGCTCTTGTGCGTAAGCAACCAACAGCTGTCCCGGGTCTGAGATGACAGGCATACCCGCATCACTCACATACACCACCTCTTTTTCACCCAACAGCACGCCAAACTCTGCCAAACGCTCGGCGCCATTGTGCTCGTTAAATGAATAAAACTGGGCATCAGGGTATACCATCTCAAAACGCTCTTCCAAAAGCCGTAAAAGCCGCTTGGTTTCACGGGTATCTTCACAGAAAAAAATCTCTGCTTTTTCAAACAGTCTCATCGCACGAATTGTAATATCTTGGGGGTTGCCAATAGGCGTAGGAATAAAAGTAATCATCGTATGCCTTTAGGCAATTTTGTAAAAAAGTGGTGCAGTGGTTATGCAAGAAGTAACACTTCTTGCAGGTTTATTTAGCTCAATTTGTACTTGTTTTTGAACTTCTCTACTCTACCGGCAGCATCAACAATTTTCTCAGAACCTGTAAAGAATGGGTGACATTCATTACAAATATCAATACTTAACGTTTCTTTGTTCGTTTTTGTTTCAAATGTGTTTCCACATGCACAAGTTACTTTGCATAACTTATAGTCTGGGTGAATCTCTTTTTTCATTTTTCTATCCTTTAGTTTATGTTGTGTGTCAGGCAACTAACCTGCTCTAGTCTGTGACTCTTCTTTGATACAAAGGGTATTGCAACGCTCTTGGCGAGACAATAAAGAACGGTATTTTACCCGAATAGATTTAAAAAAACATAAAATCTATTCGTCTTCATCCTCTCCAAAAAACGCTTCAGCCTCTTTGTCGGCTGCTTCATTTTTCTCTTTTTGAAGCTGTGCATCTGTCAACACTGCTTCATGCAAAAACTCACCAAAAAAGGTTTGCGGCTTAGTATGTGCCAAAAAGAGATAGGTACCTACCACAATCCCTGTCATGGTTAAGAGTGCTATCACTTTTTGTATAGGATTGAAAAGTTGTATCGGCTCTTTGGTGCGCACTTCACATACTCCGCCAGGACAATGCATAGGGTCTTCTTTGGTGAAAAATTTATAAATCATACAGCCTACACAGATTGAAAATGCACTTTCAAAAAATACGAGTGTCAGACACAGGACGCAGATAAGGACTTTATAAAAGTTGATATCCCAGTTAATGACAAACCACCACATCATCGGAAGCGCAATAAACCAACCCATTATCCATGCGAACCGTTTTTGTGCCGCACCGACATACTCAGGCTTTTGGTTTCGTACAAAAAATTTGCCCATCAGCATCGAGGGTGCATAAGTCGGAGTGATGATACGTATCGTAAAATCAAGAAATAAAAAAGCCAAATAAACCCGTGCGACTATCGTATGGTTAAAGCCGATACCCACAAAAATAACAATCATCCCCAGCATACCAAGTATCCCTGCAGCTGCTCTTGCCTCTCTTTCGTTGATGACACCGATGTCATAACCGGGGACTTTTGCCCCATAATCCGATATAAAATTCATCCAAATCTCCTTATTTGATTATTCTCTGCCTAACTATAGCAGCAGTTTTGCAGCAACCGCGCAGACTGCACTCTCACTTTTAAGCACCAAAGGGGTATCTAATCCTATGACCTTATGCGCTTCAAACAGTGCTGTCTCCCCTTCACTCAATCCGCCTTCACACCCTACTACAATCGTATCGATTGAGAGTGTACTGCTCAGTTTCTCTTTTGAAAAATTAAGTAGATAACTGTGAGGATTTTGGCTTAGAAATGCCTGAAGGGTATCTGCTGTCTCTAAACGCATCATGGTGCTTCTTCCCGACTGCTGTGAAGAGTTCAACAGTATCTTCTCCAAGCGTTTAAAGTCTAGGGTAAAACTTTTTTGAGACCGTTTACAGTAGATAAACGTAATCCGTTCAACACCCATTTCATTTAAAGAAGGAAGTACCTTTTCGATATTTTTAGGATCAATCACACACCAGCCGATATGAAGTGGGGATTTAGCCTGCACTTCATGTATCTGGCTCTCCTGTAAAACAAGAAAAACGGACTGTTTGTCAATGGCTGCAATGTGGTAACGATGTAGAAGCCCATCTTCAAGATTGCGCAGGTACAAGGTGTCGTTTGCTTTGTGTCTGCGTACTTTGAAGATATAGCGATGCTCATCTCCAAGCAATGTAAGCTGAGGCTTACCTGCCTCTTTGTGAAAAAGATACACCATGACTACAGCGCAATCATCCCTTTGGCTTTAAACACCATCAATACGACCATCCCGGCTACCAGTGCAATCTGCACAATGGAAATCTTCAAAAATGCACCTTTGAGCATCTGATGGGTTTGTGCATTTTCCAGGTTTGCCAGCTTAATCGTTTTGTGTTTTTTGATCTCAATCGCCATCAATGCTGCCCAAACCACCACCATGATAATCGTCGTAACCGACCAGCCCAAATCACCCGTAAATATAGCAACAATCCCTGCAAAAGCGATCATCGTTGCGAGTGCTTGAAATATCATCGTGTAGATAAAACTTGCTTTTTTAAAACCCAATGGATTTTTAGCTGTCATCATAGGAATCACCAGTCCACCCACTAAAAAACCTAAAAAAACTTTCACCAAAATACTGTGTGCTACCAACATCTCTTCTACCATATTTTGTCCTTGCATCTGTATGTTTAAAAGGGGATTATACCCTATTTAGCTATAATCAACCTAAGAAAAATGTGAAGGCGGATTATGGCTATTTCGATTACCAAAGCACTGGAAATGATCTATGAACATACCCCGACGGTAGGCTTTGAACTCTTACCTATAGAGATGAGTGTAGGACGTATTTTGCATGAAGATGCTGTTGCCAGTTTTAATCTGCCGCGTTTTGACAATTCGGCGATGGACGGTTATGCAGTCAAATGTGCAGACGCTGGAAAACGTGTATCTTGTACAGAGGTAATCTACGCCGGTGACAACCCGCAGATGAAACTGAAAGCCGGAAAAGCCATCAAAATCATGACCGGTGCACCGCTTCCAAAAGGGTGTGAAGCGATTGTACCCGTGGAAAGGGTAACCCCCAATGAGGGACATATCACCCTGCCTGAGGAGATACATAAAACAGCACACATGAGATTTGCAGGCGAAGACGTCAGATGCGGTGAAGTGTATCTGCACAAAGGAGAAAAAGTCACTGCCTACAGTATCGCTTTGCTTGCGAGCCAAGGAGTCACCCATATCTATGTCACTCGGAACATCAAAGTCGCCGTCTTTGGGACGGGTGATGAACTCCGTCCGCACTTTGAAAAAATAGCCCCGCATCAGCTCTACAACTCCAATACCCCCATGTTTTTGGCTCGTGCCCAAGCATTAGGGTGTGAAGCCTCTTACATAGGAAGTTCTGCAGATACCCTAGACTCCTTAACTAATTCCATTAAAATGGCGTTGGATGCAGATATCATCATTACCTCAGGCGGGATCAGTATGGGAGACAAAGATTTTACGAAAGATGCGTTTACTGCACTAGGAATGCAACTGCACTTTGACAAAGTAGATATAAAACCCGGTAAACCGACATCCTTTGGTACTCTAGGCAAAACGGCGGTTATCAATCTACCCGGTAACCCATTGGCATCGATGGTCAACTTTGAACTTTTTGTAAGAGCTGTCATACGTAAAAAGTCTGGGATGAATGCGTATCGTCATGCTGCACTCATGACATCTATCAAAGAAGATCTGACCTTGCAAGAAGGTAAATACAGTGTGCGGCTGGGGCGATTTGACGGTGAAAGTTTTATGCCTTTTACAAAGCAGCTTCCCGGCATGATTTCACCCCTAAGAGATGCCAATGCACTGATGATCACTGCACCCCAGAGCAAACATCTCAAAAAAGGTGAAAGTGTAAAAATAATACCTATCAACTGGGAATTTACAAGTCAATACGAAGAAGACTTTTTCACCTACTAACTGTTATTCTTAAACCTTTGCAGGGTTTTGGATGCACTCCTGAGCCAAAAGTTTCTTCCATAGCTCGGGGTCAGTCCATTCGCTTTGTACTTGAGGTGAAAAGACGATCTCTTCAAGCCTTATGCTTCCCATCAATTCACTGTGCGCATCCTCTTTAAACCCCTGAGCATATCCCGTTTCTGTCTCATGCACGATAATACTGTGAAGGCTGACGTTTTTCTCACCATTTTGCATACCAGTACACGCCAATATCCGCTCCACAATCAGATAAATCACGCGTGAAAACTGTTCAGCCGAAGGAGAAACGGGAAGTTCTATCCATCTGTTGCTGTAGGTTTTCATCGCAGTCACATAGGCTGTATCGTCTTTTGACCACAGGGTGATGGCATGGTCAAAAGAGTCTATCATCTCTTTGATGGAACGTTTAGTGAGTCCAAAATCATACACCATCTGTCCGTTGTCCAGATAATTTGACTCCAAAAGCACTTCGATTTTATAAGAGTGTCCGTGGATATTTTCGCTACAGCGTCTGGTTGTGCAGTCGCGTACGATATGTGCATTTTCAAATTTAAAGAGTTTACGTATGAGCATCATAGTCCTTGCTTGGGTGCATAGTATGTTTGATTGTAACCAAGCTAGCTAAAATTTAGATTATACGCCCTGTGTGGTGTCAAAAACACGGATATGCAGTCTGTCGCTGTAGTAAAAATTGTGCTGCATACAAAAGGAAAATACCGCTTTGTCATTTTTCCAAATGGCATCCCTGCTCTCACCTACAGGCATACAATACACATTTAAGTCGGGCAAAATATCTCTGATGATCTGTATCTCATCTTTGGCTGTAGTTTCTACCAGCTGTCTATCGATGGTAAACTTCAAAAAAGCCTCTTTGGCATTTTTTTGGATACCTAAAAGTGCGGGGACAACGAAACGTTTTTCTGTGCTTTCACCTGAGTTAGAAAGCTTCAAAGAAAGTGCAAAGATACACGCTTTATAGGCAGGATAGGCTTCAAAATCGATTGCTACAGTGCCATTGGTCTCAAAGGTAATGGCACTGCCCGAAGAGATAAGCCACTCAATGACGGCGTAAAAAACCTTGTCTTGATGATACAACAAAGGCTCACCTCCCGTGATGACCACATGCGGCAGATATCCTATGGTACTAAACTCTGCCTGCAGCATATCAATAAAGGCTTGAGCCTCCTCTACTTTTGTCCATGATTTGGCAAAGGTACTGTCAACAGAAAAATAAGTATCACATCCATAACGTACTTCACCTTCTACCTCGTACGACACTGCAAAGCCAGGGCAGGAAAGATTACACCCTCCTGTACGCAAAAAATATGAGGGTGTACCCGCATACCTGCCTTCACCTTGTATGGAGAAAAATTGTTCACTAAGGTAAAACATCAGCCGCCTGTCTCATAAAAAGCTCTGTTAGAGATCTCTTTTACTTCATTGGGGTTCTCTTCGCTCCAACGGTTCTCTTTGGGTTTATCTTTAAGCACTTGTGCCAAAACATTCGCTGCACCCTGAATGTCGCCCTTTTTAACGGACTCTGCGATACTCATCGCTTCATCAAAATACAGACAGGGAATCAGATTGCCTTCAGCGGTGAGGCGTATGCGGTTACAGTTTTCGCAAAAATCATGTTTATGCGGGTCGATGAGTCCAAACTCGGTACCGTCTTCAAGTGCGTAATTGAAAGAGGGGCTTGCACCCTCTCTTCCCAGTGCGCGGATGGTGTGTCCCTCTTTTACTTTTTCAAGTATCTCTTTACCGTGCATCCCTTTAAGTGACTGGTCAGCGTGTCTGTTTTCCATATACTCTATGAAACGGATTTTGATACTACGAGCCTTGCAGTACTCCAGCAGATCCAAAATCTCACCATCATTGATGCCTTTAAGCGGTACCATGTTGATTTTGACTTTCAAGCCGACTTCCAACGCTTTGTCAATACCCTGAAGTACTTTACTGAGGACATCTTTGCCTGCTATCTTTGCGGCTACGTCAGCTTTGAGTGAGTCAAGTGAGATGTTGAGTCTTTTAAGCCCTGCATCTTTGAGTCTCTGCGCTGCTTCGGGGAGCAGATAAGCGTTAGTAGTGAGTGCCAAATCGATATCGGGTTTATAGTCTGAAATCATTTTGATGAAGGTATCAAGGTCTTCTCTAAGAAGCGGCTCGCCTCCTGTAAGGCGTATTTTCGTTACCCCGCCGTCTATGGCTACCTTGACAAATAAAAACAGCTCTTCAAAGGTCAGCAGATTTTCTTTGGGTACCCATGAAAATGGTTTTTCGGGCATACAGTACTGACATCTAAAATTACAACGCTCAGTCACTGAGATACGAAGATAATTAACAGTGCGTCCATGTCCATCTATAAGCATGCAATATCCAATATATAAGTTTTTTAATCATCGTTTCAATAATTTTTCTTAGGGTAGCAGAATGTAGATAAAAAAGCGATGATATAGTTCAAGAAGAAAAAAAGAGGGGAAAACGAGACCAGTAAAGTGACTCATCACGTGAGATGAGTGCCAAAATTGGCTTACCGCTGGAGCTTTGCCCTAGCGGTGTATCAATGTAATTCTCTCCACTGATACTTTTTCCATAAGAATGCCAACAATGCAAAGAGGACAAAGAAACCTATGACCCATGGTCCTAAATTCTCTCTTGCTTTTTTACTCGGATCACCCACTTCAGTGAGGTATTCTTTGACTTTTTCATACCCTTCATGGTTGAGTCCGACCCTAGGCATGGATGTACCTGCAAGTTGTGATTGCGGATTTTCTATGAATGTCTCCATAAAGTGTTCCCCTCTGGCTCTAATGATCATCGAAAGATCCGGAGGCAGTTTACCCATGTACGCCTTGATGGCATCTTGCTCATCCAGCACTTTTATCTTATATGCCAGTGCCTCTTTTTCCTGTTTAAATGCAGGTGTCTCACCCAGCTGTGTCATGTTGGCATAACGCAACGCATGACAGCGCATACACGCTTCAGTATAGGCTTCTTTAGGTGTCACTTCAGCGGCTTTTTTCTCAAGCATATAGGCTACTACATCGGCAATTTGCTGATTATCACTCATCATCGATTTGATTGAACCCATAGGGTGCATCATCGTATCAGCGTATTTGTGATCCACATTGGATGCCATTGCAGGGTCTTTAAGCAAAGCGATCAGATAATTTTTGTCATAAATCTTCCCTGCATGGTCAAGACTTGGGGGAACGACCCCACCCATATTGGTACCTGTACCGGTGTGACAGCCTAAACAAAGAGCAAATCCTGCTTCGCCTGCAGCCGCATCACCTTTAAGTTTTGAGACTTCAGCGACTTCAGCCCAAAATGCTTTTTTCTTCTGTGCAAGTGCCGCATCGCCTTTGCGCTCTGCTTCTAGCACATCATCGCTTCCGTCATAGGTAAAACCGTGACTCTCAACCTTTATCTCAACACCTTGTGCATCTACTTTTTTATGCATCTCATGATGCGCATACGGCTCTACCAAATAATATGTCAACAATGAAAAGGCGACAACAACTGCTGCTATTTTTAATTCTCTCACCTTACGCTCCTTTGCCTATTTTTTTCTCAAACATGGTAATGAGCACCAACACAGGCCCTAACGCCAAAAATGTCCATGCAGCAATCTCACCTATCAATGCAAAGGTAGGATCTGTCGGTGGCAGTTTACCCATAGCAGTGAGCACAATCATATCGATGACCAATACCCAGAACCATACGACAAAAAGTCCTCTTTTATGCGCAGGTGCTACATTGGGGCTTCTGTCGATAAACGGCAGGAAGAACAGAGCAATCTGAGCGATACCAAAAGCAATCAATCCCGCATCTTTACCAAAAGGACGCAAAATCTCATACGACCACAAAAAATACCACTCAGGGTAAATATGCGCAGGAGTTTTCAAACCGTCTGCAGGGTCAAAGTTTACCGGATCCATCGCAAAATCAAAGTTATAAAATACCAAATAAAAGAAGAGGATAAAATAAACCCCCATCACAAAGACATCTTTACTCAAAAACACCGGAGAGAAAGGAATCACTTTAGATTCTTTTTTCTTTCCTGCTTTGTACAGTTCTGCGGCTTCTTTAAAGTCGATATCTGCACCTTCTTGGTTGTTGACGTGCGGCAGTCTAAGTGTACCAAAATGCAATACAATCAAACCGATAATCACCAAAGGAATCAGTAAAACATGCAACATAAAAAATCGCGTCAAAAACGCATCTCCTGGAACATAATCGCCTCGTATCCACTCTACAAGCCCGTATGCTTCAAGTGAACCCCCAGAGAAGAGATTGGTGATAACCATCCCTGCCCAGTAAGACATCTGTCCCCACGGCAACATATAGCCAGAGAACGCTTCAGCGGAGAACGCCACAAAAAGTGCCATACCCGAGAGCCAAATCAACTCTCTGCCTCTTTTGTATGAACCATAATAGATACCCGTAAACATATGAATATAGATGATCAAAAAGACTATCGATGCACCCACACCATGAATATGTCTCCAAAGCCAGCCGTACCCTACTTCAGACATGATCGTATAATTGACCGAATCAAATGCCAAATTGGTATCAGGCTTATAATACATTAGCAGAAAAATACCCGAGATAACCAAAAGACCAAAGGTGGCAGCCAGTACCATGCCCATCGCCCACAAAAAATTGATATCTTTTGGTATCCAATACTCGGTATTGAGCACTTTTTTTAGCGTATTAAGACCGATACGCTGGTCTAACCATTCGTTTAAACTGTTTGCTTTTTCAAAATGTGCCATACTCTCCCCTTATACCGTGATGCCAGCAGCTAACATTGCTTTGTATTCCGGCCCTTCTTCACCCAATACCAGCTTCGTACCGTCTATCTTAAATGGCGGTATCTCAAGCGGGCTTGGCGGCGGCAATCCGGGTTCATTGATACCTGAAGTGTCAAACTTTCCACCATGACAGGCACAGAAAAAGAGAAGATTGTCTTTTTGGTACGCAGGGATACAGCCCAAATGCGTACAAAGCCCTATAGTGACCAAAAATCTATCTGAACCTATCACGATATCTCTGGGGTTTTCTTTCATTTGGGGTGTTTTTTTCAACACAAAGATAGGCTTGCCTCTCCATTTTTCTACCACCAGCTCATTGGGCTGCGCTGCACTCAAATCAATAGTTGTAAAACCTGCAGCCTTGACTGAAGGCAACGGATCCCATGTACGCTTGGCTGCATACAGTGCACCTACGCCACCCACTGCAGCACAGGCACCCAATGCCATACCCAAAAAGTCTCTACGCCCTTTTTTTTCCTCTTCCATCTTTCTTCCCTTCTATGATAGTTATAATGCAATATTATACTATAAACAAAATTGCATTAACACGTCATTAAGAGATACTGAAAATAATGCTTTGCAAAAGAGATTTTTCGGGGATGTTACGATGCGTAAATTAAGACTGGTATAGTCTTAATTTATCATTTTCATTATTTTTTATAATTTTATTGAACTTTGGTATTTTCTTCCAATTTGATCGCTTCAGGATCAAGAAAGGCTTCAAGGTCTGCATTGGTAAGTACCTGTTGCATTAGATAACTTTTTTCAAGGTCCAGCGGTTTGAAGGTCGATTCTTCCACAAGTTCGGCAAATTCAAAGATCTCGTTTGTGAGGGCAAACTCACCTTGTGTGACACGCAGTGTTTTAAAATGCTTTAAAATAGTCTGTGTCGTTTGATTGGGGCTCTCTTCTATACTTTGGTTACCAAAAGCGATCACATACACGCCTGCTTTGGCAGCTGATTCGACAAAATTCTGTATCCGCCGCAGCTCAACTTCCTGAGTAGGAAAGTTTTCAAGATTGATCAGTACCAGTTGATACGGCTGTTTGTGTTTTGATTTTTGGTTATGGTCATTGATGGTGGGTCTGTTGCAGCAGATAAGCTCATCGTAGCGGGAGATAATCGTATGCTCAATCTCACCAAATAACTCCAACATCATCTGAGGTTTGTGGGCTATTTTATAGAGTTGCAGATACTGCAAAGGGGAGAGATGATAAAACTTTTTTCTGCCAAAATCAAACATCGCGATGCTCAAACTCTCATGTGGCATCGTAGTCAACAGTTCCAAACAGAGGCTTTCAAGCATCACATCGGCTTTGGCTTCAGAGTCTTTATCATACAGCAGACAAAATCCACCCTCTTCACTACTGGTGTACAAAGGGATGATTTGATTCTCTTTGTGCAAATCTCCCAGATGAAATCCCCAAGGGAAAGTATAGTTTTCGTTGTTCTCAAGCATGGCATTATCTCATTTTTTGCCGCATTATAGCATTTTACACCCGTAGGCTTACAACTTTTCGATGAGTCTGGAGGCTTCAAAGGCATCTGAGACAACAAAGTCTGCAACTTCATCCAGTGCCTCTTCGTCCATATAGCCTGTCAATACCCCGATACTTCCTATCCCTGCTTCTTGTGCTGCGAGCATATCTATAGTGGTGTCACCGACAAAATAGGTCACCTTTCCAAATCGATATCCCAGCTGTCCCAAAGCCTTATAGACAGGTTCAGGGTGCGGTTTTGGATGCTCCACATCTTCTCGTCCGATAAGCACATCAAAGTATTGCATCAAATCAAAATGTTCAAGCAGTATACGCGAATACTCACTGGTCTTTGTCGTCACCACACCCAGTCTTGCATAGGCATGCGCAAACTCTACCGCTTCTTTTGCACGCGGCAGCAGTGTTGTTTTTTGTGTATGTACGCTCTGATAGTGTGCTTTGTAGACTTTGACATACGCCATCGCATCATCTTGCGCCACACCCAGCTTCTCAAACATCACATCAAGGGGCAAACCTATAAGGTCTTTGATGGTTTGTGCAGGGGGAACCGCCACACCAAAAGAGTCAAATGCCGTTGCAAAACTCTCCAGTATCGCTTCGGTTGAGTCTATGATTGTACCATCAAGATCAAAAAGAACGATCTTGCTTCGTGTAGTGCCTTCTTTCATCTGATATATTGTATTTGAGGACATTGTTTACCCTTGTATTGAAATTTAAACCCTTAAAGAAAAAGGCTCATTGATAAACCGCATCATACCCAGTCAAAGATAAAATTTTGTGATGGGTATCGCATTTCTCAAATTACTCCAAAAACAGCTCTTGCTCCTGCACAGAAATCATATGACACTGCTGCGGCTTAAAAAACCTGTAACGGTATTTGGCTACGACATCATAAGCAGCATCTCTGATAAAACGCGGGATAACATAAAAGAGAGTAACCATGTTCCAAAAGCCACCTAAAGAACGAAGTATTTTTAAGATGGCAGAAGATTTGTAGTAGAGTGTACCCTCATCATAAAAGACGATAGAGTCAATATCTGTATTGAGTGGCAATGTTTTAACAAACTTGCCTTGAAGTGAGGTGTACCTGAATGTTTTGTGCGTATCAAGTTTTATGAGTAGTCTAAGGCTGCGGCTACAGAGTCCGCAAGTACCGTCATAGATGACAATCTTCATTTTAGACTCCCCCAATTTTAGTCTTACCCTCTTTTACTCTTTTGCGCCAATCTAATATGTACATGAATAATCTCCAACGCAGCAGGTGTCACACCCGATATCTGTGAAGCAGCAAAGAGCGTAGGTGGTGTGGCGGTGCTTAGTTTTTCCACGATTTCATTGCTCAGGCCTGAGATATTTTTGTAGGCAAATGCTTCTGGTATTTTGATTTTGAGCATATCATCCATGTGCAAGATCTGTTGCTGTTGTTTTTCGATGTAACGGCTATATTTGGCTTCTACGAGTATCTGCTCCATCACCTCATCATCGTACTTGTCAAACTCTGGCAAAAGGGTGATGAGTTTTGCTCTGTCGAACTCCCCGCGCCCTATGACATCCATCCAACAGGTTCTGTCGTTTATCTTCACGGCACCGATAGAGTCTAGTTTGGCTAAAAACTCTTTGGTTGGTGTGGCATGATTGACGCGTAAAAAGTCCAGTGCCTCCTCGAGTGCTGCTTTTTTGGCTTCAAATTTTGCCATATAGACATCATCTAAAAGTCCCAAGGCTTTTGCATGGTGCGAAAGCCTCATGTCAGCATTGTCTTCACGCAAGAGCAGTCTATACTCGGCACGGCTTGTAAACATACGGTACGGCTCTTTGGTTCCTTTGGTCACCAAATCATCGATGAGTACCCCAATGTAGGCTTCATCACGTCTGAGCACAAAAGGCTCTTTACCCTGTACGCTAAGCGCCGCGTTGATGCCTGCCATCAGTCCCTGCGCAGCGGCTTCTTCATAGCCTGTCGTGCCGTTAATCTGCCCCGCGGTGTAGAGTCCTTTTATTTTTTTGGTCTCTAGCGTATGTTTGAGGTCTGTTGGCTGCACATAGTCATACTCAATAGCGTAGCCGTAACGCACGATTTTGGCGTTTTCCATGCCTGCAACCGAACGTATCATCTCCAGCTGTACATCGATGGGCAAAGAAGTACTCATACCGTTGATGTAGTACTCTGTCTCATCCATAGTTTGGGGTTCTACAAAGATTTGATGGCGCGGTCTGTCTCTAAAACGGTTGATTTTATCTTCGATGCTGGGGCAGTAACGCGGGCCTATGCCTTCTATCTGTCCTGAAAACATCGGTGCACGGTAAAAGTTGCTTTCGATGATCTCATGGGTTGTCTCATTCGTATAGGTGACATAACAAGGCAGCTGTTTGGGGTTAAAGGTTTTTTTGTCTGTTCTAAACGAAAAAGGCGGTGGTGGAGTATCACCAGGTTGGACTTCCATCACAGAGGTATCGACCGATTTGGCATCGATGCGTGCACAGGTCCCTGTCTTGAGACGACCGATGTTGAGTCCCAAACTACGAAGATACTCTGCCAACTCCACAGAAGCAAACTCACCCTGTCTGCCAGCGGTTTGTTTTTTCTCTCCGATATGGATCAGCCCGTTGAGAAATGTCCCTGCGGTGATGATGACCTTGGCTGCAGTGTACCGGTTGCCTAGTTGCGTTGTCACGCCTTTGACTTCGCCTTCTTCTATGATGAGACCATCGGCTATCTCCTGCTTGACATCCAGATTGTCTGTATTTAGCACCACCGTTCGCATATAGATACGGTACTGATCCATATCGATCTGAGCGCGGCTGCCTCTTACAGCTGGGCCTTTGGAAGCGTTGAGTGTGCGAAACTGTATGCCTGTTTTGTCTGTACACAGACCCATCTCACCCCCCAGTGCGTCGATCTCACGTACCAAGTGCCCCTTTGCCAATCCACCGATGGCAGGGTTGCACGAAGATGCCCCTATCTGTTCAGCCAGTATGGTAATCATCAGTGTTTTAACACCCATACGCGCACTCGCCAAAGCAGCTTCTATGCCTGCATGACCTCCGCCGATGACGATGACATCATAATTCATGGTAAACCCTTACTATCTGCACCTGCGCCAAAGCAAAGAACAGGAAAAATATATATTTTGCTATAATATTCGCATTATATCGAAAAAAAGAGAGTCCATGTTTACAGGTCTGATTCGCGAAATTGCTACCGTCAAAAGCTATCAAAACAACATCTTGAGTATCCAATCCAAACACAAAGCAAAACTGGGTGACTCGATCGCAATCAATGGCGTGTGTCTAACGGTCATCAAAACCCATAGTGACGGTTTTGACTTGGAGTTAGCCGATGAGACCCGTTCCATCATCGATGAAAGCAAACTCAAAGGAGAGGTACACATGGAGCCTGCCATGATGATGACCGATCGTTTTGAAGGGCATATCGTGCAAGGGCATGTAGACTGCGTGGGGGTTGTAGCAAAGATTACACCTAGAGAAAATGCGACTGATTTCATCATCACAGTTGACTCGCGCTACATCGTACACATTGTACCCAAAGGTTCGATTACGATTGACGGCATCTCACTCACCGTCAATGATGTCGGCACCAACAGTTTTAGGCTCACCATCATCCCCCACACCCTAGAAAATACCCTCATGAGACACTACAAAGTAGGCACAAAACTCAACATCGAAACCGATGTATTTGCCCGCTACATAGACCACATCCTCACCCACAAAAAGAGTACAAAAAGTATGGGCTGGAGTGAGGTGGATGCAATACAGATGTCGTACTGATCAAGTCGATTTTTAAAACTTTATATCTGCTCTAAAGCGTATATTCGACTACATGAGGTTTTTGAATGGTATAAAAATAGAAAAGATAAAGCAAAAGCCCAACAATATATAATCCAAAACCAATCATCATCAGCCCTAAGCTTAAATATTTTTTCTCACCTCTGACACTTTTTTCAGTGGTATGCACAATGGTGTATCCATTTTTTATTAACATTTCCTTATACAGCTTCATTTTTTCATTGTCTGATAAAGAACTGTTTTCATAAACATTTTTGTAAAAATCATCAAATGTATGTTGATACTCCATCTTATGTCTCTTCTCTACCACAAAATACGTATAGAGTCCAATAGGCAGTAAAAACCACAAAAGAACCTGACTCATAGCCTTTCCTCGAAATTACGATATTTTATAAACGAGACATTATACTAAAATCTGTATCCCTCAAACTCCTAGCCTCCGTGTTTCGGCTCTTTTTGAGTTCCATGTCGATGTACTCTAACCCTTCAAGCATCTTTAAACTCGCCACGGTAGAGTAGCGCATCATCTCAGCTCTATGCACAAAGATGAAAAAACCGTTTTCATAGAGTCCTAGGCGTATGGCTGCCGCGGTGGAGTAGGTCGTCAAGATGGCATCGTCAAGGCACTTAGTCCGAAGGTCTGCAAACCATTCTCGTGTCCACAGTAGTGGGTTGTGTGCTGGACTGAAGGCATCTTGGTAGATGATGTCTATCTTTTCTTGCAGGTTTGGGATGCTTTTTCTGGCATCGCCCAGCAGAATCTCTATCTTGAACTGTTCATCTTCGTAGTAGAGGTTTTGACTGATGGCGTGTATGATGGGTCTGATGCCGTCAAATGCTGAAGGAAAATCAAAAGTATCGAGTGAGCGTACAAGTCCCTCATCAAATTCGGGAGAAAGTATGTGTACTTTGGTTGAGAGATTCAGTTTTTTAATGGTGTACAGGGTTGCAAAGGTGTTGTATCCTAAACCGAAACAGATATCCAATATCGTCAGTTTTTGCTTCTCTTGGCTCAAAGCCAAAGCGGGTTTGACATGCTTTTCTAAGCTTTCATGCAAAGCGCCGTCTTTGGTGGAGTGGTAAGGCTCATCAAACTCTTGTGAAAAAAGGGTGTGACTGCCGTCTTCACACCGTATGAGCGTTTTTTGGGGTCTTAGTGTTTCATTGTACATCAAAAATTAATGTTTGTTGGCTTCTTTGAGTTGTTTTTTGCTCATCTTCAATGCTTTGTTGTCCATCTCCCCCACCCCTCTTTGGATGACGGTTTGGGCGATCTCTTTTGCTTCAGAGAGTGAATGCATATTGCAGGTTCCGCACTGATAGAGATTGAGCTCGGGTATTTGGTCTTCACTTTTGACACCCAGTACATCTTCCATCGATTTTTGCCATGCTTTGGCTACTTTTTTAGCCTTGGGATGACCCAACAGTGACATATAAAACCCTGTTCGGCACCCCATAGGAGAGATATCGATGATCTCCACCTTGTCACTGTTGAGATGGTCTCTCATAAAACCTGCAAACAGATGTTCAAGCGTATGGATACCTTTTTCAGGGAGTATCTCTTGGTTAGGCACACAAAAACGCAAGTCAAATACGGTGATGGCATCGCCGCTTGGGCTTTTCATCTTCTTAGCAACACGTACAGCAGGTGCTATCATCTTCGTGTGGTCTACGGTAAAACTGTCTAATAATGGCATGGGATTTCCTTAAATGTTTTATGGATTATAGCAAGATTTGAGGCACAAAACTTGCTATTTTTTGATGCTTGGGTCAGGATTGAATTTAAGTATGGTTACAATAGGTACAACAAACCCTACAATAATCACTGTCCACAACAACAATCCCAAATCATCATAGTTTGCCGGTGTGATGATCGCACCATCTTTGGTCGTCTCTCTTGTGATGACAAAAAGTTTATTGAGATAGGTGCTGAAAATACCGCTTGCACTGATGGCTATATTCATCAAACTCGCCATCAAGGCAAACCATGTTCCCTTGTGTCCAGTCGGTGCATAGATAGCCACCAAAGTCAACATAAGTACTTGAGCAATGTAGTCAAAGGGTGAAGAGATAGCCGTATCAACCAGCGCAACCGTTCTGGCATCAAGACCCAGAAAGGTATGCACATCATAGTACATCCCCAGTACGGGCAAGGAGAGTGTCGTACCGATAATGGTCATCCAGATAAGCACTTTGCCTATGGATTGATTGATGATATACTTAGAACTGATCCACATCCCAAATAGTGCCAATGCAGCACCCAACTGTCCCAAATCACCAAAAAAATCTTTATCAAATCCCAGATGGTCTATCTCCCACCACGTCAGCGCTGGTCCTACGGTAGGCATCGCCCTGTAGACAAAGATGACGATCATCGCCATCTTGATATGATGCACCATGGCAGGATCCAGATCTACAACCAGTGTGCGCAGCATATACAGTACTACACCCAGAGACACGAAAAAAACGATGAGCTGGGAATGGGGTACTTCATTGTAACCGATAATGACAACAAAAGCGGCAAATAAAAACCCTCCAAAAAAGATCTCTTTGTTAAGCGGAGAACTTTCGACAGGATTGAGCTTCACCAACGTAACACCGATGATAGAAAGCACAGGAATAAATAAAGAGAGCGTAAACATCGTCTCATACGAATAGATCTGCGCCAGCCACCCCTTAATGCCTGCTACGGCAAACACAGCGATACCCAGCGAGAGGCGCGCAAGCACCTGAATCATCGCCAACTCTTTGCATTTCTCTTCTTCACTCTGCATCTGGTCGATGACTTCCGTGCTCATGGTGTCGGCTACTACATCCTGTATCACAAAACCCACTACCGTTATGACCGATGCCAAAATATAGATTTTTTCTTTAGGATAACCTGCAAGCCACTGCGCATCTGAGACCAAGCCAATCATCATCAGTGTACCCAACACGATAAGCAGCGCACCGATATAGACATAGATTTTCCGGTTTGAGCCAAAAAGTGTAAACGAGTCCACCATTTGCCCAAATATCATCTTAATCGTCCATGGCACAGTCAGCCAAACACCCAAAGCTATGAGATTTTCTGCACTCAAATGCAGATGTTCTTTCACCCAAAATGTTTCAGCGATAGCAGAAAAACCACTTGCGCCATAAGCAAAATAGATTAGAAGAAGAGGTACATACCGCATTTTTATGGCTTTAATGGGAACCATAATCATGTCAAGAAAGTTTTGCATTTGCTGTCTTTATCGTGTGAATTTGGGGCATTTTAACATAGTATTGATTGATAGTGTTTGAAAATAAAGGGAGGATATCTCCCAAGAAAACTCTTGAGAGATATAAAAAGAACGATAAAGTATCGATTATCTTTTTGAGAACTGTGGAGATCTTCTTGCTTTTTTCTTTCCTGGCTTCTTTCTTTCAACAACTCTTGAGTCTCTGGTTAAAAGTCCCATTGGTTTAAGGATAGCTCTGAAAGTTGGTTCAAACTCTACCAATGCTTTAGTAATGCCGTGTTTCATTGCATCTGCTTGTGCAGAGTAACCGCCACCAAGTGTCGTTGCTTTGATGTTCATAGAATCAAGTTGTTTTGTAAGTTCAAGTGGAAGTCTTACTTTCATTTTGAGTGTTTCGTGTCCACCCAACCATTGATCAAGCGTCTTACCGTTAATAAGCATTTCGCCATTACCCGGAGTCATCCACACTTTAGCGATAGCCGCTTTTCTTTTTCCTGTTGCATAAATTGTTGCCATGCTTACGCTCCCTTGTTGATTTGTGCTGTATGTGGATGTTCGCTTCCTGCATACACTTTAAGTTTTTTCAGCATCGCTCTACCGAGTGTAGTCTTAGGAAGCATACCTCTTACTGCAAGTCTAAAAAGTTTTTCAGTATGGTTTTCTAGCATATCACCCAATTTTTTACTTTTAGTTGAACCAAAATAGCCAGAGTGCGTGAAGTACTCTTTATCTTCGAGTTTTACACCTGTAAATTTTGCTTTTTCTGCATTGATAATCACCACATAGTCACCACAATCTACATTGGGTGTAAAAGATGGTTTGTGTTTACCTCTAAGAAGGGTTGCTACTTCAGTCAAAATACGACCAAAAGTTTTACCTTCAGCATCGATCAAAACCCAGTCACGCTGTACTTCAGCAGGTTTTAGTACCTTTGTCATTTTCATGATATTTCCTTGTTTAATGTTTCACCTACACGGCTTCGCTATGCTACGACCGTTTCAGTTCCAAAGCTAAAAACGCAAAGCAGTTTGCCTTTTTTCACGCTTTTCATCTTTTGTGGGCGAATTATAGTGAGTTAAACTTAATATTTATTTAATTTAAGATACTGTTAAGTTTACAAGTTCGATCTGCTCTTCTTCCAGATAGACAATCACCCCTTGGCTTTGTTTGCCCGTAATGCTCTCTATGGCTCTTTGGTACAGCCTTACCTGTTCTTGGTGTTTGTGTGCAAATTTTTTGGAACTTTTATAATCCACAATGACATACCCATCCTCATACGCCAAAAGCAGATCAATCTGCTTGAGTTCCCCTTCAAAACTGATAGCCTGCTCTTTACGTATTTGTGCACCTCTAAGCATAGCTTGAAAACCCTCATGCTGGATAAGTGTGCTAATACGATTTTGAATCTGCTGGATGTTTTGAGGTAGCAGTTCACCTCCGTAACGGTTTTTTACCGCGGTGATAGCATCTTCTATGCTCTCTTCATCAAAGCGGTTTAACATCTCTAAGCCATAATGCAAAGCTGTACCAAAAAGCAGAGCATGATACTCTTTTTCTTTCTCTTCTTTTACGCTAGGTGTCTCTTGCATACCATAATGACTGATAGTCTCAGGCAATATTTCTACATTGCGTTCTTGTTCTTTGTTTTGACCTTCTTTGGGCTGCAAGACACCCAGCGACACAGGAGTCAAATTGATTTCATCAAAAATAGACTCTTTGAGTTTTTTAATCACAATCAATCCCGAAACTGCCCGAGTCAATGCAACATACAAAATGTTTTTCCTGTCTTTGCCTGCAGCTATTTTACGTGCCTCCATCAGCTCTAGGTAGTCACTGTCAAATGCTTCTCTATTTTTGGTTCTGTAAAAGATTTTATCGATATGCAGACTCTCATCGTAACGGTATAGAAGCGCGGTTTTATCATGATTGGGTCGTGTCAGTTTGTCTAGCACGATCACATACTCAAACTCCAAGCCTTTTGATCCATGAATTGTCAATATCTTAGCACCATGCACAGAATTGGCAGCCACCCCAATGGAAGAAGTCTGAAACTCTTCGATAAAAGTAGGCAAATCCCTAAACCCTGCTGAAAACTCTAAAAGTTTTAAAATATTCATATCGGCATCAAAGTACCCAAATTCGCGCACCAGTCTGTCAACCACCTGCAAAGGAGACATAAACATAGAAAACCATGACACATCTACCGTATCCAGTGACTTACCCACGTTTTGCAACAAGGCATGGGCATCGATCTTTTCACCATAAACGAGGTATGACACCATGGCGACTAAAGCCGCGATTTTAGGTATGTATTTTAATGAACTCGAAGCATACAGCAAGGTATCGATACTTTCAGCATGGCAGGCTTCTTGGAGTGCAACCCCGTCTTTATTGGTAGTGACCAAAAAGGTGATGTCATCTAAGCAGATACCCCGTGCCAAAAGTCGCTTGGCTTGCTTTAAGGCTTCAAGGATGGGTTCTTCTGACTCCAACACTTCCACATAGCCGACCTCTGCGTCTTTTTTGCTTTTTTGCGGTACATACTGCGGCATCACACCCTCAAAACTACGATTGACTTGTTCAACAATCTGTTTGGCACTTCGATAATTGGTATCCATCTGTTCTATCGTTACGCCATAATGCTCTGCCACTTTATCAAACAGTTCTTCTACACCCCCACGAAATCGGTACAAGGACTGCTTCGTATCTCCCACATAAAAAAATGACTTAAACTCACTCTGCCCTTTGCCGGAAAATATCTCATCAATAAGCGGTTTAAGTAGTAAAAACTGTAAGGTAGAGGTGTCCTGAAACTCATCGAGCAGTATGTGTTTAAACTTGGAGTCAATCTTAAAATACAAAAACTCTTTGCTCAAACTCTCATGCAGCAACCTGTAGGTAAAGTAGGTCAAATCATCAAAACTCAGCACACCCGATGCTTTTACCGAAGCAATCGTTGCATTTCGGTAAGCTTCATAGAGACTAAAAAGGTTTTTAAGTACCAACGCTTCTCTCTCCTCAACCCACTTTGATAATACCATTTTAAGAGAGGCAAACAGCCCTTCTGTCTCCTCATTGGCTATTTTTGTAAACCAACTATGCTCTGCTAGGCTCTCTTTTGCAAACAAGCCTTTGGCAAAAAGTTCTTTGATGTGTGTGGTCTCAAACTGCCCCAAACACCGAGCTGCAGCCTTTGCGCGCATAAGCGCGTCTAACATCTTTAATCGTAACTGTTCACATGCCTCTTCTTGCTGTGACAAAACGCCATGAGCGTATGTTTGCTGCGGAAGCAAAGGATCTGCTTTATAGAGGTTTTGCATCAAATCAAAGATCTTAGTAAAACGCTTGTCTTCGATGTCCATCGCCAGTTTCACAAGGCTAGAGAGCAGTCCACTCGCTTGCACCTCATCCAAAAAATACTCTTCGAGCTCCTGCGTACCCTGCTCTTTAGTCACAAAATCAGGCTCAAGCCCTATCTCCAGTGAAGCAGAACGCAAGATAGACGAAAAAAAACTATCGAGTGTGACAATATAGCTACTACTGGACAAAAATCGCGCCAACACCTCTGGCTGTTTAGCAAACAACTCCTCCCCACTTAGTCCTGTCTGGCTACAGACAGCATCCAAAAATGCTTCATTCTCTTTCAAATAACGCAAAGAGTCCACCACCCTTTGACGCATCTCAGCCGCCGCCTTGTTGGTAAACGTTGCTGCCAAAATACTGCTAGGCGCCTCACCCATAAAAAGTAGTGAGATATAACGCACAGAAAGCGCAAAAGTTTTACCGCTTCCAGCAGAAGCGGAGTAAGCTAGGAAGGGTTTGAAGCTCATAAATACTCTCCTCTTTCACACATCAAAGCAAACTCACACCATTTGCACTTTTGCAGGTCTTCACATTTCTCTGCCACAAAGCTTTTGGTCTGCTTCAGTTCTATGATGACTTCATTAAGGCGTTGATTTTTCTCTTCTAGGGCGGTGATTTCTTCCATCTTCCCCTCATCAAAGAGTTTCACAAAAGCAAGGCTGATGTTTTGATAGGATTTGCTCAATATCTGTTGGTAGATACTCATCTGCAAATCATCCATGCTCTCTATATTTTTTATCTTTTGTGCTTGGGTGGTTGAGCCGCTCTTGTAGTCAAGCACCAGCGTCTGTGTCTGATTTTGGTCGATGCGGTCGATGCGCCCGGTGAATGTCAAGCCGCCTATGGTGCCTTGTACCTGTTTTTCTCTCTCCACGACACGCCAACCTGAGGCAAAATGCTCCACTTGAGACGCAACAAAGCCTTTGAGCTTCTCTTTCCATAAACGTTTTTCATACGCCGTTTTGGCATCTTCAAAAGGCAGTAAGGTATCCAATAAACTATCAATCTGCTTTTGCAAGGCATCCGTACTTGTGTAATGACTCTGTTCTTTGTACACATGGTCTAAAAGTGTATGTAAAAATGCACCCTCGTTACGTTCTTTGTCAACTTTAGGCTGAATCTTTTGAATGTAGCGGTAATAATATTTGCGCTTACATGCCAGATAGGTTTTCAGCCTAGAAGCCGACCAGACAACCGTATAGGCATCAAAGGATTCCACCACAGGGCTTTCTAGCTTGATGCATTGTGAAGCCTGCGTATAAAACAAATGGGTGGGTGGGCGCAGTGAGTGGGCTGATGTAAGTCCCAATTCGTATAGAAATTTTGAAGGCAGTTTATTGTTGGAAGTGCTGTAAAGTATCACTGCTTCTTTGGCTTGCTCCAGTAATCGCTTATAATACTGTTTCTGCAACGCTTCTCGGTCATTTTTGGTAGGCAGATTTGCAAAGGTGCGCACTGAAGAGTTCAAAAACTGATCTTTACTCGAAGTTGCAGGCACGATGCCTTCGTTAAAATCCACTATCACAACACCCTCAAATGCAACACCTCTTGTCTCCAGTACACCCATCACCGTTATCTTTCCGCCTCTTACATCATCAAGTGTAATCTGTGAGAGCGACTTGAGCCACAAAAAAAGCCACTCTTTGAGACTAAGCGCTGTTTCATCAAAGCGTGTCATGAACTGGGGTGCTCGTTCATCCACTTCTTGGCTGGGTTGTTGGTTCGCCTCTGTAGCTGTACTTGATGAGTCATGCAAACCCAAATGTTCTAAAACCTCAAACAAATGGGCTGCTTTACATGAAGTGCTTGCATTGAGCGCGAAGACCTGCTCCATATCAAACCCATACCGTTGCAGCTTGAAGATGCTTTTGCTATCAAAATGCTGCCAGTAGCCATAAAGCGCTTCAAGCATCTTATAGACTCTGCTTTTGCTGTAGTCATACCCCATCGCAAAATTCAGATTTTTATGGATATCAAAAAGCGTAAAATGCTCTTTGAAGTCCTCATCAGGAAGTACAAGCACAATCTGCTGAGGCGACATACCTGAGGCGATCATTTTTTCGATGTGCATAAATGCAACGGCGATTTGCTCATCGCGTTCTTCTACACTGACCACTTTGGCATCAATCTTGGCTGGGTTCTTCTGCACACTCAGTATCTCTTTGTCTGTCATGCTGAAAGTCACATACGCATCATTGGGTAAGCCCATTCCCATGGCTTTAAAACGTTCCTGCATCTTGAGATTAAAACTACTGGTGACATAATGAATACTCAGGGGGACTATCTGGGAGATTTTTTCAATCAACTCCAGTTCAAAACGGCTCAAATACCCTTCAAGGTGTATCTCTATGGCATCATACCCTCGTATAAAACCATTATTGAGTGTATAAGTTTCGGGGATGAAGGCCTTATCTGTAAAACCCTCTGCATCAAGCAGTTCATGGTAGTTTTTTAAGAGCCGTTCGAGTATGGCTAGATGGGTACCGAACTCTGCATATGCATCTGCCTGAATCAACGTTGCAAAATCAACCTTTTCTGCTGCCAACTCTTCAAAAAACCGAAAGAGTGCCTCACTCTTGGTAAAGAAACGTACCAGCCCCAAATCTACTTTTAAATCTTCAAAAGCCTTAAATGATGCAGCCTTTTTAAGAAAAAGTATCCGTCTCAAAGAATCGATCTGTTTTTTACCCTCTATGAGTACCGCGCGATGTTCAAATTCATCCATACGCATCACCGTAGGCAAAAAACCATTCTGCGTTTTATGGTTAAGGCGTACAGTTCTTAGGGATCGTGATGTAGGGTAGATATGAAGTGTATGCATTCAAGAAGTATAGCACAGTGTCATCTTTTTTAGGGTTTGAGATACGCACTGCTTTCAAGGTATCCGACAGTTCCCGCGACTTCTGCTCTAAACTGAAGCAGGTATCTGCCAGGCTTTTGGATGTTTACCTTTGTGATCTCATACTTACCGTTAATATAGGGCACAGAATAAAATACCTGATCCTCTTTTCTGCTATGAGGCTGGGTGAGTAGAAATGTCGCATTGACATCACTGACAGGATTTCCCTCTTTAGTAAGGACTTCATAATAAAAAGCGTTATCTCCCTGTAAAAGTTTAACCGCGTCAAGCTGAGGACGGTTACTGTTTACATTGTCGGTCATCACCATCGTTTCTGCACCAGTAAGTGTTATGGTATACGCTTTATCAAACGCCATCTTTTTTTCTAAAATCTCATTGATGTGAATGTCAGCAGTCTGATACTTCAGCATATACTGATTGGACTCCTGCACGGGCATCGACGAGGCAGATTTCACTGTCCAGTAGCTTAAGGTAAGCCCGATGGCAAGGAAACCCAGTATCATATGCGGCCAATATGTTTTTGTGCTATTGTTTGCCATGTTTTATCCTCATCCATATTGATCTAAATACAAAAATCCAAAGTAAAGCCAGCGTACCGGCATACACTAGAACCCTTAGGATGGTTAGCATGATGCCCATCTCATTGGGGATTGTAGTCTTGAGTGTTATGTCTTTTGAAGAAGCTATCCCGTCACAGAGTTCAGAATACCCCTGAAGGATGCCGATATTGAACTTATCTTCATCGGTATTGCTGTCTTTTACTGCTACGATATTGATAGCTGCATCACGTACAGCATCATAATCATATAAAGATTTAATCTCATCTGAAGAGGGAATAATCCCTACCCTTCCACGCATCTCAGAGTGTTCTGTAATCGTTGCATAAGGAGCAAAAATAAATAATACATATGGCTTACTCATGTTTGCTTCATACTGCTTGGCATACGTTACCAGATTAAATCCTGCTTCAAAATGCTCATTGCTTGCAATCAAATAGACTCTTACCCCTGCTTTTTGCAAGAGTTCCTGACCCATTTGCTCGATACGTTTTTGCGCCTCTAATTTTAATAGATCATTGCGTAAAACAGTCTGTGCATCAAGCAAAAAGGGCAGTATTGAAAGTATCAGCACTGCCTTTATGATTGCTCTAATCATCTCAGCCTACGTACAAAAGGTTCTGACTGAGTGACAAATAAAGTGCCGCAATAGCAGCAAAAGCCATACACGCAATCAGTACTTTATCCATATATTTAATCATCACTAATCCTTTTTAGGTTGAAATGCAAATTGTTTGTTCTCAACAGAGATCATTTTAACATTATTGACATCTCTAATGGGCGCAGGATTGTACGGTTTTTCTACCCCGTTTCTTTGCGATATAACTGCTAGAAGCATGAGAGCAACCAGTATCGCCAACAACCCTACAATTGACATCAATACGCCTGCTATTCCGTGAATTCCAAAAACACTACGATTTGTATTTTCTGCCATAGTAAACTCCTTAGTTTGACAATGACTGAATATACACAGTCAAAGCTTTCTCTTGTACTGATTCTGAAGGTATAAGTGTCTTAAATGACGGCATTTTACCGATAACACCTTTTTTACCGTTTTGCAATACATGGTTCAACAGAGCATTGTCATATTCCACTAGGTTTGGTGCCATACCATCCATGCCTTTGCCATCCGCACCATGACAAGAAGAACATGCTGCAAACGCTGCAGGCTGCTCACCTTTCATACCTCCGGCAACATACGCTGCAATCGCTTCTGCATCTGCACCGCTTGCCATACCCGGAGGCATCATACCCATAGCATAACCCAATTGGTTTGAACCGTTGTTGATCACATCGAGTACTTGTTCTTTTGTCATTCTAGTTGTAAAGTCTTGTGCTTTACCAGAAAGACCATCACCTATCGTACCATGACACTGTGCACATTGAACCAAAAAGATTGATTCACCCATCTCTTTAAGCGTAGCTGCATCTGCATCTTTATGGATGGTAGCAAACTTCTCATTATATGCCAATACTTCTTCATTGTATTCACCAATCTGACTGTAGGCATTGACCGGATAACCGATCAAACCATACCACATTGACCACAAAAAAACCGCTAAAAAAGTATATGCCCATCCTGAAGGCAGTTCATTTTTATACTCACCGATACCATCCCAGTTTTCATCTGCAAGTTCGCCACTGGCTGTGTCTGTTTTCATCTGGTTGATATATTTTACCGCAACTGCTGCTGTAATCGTTGCAACTGCGATCGCTCCACCCATCGTTATTGCATTGACTGAGTCTCCCGTAATGTCAATATCTAAACTCATGACTACAGCTATCGTTGCAATAATCAGTAGCGCTGCAAAGCCTAATGCTTTTATCATTAATCCATTCATTTATTCTCCTCCTTGTAATCTCTCTGCGAAGCAGGTTTGTCTTCTACGGGTGTACTGGTGACTTCATCATCCAGTGCAATATTTCCGTATTTTTCATAATCCCGCTCACCTTTTTTTTCAGATCTGTACAGATGTATGATGTACCCATACAGCATAATCACCAAAAAAATGGTCATAAAGAATGAGGCATAGCCTTGTAGTTCTCTAATGTCCATTTTGCCCTGCTACTTTAAGCTGTTAAGGTATGCAATCAGTGCTACGATCTCAG
Organism: Sulfurovum sp. 16-42-52; assembly: GCA_002281755.1. GTDB lineage: Bacteria > Campylobacterota > Campylobacteria > Campylobacterales > Sulfurovaceae > Sulfurovum. Next base: position 71,215 of record NCHB01000004.1, read on the forward strand.
GCACTTCACCTCTGGCAACTGCATCTTTAACATCTTGATTTTTCATATCTGCGGCTATCGCAGCAGCATCGGCTAAGACTTTTGGCTTATGTGCTTCCCAAGCGGCTCTGGTTCCTTGAAATTCATCACCATACGGTGTATGAAATGCATTTTTTACCGTTACTGCCTCTGCATACGCTGTTTCGATATCAGCCAAATTGCTAAACTGGTGTTTATAGGCCGGCATAATCGATCCAGGTACGATCTCTGAGGGATTAAGCATATGGTTTTCATGCCAATCTGTTGTTCTGTAGTTTCCTACGCGGTGCAAGTCCGGACCTGTTCTTTTACTACCCCAAAGAAATGGTCTGTCATACGCATACTCTCCTGAGAGTGAATAGTCGCCATAACGGTCTGTCTCTGATTTGAACGGACGAATCATTTGTGAATGACAGGTATTACAATTGTCTTTCATATAAACATTTTTACCTGCAAGCTCAAGCACTGAACGCGGTTTCATGTCCACAAGCGGCTGCGCCGCTTTCGCAAAGTTTGGTACGATTTCAATCAATCCTGCAAATGAGATAACAATCGATATTGCTGAAGCGAAAAAGAATGGGTTTTTTTCTAACCAATGAAAAAACATACTAACTACCTCCCTTATGCCATAGGCGTTCTAAACTGAGGCTCTTGTGAAAGCACTTTACCCACAGTCATTGTTTTATAAATATTGTATGCAAACATCACAAAACCTGTCACATATAATACACCAGCGACTGCTCTAATCGTGTAGTATGGGTGCAATACCGTTACTGTATCAATGAAGCTGAACATCAAGTTTCCATACTCATCCACTGCTCTCCACATCATACCTTGTGTGATACCGGCAATCCACATAGAAGTAAAGTAGAGCACAACAGCCGTTGTTTGAAGCCAAAACTGCTGTTCCATCATTTTTTTGGAGTAGAGTTCTCGCTTGAACATACGCGGTGCCATGTGGAAGATTGCAGCCATAATCATAAATACAACCCAACCCAATACACCATCATGCACATGTCCTGGAATCCAATCTGTAAAGTGCGCAATCGCATTCACCGATTTAATTGCCTGAATAGGCCCTTCAATCGTAGAAAGCATATAGAATGTAGAAGCAAGTACCATAAATTTAATCAATGGATTGTCTGTAAGTTGATTCCACTCACCTTTCATCGTAAGAAGCATGTTGATAGCAGAACCCCATGATGGCAAGATAAGCACTATAGAAAATGCTGAACCCATTGTTTGCATCCAGTCTGGAACAGTTGACCAAAGTAAGTGGTGTGAACCTGCCCATAGATAAACAAACATCAAACCCCAAAATGAAAGCAAAGAGAGTTTATACGAATAAATCGCTTGTCCAGACTCTTTTGGAAGGAAATAATAACTCATCGCGATAATAGGCACTGTAAACGCAAATGCAACTGCATTATGTCCGTACCACCATTGTACTAAGGCATCGTTTGTTCCTGAGTACATTGAAACCGAGTGCCATACACTACCAAGCCCTTCGGTGGCAAAATAAGTAGGAATAGACATATTGTTGAAAAGGTAAAGCATTGCAATGCCCAAGAAACAAGCAAGGTAATACCATACTGAGATATACAATGCTTTTTCTCTTCTAATCCCTATAAGTCCCATCATACTAACACCCCAAAGCACCCAAACCAAAACAACCACTACATCAAATGGCCATTCATACTCTGCATACTCTTTGGCTGTAGAAAAACCAAAAAACAAAGAAATGGTCGCAAGAAGTGCGCCAACAAAATAAAGCCAAAACTGAAGATTTCCAATAAACATTAAAAATTTTGATTCAGCCATCGACACTTTCAGTACTCTTTGACCCACATAAAACCATGTTGCAAAAACACCTGAAACCGTAAATCCAAATACCACTGTATTGGTATGAATCGGTCTTAGTCTTGAAAACGTTCCATACTCTCCCAATAGATAATTCAATTCAGGAAATGCCATTTGTGCGGCAATAAGTGTACCGACCAACATACCCAAAATTCCAAACAAAATCGTTAAAAAAGTAAACTTTTTTGCCAATGAATAGTCATATTCCAATGCTGCGTTTGATTGCATACATACCCCCTTGTATAAATTCTATGCTGTAAGTTGATTACAACACTCAATTATAATTATAATATTATTTGATTATATGGAGACTTAAATAATGAATCAATGCTTATACATGGTACTAATCGTTACATTTGATGTAAATATGTAGTCGTTTATTCCGTTAAACGATAATTTTAGTCCGATTTAATCTATCAGTAATATTGATTTTTATCAGACCAATATTCTCTTTTATGCTACTCTGGAGCTCTGATTTTTCATCGCCTCATACAACGCTTTGTTTTGTTCTTGCATTGTATTAAACGCTGTATGCAGGGCATCTTGGAGTGCTTCACCTTGCAAATTTTGATTTAAGGCAGCACTATAGTGCTTAAAAAAATCTTTATACGGTGTAGCACCTGAAGCAAGTACCCATCCCAGTTCATTATCGGGGAAATACTGTTTCCATGATGGGGTAATCTGCCGAATCACTTTATGGTTATTGATAAACCCCAATGCAATGATCATGATCATCAACATGGAAAGAAATACAATATAAAAAATAATCGCCTGGGCAATGCCTAGCATCCCAAAGACCAAAGGGTTAAATATACCGGCATATTCCACTACAGGTAAAGCCCAAAAAAAAGCGATTACCCATTTGCTGCTGATACCCCCTAATGCAGACTGATCAAAAATCAAACGTTTTTTAGCCACTGGTTTTTTGTATGAGCTAACAGATGCCAAAATCGCTTCAAGCGAATAGTTCTTTTCTTGCATCAATGATCCTTTGGGTTGATAATGAATAAAATGATAGATATTATAGGGAGTAAAACCAAAGCGTCTGCTTTGGTTTTGGATTAAGCGATATGATGTTTGACGTACTCATCAATACTGATCAGTATGACTATCAGTAAAAATGCCGCATTGATTTTCCAAAACACAGAACGGGCATTTTTAAGCTCAAATTTTTCGCTTAAAAGCTCCAAAGAACTTATAAATGCCCATATCCCGACTAGTACTGACAAACCAATCGTTACAGGATAGACTTGAAAAGCCCAAACAAGAAAGACACCTGTTTGTATGGTTAACACTAACCATACAAACGTCAGTCTTTGAAGGCTGGCTTGTCCAAAAAGACGCATGGCTGTAGGGTATCCGCCATCATTATAATCACCGTGAAATAACATCACCAGTAACCAAAAATGCGGAACCTGCCAAACAAAAAAGTATAAAGCCAAGGCTAAAAACTCTAACTCCATCAGTGAATGACCCGCTACGAGCCAACCAATCGCAGGGGGAATAACACCCAATATTGCTCCAGGCACAACAGCCAAAGCACTCTTTTTTTTCAAAGGAGTATACATGGCGTTATACCAAATAAAAGCAAACATAAAAATGTTGATTCCCGTCATACCGAGCAAGGTATAGATAGATGCAAATGAACACACAATTAATATCGCTGCGATAACAATACCTGTCTGAGGTGACATTCTACCCGCTGCAATAGGGCGGTTTTTTGTTCTCTCCATATTGGCATCTGATTTGTACTCTTGCACTTGATTGAGTGTTGAGACACCCATGGCAACAAGCAATACAGAAAACGTTGCCAATAGCATATCAAGCCCAACCTCACCTTTTGCCATAATATAGGCAAAAAGTGCAGAAAGGCTCACTGCAAAAGAGAGCACAAACTTTGTTACAACGAAAAAATCTTTTATCATTTGCTATTTTTTTCAAGATATTCGGCGATAGCTGAAATCTCATCTTCTGGCATATCAGGATATGCGGGCATTCTACCAATCATCCCCTCTTTACCGTTTTTGAATACATGGCTCAAAAGTGGCGCATCGTATCCTATTAGATCAGGAGCCATTCCGCCCATGCCTTTACCATCTTCACCATGACAAGAAGAACACGCAGAAAATGATGCAGGTTGTTGACCTTTCATGCCACCGGCTACATACGCAGCAATCTCTTCAGCATCAGCACCTGCTACTAAACCACCGGGCATCGCTCCCATATCATAGCCAAGTTTATTTTGTCCATTTTTAATCACATCCAATACTTGTTCTTTACTCAATCTCGTTTTGAGAGAAGGACCGATTTTCATTTCACCTGTTTCAATAGCATGACATTGTGTACATCCATGTCGTAGCAACAGTGCATCACCTGTTTTGGTGTAATTACCTTTAGGTGTATCTTCAGTACTATTAAACCATGCATCATACTCAGCTTTTGGAAGTACCACGATTCGGGAGTACATATAGGAGTGGTCGGTACCGCAGTACTCAGCACACTCGACATCATACTCACCTATCTCAGTAGCATTAAACCACTGTTTGGTTGTACGTCCAGGAACCACATCTTCTTTCATACGAAATGCAGGGACATAAAATGCATGAATCACATCATTCTTTGGTGCCGTCATCTCTAAGATAACATTGGTATTGACCGGTACATAAAGTGCCGTTATCCCCATAGAACCTTTTTCAAGCACTTTACCTTTTTCATCCAATTTTGGTTTTTCGAATGCGCCACCAATTTTATGAACATGTCCGCTTGCATTTGCCGGGTATTCATATCTCCATTTCCACTTGGAACCTTCCACTTTTACCACGATACTTTCACTCTCTGCAGGCATAGTTCTGAGTACTTGCATAGACGTGTACCCAAAGTAAAAAAGTACCATTAACATCGCCGTAGGAATCAGTGTCCATGCAATTTCCAATGCTGTGTTGTGTGTAACATTTTCAATATCTTCGTTTTTTACTTTATTTGCATTATATTTCCATGCAAAATAGATCATCGGTACTACAACCGAGAGAAACAAAATAATTGAAATCCAAAAGTTTACCCAAAATGCCTGTTCTACATCTGCTGCAAACGTAGCAGCTCTTGCATCAAATCCTTGTAAGCTATTACTCATCATGACTCCTAGTGGTGCGCTGGTGTTGCACTGTGCGCTGCACCAGTCGTTATGGGTTCAGTAATATAACTCTCACCCTTAAATTGAAAATGGGATACATCTACGCCAATTACAATAACAAAGAAAACCAATACCAGCAATAAGGCGAAAATAACCATTGCTCCAATCAGTTTCTCACCTTTTAAGTGCATGTAATAAATAACAATCAACCATGCTTTAATGACAGCAATAAGCATTTGCGCCAAAAATGTCGACTGTGCCATAAATAAATGTGGCTGAATAAAGGTAATCGCTGTTAAGAGTAACAATCCTGCCAGTACTTTATAATAAACTGCTTTTTCTTCCTGATAATTTACGCTTGTATTAGTGCCCACTTGTTCCTCCTGTTGCTGCGCCTATCATATAATAATAAGGGAATACAAATACCCAGATAAGGTGTACGATATCCCAGTAAAGTGCGATGTTAAAATATAAAATATAATGATGCGGATTTACTTTGTTGGCGTTAATACGCTTAAGTAACCACAACATCAACCCGATACCGATAATAATATGAAACCCGTGTAAGCCGGTCATCGTAAAATACATACCGAAAAACAATTTTTTACCAAAAGCCATTGTAGACTCTGGCAGCATTTGTCCATGCATAAGGAAGATACCATGGTCGTATTCTGCTGTCCACTCAAAGCCTTTAATGACCAAAAAGATAACAGCCAGTAAAATAGTAGCCCAAATCATCAATTTGGCACCCTTTACATCACCTGCTCTCATTTTAAGAAGTCCAAGACCCATAGTAAGGGCTGAGACAAGCAGAATCACCGTATTGGTTCCTCCCAAAAGTCTGTTCAATGAAGCAGATGCCTCTAAAAACTCTTGCGGATGCAGTGTGTTATAGTAGGCTAAAGCAAGAAACATCCCACCAAACATCATGACTTCGGTCAACATAAAGAGCCAAAATCCTAATTTACCGCCGTAAAAATCATCTTGCCAGCCTTGAACTACATGTTCATTTCCTTCGCGATCTACCGCGATTTCAGGTACATACGCGTGTGCCATCAGTCTATCCTTCTCATATTTTCATCAAATTTCACTACTGGTTCACCATGGTGATACTCGTACGGATCAAAATCTACATACGGTACTTTAGAGTGGTTTTCCAGCGGTGGCGGTGATGAAGGCAAATGCCATTCCAATGTCGTTGCTCTCCATGGATTCACACCCACTTTAGGTCCTTTTCTCCATCCCTGTATCAAGACGTAAAACATATAGATAAGTCCTGTAATAAAAATTACTGCACCCACAAATGAAGCCTGATGATAAATCTGGAACTCAGGCAAATAATCAAAATAACGACGAGGCATACCAAGGTATCCTGCTATAAACATCGGGAACCACAAGAGGTTAAATCCTATAAAGTTCAAATAAAATGCTACTTTGGCGTGTGATTCATTGTACATTCTACCTGTTACAAGAGGGAACCAGTAGTGCATTCCGGCAAAGAGCAAGAATACAACCCCACCAAGCATCGCATAGTGAAAGTGCGCTACGGTATAGTAGGTATCTTGAAGGTGGATATCCACACCGATCATTGCAATCGTTACACCTGTCAAACCACCGATAGCAAAGGTAATGATAGTCCCCAGTGCCCACAACATTGGTGTTGCAAGCACAATTTTACCTTTGTACATCGTTGCAATCCAGTCATAAAACTTAATACCTGTAGGAATAGCAACAAAAAAGGTAAGGAATGAGAACACTGTTTTGGCGATATCTGCCATACCTGAAGTATAAAGGTGGTGACCCCATACCAAATACCCGATACCTGCAATTGAAGCAGATGAAAGTGCTATCGTTCTGTATCCAAAAATCTCTCTTCTTGAAAATACAGGGATAATCTCAGACATAATACCAAAAGCTGGAAGAATCATCAAATAAACCGCAGGGTGTGAATAGATCCAGAAAAGGTGCTCGAACAATACAGGGTCTCCACCTTTTGCAGGGTCAAAGATACCGATACCAAAATATTTTTCCATAATCGCAAGTACCAGTGTAATACCGACAACTGGTGTAGCAAGAAGCTGAATCCATGCCGTTGCATAGATACCCCATACAAAGAGTGGCATTTTAAAGAAAGTCATACCCGGTGCTCTAAGCCTATGAATCGTTACAAGAAAGTTAAGTCCCGTAAGAATAGATGCCATACCTAAAATAAAGGCTGCAACCAGTGTAAAAATAACATTGGTGTTCGTATTGATTGAGTATGGTGCATAAAATGTCCATCCCGTATCTGCAAATCCATTACCGACCCACAAAGAGGATACTGCAATGATACATCCTAAAATATAAAGCCAAAAGGTGAACCAGTTCAATCTAGGAAAAGAGACATCTTTTGCGCCAATCATCAGTGGCATGACAATGTTTCCGAATATCGCAGGAATTCCCGGTACGATAAAGAGGAAAATCATAATGACACCGTGAAGCGTGAAGGCTTGGTTAAAGGTATTCCCGTCTATATATTGCTGTCCTGGTGCAAATAGCTCCAAACGCATCAAAAATGCAGTCGCAACTGCCACAAAAAAGAATGTAAACATTACAGCTGCATACATAATACCAATTCTTTTATGGTCAATTGTAAGCATCCACTGCATGAATGTACTTTTTGGGTGCCCTATGGCACAGTGTGTTTCGTCGAAATACGTTTTACTCATCTAGTTATCTCCTTTGTTGTGTTGGGTGTCTTCTTCTCTTCTGCTTGTACGGACAAGATACACGAAAAATGCCAACATGATTAGCGTCATCACCGCACCTGCTATTTTTTCCCATTTGAAAATATATGTTTTTGCCTTAGGATCATACGCAAAACAATAGAGCAAATTTTTTGCTATTGTCGGACCTACTTTCCCTTGACCTGCTTCCATAAGTGCCATCTTCACATCAAAAGGAAGTTGTTCGATACCATTGAGGTAACGTGTGACTTTTCCTTCAGGTGAAAGCATAATGAGTGCGGCAGGATGCACATAGTCAACCACGCCTGCCGGTGAAACCGTTTTTTCATACACAAATCCGACTTTGTTTGCCAAAATACCTGAAGAGTTATTTTCACCAACTACAAAGTGCCATGCATCTTGCACATATTCTCTTTGTATCGTCTTGAGCATTGTATTTCGTTTTGCAGCAGCCAACTCATACCCTTCGTCTTCAGCGAATCCGATTGTGAGCACCTTGTAATCTGTATTTTCTGCCAAATCCAAACGTCCTAACATTTTTGCCATGTCGTTGAGTTGTGGCGTACAGATACCTGCGCAGCGAAAGTAATTTAAAGAAATCATAGTAGGCTTTCCATCCATCAGTTTCTTTAGTGTTACCCGTTCACCCTTCTCGTTGATAAATGTCAAATCAAGCGGAACCATCGTTCCCAAATTCTCATTTATCCCCAATTGGGTTGCTGCATGCACTGTACTCATTAGTAACAGATACATCAAAAGTTTTTTCATTTACCCTCCCCATTTTCTCTATAATAGAACATATATTTTAGACTAGAAGCACTTAATTCGTAATAAAAATGTATAAAATGAGTTTTATTTAACAGATAATTAACACTTTGTTGCATATAGAAATAAATTTTTTATATTAATATAATTTTTTGTGATTTTTATTATTTGACGGTAGAATAAAAAGGGGTAGGGAAGGCTTACGCTTTCCCTTTTGCACTTTGAATAGAATGGATATACTGGTAGTCTATCTTGATTTTTGACTCTTTTGGAAGATGCCCGGAGAGTCTGTACACCATTGCTTCAAAATTTTCAAAAAGATAATTTGCCATGGAACCGGGGATTGGGTTTATTTCATTTAAAAGCACTTCATTGTCTACGACAAAAAAGTCACAACGAATAATACTTCCTTTAAAAAGGGGGTCATAGATTGTTTTAAAACTCTCTTGTATCTTTGTCTTTAGCGCATCGGGTATTTGCGCTTCGAGTACCTGTGAATCTCTGGCAAAATCCATATATTTTTTCTCAAAATCCAAAAAAACTTCTTTTTGCGGTTCTTCAATGAGTGAGAGTTCCCACTTATCAGTATAACAACCTGCCTGATTGAACTCTTTGACGCCTTCGATGAACGGTTCTACAATCACCTCTGCGTCAAACTCAAATGCCACATCAAGCGCATAATCAAGTTCGGATACATCTCTTACGATACTCACGCCGATACTGCTTCCCAAGCGCACAGGTTTTACAATAACTGGATAGGGCATCACTATCTTTCTTTCATCACCTTGAGAAAGATATTCATAGGGGACGGTTTTCACTCCCAGATTCTGGGCTAAAAATTTGGTATAAAGCTTGTTGTAAGAAAGTGCGGATGCTTCCAGGCGCGGAGAGATATAAGGAATGCTGTAAAAATCCATCATCGCAGCGATCTTCCCGTCTTCTCCGTCTCTTCCGTGTATGAGATTGAGTGTTACATCAGAAGTTACTACCTTGGAGCCAAAGAGCGTGTCACTGAAAAATCCGCCTTTTTTAAGTGTCAGTTTTTTTCCTTTTTTATAGGCGCCTGAAGAAAAAAGTTTTGCATTGATTTTATCTGTATCGACGAGATAAAACGCTCTGTCATCTGAGACAAAGATATAGGTTAGTGTAGATTTTTTGAGTACTTTTTTCATGGTGATTGCTGAGACGATACTAATTTCATGCTCATAGCTCGACCCACCAAATAAAATCGTTATGTTCATCCTAATCCCTTAAAGCATTTTTGCAAATTCGCTAAAAATATAGGCACTTTCATGCGGTCCTGGACTTGCTTCAGGGTGATGCTGTACGGAGATGGTCGGAGAATCATTATACTTCAATCCCTCTATGGTGTTGTCAAAGAGATTGATATGTGTCACGGTTGCCACTTCTGTAATAGCTTGGGGTACATTATAGTTATGGTTTTGTGCGGTAATCTCTACTGAGTTTGTTGCAACATTGACCACAGGATGGTTTCCACCATGGTGCCCAAATTGCAGTTTATAAGTATCATACCCGTGTGCAATAGAGAGCAGTTGATGTCCCAAACAGATACCAAACAGGGGCACTTTATGTGCAATCAATTTTTTAATCTTCTCGTGCTCTTCTTTCAATATAAGCGGATCCCCGGGTCCGTTTGACAAAAAGACACCGTCACACTCTTTTGCATCGATTTTGGCAATAATAGCCTCAGCAGACATGGAGTTTGGTACCACAGTCACCTCCATACCTGCATGCGTCAGTTCATTGAGGATATTTCTTTTGATACCAAAGTCAAGTGCAATAATCTTTTTAAAGGTTTTGGGGTCATCGTAGCAAAACGTATCGGTATTGTAGCGTGCTTGGGTATGAACATAAGCCTCTTTTGTACTGACTTGTTCAATGTAATTGATCTCTTCGATACGCGGTGAAGACTCCAATACTTTTTTCAGCGCATCTTTCTCGTGCAACTCTGTAGAAGCCACCATCATCATCGCACCCTCTTCTCTGAGTATCTTCGTGATAAAACGGGTGTCTATCTCAGTGATGCCAAGTACATTGTTTCTTTTGAGTAGCGCCGCAAGTGACTCTTCTGACCTGAAGTTTGAAGGTCTGTCCTGATACGATCGCACGATAATCCCTTTACAGTGCACGCCTTTGCTTTCCATATCTTGTGCATTACAACCGACATTACCGATCTCCGGCATTGTAAAGGTTACAAACTGTCCTGCATACGAAGGGTCTGTTGCTATCTCCTGATATCCTGTCAAAGAAGTATTAAAAACAATTTCGCCTACAGCCGTACCAACTGCGCCGAAGCTTTTTGCCTCAAGCATCAATCCATTTTCAAAATACAGTGAAACCTTTGTCATTACAGCATTCCTCTTCGCGAGAGTTCCTCTTGATACAATTTTTCATACAGCAGTTCATATTCAGTGGAACCCGGTACCACTTCTTTTTCCATACCTCTTATTTTAGTATACACGATATTGTCTATCTCGTCATACGCATCCGCAAAGGCTTTAAATGCTTTAAAGATGACATTTTTAACCTGATTTTCATTGACCGTGTACTCTGCAAGATAATTTTCATACAACTCATCTAAAATGATGTGTGCCAGATCATTGTATCTGTCATCATAATTCATAATGACCCCATATTCAGGTGCCATTTTCTTTTTAATCATAAAAAAAAGCTGTCTTTCATCTGCATGTTGAAACTCTATCTCATCATAATTTTCATCTAAGATCTTTTTTACTTTCTCATCCAGAGCATGCTCTTTGGCAAGATTTTCATCGATGATTTTTTTACAGGCTGCAACGACTGCCTCTTTACCTTTTGGCATTGCTATAAACGGTGCATTGGCGAGATCTATCCCGATTTTACTTGCTACATATCCTGTTTGTTGTGGTTTTAATCTCATGCTATTCACTCCTTATTTTTTCTTGCAAAAGCGACTAGTCGCGCGTGCTCTCTACCCAAGAGAACATCAGGTTATCGTAAGATGGTATCTTCGCGTTCTGGGCTGGTAGAGATGATACCTATCTTTGTTCCTATCATCGCTTCAAGTGCCAAGATGTAGGTTTTGGCTGTCTGCGGCAAAGCCTCAAAATCTCTTATACCTTCAGTTTTGTCCCAACCTGGAAAACTTTGGTACACAGGGGTAGCATCTTCAAGGTCATACGGTACATAGTTGATCTCTTTTCCCTCAACTTCATAGGCTACACAGACTTTCACCTCATCAAAACCGTCCAATACATCCAGTTTCATCAGTGCAACCTGATCTACACCGTTCACCCGCACTGCATGGCGCATCGCCACTGCATCAAACCAACCGCATCTTCTTGGGCGACCCGTCGTTGTACCGAATTCGTGTCCATTTTTACGTAGTTTAGCACCCTCTTCACCCAAATCTTCACTTGGGAAAGGTCCATTTCCAACGCGTGTACAATATGCCTTTGCAATGCCTGTCACCTTACCGATGTCTTTCGGGTTAATCCCAAGCCCTGAACACGCACCCGCGCTCACCGTTGTTGAGGATGTCACATAAGGATAGGTGCCGTGATCGATATCGAGCATCGTACCCTGTGCACCCTCAAGAAGTATTTTTTTATCTTTTTGCATGATGTCCCACATCATCTGTGTGGTATCAGTGATAAAAGGTGCAAGTACTGCTTTGTAGCCTTCTATCTCGGCCAAAAGTTCTGCTTCTACAGGCATTGCTACACCCATCGCATCAAACACCGGTTTGTTCATCGCAAAATAGTCAACAATTTTGGATGTCAGTTTCTGCGGATTTAAAATCTCTCCAAGTCTGTGCCCGATACGTGCGATCTTGTCACCATACGCAGGTCCGATACCTTTTCCTGTCGTACCGATGGCTTTATCACCTTTCATGCGCTCTCTTGCCTGGTCAATCTGTGCGTGGTAGGGAAGAAGAACATGTGCCTTGTCCGAAAGAAACAATCTGCCCTCCAAATTGTCAAACTGTTGCATCTCTTTGATGAAATCTTTTGGCGAAAGCACCACACCGTTTCCGACAATATTTTTAGCCTTAGGATTGAGTACGCCAGAAGGGATAAGATGAAGCGCGTACTTCGTCTCACCAATCACAATAGTATGCCCGGCATTGTGTCCGCCCGCAAAACGACAGACATAGTCATGGGTTTGAGCCATATGGTCAACAATCTTTCCTTTGCCCTCATCTCCCCACTGGAGACCTACGATCAAATCTGCTTTACTCATCTACCCTACCTTATTCATTTTATTGCTGATACACTCATCCGTATAGAGTGCAAATCCTGCAGCTTCTATGCCTTCAACATTGTAAATACCGCCTGTTGCCAACAATGTATTGTCTTCAAACATTCGAAATGTCAAAGAGTCATAATACCTCATATTGGCATAAAAAAGCGGAGAGATGACCATATTGTCATACTTCACTTTTTGGGCAGCCTCTTTCATTTTGACCAACTCTGCCTTGATGTCAGAAGGAAATACACCTAAATCATCCAAATCAGCCACTGTGTTGAGCCTTAACAATGCCTCTATCCAAGGCAAATCGGCATTGACTATCAGTTCAACATGCATTGATTTGAGTACCTCAAGTGACACACCGTATTTTTCATTGAGAAGATGCGGAATGCGGATGTTGGCCAGTTGCATGATAGGATGAATACCAATTTGTTCCAGAAGAAGCGTAGTTGTCTCTGCAATCGCTTCAAATGTCCCCCCAATCACCTCTGCACCAATCTGATACTGCTCTTTAGTTGGAAAAGTCACGATGGGCTGAATGTAAAACCATTTTTTTGACTCCGTGCTTCGCCCCAATCTTTTTGTCACGATGCGAACCACATCCACCGTAGAATCAGCACGCAATGTCACCTCATGGTTTTCCTCGTCGTTGAGCCTAAGTAGCGGTTTTTTGTCTTCAAAAGCGTCATGTTGATGATATGAAAAAAGAGGCGTCACTATCTCTTCAAAGCCACGCTCAGAGAGCATCTGGCTTGCGATGGATTCAATATTTCTTTTTATCTTCGCACTCTCTCCAAAATAAAGTTTGGATCCGGTGGGAATTTCGTGTTCAAATATCATCTGGTTATGCTTTTTTAAAATAGGTTTCATTGAACACCCGGCTTGCACTACCGTCAAATGCTCTTCTTCCCAAGTCTGCTAATGCCAGCTCTATGGCGTTAACGACCCACGCAGACTCATACACAGGAATGAGTCCCATCTGGTTGATACGGAAAATTTTGCCTTTGAGGTGGTCTTGTCCACCAGCCATATTGACCGCATATTTGGTTTTGAGCAGTTTGCGGATAGGCTCTGCATCTTCATCATACACTGTACTCATAGAGAGTGCAGGTGTTTGTGGGTACATAGAAAAACCAATCGCTTCTAGGGCAGCCTGCGTTGCTAAAGCTCTCGCCATCGTGTTCTCATACAAGGCATCAAAACCTTCTTTTTCTATCTCATCAAAAATGGCGTTGAGTCCTTGAATCAGCGTCGTCGCAGCTGTCCATGCTGTGGTATTTTTCTGCTGATTTTTGATCTCAGTGGCAAGATTAAAATAATAATCTTTCCCCTCGCCTATTTTTTGTACCGCAGCTGCAGAGAGTCCTATCATTGCCAGTCCCGGTGGTAGCATCAATGCTTTTTGGCTTCCTGTCACCAGTGCATCGATATGGCTCACATCGATTTTCTCCACACCCACCGCGGTGATACCGTCAGCTATCACCATGATGTTCGGGTTGATCTCTTTGGCTCTTTTTGCAATCGCTTCCACAGGGTGTCTAAGTCCCCCTGCGCTTTCACAAACCTGTATGAACATCGCATCGATATCAGGATTGCCAAGCAGTGCTTTTTCGACATCCTCAACCGAACAAGGCGTGTTCCACTCATATTTAAGTTCAACTTTTTCTCTACCCATCGCATCGGCGATTTTCCCAAAACGTTCACCAAATTTTCCAGAGTTAACCGTCAACGCTTTAGTTGCGCAAAGGTTCAGCATACACGCTTGCATCGCGCCTGTGCCAGAAGAAGCAAGCATCACGCACTCATCCATGCCCAAAAGACGCATCAAACGCTCTCGTGCTTCTTTAAAAATCGCTTCAAATTCTGCTGTTCGGTGGTGAAGTGTCGGGGTTGCCATTGCTAAACGCACTGACTCCGGTACGGGTGTAGGTCCTGGTGTAAATAGTAACATGAAGTATCCTCGCAATCGCCATCATGACGACGGCGTAAGTGAATAAAAGTATAGCCAAAAAAAGGTTAGAGTATAGTAAAAAATGGTATGAAAATTCTACTAAAACCACTCACCCCAAAAGCATCACAGTCTGCTGTCCTATTGCTTTGTAGCGGGCATAATAGTGCTCAACAAATGATTTGACTCTCCCCTCTTTAGGTAAATAAACACCTGCTTCTTTGACTGCATACTCACTTAGGTATAGCTGTGCATCTGCTTTGTTTAGATAGTGTTTTGCCAGATTTGTGTATGCTGTCTGATACGCCTCTTTCATGGCATCATACTTGCTATAGTCAATAGTAAGGGTGTCATCATACGTGACAATCCCCGATGCAAAGAGAATATCCAAATGGATTAACCCCTCACAATAATACGGCAAGACTTCACCTACTTCTCTCCATGCCATCAAGCTCACCGCGCGAGATACCAAGTCATCTACTACATGATCCCTGATTGCCTCTTTTTCATTGGCAAAAAATGCCATAAGCCCACCCGTGGTTGCCTTAAACTCTTCGATGTTTTTGAACTGCCCTGAGAGGTTCATCTTCATCTCCGTGTCAGAGTCTATCCATAAGATATGCCCATATTCATGCCCTACTGTGGAGATATCGTACAACTCATGCCACAAATCCGGATTGGTTTCTATCAACGCTCTTTGTGCTTTTACAAATGTCTCGCCCATCACCTCGACTGAAAGCTTCATGATAGGCTTGGATTTTTTACCCTGCATCACAAAATCCGCATAGGCAAATATTTTTTTACCAAGTTCGGCTGAGACTTGCTCATCATTGGGCACGACTTGCGCTGAGAACAAACCATTAAACTCTGCTGCGTAGTAAAGCATCGGTTGACCGATATAAAGCTGTGTTTCCTCAACCTGTGTGAGATTTTTTGCCATGATATTTTCTGCATCCCCGCCAAAACCTTTTGCCATCAGTGAAGCAAAAAGCTTGATGTTTTCTTTTGTAGAAGAATTACTTTGCAGTGCGGGATTGACGATACGCAGATCCCACTCCAGTGCCACGGCTTTTCTGTAATGGTCTTCATAGTACTCCAAAGGATGCCCCACTTGCAAGGGGGTTTTAACCGCCATCCATCTTCTGTCCACTTCTGCCCATTTACCGATAAGTTCATCAGGTACGCTGTGTGCAAACGCCTCTTTGATAGCGTTAAAGTACGCTATCCACTCCTCTTTTTGACCAAAGACATCATCTTGTTCTAACGCCAAACGCTTCACAAGTTGCTCTAGTGCCCCCGTCACACTTTGTATATGTTTTGGAAAAGCCTCGGCATAAGCAACTGACTTAAACCCATCATCCTCTTTTTGTAACACCGAGTAACATCTATCGCCTACATTCCCGCTACTGTCTTTGTCAAGCAAAGACTCACTTTGGAGCATCTCAAAAACTTTTGCATCATCTCCGTTGAACATCTCGCTCAGTTCCAGATTGACCGAATGCAGAATGTGGCGCGTCCATTCACTCTGCCACAGTGTCATGTATTGCCCTACATAATGCACCCCATAAATCAGAGAACGGTAAAAAGGCGTAAGCAGTTTTTTTTGTTCTATCCACTGTATGAGTGCTTCATGGCGTTGGATGTGAAAATCATAGACAAAGCCATACGCCACCTCTTTTTTCTTTTGCATCTTCTGCTCATCAAAGCCGTTTTTTTTCATGACTTCCACTAAGGCATCTTCACGCAAAGCAACCAGACGGGTCAGTGCTGCCATGTAACTTTCATCATCACGCGGGATGTTCAGCATCGTTAAAAAAAAGGTGATGAGTTTTTCTGCTTTTGGATGTCCCTTTGTTTTATCTAAGAGTTCAAAGTAGCTATTGAGTTCTGCCTGTCTTGTTTGTAACTCATCATAAATGATTTGTAAGTCTTGCATAAATGCTTGTTTTGTCATGGTACTCTCTTTCCTATTTACTTTGTAACATTTTAATGATAGGCTTTGCCAATGCCAACGCCTGCGCACGATGCGAAATGGTTGATTTCACCGTATCATCCAACTCACCAAGTGTCTGTGTGTAGCCATTGGGGATAAAAACAGGGTCATACCCAAACCCTTTTTCTCCTCTTGCTTCGGTGACCACATCCCCATACATCCAGCCATGTACCACATACTCTCCATATTTGCTCACGATTGCAATCGCAGCCGTGTAATACGCGGAGGCTGAGTGAACACCTTTTTCTTTTATGGCTTCTATCAACTTTTGTAGATTCTCCGTGTCGCTTGCTTGCTCACCGGCATACCGCGCAGAGTAGATACCTGGGGCACCGTTTAATAACGGTAGAGAAATACCCGAATCATCTGCTATCACCACATACCCATCACCCAGCCTCTCATAAATCGTTCGGGCTTTGATGAGTGCATTTTGCGCAAAGGTATCACCGTCTTCTATAATCTCAAAAGGTTCCAAAAGCTCAGAAAAGGGGATCACTGCCTCTTCACACATCTGCTGGAACTCACGCAGTTTCCCTTTATTTCCCGTTGCCAAAACGATTTTCATCAACTCTTAACCTTTTTTACACTATCTTGCTAACCACACTGTATTCTTAATTTTATCGTATTAAAGGTATCACCATGATTAAACAGATTATGCCCCTTAGCTTCATCGTAGCCTTGAGATTTTTCGGGCTTTTTATCGTACTTCCTGTACTCTCCATCTATGCACTTGACTTGCCAGGGAGCACACCGTTTTTAGCGGGTGTTGTTGTCGGAGGCTATGCGGTGACACAAGCACTTTTTCAAGTCCCCTTTGGTGTAATGTCTGACAAGTTTGACCGTAAAACAGTGCTGTTGTTTGGCACACTTATTTTCATCGCTGGCTCTGTCATCTCAGCACTTGCAGACAATATCTATATGCTGCTCTTTGGGCGTTTTTTACAAGGTGCAGGTGCCATTGGCTCTGTTGTCTCCGCGATGATAGCTGACCTGGTTAAAGAAGAACAGCGCGCACATGCCATGGCAATCATGGGAGGCACGATTGCGCTTAGTTTTGCTGCAGCTATGGTGATCGCTCCACTCGTAGGCGGGTACTGGGGAGTCGATAAACTCTTTTGGCTCACCGCCATACTCTCAGTCGCTTCCATAGGTATCCTCTATACTGCTGTACCCAAACCCCCGCACATCGTACACTCTTACTCAGAAGAAGAGTCCAAGTTTTTTGAAGTATTCAAAGACAAAGCCCTCACGCGTATGTATATCACTTTTTTGTTTCATTCAAGCATTATGACGATGGCATTTTTTATCATCCCTGTGGTGCTGACACAAGCGGTGGATGCAGGCGGTTTTGGCTGGGCAAAGGCTGAACTCTGGAAAGTCTATGTACCGGCTATGATTTTTGGTTTTTTTGCCTTGGCACCTGCAGCCATCTTTGGAGAAAAATACGGCAAAGGCAAACAAGTCTTTAAAATCTCCGTAGCAGTCATCTTCTTAGGCTTTCTAGCGATGGGTTTTGCTACTTCTGCATGGGTGTTTGTTGTAGGAGTCGTGATGTTTTTCATCGGCTTTAATATGTTTGAGCCGCTACTACAAAGCTTTGTTGCCAAATTTGCCAAAGTACACCAAAAAGGTGCTGCACTGGGTGTGGCAAACACTTTTGCCTACACAGGTATCTTTCTTGGGGGCGTAGTAGCAGGGTGGATCATGCAGCATTACAACAGAGAGACTTTAGCGCTTGTCGTAGCTCTTTTATGTATCGCTTGGTTTATCTGGGTTAGCACCATGCCAAACCCCAACAACAGAGGCAATGTCTATCTGCCACTAGCACTCTTCGACAGAGAACGCGTCGCTTCACTCACCGACCACCCTGCCATCGTAGAAAGCTACATCAACGAAACAGAGCAGATAGCGGTTGTCAAATATGATAAAGATTTGATAGATGAAGATGAAGTCAGAGGGATGTTGAGTTAAGACTTGACATGCTCTTTAATTATGTAAAAAGCTGAGAATGTGTACCTATACGAATCAGTTGCAATGTCGTATTTTCAATTTTATAAACAACAAGCAAATCTCCTGAGATATGAAACTCTCTATACGCATTGTAGCCACCTGCCAAACCGTGGTCATGCGCTTCATGTGGCAGTGGCTCTTCTTTCAAAAGTGTACTAACATATACCACATATTTCATATAAAGCTTATCGGTAAATTTGACTTTACCATAGTCTTTTAGAAATGTTTTGGCTCTAAAAAGACTTAGCATACACCTCACTCTCTTTTAAAAATGTTTCAAAATCGACATGCTCACCTATACCCATTTCTGCTTCTTTCATTGCTTTAAGTGTCTTTTTATTGGGTAATTTCACCTCAAAAGGCAAGCCTTTTTGTTGCACCACCATAGAGGCAAAGATGTTGACCGCTTCAGAAAAGTTCAATCCTAAAGATCTCAATATTACTTTTGCTTCAGTAAGTGTCTCTTCTTCTAAACGAAGACTTGTTTGTGACTTAGCCATTGATAATCCTTTTTGATTTATTATATACCATATGGTGTATAATTGTCAAGGTGTTTAAACGAGAGAAATATTGAGTTAAGGCTCGACATGCTCTTTTGGAGAAATACCTAATCTAACAAGTCATATGTCAGGGTTTTACTATCGCGATACTGCTGGATTGATTTGCGCAGATGTTCTGCATTATTGGGTGAGCGTAGAAGATACTCTGTTTCCTTCATAGCGTTAAAAGTATCCAGTGAGATAATCACAACATTTTCACCATTTTTTCTATTGACGATGACCTCTTCAGAGTTATGATACACAACATCAAAAATAGATTTCAAATTATTGCGCGCCTCTGTAAAATTGACCACTCGCATGGGAAATCCTTTATGTTCATTATGTTGTACATCACATAGCACATAATGGTGTAAATGTCAAATGGTTTAAACTTGATACTTATCAGAGTCAATGTCTGAACTACTTCATTGATGCTGCAAAGTCACAGTTCTTTTTGACTGCGACATCTCTTAGTGTATTATATTGGCCTTTTAAATTTCCAACTTCTGCTTTTTGATCTTCACCTAGTGCCATTAACAATATTGCGGGCCAGAATACAACACTGACACCAACAACCACAGCATCTTTATTTGCAACATCAGCTTGCTGCCCTGAAATTTCAGCAAGTCTTTTATTTACCCTTATAACTTCACCTTTTAATTGCTCACAAGAATGCTTTTCATAGGGTAAAGGTGAGACATATGTTGCTTTTATACTATCTGCCTTTTGAGAACATGCAGTCATTAATACTACAATAGCTACGACTACCAATTTATTTATATTATTCTTCACCATAAATTCCTTCTTATAAAATGTTAAATTAATATCTACCGCTTGGACACATATCCATATTGTAGACTTCTCCTAAATTGATAAGTTCAACATTATAACAATCAAAAGTCGTTGTCACCCCTTCATAAGTCACAGTTGAGCCATTTTTTATTACTGCTAAGATTTTTATCATAAATTGTTCACTTGTTTGTATGACTTGTCCATCTTTTGAAACACCATAAACAAAACTTACACTAAAAGATGAATTTTGTTGATTTTGTAACCATCCTGTCCCATCAATATCAAAACTAGCATATAATGAGTCATGGATATCTCCACCGTTATACAAATCCCAGCCTCCAGCAATTTTTATGCCACCAAAAATAACATCCGTACCAAAATAGCCATATTGGTTTTCATCTTCTGCCAGTAAAGAGTTATCTATAATTTTAGTAGAAGGACTATCTCCACTTCCTCCTCCACCACCGCAACCAACAAGCATGACACTAACTAATAAACCAAGTACAATAGCTTTCATATTCCATCCATCTTTAAATATAACGATATAAATATCGTTGATTGATTTTATCGAAATAAATATCATACTTGACTTAAGATATATATATCGTCAGGATTGGTTTTGCAGACAGAAGAATTAGAGGTATACAGTGAACAAGTACTTGATACCGTCTCTCAAAATGTTAAAAAATACCGCGAAGAAAAAGGCTATTCACAAATGCAGCTTGCTTTAGAAATAGGGATGAGCGGTGGAGCCTATCTTGGACGAGCAGAACTCCGAAGCAGAAATCATCATTTCAACATCAAACATCTCGCTAAAATTTCAAAAATATTGAAGATAGATATTGGAGATTTTTTCAAAGGGTAGATTCTGGACTAAGTCCAGAATAGTAAAGAGCAAATTTTTATAATTTGCACTCCCCAAGTTCTACTTCTCTATACTCTACATCCATCAACTTACACGCGCGTTTCATGATGCCTTCTTGTGTAAATCCGAACTTTTCAAAGAGTAGTTCAGCGGGTGCTGAAGCTCCGAAGCTTTCCATGCCCAGTACATCATCGGCGTAGCGGTAGTACTCTGTCGCAGTTGCGGCTTCCACGGCAAGTACTTTAGTGCCCTGGTCGATGACGGTGTTTTTATAGGTTGCATCTTGCTCATTGAAGAGGTCAAGGCAGGGCACAGAGACAACATTGGCTTTGATGCCAAGTACAGCGAGGTAACAGGCTGCTTTGAGGCATGGCATAAGCTCAGAGCCTGAAGCCATGAGCGTGAGGTTTGCATTGTCGCGTTTTTTGACGATGTAAGCACCTTTACTTACTTCACCAAAATCTCTTTTTGGTTTGAGCGTTTTTAGGCTTTGGCGACTAAGCACAAAAGCGTGTGGGGCTTGTATCTGTAACGCTGTTTTCCATGCTTCCACATTTTCAGTCGCATCGGCCGGTCTCCACACATAGAAGTTTGGCAAAGCTCTAAACTGGCTGAGGTGCTCTATAGGCTCGTGTGTCGGACCATCTTCACCTACACCGATGCTGTCATGCGTCCAGATAAAAAAGTTTTGTATGTGCGTCAGTGCTGCGATACGCGCTGCAGGTTTGAGATAGTCAGAGAATACAAAAAATGTAGCATTAAACGGGATGGTTGTACCGTAAAGCGCCATCGCATTGGTGATGGCAGCCATGGAGTGTTCCCTGATACCAAAGTGCATATTTTTGCCTTTGGGAAAATTGCCCATCTCTTTGAGCTCTGTTTTGTTTGAGGGAGCAAGGTCAGCAGAACCACCCAAAAACGATGGTACGGCTTTAGCGATGGCATTGAGGATTTTACCGTTGGAGTCTCTGGTTGCTACAGAGGCATCATTTGAAAAGTCAGGGTACTCTATGGCGGAGAAATCAGGGTTAAGCAGTCTCTCTAAAGCCACATTTTGCTCTACCAATGGGGCTTCTTTTTGTCTATGTATCCACTCTTTTTCAGCCAATTCACCCAATTCTAAAGCACATCTAAAGCGTAGCAATACATCTTGGGGAATCTGGAAAAATGCCTCGGGGTCAAACCCTTCTTTTTCTTTGGACTCTGCGATGATGGCTGCACCCAGTGGTGCACCGTGTGTATGGTGTGTGCCTTCAAGTTCACCGGCACCCTTGCCGATGATGGTATTGGCGATAATGATGGTTGGTTTTGTGGCAGAATTCACCTCATCTAACACTCTTTCTATCTCATCGTAACAGTGCCCGTTTACCTCTTTGACATCCCAGTTTTGTGCCCTAAAGCGCGCGGCAACATCTTCGCTCCACGCGATGCTTGTGTCACCTTCTATGGTGATGCAGTTAGAGTCATAGATGAGTACCAAATCTTTGAGCTTCAAGTGTCCTGCCAACGCGCACGCCTCATACGAGATACCCTCTTGCAAGTCACCGTCACCACAGAGACAATAGACTTTGTGGTCTATGAGCGCGCAAGTCTCTGAGTTGACTTGGTTAGCAGTGTACGCCTCTGCCATCGCAAAACCAACTGCATTGGCGATGCCCTGCCCGAGTGGCCCTGTGGTCATTTCTACCCCTGCAGTGTGTCCATACTCAGGATGCCCTGGTGTTTTGGAGTCTAGTTGGCGAAACTGCTTGAGGTCTTCAAGACTGACATCATACCCCCAAAGATGCAACAAAGAGTAGATGAGTGCTGAACCATGCCCTCCTGAGAAAACCAAACGGTCACGGTTGAGCCATTTTGGGTTTTTGGGATTGTGGCTGAGTTTTTCACTTAAAACCACAGCAATGTCTGCCAGTCCCATCGGTGCACCGGGGTGTCCTGAGTTTGCTTGTTGTACCATATCTGCGGCCAAAAATCGGATGGTGTTTGCCATCTTTTTACGCATTTTGTTCTGTTCTGTCATTGCCATTGTATTACTCCTTTAGTGGTGTCTGTTTAAGTATTGCTGCATGAGGGGTTGCAGGGCTGTTTGCAGCTTTAGATCAAAGTCTTCAAATCGTCTTTGCAACGCTTTTGCCA
This sequence comes from Sulfurovum sp. 16-42-52, assembly GCA_002281755.1. Taxonomy (GTDB): domain Bacteria; phylum Campylobacterota; class Campylobacteria; order Campylobacterales; family Sulfurovaceae; genus Sulfurovum. The sequence continues at coordinate 94,248 of NCHB01000004.1, forward strand.
AAACATCTGCTTCTTGTACTGTCTGTTCTAAGCCCAAAAGCGTCACAAAACTATTTTTATTGCCATCAATGCCTGTGGTTTTGCCTGCTTCTTCTTCGCTTTGTGTCTCGTCGATGATGTCATCTTGTATCTGAAACAACAGTCCCAAATCCAAACCAAAATCATACAGGGCATCTTGTACTTTTTTCTCAAGCCCTACGATCACAGCCCCCATCTGCAAGGAAACGGCGATGAGTTTGGCGGTTTTATTGGTGTGCAGTGTTTTTATCTGCTCAAGCGTAAGTGGTTTATTTTCAAAATAACAGTCTATCGCCTGCCCCAAAACCATACCACGACTACCGCCATCACGTGAGAGCAACTCGATGAGTTTTATCTTGACATCTGCACGGAGTGGGGCTTTGGCGATGAGATAAAACGCATCGGTATTGAGTGCATCACCCGCCAAGATGGCCGTTACCTCATCGTAGCGTGTGTGCAGCGTCGCATGACCACGACGAAGCGGTGCATCATCCATCGCAGGGAGGTCATCATGGATGAGTGAATAGGTATGAAACATCTCCAACGCCAATGCCACAGGTAGTGCAGAGTCATACAGTAAGGGCTCATAGGCATCAACCACCCTTAGAAGCAGCATGGGGCGAAAACGCTTGCCACCGGCTAAAAGCATCGCACCCAGTGCCTCTTCATAAATAGGATGAAAACTCTCTACATGCGGTAAATTGTCACGCAGATACTGCTCAAATCGTTGCATAATGACCCTAGGTTTTATATTGGCAAAATTATATCTAAATAGGATAAAATACTTCTATGAAGAAAGAAACCCTACTGCTCACAGTGACATGGACAAAAAGAGTGCTCGGAGTCATTGCATTTTTGCTTTGGGTTGCTGTCATCTTTAGCATCGCCACCTCCTCTGCACCCTTTGCCGAACAAGCACCCTACTGCATGGGAAGCACCATGCTCATTTTTGGACTGCTCACGGCTGCGTATAAGGGTTTGGATTATTGGCATTTACAAAACAAAGTTTAGTGCATTAAATCTCCAGAATATATTCTAATTTCCTTTTTATTGTCATCCTGTTCTCTTTAAAAATTATCTCAACTTTCACACACAAAACCCAGCTCTTTTTTGGTGTTAGATGCGTGTAACCAATAAATATGTTACACTCATATCAGAGCAAGCTTAGATATGAAATGTAGGAAAAAATAATGACTATTCCGGATTATCCCCATGTTGAAACGATTGAGTTTCTAGCTCAACAGATGGAAAGCTCAAAAGAGGGACTCAATCAAGCGAAGGTGCAACAAAATCTTTCGATCTACGGCTTGAACGAGATAAAAGAAAAAAAGCATAATCTTTTTTTACTTTTTCTTTCTCAGTTCAAAAGTCCTTTGGTTTATGTACTCGTAGCTGCTGCAGCTCTTTCTCTCTTTCTTCAGAATATGCATGAAGGAGTGCTTATACTGCTTATTGTAATCATTAACTCATGTATTGGATTTTGGCAGGAGGTCAAAGCACTTTCATCCATAAAAGCACTCAAAAAACTCACTGAAAGCAAAACACAGGTCAAACGCAACAATCAGACAGTTTTGATCTCTTCCTCCCAGCTTGTGCCCGGAGATGTCATTGTTTTATCCGAAGGAGATATTGTACCCGCAGACATACGTCTTTTTTATACCAATGGACTTGTCATTGATGAGTCCATTCTTACAGGTGAATCAATCCCTGTACAAAAAGACGCAAACTTACTATTACACAAAACAACACTCCCTTATGAACTCGATAATATGGCACTCTCCGGTACAACAGTAACCAAAGGGAAAGCAGAAGGATTTGTTGTATTCACTGCAGAAAAGACCTATCTTGCTTCTCTCTCAAGCAAAGCTGAAGAAAAATCACCAGAAACACCTTTAAGCAAAGCACTGGAAATTTTTATCAAAAAACATATGCTTGTCATACTGCTATTGATAGTATTCTCTGCCATTTTTGCTCTCTGGCAGGGAAGAGGTGCGATTGAGGTCATCTATCTTATCATCGCTGAACTTGTTTCAGCTGTGCCTGAGGGGTTGCCCATAGTTGTTACACTGGTGCTAACCATAGGTGCGATGACATTGAGTCTTAAAAAAGTCTATATCCGTCATTTGCCTTCGGTTGAAACCTTAGGCAGTGCTACGGTCATTGCTTCGGACAAAACAGGCACAATCACCCAGGGAAAACTCAAAGTAGAAGAAGTATTCTCTTTGCATGATACTTTTTTGCAAACCGTTTCTGCTCTTGCCAATGAATCAATAGAAAACAAAGGGGATCCAATTGATACAGCGCTTGCCCTTTGGATAGGCAAAGAGTATGAAAATATCCGTGAAAAATACCCGCGCGTCAACCTCTATCCTTTTGATACCCAATATAGATTGATGGCAAGTTCAAACATGATCGAAAGAGAGCATAAAATTTTTGTCAAAGGTGCTTTTGAATCCCTCAAGCTGATTGCTACTAACCAAAATGATTTTGAAACGCTGGAAAGAGAACATGACAAGCTGGCTTCCAACGGCTTACGGGTCATTGCACTGGGTATGGGCGAACATACATCGGATAACATAGAAAAATGGCGGATCGAAATTGTAGGGCTGGTAGGCTTCTTGGATCCTCCCAAAGAAGGTGTTTTGGAGGCTGTTCAAACAGCACAAAGAGCCGGCATAAAAGTGATGATGATTACAGGTGATAATCCGCTCACCGCCGCAGCTGTTGCAAAATTGGTCAATATCTATAAGGAAGAGGATTTGATTGCAACAGGCAAAGAGCTGAATGACATGGATGATGAGACACTGGAAAAGATATTGCCAAAAATCACTGTGTGGGCAAGAGTACTCCCTGAGCATAAATACCGTATTGTTAAAATGCTGCAAAAACAAGGAGAGATCGTTGCCGTTACGGGTGACGGAGCCAATGATGTGCCTGCACTCAGAGCTGCAGATCTGGGTATAGGTATGGGAAGCGGAACAGATGCGGCAAAATCGACTGCAAAAATGGTACTGGCAGATAACAATCTTACTGTGATTGTTGATGCGATTAAACAGGGAAGAACCATTGCCGGCAACATTCGAAAAGCAATCTACTTTCTCGTCTCTACAAGTTTGGATGAAGTCATCTTGATCACCGGTGCAATCCTCATGTCCCTGCCACTGCCACTTTACCCTGTGCAGATCTTATGGATCAATCTGGTTTCAGACAGTGCACTGGATAAAACCTTTCCCTTCTTAAAAGAGGAAGAAGATGTGATGAGTAAAGCACCAACGAAGCTACACGAGAAATTTTTAGACAAAACACAGCTTTTACGTGTGGTCTATGCTGCTCTGGTCATCAGTATGGGCGCACTCTTTCTCTATGTCTGGATGCTCGAACAGTACGGAAAAGAGAGTGCTGTATCTACACTCTTTTCCGCCTTTGTGGTCGCCACGTGGGTGAATGGTCTTCAGTCGCTCAAAGAAAACGAACCCTTTTTGAAGAACATCAAAAAATCACTGCAGATCAATCCGTATATCTTTCACGGTATAGGCATAGGACTTGTGCTTCAGTTGTGCGCTATCTATCTGCTTTCGGATGTGTTTCATGCCTTACCACTTACTATTGAATCGTCTACTATGATTGGCTTGATGGCGCTGTGGGTGTTTAGTATGATTGAAATACGAAAATGGGCAGAGATACTTCTGGCTAAAAAGGATGAAGAGTCTACAAGGCTCAGTTGAACGTATCTGTATCCCATCACTGCTTATTATTTAGTTTTATATAGTCACCCCTGAAAAACCAAATCACCTCCCTAAAATAGGCACTTCGGAAGCGATAAAACGGTATAATAACGACCGATAAACATAGTAAACCCG